>CAWHKI010000316.1:0-45776 GCA_963829765.1 uncultured Isosphaeraceae bacterium | reverse complement strand
ACGAATTGCCGGAAGACGAACGACCTTGTTTTGCGCGTCTTTGAGTACGACCTTGTGCGCATTCCGGTCCGCCAAGAGCCCGGTCAAGACGCGGCCATCCTTGGTTTCGACCAGATACGTCACGTACTTGGGATCGACCCGTTTCGACGGCTCGAGGATACTTTCGAGCAACTGGGCCCTGTCGTATTTCTTGCCGATCGTCGTCAATTCGGGCCCCACGTCGACCCCGTCTCGCGCGATTCGGTGACAGTTCTTGCACGAAACGCCCGCCGTTTTGAAGAAGACTTGCTTGCCGCGCGCGGCATCGCCCGGGATGGAGAGGATTTGTCCCACGCGGACCAAGCTCCCCAACCGTTTGACTCGCGCTGATCCGCGGGTAGGAACCTCTCGAAGAGGTCTCGGACGCTCACGTCGTCATGCCGCTGCGCCCTTCTCAATGACGACTGACGCTATGGAAGCGGGCAGTGTCTTGTCGTCGATGGAGTGCATGAGCATGAGCGCGGCACTCGTCGAAGAGAGCAAGCGATCGATGACTTCGGCTCGATTCTTCAAGGAATCGTCGCGTCGCAGACGTTCGAGATCAGCCGGCTCGGTCTGCGCGTCGCTTCGCCGCCGACTGCTCCGCGGGGCCGGGACTCGGCAATCGTGAGATCCAACTAAAGATCAGGTCAACACCCTCGCGGTCGACCTCGGTCGAACCAATGTGCGGCATGCGACCACTGCCCAGCTTGGCCATGCGATAGAACAAAACGGAGTGGTAGGGGTTCGCCGGCCGCGATGATGCGCGGCGCGTTGTGGATTCCGAAGGTCCCCTGGGTCGGGCGAACTCCGAGCATGTCCGTCTTTTCAAGCGGAAGGTCGAGCGTCATCTTCGACAGAACGGCACTCCCGGCATTGATGCGGTGGCAGTGGGAGCAGTTCGTGTGCAAATAGGACCGTGCGCGTCGTCGAGCGAGGCCGAGAGGTCGCTCGGCCGTGCCAGGCGAGGTTGGTTTCCTCCGGCAATCGGCCGGCCGATCAACCCGATGTATGCAAATGTTTCGAGCTGAAGTGCCCGTGGTGCCGGCATAGTCGTGCGGCTTGTTCAATTGAGCCGCGTTAAATGCCAGCGGTGGTCCGGACCATTTATTGTGACAGCGATCGCATTCACCGCGGCCGGAGAACCGCCAGGTTTGCCGGCGCTTGCCGCCGCCGGCCTCGGGATCGGACACTGCGAACGTGCGTTCCGCGCCGGCGGGGCCGAGCAACAGGGCATCGGTCTGGTTGTCGTTCCATTCGTAGGTATAGGGCCGCCAATCGAGGCCGTCGAAGTGGAGGATCTGAGTTTCGATCCAACGACGGCTCGAGCGATTGCCCTTCTCCAACTCAAGGGCGAGCGACTTCACCAGCACCGAATCCTTTGGAAACGACCAGACCGCTCCTTCCGCCTTGATCGAGGACGTGCCCGGGATGGCGACCAGGCGTTCTGCCGTTGCGTGATCCGCCCAGGCCATCGCGTTGATCGAATAAGGAACGACACCCGGGGCCGGCGTTCGACGGCGACGTCGGCAAAGAGCCCGGTCTCGCTCAGCTTTTTCGGAAAGGTGCTCGCCTGGCCGGCGCTCGGGCTTGGGATGAGGCGATGGATGGTTCCGGCGGTGTGGTCGAGCACATAGAATTCACCGTCGTGATCTTCACCGAAACCGACCACCCGATGCGTTGTGTCCGCGAGCTCACGATGATCAACGACCTTGCCGTTCTCATAACGAAAGCCCCAGAACTTGCCTGTGTCATAATCGCCGTAGATGTGGAACCCGCGCAATTCCTTGAGCCGTGACCCGTAGTAGGTGAGGCCGTCGGTGATCGACGAGGATTCGGAGTGTGGGTGGTCGATCGTCGGAGGAAGAATCGGCGTCGGCCCGCGGGCCCATTCGGGGTTGGTCGCCTGGCGACCTTCCATCACCGCCCAGCCGTAGTTCCCCCCACGCTCGATGTGGTTGAGCATTTCCCAACGCTCCCAGCCGACGTCCCCGACCCAAAGGTCTCCTGTCCGCTGATCAAAGCTCATTCGCCAAGGGTTGCGCAGACCGTAGGCCCAGATCTCGCCCCGCGCGCCTTTGATCGAGAGAAACGGATTGTCGGGTGGAATTCGGTAGTTCTTCCCGCCTTCCGAATGATCCACGTCCACGCGTAGGATCGCCGAGAGGAGCTCGCTCAGGTCCTGTCCGGCCCGCTTCGGGTCGGGTGGATTCGCCGGACCGCCGTCGCCTGTGGAGATGTAGAGGTAACCATCGGGACCGAATCTCAGGCAGCATCCGTTATGTCCGCCAGAGAGCCAGGTGACGATCGTCGTTTCACTCGACGGATCGATGGTCGGCGGTTCCGTGTCATTGACGCGAAACCGGGCGACGTGCGTTCCGTCCTCCAGGTCGGGTGCTTTGATATAACAAACGTAGCAATATCGGTTTTTCTTGAAGTTGGGGTGAAAGGCGAGTGAGTAAACCTGTTGAACGCCGGGGATTTGCTTCGCCAGATCAACGAACAGGTCTGCGGCCTTGACGTCCGCGCAGAGGGGGAACGAGTAAATCTTGCCCGCTTGTTCGACGACAAAGAGTCGGTCACAGCCGCGCGCCGAGGTAAGTTCGAGACAACCGTTAAACTTGAGAGCAGGGAAGACTCGCTCAGTGACGTAAGGGAGCGGAGGTTCGGGCGAGCCTTTGACTCGTGACGTAGTCCAAGGCGTACGCTTGGCGATGCCGGCTGCCGGCGGATCGGCCAAGGCGACACTCCCTGTCGGGCCCATGAACGAAAAAGCCGTGATCATCACGCAGGCGACCATTCGGAGGCTCGTCCTTGTCAGCATGCATAGCGTCCGATCGAGTTGGGGGCGAACGGTGTTGACGATTCACCCGGCAACAGCGTGCATTGTAGTCGCGTTGGGTTGCCACAGGCAACGTTGTCGCCAATTTGTTGCCAAATAGTGCCGCCGTGGTCATTCCGTTGTATCGAGCGCGTGCCGAGAAGAAGCGCGGCCGCCAGGTTCGACAAGGCGGTCAATCGAGACGTGCATCCACATGATGACGCATTCACATTGAGCATTTTGATAATCTACCCTCTCGCCAAGAATCTTCTGCCCGTACATACTGGATTGTGTCGCGAGCGATCGGAGGGTCCTCCGTGCCGAAGCCGGAGAAAATCGTGGGCGTTGCCTGTCAGGAGCCTGGAAATGGAGATGGTGCGTATCGAGCCGGGCGAATTCCTGATGGGCTCGACGAAGACCCAGATCGACATGCTGCTCAAGCAGTTTCCCGGTTCTGAAAGGGAATGGTTCGACGACGAGCAGCCCCAACACCCGGTGAAGATCACGCGGCCGTTCAATCTTGGGGCGCATCAAGTCACGGTGGGGCAGTTCCGCCGGTTCGTCGAAAAGACTGGCTACAAGACCGTGGCCGAGTTGGACGGCACTCGGAGTTATGGCCTTGTCGGCACGGAGTGGAAGCAGGACGCCGCGATTAACTGGCGGACCCCGGGGTTCGAGCAGAGTGACGATCACCCGGTTGTCTGCGTGAGCTATCACGACGCCATGGCATTCGTCACTTGGCTGAACGAGCAAGAAAAATCGGGGAGGCAATCCTACCGCCTGCCCACCGAGGCGGAGTGGGAATACGCTGCCCGGGCTGGCACGGGGGTGCTCTACGGGGGTAGCGACGTCAGCGAGAGCTTGGTGCGCATTGGTAACGTCGCTGATGCGTCGCTGAAGAAGGTCATTGCGAGCGCCACATGCATCGACGGCAACGACGGATTTGTGTACACGGCCCCGGTGGGTTCGTTCGAGCCTAACGCGTGGCAACTGTACGACATGATCGGCAACGTCTGGGAGTGGTGCGACGATTGGTTTGACCCGAAGTTCTATCAGGCGGCGCCCGAGGAGAATCCGCACAACAAGGCCAAGGCCCTGGGGCGGGTCATCCGGGGCGGTGGCTGGTTCATATCTCCCAGGTACTGTCGCCCGGCGTACCGGACCGGGAGCGTCCCCGACTACCGGGGCCGCAGCGTGGGTTTCCGTCTGGCCGAGGACCAGGAATAGGGGCACATCAGCAAGCACGAGACCGGACCATTGTCGTCATGGTCTCGGCGTGCAACCGGCCTCACCGTCCCACCTTCTCCGGATTCTTCCCCGTCATTTTCCTCACAACTTTGCAGACTCCCTCGACCATTTCGTCCTCTACTTCCGGGGCCCATCCCACCGGGGACGCATATTGAGTGTGGATCACCTGTGCCTGGTAGGCGCCGAAGCGGATGAGCTCGCGGGTGGGAATGTAGAGGTTGTGCTCCCCCATATAGCTGCCAAGGAAGAGGGGCATCTGGCGGCGGAATGCATCCTTGATCCGCATGCCAATGGGCGCGGCATACTTCTCCCTGCATTGCCACGAAACAGAGCGGGCCGATTGTCGCCACGATCACTTCCTCGAACTTGCTGGGGAATTCGCGGTGATCGTCCAGCTTTTCGACCAGGAATTCGTCATCGGTGCAGAAGCGGTCGGTCGTCCGCGTCGGGAACGGGATTCTTTGCTCGTGGTGCTTGAGGATGCGCGGACCCAATTCGTCGAGCGGTCCGGATGTGGATAGGGGACAAGGCCGATGGCGAGGGGGACTTTTTTTTCCTGGGCCAGCCGCTTCGCTTTTTCGTAAGACATCGGCTCGGCCAGCGGCAGTGAGAGGATTTCCAGCGTGGATGAGATTTTGCCCGTCACGTCGAGCGTTTCCCCCTGGGCGATCGCGACCGCCGACTCTCCAAGCTGCTTGCCGAGCGTTTTCACCTGATTGGCCGAAGCGAACATGATGACCCCCCGGTCGGGGAACTGATTACCGCCGCATGCGTCGGCATACAGCCCGATCGAGCCGGGAAAGGCCGCTTCCACGAATTCGACCGCATAGCCGGGGTGCCCCGTATCGATGTGCGTCTGCGAAGATTGCAGCGGGTGAGTCGGATGATTAAAGAGCAAGGCCAGTGTTTTATCACCGGCAGTCACTTTCAGCAAATGAATGTCGTAGTCAGCCGGCGCATTGCCCGTGGCGCGGACGTGGAAGTTCTGTCCGTGGCCGAGTGAGACGCTGCGCAGGCCCTTCTTCGTTGGCGATCGCTTGTTTGATCAGATCGAAAATCTTGTCGGCCAGACCGCGGCCATAGGCGAAGTTCTCCGGGCAAATCTGAATCGGGGCGGCATGGTTGTGCGTTGCCATCAAGATCAAGTGCGACGGCGGGATCTTCAACTCGTCGCGGCAGCGCACCCGCAATATCGGCGTGGCCACATCGAGACAGTTGAGGTCATAGGTGACGATGGCGAGCCGGCTGGTGCCGTCGTTCAAGACCAATGTGCGGGCATAAATGTCGTGATCGATCCGCGTCGCCTTGGTTCCCATCACCGTGGTGAGCTCTTTCAAGCTTGCCGCGCCGGGAGTAATCACAACCTTGGCCGCGCCGGCTTTCATCACGGCGGCGGGTGCGTTGGCGGCGGCAACAGCCGATGGAACCCGAAACGCGAACGCGGAGAAGCCAATCAGACAGCCGAGAAAGCAAAGGCATTGATCGCGCATGGTTTACCTCGTGTGGGGCGAGCTGACCTTTTCCTCGGCGGCCGTGAGCGCACCCCGCTCCTTTCAGAGGTGCGCCTTGATCTTGGTCTCGCTCGCATTGGATGACGATCGCCGCAACCTCAGGCCTGGCCGCGCGGAAGCGACGGTCGACCTCGTCCCAGTTCACTGTGTTCCACCAGGCGGCGATGTATTCGGGGCGACGGTTTTGATACTTGAGGTAGTAGGCGTGCTCCCAGACATCGAGGCCGAGCAGAGGGGTCCCCGACCCGTTCATGAGCGGGTTGTCCTGGTTCGGCATCGAGGTCACCGACAGCTTTCCCTCGCCGTTTCTGATGAGCCATGCCCAGCCCGAGCCGAAGCGAGTCGTGGCGGCTTTGTTGAACGCGGCCTTGAACGAGGCGAAGCCCCCGAGATCCTTCGCGATCGACTCGGCCAGCGCGCCTTTCGGCTCTCCACCGCCGTTGGCCTGCATGACCGACCAAAACAGGGAGTGGTTGTAGTGGCCGCCTCCATTGTTCCTGACAGCCGTCCGGATCGACTCGGGCAGCGAAGCCAGCCCCTTGAGAAGGTCTTCGATCGACTTGCCTTGCTGATCGGGTTGATCCCTTAAAGCCAGGTTCAAGTTATTGACATACGCCTGGTGGTGTTTGTCGTGATGGATCTCCATCGTCCTCGCATCAATGTGGGGCTCGAGCGCGTCGAAGGCATAGGGCAGAGCTGGCAGGGTGAATTGTGCTCGGAGTTCCGCGGCGGCCGCCTCAGAGCGTCGGCGTCCCAGAACGCCGGAGGCAGCGAGGAGTGCCAGGCCACCGCTGGTCAAGGCGGCTCGTCTCGAGACAAACGTGTTCATAGATGCCTCCCTTTTTCTTGTCGTTGCGTGCTGTTGACCCAAACTGAAATTGAAGATTCAAGGACGACCCGCAAACCGGACATCGTCATGATACGCTCTCTTGAACAGAACGCAACGGCTTGACGCCTTGATAAGTTTTCGAGGTGGAGTTGAACGCACGGCTCCATGCGTGCTATAATGGAGTAAAATGGAGTACTCACAGACCGAGTTGACCAAGCATGAACATGGCTCTAGGTGCAATCAGCGCGGACCGGGTGGGGATTGCTGTTTTCAACGAGGCCGATCGGGCTGACGATCATCGGCTGGGCGATATTCGTGCTCGGCACCGTCGTTTCGGGCTCGCGCAGCAGCAAGCCGCCTTACTGGGCACATCTCACTGATCAGTTCACCGCCGAGCGTTAAGAAGTCACGGGCTAGTCAGGTTTGTCAGCGCGCTGCCTGACCGAATTCCGGCCGGGGTTCATTGCATGGGGTAAAATAAAGTACGCACCTTGAGGATGAATCCATGAGAAGAACGAAGCCGCGCCTCACGCCGAGCATGGACAGCATGGAGACACGATTGTTGCTCTCGGCCGCGGTCCGCCTCGCGTCTGCGCAGGGGTTGAGCCAATTCGTTCACGAGGTCAAGGCCATCGTGAATACGCTCGCCAGGACGGAAAACACGGTCCAGGCGAATGCCCAGCTCACCGGGCTCGCGTCGCAAATCTCGCCCAGCTCTTTGTCGCTCGCAACTTCGTGGCAGAACGACGTCGCGTTTTATCGGCCCGGCTCTCAGAAGTCGGCGATCACGACGCAGAAACGGATCATCGCCGAGCTGCACCGTTACCTTGACGACAATGCTCCGCCGGGATCGGGAACGAGTTCCACGCCCCCAAGCACACCCTCTCCGGGCACGGGTGGGACGACCATTCCTGGGTCGACGACCACTCCCGGCCAGGGCACGTCCGCGCCGTACCCGTACCCAGTCTCGACAGCGTGCGGATTCAGAATTTCACGGGCCTGGCTCTGACGATCACGGTCTATCTGGACGATTCGCAGAATCCGCAACCCTACATCACCGAGACGATCCCGGCGCAAGGCGACCCGACGGTGCTCTTCAACTTCGGCACGTCGACCGACGCCTTCATGTCGATGGACATCAGCCGTGCTGACGGTCTTCCCAGCCCTGCCCCCTTCGACAACGTGAACCTTTCACAGCCCCTCAGCGGATACAGCGGGACGCTGTTCACGATCTCCTTGGTGGGTCCCTACTTCAACGTTAACTTTTCTTGAAGACTCGGGATTCCCCAAGTTGTCGAGGTCGCGGGAGAGGCGAAAAGATTTGCCGAAGACGCCCGATTTGAGCGAGCCAGCTTGCTTCCTTGTGGCTACGTAACCGCCGGCCCCGTGTCGGAAGATGTCGAATTCGAGGCGATCTGCCCGAGCGTCGACGACCCAGTATTTTGTGCGTGAAAACCTGCTCTTTACTCATGTCGACCCACACTCGGCCATCGAGAAAACAGATGCGTCCCGGCTCAGGGAAGTCATCGGATCGCACCCAGCGGCGAAATCCGGCCAGATCATTGATTCCGTCCGGAATATCCACCGAGTCGTCGTAGAGAACGATCGTGTTCATGAAGGAGCAAATCTCGGGTTTGGGGTCCGCGGAACGGTGCCTGAAGCTGGGGATCTAGGATTCGAACCTAGACTAAGTGATCCAGAGTCACTCGTGCTACCGTTACACCAATCCCCAAGACGTGCGATCGCACGGATTTCGCATGATCTTCCGTATCCTACGGATTTTCGGCCTCTGTTTCAAGACGGACGAGAATCCCAAACAGCCCAGCAGCCGCCACCGCGCATCGGTTCGACACTTACAGACTTGGGTTGGAGAACTCTCGCAACGGCAGAGTCACCGGGATCTGGTGCCGGGAGCTGCGGCGACGGCTTCGGTGAATTGCATGTAGCGGGCGCCGGTGAGGAAGTCGGTGCGGGTCACTGGGCGTTCGCCGCGAATGGCGGCGATGAAATCGGCCTCGACTTGCCAGTCGCCGCGGAGCGAATCGGGGATCGGCAACGGTTGCAGGGCGGCGTCTTGCCGGCGGGCGCCTCGGATCTCGTCCCGCAGGAGGTCGTAAATTAAGGTCCCCTCGCTGCCGTAGAGAGCCACTCCCATCGAGTTCTCGTGCCAGACGACACCGCTGAAACGATAGACGCCGCTCGAACCGTCTTCCTGGCTCGTGATGACTTGGACGCTGTCGGGAGTGCCGACGCGGACTTTTTTTTCGAGTTCCGGGTCCAACCGCTGCGGGATGATCTTCGTCGCGTACGCCAGCACTCGCTTCGCCGGAGGGGCCCAGCGGAGCAGCGTCTCGTAAACGATTCCTAAGCTGAGCATGTTGAAGCCCGAGTAGCGGGTCAACTGCCGCCAACTCATCGGCGTTTCTGGGTCGGCGAGTTGGTTGTTCAAGGAATGAACGTGCACTTCACGGAGGTCGCCCAGAAATCCCGAGTCGATCAGCGAACGCATGTATCGATCGCCGGCCAGGCCGTAGGGACTGGGGACAAGCATCGCTGTCAGTCGCGGCGATTCGAGAGACCGGTCGTGCATCCGCTGGGCCTCGCGGGCGTTCAAGGCCATTCGGGCCTGGGTCAGAACGTGCTTGCCAGCATCCAGGGCCGCCAGCGTCACCGGGCAATGCAGGTAGGGCCAGGCACCGATCACCACGGCGTCGACTTCGGGGTCGGCGACCAACTCTTCCCAGTTGCCATAGACCTTGGGAATGTCGAATTCACGCGCCACTCGCGCCGCCGATTCGCGGCGGCGGTTGCAAACACCGACAATGCTCACACCAGGGATCGATCGGAAGCCCGGAAAATGCCGTGTCCGGGTGATCTGGCCGGCCCCGATGATTCCAATGCGAATGTCACTCGCGGCGATCGGTCGCCCCATCTTTTTTGCGCCCGACGATCCACTATTGATCCGCGTCATCGACTCCCCAGATTGTAAGCGCTCGGGGTAGTCAAGGCGATGTGATGCTGCACGCGGTGGCAATTTCCTCTGGTCAGGCGGGGCGGTGTGCGCTCCGTTTCCAAAGGTCTTCGGTCCCAGTTGGCGGCTTGCCGCCGAACAAGACCGTCCTGCTTAGTTAGTCTGCGTTCCAGGTACCTTGGTCGATCGTCACACCAGGCGGGCCTGAGGGCTGGGCGACGGGTATACCGATGGCGGAGCGGCGGCTGAATAGACCGGGGCCGTAACTCGCGCCGGCGTACCCGGCGACGTAGTAAGGTCGACCCCCCTCGCCATCCAAGATAGGACGGAGGGAAAAGCGACTCGTGGTTGCTCCATCGGGGCTTCGCACCAAGGGGGGTGGCGGTCCGCCGGGCGTATTGCACGCCGGCAACAGGATCGAGGGAACTGTCATCAACAGTGCCCTCACCAATCGCCAGTTAATGCGAGCATGGATCATCGTAATCCTGTCCTCGGACATCAAGGCTGGCTAAATGCGCAAACTGCGTAGTGGCTGGATGCGCTGGCGTTGCCGTGCAAACGGCAGTCTCGCGCGGCCCGTGAATTGTCTCTGTTCTATTATCGGAGATTTGCGCCTGGTGGATCGGCCAATCCGGCTGGGTTAGCATGTTGGGAGAGAACGATCAACAAAACTCGAGGAAATACTCGGAATTAGGCGTGATCACCATCTTGATAAGGAAGGTAAGAGCGATGCCACGACGGGTTCAATGTCTGACCTGGATTTCGATGGTTGTGACGATGGGTTTGCCGGCGCGGAGCCGAGCACGCCAAGATCAACCTTGATGTTGCCACTGGGGAAAGCACCGTGTCGGCGCATGTGGACCAGACGCCGCCCGACTGGGGCAAGAATCCTCGGCCGGTCATCAAGGGTAAGGTCCGTGAGCCGATTCGAATTCAGTATCTGCTGACAAACGTCTATCCGCATAAAACGCTGGAAAACGTGGTCGTTCACTTCTTCATCGCTCGTCAGAACAAGGTCGGTCAGAAGGAGCTGCCCGATCTGAAGGGCGACTTGGTGATGGAGACGGCGTTCGACATGGACTTCAAGCCCGGAAGCAAGGCCGGTCAGCGGAGCACCGTCAAAATCGACGCACCCGGAGTTTATCTGATTCGCATCGAGACGCGCAACACACAGAGCGATCACGAGCATTTCGCGGCGGTCGACTTGGTCGTTAGCGAGGAGAGCAAGCCGTAAACCGTCGGTTTTTGAAGTCAAGATTTGCCCTCGGCCCGAAAACTCTCAAGTTTTCGGCCCAGCCGACGTGATGGGAATTTCCGGTGCGATCGATTCAAGAGGCCGAAGCTCACCGGCCGATCGAAAGGAAGGCGTAGTTTTGGCGGGAGCTTCGTGGGTTAAAGCGCGGGGACAAGGGTGGACTCATCGTCGCTGGGCTACGGGAAGTTCGCCTTGGGGCCGGGTCCTTACCGGGGATGGGTGCTCCGGATGCAGGCGGTCCTGCTCACGTTCGTCTTGGCGGGAGGTTGGGTCGGACGCGGTGGTCCGGTCCGTCGTGACGCGGCGGCAGACGTTTTCTGGAAAGTTGGCAAGCCCGCGCCCATCGCGGTTCGCGAGGGCCTGCGCGATCGCTCGGGTCGCGACGCCGGCCTCGACGTCGGAATTCCTGGTTGTGGTCTCTGCTCTCTCGCGGTCGCGAGGTCCGTTCCCGATCCGGCTCACGGCAAGTTCCGCCAGCGGTGCCTCGATTCCGGAACTGGCCGATGATGGTCCCAGGCGGCCACCGGCGCGAGTCGCGTCGGTAACGCCCAGAAAACCGCGCCATCTCGTAGCCGCGGCCTGCCCGCACCGGAACGCGTTTTTCACATGCTGGGCCAGGACGGCGATGCCGCGATCTCGAGCAATTACACGGCCGTTCATGGAGTGCTCAAAGGGGTGGGCCGCGAAGTTCAGGTTTACGTTGCGCGGGAAGACACGGCGAAAGTGTCGAGTGATCTGATCCAAGACCTCATTGTCACCTTTGACGATCGGATCCATCCGCTCATGTCCCGCCAGGTGGGACAATCACGCGACGTCGACGGCGATGGGCGGTTCACGATCTTGTTATCGAGCTGGCTCGATCACATGGGAGGGGGCCGTTACCCGGTGGACGGCTTCATCAGAGTGGCCGACCTCGATCCGGCCTACTCTTCTCCCTTCGGCAACCATTGCGACATGATGTACTTGAATGCGCGATTAAAAGTGGGGCCATACGTGCGCACAGTGGTGGCTCATGAGTACATGCACGCCGTGGTATTCAGTCTGAAGTCGATGAGGGGAGCTTCAGACGGGCGTCAGCTTGCCGACGAAGAGGGCTGGCTCGATGAAGCAATGTCGCACCTCGCCGAGGACCTGCATGGGTTCTCCACATCTAATATTGATTATCGGATGAGTGCATTCCTCACGAGCCCGGAACGGTACCAGCTCGTGGTGGATGATTATTATGCGGCGGACTTGTTCCGCAGCCACGGTAATCGGGGGAGCACCTACCTGTTTCTGCGTTGGTGTGTTGATTGGTATGGGACGGACGTGCTGTCGGCACTGATTCAGTCGCGATTGAGAGGGGCGGCCAATCTCGAGGCCGCCACGGGCTCGACGTTCGCAGACCTGTACCGGCGCTGGTCTTTGGCATTGTTTCGGAGCGGGCTGGGATCGTCGGGTGACCAGACGGGCGTGCCCGAGCAGGGTTTCCGGTCAGTCAATATGCGGGCACCGTGCGACGAATGGGAATTGGCGGGCCCGCGTTTCACCCGTGTAACGCCGGATGCAAGCACGGACTCCTGGACATCGGTAGGAACCAGCACTCATTTCGCGGTTGTCGAAAGTTCGCCGACGGGCGCGGTCGAAGTCGAAATCGTCGGACCGCCCGAGGCTGAACTCCAGGTGACAGTCTTGCCGCTGGGCGCTGATTTGCCCCGGATCGAGCTGATGGTGAATAAGCTGCGCGGGCCTGGTGGTGAACTTCGTCTGCGGGCGACGGTCAACGAGCGGAACGGAGTGGCGGTGCGGCTGTCGGCTCTTTCATGGGAACCGCTCACGCCGTCGGCTAATCCGCGATCGACCGGCTTTCGCTGCGGGCGGCTCGATATGCTGGGCGTCGCCGCCGCCTTCGGTGCCTCGTCGCTGCCTGGGAGGGGTGAGCTCTGCTCTCACCCCATCCCCATGCCGGACGCCTCGCCGGCCAACGGTCCCCTCGCGATTAAGGTCGTCGGGACCGACGAAAAAGGTCGGCGGTTCACCGCCTGGGCCCAACTCGACCCCCAGCCGCAGCTTCACGCGGGAGAACCGTGAGAAACGGGCCCTCACCTAAATGACGTTGCGTGATTCCGGGAGGGCGGGGCTCCGTCCGAGCCGGATGGTGCCACGGCTCGCCAGGAGGCTCGCCCTCCCAGGATCGTGGAAAGGCGTTTAGGTCGCCAAGCGACTGATGGTCCCTTGAAGTGACTGGGAGTGGGGCCCCCCTTTTGGGCGTCAGCCCCGGCACGAGGCGACGTCGAGGGCATCGGCATCGTAATTCGTGGTCTTGCCATAAATGCCTGAATTCTTGGGGGTCGGCGTGGGGCGAAGAGCCAGTATGGTGCCGCAGATCATGGCGGTGACGCCGATGGCGCCGGCGGACGACGCGATGGCGTAGGCCACTCCCGTGTTGTCGGCCGCTCCGCCGAGGCCGGCGGCGGCCGCGAATCCCCAGAAGGCCACCCAGAAGGCCGTCGAAAAACACTTGCCGGCAAGCGGCCCTCTGGTCCGATCTTCAGCGTCCGCGGCCTGCCCCATGCCTGCTTTGAGACGAGCTGTCGCCACATCATCAGGCAACGACGCACCGAGCTCCAGGGCCTTCATCCGCTCGGCATGAGCCAACAGTCGATCCCGGCGAACGTGCACCAATCCGCCCACGATCGGTATGACGCTGAGCAGGAACACAACGCTGATGCCCAAGGCGATCACGTCATTTGTATCCACGTTAGGTCTCGCTCCATTAGCTCTTGAGTATGTTGGTGAAAAAAACGGGCCGTTGGCGATGTTGAGCGCATTCAGCGCGTGTCACTCCCTCCGGCCCTCTTAACCAAATTCGCCTGCCATGCCGGTTTATTATCGATAAACCGTCCCAACCGAAGCTTTCCTCATGCGAGATTACCGGCTCGCTTTAGACCGTCGCGCTGACGTTGGTTTCCACCCCGATCGGATCCATGGAATCTTCGGGGATGAAGCTGCCGACGTCCTGGATCGGGGCATTGGGCTCGCTCTCGGTCCAGACGGCGAACTGGTAATTCTTGATCGCGAATCCCTTCGAGGGGAGCAGGCTCTGGGACAGGAGGATGCGCATGGTTGGGCCGGCGACCGAGATCGTCGGGGCTGAGATTGGGAGCGTCGTCCCGGTCGTCAGGTCGGTGATCGTGGCGGAGTTGTTTTGGCCATTCGGTCCCACGGCCACTGTCACGAGGGCGTCGGGCGTAATGCCCGGCCGGCTCGCGAATGCTGGGCCGATCTGGGAGCCTTCGCCCCGGTTAATGGCGAATACGACATACGTTGTAAAGGGCGTTGTCGTGAACGGGCCTCGCGCGATCGCACCCAGCTCGATCTTCTTGCCTTTGAGCAACACGGCCCCGCCTGCGTTCAAGGCAAACGAGTCGTGCGGCAGCCCTTTGTAGCCGCTCTGGAGATTTGGCGGGCTCTTGACGGTAAAATGTTAGGCTAACGCGCGGAATTCCAAAAGAGAGGAGCTGCCATGCGCTGGGTTGGAATCGACGAGGCGGGCTATGGTCCCAACCTGGGGCCGATGGTGATGACGGCCGTGGTGGCCGAGTCGCCGGGCGACTCGGCCACCGACGCCTGTATGCAATCCTCGCTCGATTTCTGGAGCGACCTAGCGGAGACCGTCGATCGAGCCGGCGGTGATCACGATCGCGTCTGGATCGATGACTCCAAGGCGATCTTGCGCGGCGGCAAGGGACGCGACCGGCTCGAGATCGCCTGTCTGGCCGCCATCCATGCGACCCGCCACGAGCTGCCCGGCTGCCTGCGCGAGCTAGTCGAGCTCCTGGGCGCTGGCTCGCTGACGGACGTCGAGCTGGACCGTTGGGGCGAGGGAAGAACCGAAGATCGGGCCTGGCCTCCAACGGCCGTGCGCGATGCCGTGCTCGCACTGGTTGACCGCAAGCCGTTCGTTTCGCCGATCGCGACCTGGCGGATCGCCGCGGTGATATCGGTTGTCGTCGGGCCGGCCAAGTTCAATGGCGGCCTGGAGGTTCACGGGTCAAAAGCAGCGGTTCATTTCGAGGCCTTCGACCGACTGCTCAAGCAGGTCTGGGATCGGGCCGCCGACGGGCGGACCACGTTCGTCAAGGGCGACAAACACGGCGGCCGACACTACTATCTGGGCCGCTTTCACAGGCCTTTCCCCAGGCATGGATCGATCGGGGCCACGAGGGCCCTGACCAAAGCCGCTACACGATCCGCGACCGAACCGAAGGCTCGAGCTGACCCTGATGCCCCGAGCCGATCAATGCGACGGCCTGGTCGCCCTGGCATCGATCGTGAGCAAGACGGTTCGGGAACTTTGGATGGACGTATTCAACGACTTCTGGCGAGGACGAATTCCCGACCTCCGTCCCACGGCGGGCTACCCTTCTGATTCCGCTCGGTTCCGGCGAGCGATCGAGGAGATCGCCCTGGCCGAAGGGCACGACCTGGCCAACTGGTGGTGCGCCAAGTAGACGAACAAGGGAGACAACGTGCAGGCTAGCGTTCGCGATACACAATCCGCCCCTTGCTCAGGTCGTAGGGGGTGATCTCGATGGTGACCCGATCGCCGGGCACGATCCGGATGAAATTCTTGCGCATTTTCCCGGCAATGTGGGCCAGGATTTTGTGTCCGTTTTCTAGTTCGACCATGAACTGAGTGTTGGGGAGCGCTTCGACAATGCGTCCCTCGGTGCGGATGGGTTCCTCTTTGGCCACACACATCTCCTGAATTTGACCAGCGCCAGCCACGCCTTGGTCGTTGTTGAAAAATCAAGGCTGTTGAGAACGTACCACACTAAACTCCCGTAAGAATAATCGATTGCGAACGAATTGAACAGCATGACAGACGAAAGAAATCAGCCCTCGGGCATCAGCGGGGGCAAGATCCCCCGGACTCGAAGACGGACGAAATACACGGCGTCGACCGCAGTGATCGCGACAGCTCGCGCGTCGTGGCCACACCAGGCCAGATTCGACGGACGGGCCGGCAGCGAGAGAATGCCCAGCAAACGGCCCGCCGGGTCAAAGACCCAAATTCCCTGTGCGACGGCGACGTAGACCCGTCCGGAGTCGTCGACTTTCATGCCATCGGGACCGCCGGGCTCTTCCGGGTCGACCCGAGCAAAAACGCGGCTGGAACCGACTCGGAGAGAGCCGTCTTGGTCGACGTCGAACGCCCGGACGTGATACCGGCCCGTGTCGCATACGTAAAGGATTCGTTCATCGGGCGAGAATGCCAGGCCATTTGGCTTCTCGAAATCGTCAAGCAAGAGCCGGAGTGCCTCGCGACCGCTTCGGTGCGGATCGAACGCATAAACGCCCTGGAAATGCAGTGCTCGCCGCGCCGGCTCGACCCCATACGCCGGGTCCGTGAAATAGACCAACCCGTCGGACCGGCAGACAACGTCGTTGGGACTATTAAGCCGCGCGCCCGCCCAGGTCTCAACAACCGGCTCGACCTCGCCGTCCCGCGACCGTAGCCGCGAAATCCGCCGGCCGGTCTGTTCGCAAAAAACGATGGAGCCGCCCACGCCATACGTCTGGCCGTTGGCCGCTCCCGTCCGCTCGCGAAGCAGTTCGACCGACCGGTCCGGCGCGAGGCGGTATGATCGCTCGGCCTTGATGTCCTGGAAGAGCACGGAGCCGTCAGGCTGCCAGAGCGGCCCCTCGGTAAATTGAAATCCCCCCGCGAGCCGCTCCACCGATTCACTCTCGATTAAGCCGGAGAGCCCGGCGTCTCTCAGGATCGTCGCCATCGCTTCTCCCCTCCTCGAATAAACTGCCGAAGTCGCGCTGCACGTTGCTGCAATTCAGACAAGAGCAAACCGTTCCCCACATCGCCGCGCCCACGGCTGACCGCCGCGACAAATGGCGCTTTTTGGCGCTTTTTCGGAGGGCCCGGTTGCAGATCTCTTTCGCCAAACACGATTTAGGTCCTGGGCCCGCAACGATCGCGCCATCGGCCGTCTCAGGCGCACATTGACTTGGTTGCTGCTCATCTGAATCGACAGGGAAAAAATGGCGGAGAATGGCGCTTTTTCGAAGGCCAAAAGCGCCATTTTTCGGTCCCTGGAGCCAAGGCCCCTAAACACAAGCCGTTGATTCAGTCGCTTTTACGTCAGCCGACGTTTTTGGCGCTCGAGGGCGAGAAAAATGGCGGGCGCCATTTTTCGGCGAGGAGCTTGTCGACGCGACCCAGAGGCCGTGTATGCCAGCGCTACGGATCTGATGAGGGTTAGGATATTTGCCAAAAATTTTTGTCCGGGGTGCTTGGACACACTGGAAAATTGAACGCGGCGGGCGGCGGCCAAGGCCCAATAGGCAATCCGCCCCGCCGTAGATCCGAGCCTGCCGGCTACTGAAAGGATAACGGATTTTCAAAGCGAATGGGCTTTGGCGCCGTCGAACTCCTCTTGTTCGTCGCTCTGCTCTCTCCCATTTTCGTCGTTTCGCCCTTTCGTGATCAATCCGGATGGGTCCGCACGCGTTTTCCGAAATTCATCAATGCACCGTTCCCGCCTGCCTGGGTTCCTTATGGAAACACGCAGTTTGCGTTGGAGATGCTCCAGGGGGCGAACGACGAGGTTCGCGGCACGATCTGGATCCCATCCTAAAACTTGCACAATCCTAAAATTCGTTGCGCGAACGGCCAGTGGTGCGCGCGCACCACCGCGCAGGCCCCAAAACTGCGTCACGTGCGTCACGGCCTTGCAGGGATTGGACTTACGTGTGACGCAGTTTTTTTGAGCGCGCACGCTTTTGGCGTATCCCTAACCACTGCATGGTGTTAAGTGTGACGCACCGCCTGGGCGCGAATTGCGACCTTCAAGGCAAAAAGACGTTTTCCGCGGCTTCGCTCGTATGTAATGGATAAACTGTTCGTGCGGAACTGGCGGGTAATGCGTCCACTTTCGCCGGTGAGGGACCGGCGCGATTTCGGCCGGCGGAACGACGAGGTCATTCGCGTTTGTCATCGTAGTCTGCAAGTAGCGTCCCCGCGGGCCGCCCCAGCGACTGATCGACAGCCTCGCCAGCAGCTCGAACGCCAGGTCGCTCCCCCCCCCCGACAAAGCCCCCGACCGAAACGTCGATTCAAGCGCCCTGGTCAAACGCTAAACGACAGGCGTCGTAGACCCAGGTGAGCTCACTTCACTCGGGTAATGACTCGCGCTGCAACCGCACACGAGCCCCGGCGCCTGTGCGAGCCGAGTTCCCACCAATTTGCTCCTCGGTACATCGATTCGGCAATCCCAGAGGTTGCCAGGTGGTCCGAACCATTTCGTTGCGAATACTTTAGCGGGTGCACGGGTGCTACGTCCACCGCGAGAGGGCTGAGCTGCAATGCCTTCTATACTGCAAAAGGGGACGTCAGCGTAGAAATCTCATGCCGTTTTCGCGACAATGAACAAAGCCAGAGCCGATTCCAGAATTATACCTTTGCTACTATCCGGAACCTCCCGTGGCTGAAACGCCTCCGCCTCAAATGAGCAGATTATACGGTTTCATACGAGGCCGGCAGCTTGAGGGGACGTATCCAGGCGATCGTAGCAGAGGCGTCTGGGGCACGACGGGAATGCGGATTGCGCGAGGCTGGGGATCAGTAAGCGAGGAGGACTGGCCATATAGTGCTGGTCTTGAGCGATGGCCGCCGGTTGAACCCCCGGGGCTAGATGAAAAGGCCAAGCGGAACCGCATTCTTCGTTATCAGCGAATTCACCACTCGCTTGAATGCAAATATGCGATTGCAAGGTGGGGGCCTGTCAGTGCCTCGTTTGAGGTCACCGGGCAGTGGATAAACGCAAAGCGCGGCATTATCGAAATGCCAGATGAGAAAACGCCATTCATCGGCTCGCACGCTGTTTGTCTCACTGGCTATTCGGACGCAGAGGAGATGTTCAACTTCGTCAACTCCTGGGGCAAAGATTGGGGAGAAGCAGGGTTTGGGAAACTCCCGTATGAGTATTTTGATCAATGGATGCTTGATGTTTACATCACAGATTTCCGGCCCTTTGAACTTCCCGCGGCGACGGCGTTCCCGATCGCGGACTTGAAATGGGGCGGTCATGATTTCGCAGAGCGACCTTTCCACGTTCATGAACTTTACGATTCGGCATCGGACGAGCGAATCGCGTGGGCTTTCGCGATGCCCGGCAATGACTTCCTAGATGTGGAAGAGATCTTTGTTCGTCCACAATATCGGCATCGTGGCTACGGGACGCACTTGCTTAGGTCACTTCATAGTATCTCAAGGACCGCCGGGGTGCACCTCCGCGTTTTCATTCCTTTTGCCGATTGCGGCGATGACAACCTGAAGGCCGTGGAACGACTACTCGCGAAAGAAGGTTATTTCCTGACCGCCAGCGACGTGCGGCTCGGCGCCCTACACGGCCATGCGGAAGCCAGAATTCGTTCGCATTCCACCGCCTCCGGCCCTAGTGCGCCGAGGTGACAGCGACATGCTGGCTGCGGCAGTTTTGCCGGTGGATCAGTCAACCGCCGGCAACGAAACGAGGTTGCGTGGAGCTGTGGGGGACGTTTGCGCTCATGCACCGCATTTTGGGCGGCTGATGCCGACCGGTAACTCGACCGACAACAACTCCGATGTTGCGTGGCTCGTCATCTTAAGCGACTGGTTGGATTGGCCCCACCAAGACCTGAGCCGCCGAATTGCGGAGATTCTTCGGCGCCGCGAAGAAGTTGCAACTGTGCCAATCATTCTCGTCGTCGATGACCTCGGTAGGTCAGGCGCGGACCATGAGGCATCCTTGAGCGATTTAACCCAAGCGGGTGCAACCATCCTTGTGCCGCACTCTCAAGAGGAAGTCGACACGATCAAGGCGGATCCGGTAGCATTTGCGGCGAGCAGGGCGGCGTTCGTCACGCCGCTACATTCTGCGGGGGCGGCTACGCGATCGCTATCCCATCCGACCTCGCCGGACGGGTTCAAGGAATTTGCGAAGGCGGTTACGCGGTTGTCTCCCACCGACCTGAGGGAAGTTATTGAAGGTCAGCGCGCCGATGATTGGCGTTATTCGACTTAGATTGCCTCCGATGCCCCAGTTTCTTCGCGCCCACGAGATGATGGAGTATGTTTACAATGTGTCCGACATTGCGTACCCAGTCAGCATACGGGACCAGATGAATCGGTCCTGCTGGTTAGTCGCCAAGGCCTACGACCTCGGCTTCTTCGGCCCTAGTCGCGAACCGAGATACCGGCGCCTATTAGTGTGTGGCGCTGGCGCTGCTGGTGTATCCGCCGCCCTCTACGCGCAGAGTCGCGGCGTCGAAACCGTTCTAGTTGAGCGATCGCCAGCCCCTTTCTTGCGTCAACGGCAATGCAGAAGCCGTTGGATCGATCCAGTTCAGTACGACTGGTCGGCAGACCACTGGACGACGTCAGTTTTTCCGCACGCTGGGCCTGCCATGCCACTTCCTTGGACTGCTGATCGATCAAACCGGCTTGCACTTCGATGGCAACTCCGACTGGGGGCGGCATTGGCAAATCCTTTGTTGACTTTCCGCACTTCGGATTACGCCGTCGGTGCCCCGGTTCCAAGCACGAATACAGCGGGAGAGATACTCGGCATCGAAGTTACGTTTCAAAGCGGCATAAAAGAAATCTTTGGAATGGTTCTTTGGTGCGTCGGGTTCGGCGATGAGCGACGGTTTGCACAGCCGAATTACAAGGGGTTTGCCTTTTGGGAGACCGATCCGTTTGAACTGCCCAATTGGGGTGTAGCGTCGCCGCCAGCCGGATTTCAAGCACTCGTTTCCGGAGGCGGTGATGGGGCGCTTCAGGATGTGATTCGTCTTGCAACCCGCAGGAGATCAGCGATCGACGTGTGGCGAGCCATCGAGTCTGGCGGCTGGTCTTTGCCTCACGACGCTCGACACTTGCTATTCGCAGCCGAAGACCAAGCACAGCGAGCGTTCTTGTGGTGCAGGCCGTCCTCCGCTGACGAGCATTTTGTGTTGCAGCGATTGCACGATACTTACGTACAAGTAGTGCATGATTTGACCACGCTTCACCCGGCCCGTGCGTTGCTTATCGAGGAGGCCGCGAAGATTCTCGCTGCCAACCAATACCCAGTGGTATGCGTTCATTCGTGCACGCATTTTTCCCGCTGCTACGGCCTTAACCATTTCTTAGTGCTGCTTCTGGCGAGGGTGGCAACCATTCGTAATCTTTCTGCCGGCCCAGAACTGCGTCCACAACACGGCGTCGCGGACGTCGTAGGGCACGCGTGTGCCGGCAATCCGTGGTTATGCCATGGTGCCAATCACGTGGTGAATTTGCAGCACCGACCATCGTGCTCTGGCCACCCAGCAGGAGCAGCAGGGCAGGTTAGTGCGCATGTTCTCGTAATTCGGCACGGCATTGCGCCCCATCCGGCGCTCCTCGATACACCGATGGCATTCTCCAGACAAGTCATGCCATATCACCTTCCCTGAACTCGCAAGGCTTTCAGACACCCTGCTTTCAGACACCCAGGCATTCAGGCACCCATGCTCCCTGTGGGCTTTCACACACCCGGGGCTTTCAGACACCCCTTGGCCAATAAGGCCAAACCAATAACGTGGATGAGAGTAAACGCCGCCAGCACCTGTGGTTTCGCCCAGCCCTTACGCCGGAGGGGACGCGGAGCCCGAGAAAGCCCTACCCGCTAGGATTGGAGTCGCCTGCGAGCCCACATCCCCAGTCCGGCCAGCAACGCGGTCCCCGCCGGTATCAATGAGGAGGATTCTCGGACCTCTGTAAGTTTATCATCGGCAATTCGTTGACGTCACTTGCAGTCACCGCCTTGCTGTCCTCGCACAACAGGCTGAACCCTGTTAGAATGCGGCTGGAGGAGATCAATGATGACTACCGTTGAGGAAACACACGCCATCGACCCCGAGGTTCTCGCGGATCTTGAAGCCGTTTGCAAGACGAAGGGAATCGTTCGCGACCCAGGGCTGTTGCGCCGGATTACCGGTCGAGCAGACGTGGCGCGGCAGAAAACACTTGAGCAATTTGGCGTTCAGGAGATTGGTGCGGAAATCATTCGTACGATGCACGATCCGGAATGAAATGTCCTGACCTTCACGAGACACGACCTCTCATTCACCGTGCTTGTTTACTTATCTCCTCCGTTACCACGGGCTTTCGGCTGAGTTTTTACGACGCACTTTGCGTCGCTTTGGCCGAACGCGAGGGCTGCGATCTCATTTCCGGCGATGGAAAGCTCGTGCGGAATCTTCAGACGACTTTCCCGTTCATCAAGTCGCTCGCGACCCTGCCTTGAACGAAAAAGGGGCCGAAAGTGCAACGCAGTCGCTCACGGCTAGCGGGCGGAAATCAACATGTCAATCGAAGGTAGTGATTGGCACCATGATAGTTTACAATACGGATCGCGACGCGGCCGCGTTGTCTCCCTCTCGGGGACTTTGGACATGAAAGCCCGGCGGCCGATTGTCCCTAAATGGCCTTGCGTGATTTGGGGAGGGCGAGGCTCCGTCCGAGCCGGACGGAACCGCGGCTCGCCGGGAGGCTCGCCCTCCCAAGATCTTGCAAAGGCGTTTAGACGTCTGGCCCCGAATGATAGAATCATTAAGCCAGCCTCATTGCCGCTCATTGTCGAAAAGCTGAGGCTCTGATTTCCGGAGGAGCGCCGTCGATGTCTTCGGACTCGGACAATCCTGGACTGCAAAGGGCACAAATCTACTTCCAGACCGGCAACGATGCCGCCCTCAAGTCGAATTTCGACTACGCCATCGACATGTACAAGCAAGCTTGCAAGCTCGTGCCGGATAATCTGGTTTATCGTCAGGCGTTGCGGGGCGATCGAGAGACGCAAATTCAATGGCGATCCGAGCAAGGTGGGGATGCTGGCTGGCGCCAGGAATCAGCCGATCCTGATGCGCGCCAGGTCGGCTCGATCGAAGGGGAATCACACTCACGCTATTGAGTTGTGCGAAGACGCCTTTGTGAACAATCCCTGGGACGTGGGGGCGGCTCGGGTGGCGGCCGAGGCGGCCGAGCAAGCCGGGATGCTGGTTTTGGCTCAGTGGTTCGTCGAGACCGTGCAGACCGTCACCAAGGACGTCGACTTCATCAAGTTCGCGGCTCACATTCACGAAGTCAACGAAAGCTGGCAAAAGGCCATCGGCTGCTGGGAGCAGGTGAAGAAGCTCAGCCCCAACGACCAAGACGCCAACAAGCAGATCAACGCCCTTTCGGCGGCTGGTACGATCAAGCGGGCCGGCCTGGAAGACACCCTGGATAAACGGGCGGCCGCCGCGGCTGCTGGCGAGCCTGCCGAGGCACTTGAGGCCAACTCGAGAGGCTCAAGCAAGAACAGCTTACACCCGAGCAGCGGCTGATCAAGGAAATCATGGCCACCCCGACGGCCGTTCATGCCTATGTCGAGCTGGCCGATATTTATAAGAGCGCGGCGATCTCGACAAGGCGGAGAAGGTTTTGGCGAAGGGGCGCAAAGCCAATCCCGACGACCACGGCCTGGCGTCGATCTACGAGGACACGCAGATCAGCCGCCTGAAAAAGGCGAGGGAGGGCCAGCAGCACCGCGTGCAGCAATATCCCGAAGACACCGCCGCCAAGGCCAAGCTCGACCAGTTAATCGAAATGCTCAACAAGTACGAGACCGAAGCGTTCCGCCGGCGCGTGCAACTTCACCCCGAAGATCCGAAGCTCCATTTCGATTTGGGGGTGATCCTGGCGCGGGTCGGCGATCATGACGGGGCCATCGCCGAATTCCAGCACGCCCGCTCGAGCACCAGCCTCGCTTCAAAAACTCGAAGCGCTCTACCACCTCGGCCTGAGCTTCGAGGCCAACAACTCGCCCAAGCTCGCCGAGCGGAACTATAAAGAGGCCATCAAGTTGCTCGATCCGGAAGACAAAGAACACTTTAACGCGCTGCATTACCGGCTGGGCCGGGTCGCCGAGACGCTCGGCAACACCGAGGCCGCCGAGGAGCACTATAACGAAGTCGCCGCCAACGATTACTCGTATCTCGACGTCGCCCAGCGGCTGAAACGCTTGATGTAATTGAGAAGGGCGTGTTATACTGCCCGCGGTACGAACCGCGATGTCGGCGAGGGGAGGGCGAGGCTCCGTCCGAGCCTGCATTGGCACTCGGCTCGCCAGGAGGCTCGGCCTCCTTATCAAGTTTCCCCTAACGATTACGAGGCTATGCCAACTTCACTATCTGCCAAAAAGCGCATGCGCCAAGGCGGCAAAGCGCCGATTGAAGAATCGTGTTACCAAGAAGGTCATCAAGACCGCGAGCAAGCGGGCCACGGCTTCGCTGGCGGCCAAAGATCTTGATAAGGCCGCCGACGATATCAAGGCCGCGGCCTCGAAAATTGACAAGGCGGGCGCTCGGCGCGTTCTCCATCCTAATACGGCGGCTCGCCGCAAAAGCAAACTGGCGCGTGCTTACGCGGCGGCTCTCGCGAAGTCTCAACAGGCGTGATTCAGGCCCCGCTGAAATAGCGCCGGGGCGCCTGCGAACTCGGATTGCGAGCCATCGTTAAAGGGCCTCGCACAGGTCAAAAAGGCGTGTGCCATTCGAGATTATAGCTCGCGCGGCGTGAGCCGCGACATCGACAACGGGAGGTAGAGGCTCTGTTCGAGCCTGCATCGGCACTCGGCTCGCACCGAGGCTCGCCCTCCCAAGATGTCTCAAATCGCCCCGCGAAGGTATAACCGCTACCATGCCGACCTTCGACGACGCCTTCGACGGGGTTCGCACGGCGCTGAAACAGCAATTCGGGCTGGCCGCATGTGAGTTCGACGGATTAGGCCCTTTTGAAGCCATGGTCGCCGTTGTTCTTGACCGCGCGGCGAAGGGCGGGCGTTGGAGGGCCGGGCTCGACGGCTTGGCTGACAACGGCCTCCTTACGCGCCGAACGACTGGCCGAGGGCGATGTTTTTGAGATCGTCGATTCCCTGCGTGAGAAAGGGCTCGCGGCCACGCCCAGGACAATTGCGCCCCTCGAACAACTCGCTGGCTGGGTGGTCGCCCAGCGCGAACGCGGGGCCTTTCCAGCCGATCGAGCGGAAACTGGCGAAACGGCCATGCCAGTCACCTGGCTCCGTGAAGAATTGAGTATGATCAAGGGCATCGGTCCAGCGACCGCGGATGCCATTATTTTGCTCGCGCTGAAACGGCCGAGCTATCCTGTCGATCGGGCCAGCTTCCGGGTGCTCGTCCGCCATGGTTGGATCGACTCGACGGCCACATACGATGACGCCCGCGATCTGTTGGTAAATCAAGCCGAACGGGCTGACGATGTGCTAGATCGGCAGGTGCTGGCCGCTCTCAGGGATTTGTCGCACGGGATGGAACGGTTGGGGCGTCAGTTCTGCCGGGCCGCGGCGGCGCATTGTGGCGGATGCCCTCTGGAACATCTCCTGCCCGACGGAGGGCCTGCGCGAAATCGATGCCTAAGCCCGCGAGGAAGTCGCACCGATCCAGGCCAGCGCACCAGCCCGACTATCAACTCGTGGGCCCCATGCCCGCGCAGGATGTACGAAGTGATTCTGCCCAAGAAGCTCGGCTATTTCGGCAAGGTTCAGGAAGTTCTGGAAGACCTGTTCGACGAGCAGGCGATCCGGTCGGTGCCATTCATCCAGCAAGCGATCGAGCGGCGGCGCGGGCAACTCGCCGACTTCGACGAGCAAGCCTGGATCAAAACGCTTTGCCAGGCCTCGGGCGGGTACTCGATCTATGAAATGGACGGGCGGTATCTTTCGCCGGATGGCCCCGTCGATGAGCGGGTGCTGGTGATCCGCTTTATCTTCTATAATCGCGTCGACCCGACCGACTCGCGTACCGATTTCCTGGCCGCCTCGCTCGAGGTGGTCAATTATCTGGTCGCCCACCGGTTTGCCAAGGAACTGGGGGTCGAGGAGGAAATCTGGTTTCTGGAGTATCAGCCCCAGCTCGCCATCTGGCGTAAAGAGGGGCGGAAACGCCCCACCGACGAGGATTGAATAACCATGCACGCGATGCCGCTTATGCTGGGAGTTTTGGCGATCCTCGCGATCGCCTATCGCTATTACAGTGCGTTTCTCGCGGCGAAGGTCGCGGTCCTGGACGACACGCGAGTCACTCCCGCACACCGGTTCGACGACGGCCACAATTTCGTTCCCACCAATCGATGGGTCCTTTTCGGTCATCATTTCGCGGCGATCTCGGGCGCCGGTCCGCTGATCGGGCCGGTGCTGGCGATCCAGTTCGGCTACTTGCCGGGGCTGGTATGGCTGGTGGTAGGGGTGTGTTTGGCGGGAGCCGTCCAGGACATGATGGTCCTGGCTGCCTCGACCCGCCGCGACGGCATGAGCCTGGCCGGGTTGGCCCGTGCCGAGATTGGCCGCCCCGCCGGCCTCGCCGCGGCCGTCGCGATCCTCTACATCGTGATCATCGCACTGGCTGGCCTGGGCATTGTGGTCGTGAAGGCGTCGGTGGCGAGGAAGTTCGCATGAAGGCCGGCAGCGTCCTCGTGTATCCCCCCGGTTCGGAGATTAACCGCACGTTGTATCCCAACGGTCCGACGATCCACCGTGTCCCCGCCGGCTCGACGTATCACTTCGGCAAGGGACCTGACCAGACCATGGTCATTCACGAGGGCTTTGACTTGACGGTGCCGCATGGCCAACGGCTCAAGGTGGATGCCGGCGGCAACGGCTGGATCTTGCCCGAGAACTCCAAGCGGTTGGTCCCGGGAAGCTCGTGGGGCACGTTCACGATCGCCTGCACGATCCCGATCGCACTTTTTATCGGCTGGTACATGAGATATGTCCGCAAGGGGCACATTCTGGAGGCATCGCTCTTCGGCGCGGCGGCCGTGCTGGCCGCGACTGTCGGGGGAGCGTTTATTCGAGGCTCGAGGCTCGAGCCCTATTTCTCGCTGTCGCGAGACGCGACCGTTTTCGCGTTGGCGGCTTACGGCTTCGTGGCGGCCGTACTGCCGGTATGGCTCTTGCTCACTCCACGCGATTATCTGTCGACCTTTCTCAAGATCGGCACGATCTTGCTCTTGGTCGCCGGGGTGATTGTCGCCAATCCCAAGTTGCAAGCGCCTGCCATGAGCCCCTTCTTCGCTCACGGGGGCGGCCCCTACTTTGATGGGCCAATATTCCCCTATGTATTTATTTGTATAATGTGCGGTGCCATTTCGGGATTCCATGCTTTGGTGTCATCGGGAACGACTCCCAAGATGATCGACCGTGAAAGTGATGTACGGATGATCGGCTATGGTGCGATGCTGATGGAGGGATTGGTGGGGGTGGTAGCCTTGATCGCGGCGGCGGCGTTGCCCAACGCGATGTACTACGACATCAACATCGACCTGGCGCAGGCCCGATTTCCTGGCGAAGCACCGTGATTTCGCCCAGTTTATTCAGGCCGGCGACGTCGATATCCACGGCGGCCAGCCGCGCCGGACGACCGAGGCAGCGAACTGGTCGCGATGGAACAGGACGTGCAAGAATCGCTGCACGGCCGCACCGGTGGGGCTGTTACGCTGGCCGTCGGCATGGCACGCATCTTTTCCACGGCCATACCGGGCATGAACTGGCTGATCAAATACTGGTATCATTTCGCGATTATGTTTGAGGCGCTTTTCATCCTGACCACGATCGACGCCGGCACCCGGATCGCGCGGTTCTTGGTCCAGGAGTTTCTGGGCAAGGTCTGGAAACCCTTGGGCGACCTCAACTCGGCACCCGGCGTCGATCCTCGCGACCGGGCTGGTCGTTAATGCGTGGGGCTATTTTATCTACACCGGCAGCGTCGAGACGATCTGGCCGATGTTCGGCATGGCCAACCAGTTGCTGGCGGTCATCGCTTTGGCGGTGGTGACGACCGTGCTCGTCAACACGGGGCGGGGCGGTACGCACCGATCACCATCCTGCCGATGCTCTTCGTGGCTGCGACGACGACGACGACCGCGTTTTACGAGATCACCGGCAAATTCCGTAACATGATCAGGGCTGGCGAAGTGGTGCGCGGGTGGCTCAATATCGGGCTGACGGTCATGCTGCTCGTGTGCGTGGTGGTGATCTTGGCCTCGGCCGCTGCTCGCTGGTTTTCTACCGCGCGGTCGTCGGTCGTGAGTGAGTAATGGAAACCGGTAGCGGATTCCAGATGCCGAATCCCAGATTTCCCGAGAAGAATTTCCAGCAAAAGGTCCTCATGGCAGTTCAAAAATCGAGGAGTCCGAAGCCCGTTCCGCCACCATCAACGCAGCCGGGAGTGCAGGCAAAGCCGACGCCTGTCGCACGTTCGGCGGCGGCCGTTCCGCCGACGGCTTCGCCGCTGCCGGCCCAACCAGGCGACGTACCGGTGGGAATCGCAGTCTCGGTGGGCACGGGCGAGAGCGGAACGGTGACCGCTCGCAGGGCGGGCGGCCTCCGCGACATGTCGCTTGAAGTGAATCCGCCAAAGTCGGCGTGAAGGCGGCCCTTCAACATCTGGCCAAAGCCGTCAATATCGCGTTCCAGACTGACTTCGGCGAAAACTACCTCGAATCGGTCTACCAGGCGGCGATCGTTAGGCGTAACGAGCTTCACATCATCCACAAGGAATATTTCGGCTTCGGTGACAACTGGTTTAGCCAGTTCGGTCGCTTGATCCGCTCGATGCAGTTGACGCTGGAAGGCCCTGACCCCGCGTCGCCGGAAGGCCAACAGCGGATCGTCGACAAGGGGCCGTCCACAATTCGCGGCATCCTCAGCCTGATCGGACGCAAGCTCGACCTGGTGGCCGAGTACGAAGATCGCGTGCCCGCCTACGTCGAACAGATGTTCGATCGCCTGGAAGCCTCGGGAATCATCCTCGGCTGGGATCGCAACGACTGGGAAATCTGGACGACCACGATAGGGCTCGATATTCGGATCGCGCCGAAGAGCACTGTGGATTAGAGCGGCCCACACTCAAATCGCAGCAGGGCAGCAGCGACGTCCGATAATCCTGACCCGAAGCGCCAGCGAGGATTCCGTTGGCGATCTCCTCGCTCGCGCGTTGGGTTGGTATGGCCCGTCGGCGACTCGCTCGATCAACCCGGCCCGCCTTTGCCTCGGGCCTGGCCTTTCGATTTCCCGCGTCCGACAAAGCCTTGCCATGTCTCACGCAATCCCAACAAGGCGTTCTCAATACTGGACTCGAATTGGGGCGCCTCCGGAACGGGATCACCGACGGCAACATCCATATCGCAATAACCAATCAGCATTTCTTCGAACGTCTGCTCGCCGAAACGGACCAGCTTGCTGGGGTCGGGATTGTAGGGATTGCCCTCGGAATTATCGAAGTGCGCCAGACAATCGATGCGAGTTCCCTTGGGCAGATCGATCGGTTCGGGCAGGACGTAATAGGTCTGCCAACTGAAATCGTAGGCCGGCACCGAGAGCGCGACCCGGGGCGGTTCGCCCGGTTTGGTGATCGTGAATTTGAAGTCCTTGCCGCGGAGATGCATGTGCGGAAACATGCTCAAGAGCCGGACGCCCTCCGGCAAGACCCACGAGGAACCTGCCCCCACATTGTCGCGATAGGGGGGGATGAAGAAATCGGTATTGGCGATTCCGACCGTAAACGCCTCGCGCTTGGGCTTGGTTTTGGCGAAAACGAACCCCACCTTGGAGCGGTCGGGCGTGATCTTGCCGATGGGCGTGTAGTGAACCTGGAACAAGAGCTCGGAGCCGACCGGGATTCGCTTGGCGGTCCCCTCGGCGAAGATCGAGGGCGCGTCGCCGGGAGCATAGCCCGTGAAGTGCGTCACACGCGGGCGCCCGCCGGGCCCTGGCGGCGCCTTGGGATCGATCAAGTAAACGATGATATGGTGGACGACGGACCGGTCGCCGGGGACGGCCTCGGCCGCCTGGACCCACATATCTTCCTTGAAATTGGTCTTCACCTGGTAGTAACGATAAGACACAACCCCCTGGGCGGGCACGTTGAACGTCTCCGGTATCTCGAACACGACGTCGGGCTTGCCAATCGCCCATCCCTGGCGAAACGTGCGCGGGGGCGGCAATTGCCGGGCGTCACCCAGGGGACCGCCCTGGTCGATCCAGGCCATCAGCGTGGCCCGTTCCTTGGCTGAGAGGCTGCGATCGTTGGCGAAATGGCCGTAGCGGGGGTCGGCGTGCCAGGGGGGCATCCGGCGTTCCTCGACGACCTCGCGGATCATCCCGGTGTGTTTTTTGGCATCGTCATACGTCAACAATGAGAAGGGCGCGACCTGGCCTGGTCGGTGGCAATTCTGGCACTTGTTCTGGATGATCCCGGCGACGTCTGCGGCGTATGTGACCTTGCCCACCTCGATCGGGTGTTCTTTTTCGCGAGCATCCAGCAAGCTCGCCACCTCGGGGGCCGCCGCGCGAATGCGCGGGCCGCTCGCGTTGGCGACCGGCTGGGCCTCGACACGGTCGATCAGACAGCCCGCCACCTTGGTGGCCGGCACGTCGATCTTCCGGTTGGCAAGGATCGCTGTCAGGGCGTCTCGCAAGTATTGGTGGTCGGGTGCGTCCTTGGCCTTGCCTTGCACATATTGATCGTCGATCGCGCCCCGGTAGCGGGCCCGCGCGGTGCGGTCGAGGACGATCACCTCGCAGGTGCGCTCGATCATGGCCGCGTTGGCGATCAGGTTCTTTGGGTCTTTCAGGACCGGAAAGTCGATTCTTCGATCGGCGACATACTTGGCGACATCTTGCTCGGTTTCGTGTTCGTTGGAGTTGATGCCCAGAAAAACGACGCCTTTCTTGGCGAATTCTTTGTTGAGCTCGTTCAATCTTGGCACATAAAGATTTCCAACGGGGCAGTCGGTTCCCAGGAAGACGAGGACGATCGCCTTCTTCCCGCGGTAGTCATACAGGGTGATGTTTCGACCGGTTGTGACGTCTTTGAGCGTGAAATTGGCCAGTCGCTGCGTCAGGCCCCGACCGATCGGCAATTCGGCGGGTTTGGCGGGCTCGCCCGACCAGACTGGCGGAGACCGGCGCCCCGATGAGAAGGAAACCGAAGGCAAAGGACAGAGTGGCCAGTCGTAATATCACGGGACAGCGGAACATACGGTCTCCTTGCTGGGCATTGAATTTCAACGGCAGAGGAGTTGACAGCGGGTTTCCCTTGTACACTGGTCACGTGCGAATCCACGAGCTGATGGGAGTACGACCGTGGACGAACCCCCATGGCATCCGCCTCGAAGCTCCATCTGGCTGAACAGTGTTAACTACATTGTAGTCGGCCCGTCGTGCGACAAGATGCAAGAGATTCCAGCACCACCGGTGTCTAAGCGAACTTTGACATCGATCTGGCCAAAATCAACCGGGCCAGATAAGCTAGAATCGAAAAGATCGAGGCAACGCGTCGCGTTGTGCCTGACGTGCGCGGCTTTGATCGTAGTTGACGGTGCAAGAGAAGACAAGACGGGGTTCACCATGCGTTTGGCGGCAGTGATTCTGCCCGAGCTGGGGACCGGTCCGGACGTACCGATTGTCGTTAGCCATTGGTTTGCTGCGCGGGGGACAGGGTCTGGGAAGGTGAACGGCTGGTGGAGGTCTTAGTAGGGCCCGCCACGTTTGACGTCTCCGCACCTGTTTCTGGACGTTTGGCCGAGATCCACGGTTGGGAAGACGATCAGGTCGAGCCGGGATCGGTTCTCGGGCTGGTCACCACGCTGGAAGACGATGCGCGCGAAGGCTGCATCGACCCGGAGGCTGGTCGCCGGCCCGGTGATGAACCGCCGTCAAGTCGCCCCACGACATGACCACGTTTCACGAGCGATCCGCCGGTGTGATTCCCTATTGCCTGGGTGAGAATCAAGTGCGGTTATACTTGATCCTTTACTCGGCGACCGTGCGGAATCCGCGCGCAAGTGGGAATTCCCCAAGGGGGGCGTGGAGCCAGGCGAGACGCCGCGGCAGGCGGCGGCTCGCGAATTTCACGAGGAGACCGCGCTCGACGAGTGGTCATTCCGCGACGGCTTCGAGCAGACCCTTTCCTACACATACATTCGCCGCGGGCATAAGGTCGTGAAGACCGTCACCTATTACATCGTCGAGGTCCGCGACCCAACGCCCCTGGCCTGTTCCGCGGAACACGTCCAGGACCCCGCCGGCCACTGGTTTCATTGGGGAACGTTTGATGAGATCAGCGTGCACCTCTTTCACACCAAGATTCGGCAGGTGTTTACCGACGCGGATAAATGGCTCAGCAAGCATCAATGAGGAATGAGGAATGAAGGATGAAGCTTGAGGGTGATCCGGCTGCCGCGAGCGCATGCGCATCCGGGGATATTTCTGGTACTCGACGGCCCGGACGGCGGCGGCAAGACGACCCAGGCGGTCCGGCTGATGGCATGGCTTCGTGACCGAGGGCACGCGGTGGTCGCCTGCCGCGATCCGGGCGGGACCGCGCTGGGAGAACGCGTCAGAAACATCCTGGTCGATAGAGACTCCGTCCCCATATCGCTGCGCGGGAGATGCTGTTGTTCATGGCGAGCCGGGCGCAGCTCGTTGAGGATGTGATCGCGCCGGCACTGGCGGCCGGCCGGATCGTGGTCTCCGACCGATACCTGCTCGCCAACATCGTGTATCAAGGGAGCGCCGGCGGGCTCATGGAAGAGGAGATCTCGCTCGTGGGCATGGTGGCAACCAGCGGGCTGTTGCCTGATCTCACGCTGGTTCTCGACATCGCGCCTGACGTCGCGGCGGCGCGAGTCGGCCCCCCGCGCGACCGGATCGAGGACCGGCCCCTTTTTTACCACGAGCGAGTACGAGCCGGCTATCTCGCGGCGGCGTGCGGCGAGGCAGGCGGCTCGGAGACTGATGGTGCCGCGGTGTCCCACTGCCCTTACTACCCCGCGCCCATTGTCTTGATCGATGCGTCCCACGATCCCGAAGTCGTTTTCGCCCAAATCACCCGCGAGGTTGAACGTGTCCTGGCACTCAGTTCGCGGCCATGATCGGATCGCCGAATCGCTACGGAACAGTTTGCGGCAGCGGCGGTTCCCGCACGCCTTCTTATTCGCCGGCCCCGATGGGATCGGCAAGCGCACGTTCGCCCGCAAGCTGGCGCAGGCGCTTCTGTGCGAAACACGCCCAGACGCCGAGCTCGACCCGTGCGAGACTTGCCCGGGCTGTGTGCAGGTGATGGCCGGCACGCATCCCGACTTTATCGAGGCCGCCAAGCCCGAAGACAAGCACGAGCTGCCGATCAGCGTGATTCGCGACCTGTGCGACCAGTTTGTCTTGACCCCGCGCGGGGGCCGAAAGGTGGCCATTCTCGACGACGCCGACGACTTGAACGAAGAGGCATCCAACGCATTCTTGAAGACGCTCGAAGAGCCGCCGCCGGGAGCCGTCTTGATCCTGATCGGGACGTCGCCTGAGCTTCAGCTCGAGACAATCGTCTCGCGCTGCCAGGTGATTCGGTTCGACCCGCTCCCCGAGTCGGAAATCGCCGCCTTGCTGATCGAAACCGGGATCGCTCAAGACACGACCGACGCGGCCCGCTTGGCCGCCCTGGGCGAGGGAAGCGTCAGCCGCGCCGTCGGTTTGGCCGATGCCGACCTCGAGCGGTTTCGCCGTTCCTTGATCGACGAGGTGACCGCCGAGCACGGCTTCGATCCGCCGGCCTTGGCTCATCGCCTTCACGCCCACATCAAGCAGGCGGGCAAGGAATCGGTCGACCAACGGCGCCGGGCCAGCCTGTTGATCGGCGAGCTGGCCCGTTTTTTTCGCGGCGTCTTGTGGCAAACCGCCGGCCTTGCCCCCCCCTGCCCCGACGCCGACGACCGCCGCGCCGCCATCGCCCTGGCTGACCGTCTCGAGCCCGAAGATGTCTTCGTCCTCGCGGATCGTTGCGTCGCGGCCGACTACCACGTTCAGCGGCGGCTTTATATGCCCCTCATCGTCGAATCGCTGATGCACGATCTGGGCAAGCGGATCAACACCAGGGCATGAGCGTTTATGGATCGCGTTACGGGATGCCGAAGCCCCCCGACGAAAGCTTCTTGATCTTCTTTCTGAGCCACGACCGGAAGTCCATCCTCCATACCGAGATGGCGCCTTATTCGCACTTCGAGCGGGGCCCCGAGAAGAGCGAAAAACCTTGGGGAACGCGTCGGAGATTGCCAGCATGAAATCCGGGTACCCCCAATGCTCGCAGGCGTCTTGTGCCTCCCAGCAACGCACGGTCCGACGCGTTGGGGCGGCTGGGGAAGCATCCTAACCGCACTCCTCGTTGTAGTTGGTGAGCGTTCATGCCCCCATTTTTTCTTGCCATTCTCGCATTCCTCATCGTCGCTGCCGTCGCGGTTTACGCAATCTTCACGCGTGACCTGACAGGCGCACGCGCCGCCTCGTTGGCCGTAGCGTGACGGTAGAGACGTCGTTCGGCACGTTGGAATACGCCGTGATGGGTGAGGGCGAGCCGGTGCTGATCGTCCACGGCGCCTGCGGCGGCTTTGATCAAGGCATTGAAATCGCCGAGGCGCTGGCCCGGCGCGGATATTGGGTCATCGCTCCGTCCCGCTTTGGCTATCTTCGTTCGGCCCTGCCCCGCAAGCTTACGACCGCTATGCAGGCGGATGCCTATGCCCAACTCCTTGACCATCTTTGTATTGAAAAAGCGGTCGTTGTTGGTATCTCGGCCGGCGCTGGTCATCCCTGCAATTCGCCATCCGTCAACCCGAACGCTGCCGCACCCTGGCGCTACTTGTCCCCGCCGATTACTTGCCGGCAGGGACGTCCAACCATGGCGGCTTCGTTGCCAGCGCGATTTTCAACTCCGATTTCGTCGCCTGGGCAGCCTTGAAATTGATGCCGATCATGCCGGGAGGAATGACCCGCATGATGCTCGGCACGGACGCCGCCCTTGTGCGCAACGCCGAGCCCAGCGAGAAGGCGCGAGTGCAGCAAGTTCTGGAACACCTTCTGCCGGTAAGCCCGCGCTTCGGAGGGATGCAGTTCGACATTAAGACCGCCGCTACGCGCGAGCCGTATTCGATTGAGAAGATCGCTTGCCCGGTGCTGACGATCAGCGCCGAGGACGATAGTTTCGGCACGGCCAGTCGGGCGAAGTATATCGCCGCCAGCGTGGCTGACGGCAGAGCCATCATCTTTCCAACCGGCGGTCATGCCTTGGTCGGGCACTTTGCTGACGCCCTACACGAGATCGCGTCGTTCCTCCAAAGAAGGGAATCACCACGCGATCACTGGCGCAACGGTGGCGACTAACGCGAATATTAGAGGACAAACTTTCCGGGCGGGGCCATGTGGGCGAGGAGTGATTGTCGAGGGAAACCTGATGAACGCGGAAGACTTTCGTGAGATGGCGCTGAGCTTCGACGGGGCAGAGGAAGGTTCTCATATGGGGGCCCCCGACTTCCGTGTCGGCGGCCGCATCTTCGCGACCCTCGCCATGCAGCACCTTGGGTTTGGCAACCTGATGCTGTCACCCGAATTACAGCAAGCGCTGATCGCCGAAGCACCGGAAGTCTTTCTCCCGATACCTGGCGGTTGGGGAAGGATGGGATGCACGCACATCCGCTTGGCTGAGGCGAGCCCACAACAGATGCTCAAAGGCCTCGAAGTCGCGTGGAGCTTGCGCATGGATAAGAACAACAGGTCGAGGTCTTCGAGACCAAGACGCGGACGCGGAAAATCATAGCCTCGTCGTGGTTCACGTTCGGGGCTGATGCCGTGCTTCAGGCGATGAAGCTCCATCGAGCGAGATTGAAGAGGCCCGCGAAGTCAGCCATCCCGAGATCCTTGATGCCGATCCCAGAGGGTTGTATCTAAAATATGGGTTTAACTGACCGGATCGGCAGAAGTTTGTTCGTTGCGCTGGCCGTCGGCCTGGCATGGGGAATTCGGGGAGATTTCGGGCACTTAGTCGGTGCCATGTACCCAGGTGCCGTGCTTGCCATGGCATTCGCCTATGTGAGCGGGCAGCGATCACTGTTCCTCTGGATGCCGGTGCTCGCCGGTGTGGCGGCGCCGGCGATCGGTTCGGGGGGGCTGATGAGCTATGCCGTGCTCCACGGCTACGCACAGTCAGATACCCTGGTCAATTATGCCTATGGCTTCGTCACGCTGTTCCTGCAAGGCTCGGCGTGGGGCACCTTTGGCGGCTGCCTGATAGGGCTTCTGCTTAGAGCGCAGGCCAATGCGCACGGGTGAGTGGCTCGGATTGATCGGCACCGTCCTATTTGCGGGCTGGGTCGTGTCGTTCTTGGTGGTCGATGTGGTCGGTTTTCAGATCAACCCGCCGCGCAACAATGGCTCGATCGCCTTCATGGGTGCCGCGGTCGGCCAATTGATTTGGCTGGCCTGCAACAACAAGCCGATCGGTCTGCGTGGGGCGGTCCTCGGCTACGTCGGCTTCGGGCTCGGAATGGCGGGCGGCCGGCTGCTGGGCAACGTCGCTAATGTGTTACAGGCAGACTTTGGCTTTACGATCAACCACTGGAACGTCATGGAGACGTTTTGCGGTTTCATCGGGGGCTTCATCTACTGCTTCGGCATGGTCGACCGCGCTTACCCGGAACCACTGGAGAACGAGAACATTTCGCTCGCCTCCGTCTATGGCATCATTTACGCACTAGGCATCATCCCGCTCTGGCACCGGCTTGGCCGCATTCAACCGGGCAAAAAGCTGCCGGAGTGGGCTTCGACCCTGAAGTCCTACGGTTATTCCAACCCAGACGGTCTGGCACGAACGATCCTGTGGCTGATCGACGGGGTCTGCGCTCGGGTTCGTGGGGGCGGCGATCTGGCTGGTGATCCACTTTCAGCGTCGGCAGCATGCTGGGCGGCTTTGCCGTCGCTATGGTTATCGGGGACGATGCTCCTGTTTCAGAACCTGACCGCCCAATATTTTTTCTATTCGCCGCGACCTCATTACATTAACATGCACAACGTTTTCTGGGTGATGTTTGTGCTTATGTTGGTCTATGCGGCCTTCGCGCGGCCTCAACCGGTCGAATGGGCGGAATCCTCGGGGGATGGAACGGAGCCGCGATCGGCCCCGCTCGCATGGCTGGCGACCGCGATCGGGGCGCTGGGGATCATGGTGTTCGTGGCTGGGTTCGTCAACAACGAAAAGACGATGGCAACAGCGACGACGCGCTGGCCCAGGTGGGAATGGCGCAGCGGACCGTTTCCGGGGCGAGCCGCCAAGCCGTGAGGTGCGAGCGACGCGTGTTCCAGGTGTTCCCGATGGCCGCATTCATCGACCGGTCGTCAAGAAGGTGCGATCCGCGCGTCGTCTCATCATCATCGCTGGGCACCAACAGCACGGCGACGGCTTTACCGTTGCGAGTGATTACGACGGGGCCGTCCGACCCGCATTCGTCGACATAGGCACTCAAGCGGGCCTTCACATCCGCGAGCGGGGCAATTCTCATAACTCGTATTTTTCTTCACGGATCTCGCGGATGGCTCGTAATCCCTCCTCGACCTCGGCTTCGTCCGGCCGCGCCAACTGCTTCACGACTTGCCCGTCACGCAGGAAGACCAAATTGGGCCAGATTTTCACCCGAAACGACCGCCCGAGTGGCCGGCCGGGCCCGTCCTCGACCTTAATGTGACGGATCTCCGGATAACCTTTAAGGACCGCCGCCAACTTCGGTGCCAGCGCCTGGCAATGCGGGCACCAGCTCGCGCCGAACTCCAGAAGCACGGCTCCCAGCATTTGGTCGATATCCTCTCGGGTCGGGTCGCGATCGTCTGGCTCGAGCATCGTTGATCTCCTCGATATCCTCAGTTTCCGAGCATTGATGCATTGACGCTGCGTACCGCGTTGGTATATATTTGGCAACCGGCTGATTGCAGCCTGTCGCGCCCTCTGGTTTGCCGAATCAAGGAAGACGGCGGTGATCTGGCCTTTTGTTTTCTCCAATATTAAGTAGATTCGGCATGGCGACAACGCGGAACAACTCAAGGAGGCCGAAATGAATCGTCGCACATCGCTTGCTGTCGAAGGACTCGAATCGCGCACCCTGCTCTCGTCGCTGGCATCCAGTCTGACCACGGATCAATCTGTCTACCAGATCGGACAGCCGATCCAGATGACGTTCACCGAAACGAACACAACCGACCAGTCTGTCACGGTTCCTGCTCCACAGCCCGCTGGCTTTAGCATTATGCATAACGGCACGTTGGTGCTTATCGACGCGCTGCCCCAAATCGTTGTTACCGGCACGCAAACGTTCGCGCCCGGCCAGTCGGTGACGATTCCCCAGACTTGGAATGGGATTCCGATGGCGGGGCCTTATACGATCGCCAACCTGACAGGCACCTTCGTCGTCGAGTACGGACCGGGTAACGACCCGACTGAATACACGACGACGTTTCAAATTGCAGCTCCCTCTTCCGACGGTCTGGTGACGAGCGTCGCCACGGATCATTCGACCTACGAGACCGGCCAGCCGGTGAATCTGACATTCACGGAGACGAACAATGGGGATCAGCCAGTCGCCGTCGTGGTGGGTTCGACAGATTTTCAGATTACTCGGCAGGACGGAACGACCGTCTGGAGTTCCCCCGGAATATTCTCCGTGCAGCCAACCTGGCTAACGCTTCAGCCGGGCCAGTCATACTCGCAGACGGGAACGTGGAGCGGGCTTTTGGGAACTTTCACCGTTTCCAATCTGATCGACCCGGACGGCTCGTCCGCGACTTTCCAGATCTTGTGCGTGCCTCAAACGACGCAACCGAATCCGAATTTGCCGAGCCCACAGCCGAATCCGAATTTGCCGAGCCCACCTCCGATTGCTGTGAGGCTATCGACAGCTCACGACACCTACAAGTTGGGTCAGAGCATTTCGATTTCAGTCGTCTTGAGCAATGACACTGCCAGCAAAGTCGCCGCGAGACAGGGTCGCGGCATCGAGGCCGTAATCGTTCAGGAAGGATCGACGGTGGTATATGAATCGACACGGAAGGTCCGCGCCCTTGCCTCGGAAGTGATCAAGCCCGGCCACGCTCTCAAGCTGACCGCGCTGTGGTCAGGCAAGCTAAATCAATCCGGCGTCAAGAAACTCACGCCCGGTCGCTACACAATCACCGTCGACGACGACGGCTATGTGGGCTTAACAACAGTCAGGATCGTTTCTCATCGCGACGGTTAAGAAGGAGGCGCCAAACGGGCATGAGGTCAGCTCACGCCGTGACCAGCACCCTCGCGTTAATGGTCTCCGCCGCGGGCCAGCCTGCCGGCGACAAACCGGCGCGACCCAACATCCTGATCATCCTCGCCGATGGTCCAATTCGTCGCTCGTCGCAAGGACTGGTTTGCTCGATTTCGCAATTTGCGAAATTCTCCCTTGACCGGTTAGCGAATGACGTGGAAGGGCGATTAACCTGTGGCCACATCGCGACCAAAAGCGTTGTCGGCGCCTACGCCTATTAAAAGCGGTAGCGCTCAGAAGAAGGTTGCTTCGCCGCGATGCGCCCCCGGCGAACGTTACTTCGAGCTGGTCCGCACCTTTCCCCTTCGCGCGATCGAAAGCGATGAAGAGCTGGAGCGGGGGCGGGCTCTCTTGAATGAACTTCTGGACCAAGACAAGCTCGACCGGGACGCCGACGACTACCTCGACATCCTTGGCGATCTGATCGAGCGGTATGAACGAGCCCATCATCCCCTACCCCCGATCTCCGATGTCGACATGCTCCGTCACCTTATCGACTCGCGCGGTTTGACCTGCACCCAGGCGGCGCAGGGCGCCGGCATCGCCGTCTCCACTCTGTCCTCCATCCTCGCCGGTAAGCGGAAAATGAACCGGGGTCATATCGAAGCCCTGGCCGATTTTTTTCGCGTAGGTCCAGGATCGTTCCTCGGACCGCCGCGTTAGTGGCGGGCCGGGAATCGGTGGCAGGGGCGCTGACCGCTGACCTTGTTCAACCAGACGCTGGAACGGGAAAGCCGTCCTTTCCGATCAACGAAATATGTGATCGAGCGCGGAGAACGTCAGCACGCCGGCGTCGTGGGCCTGCTTGAGATGGAAAACGTAGATGTGCAGCGCCGCGAAGATCCGGACCCCAGAGAGCGCGGGACACCTCGGCCTTCGACTCGCTACGGTTTCCGTTTCGGCTGAGAGGGACATAATCACTCGAGCGAGTCGTTAGGGTCAATACCGTTGAAATAGCGATAAACTGAAGGCAAGAAAGGGGTTGGTTCTCGTTCCCACGCTCCCGCGTGGGAATGTCCTCTTCGACGCTCCGCGTTGGCGAGAGGTAGCACCGCGGCTGGGAAATCGCGGGGACGCGGAACGTGCAGAAAGTAGGTTCCCACGCGGGAGCGTGGGAACCAGACGATCCCAAATCTGGTCTTTACTTGTGGTTAACGCTAATTCAACGGTATTGTCGTTAGGGTGAACTCTAGACCGGAAAAACGCGCAATATCGATTAAATAAATCGACTTAATCAGGATTCGTCAACTCGGATTCACGGTTTGGCGACTGGAAAGTGGTTTGGACCAAATCCATGGACGATCTAACATTTTGTATCACATGAGGTTAGGAAAATCATTCACTCTGGTCTCGTTTTGATTTGCGGCGTGCCAACGCAAAATAGGAGGCCCAGGAAAAATTATTTCGACTGAACTCGACTAGAACGATCGACATGGTATAGTTATTAAGTGGCGTTTGCTGTTGTGGAGGCGTCGAGGCCGAGAAGTCCGATCATGTTAAACGTTATTGGGATCGCAGTCGTAAGCGGGGCGTTGCTTGGCGCCCTGCCGAATACGAAGGTGCGTGGCGGAGTCGGTGTCGGTCAGGTTCGCGTTGATCGCCCGAACGTGGTGATCCTGCTCGCGGACGATCTCGGATATGGCGATCTCGGGTGTTATGGCCATCCCACGATTCGGACGACGAACCTCGACCGGATGGCTGGCGAGGGGATGAAGCTAACCCAGTTCTATTCGGCGGCCTCGCTCTGCACGCCAAGTCGGGCGGCCCTGCTAACCGGCAGGCTGCCGGTGCGCAGCGGGTTGACCAGCGTACTCTTTCCGTTTTCCCGATCGGGACTGCCGGCCAGCGAGATTACGCTCCCCGAATCATTGAAATCCCGAGGCTATGCGACAATGTGCGTTGGCAAGTGGCACCTCGGCCACGAGCTGGAGTTTCTGCCGACCCGCCATGGGTTCGACCGCTTCTTTGGGGTACCGTACAGCCATGACATGACGATCGGCGGGAACGGCCAGACGTCGACCTTGCCACTGATGCGAGACGAGTCCGTCGTGGAGCCCCGAGTAGACGCGGCGACGCTGACGGAACGCTATACCAACGAGGCCATAGGCTTCCTACAGGAACATGGTAAGACCGGATCGGACCGAGGGACGCCATTCTTCTTGTACGTCGCATACTCATCTCCGCATACGCCGCTCGCGGCCGGTCCGGCCCAGAAGGGTAGGAGCGCTCGGGGACCTTACGGCGATTCGGTGGAGGAGATGGACACGAGCGTGGGACGGATCCTCCAAACGCTTCGAGACAACGCGCTTGATTCGAACACGCTGGTCGTCTTCACTAGCGACAATGGCCCGTGGCTTCTGCAGGGAACGGCCGGCGGGTCGGCCGGGTTGCTCCGTGAGGGGAAGGGCTCGACCTGGGAGGGCGGGATGCGCGAGCCTTGCCTGGTATGGTGGCCAGGCGTCGTATCGCCCGGCAGGGTTTCCTCTGACATCGCCTGCACCATGGACTGGTTCGTCACTGTGCTGCAACTTGCGGGCGCCGAGGTGCCTGGAGACCGCCCGATCGACGGCGTTTCCCTCGTCCCGATGCTGAAAGACGAAGGGCCGTCGCCACGTCGAGTGATGCCTTACTTCGCGGGGGAATCTCTGGCCGCGATTCGAAAAGGGCCGTGGAAACTCCACCTCATGTCCAAAGACGCAAATTCTCCAAACCCGTTGCGAATGTATCCCAAGTCGCACGCCGTACCTCTCCTTTTCCACCTTGAGCACGACCCCTCCGAGCTCTATGACGTTGCCCACCGACATCCGGACATCCTGGCGGAACTCGTCGCCGAGGCCGAGCGCCTCCAGCGCGAGGTGACTCACGAGAAAACAACGGCGAGGGTGGATACGCCGTCGACTTCCGTTGCGAACAGCGGCAGGATCGCGCACGCAGGTCGCGAAATCGGCCGGAACACTTCTCGCCGGGGTCAACCGATCGTGACTGAGAAAAAGAGGTCGACGTTTGGAACCCAGTGACATCCAAGATTTGGAGTAATTTCGACGCGCTGGCTCCATCCTCAAGGGCCCGGCCTCTATTGCGTTCATCGGCCCGTCTGCTCAAAGGCCCTCGAGGGAGCCGAGGTCGAGCGCGAGTTCGAGGAGTTCGTCGCCCGGGTTTTTCAGCACGAAGACGATCACCTGCGGGGATCGTCTTCCTGGATCGCCTCGAAAGCACCCCTGACGTTGTCACCGAGAAGGAGTACATGAAGCGACTCGCTGGCCGGGTCTGATCGACCAGTCCATTGAAAACTTCGGATTGAAAGTGAAGTCGTTCCTCAGCCGCACGTTCGTCGACGGTGACGAGAACACGGGCTTTCTGGGCAAGCACGGCTACGGCTCGCTCCGGTTTAAGACGACGGAAGACGTGGAGCGTGAGGCCCGGGCCAAACTGCTTGGCAAAATGCGGGAAGCGTGAACAGTGTGGAAATTGCAAAGCCATTCGCGACTGATTTGCGACAATGCTCTCCTTGTGACCTATGATTTCTGGTAGGCGATCGTCGATCGCGGCCGCAGCTTCTTGATCCGCGTCTGCGGCAATGTTCGGCTACTGAAAGGCTTGGGTGGAGTTTTCGAGTCATCAAGTCATTATCGTCGTGATGCTGTTTCTCTCGCATAAACCTCACGGGATGACGGCATGGCGCTGAGAATCTTTTGCACAAACCCGAAATGCGATGGTTCCGTCAGCGGGCTCGGAACCGATTTCATTCAAGGTTCTCGCTGCAAGAAATGCGGGTCGCCGCTCCTTGACGCAATGGCACAGCCGCCTGCTTCCCATCTCAATGATGCCAGTGATGACCTGATTGAGCCCATGGCCGGCGTGCCCAAAAGGGCGGGCTCGGGCTTAGACCGACCGAACGCACTTGGCAGATACACGATCATCAAGAACCTCGGCGAGGGTGGGATGGCGACCGTCTATCTGGCGCATGACAGCCAGCTTGACCGCCAGGTTGCGCTCAAGATCCCGCGCTTCTCTGTCCAAGACAAACCAGATTCTCTCAAGCGGTTCTTCCGCGAGGCCAAAGTAGCGGCAGCGTTTCACCATCCCAACATTTGTCCCATCTACGACGTGGGAACGCTTGCCGGGGCGCCGTATTTGACGATGGCTTATATTGAAGGCCAAACATTGGCGGACCACCTGAAAGAGCTCGGGCGCCTGATCGAGGTTGCCGAAGCGGTTCGGCTCGTTCGAACTCTGGCCCTGACCATGCAGAAGGCTCACGACGTGGGGATCATCCACCGCGACCTGAAGCCCGGCAACATTATGATATCGACTGACGGTCAGCCGATTGTGATGGACTTCGGGCTGGCACGGCGCAACGACTCCCAAGAGTCCCTGCACACGCGGCCAGGCCAGATGGTGGGTACGCCCGCCTACATGCCTCTGGAGCAATTCCGCGGGGACCGGGAGCTCATCGGACCGGCTTGTGACATTTACAGCCTGGGAGTCATTCTCTACCGACTGCTGACAGGCCGCATCCCCTACGAAGGCTCTCCCGCGGCAGTGTTCGAAAAGCTGTTACCTCGGTGCCTCCGACCCGGCCATCGTTACTCCGCGGGATGTCACCCCGAGTTCTCGAGTCCGTCTGTTTAAAGGCAATGGCGAGGGAGATCGGCGACCGATATCCCTCGATGGGTGAGTTCGCCCGCGCATTGGACGATTGCCCGCAACGGTTGATCAAACAAAATCGGCCTGGGCGCTGGGTTGCCGCGGGAGTGCTCGGAATCGCGGGGCTGCTCGGCGTCATCCTCTACGTGGCTACCGACAACGGCAGCGTCAGAATCAAGGGCACCGACCCGTTGATGAATGTGCTGATCGACGGGCATCAGGTCCGCATTGAGAACCGAGCAAAGCCGCCATTATCAACCGCCGACTCAAAACCGGTGACGAAAGTTGCCTCCCCCGCACCGGCGTCTCCGGAGCCCGAGTACATCACCACGCGGACCGGCCAGATCAAGCTCAAGCTGATCCCAGCCGGAGCGTTCCTGATGGGCTCGCCAGGCGATGATCAGGACGCTCTTGGCACGGAAATGCCTCAACATCCTGTCCGGATCACGCGGTCGTTTTACCTGGGCGTGTACGAAGTGACCCAGGCACAGTTCGAGACCGTGATGGGCTACAATCCGAGTTACTTCTCGGCAAATGGCGACGGCAGGGAAAGCGTTGCGGGTCAGTCGACGGCTCGGCACCCGGTGGAAAAGGTCTCCTGGCTCGAAGCGGTGAAGTTCTGCAACAGGCTCAGCGAGCAGGAAGTGCTGACGCCGTTCTACGAAATCTACGGGAACAAGGTCTGGGTCCCGGGCTGGGGCCAAGCTGGCTATCGGCTGCCGACAGAGGCGGAATGGGAGTACGCTTGCCGTGCGAATGCGTCGACAGCGACCCGCTATTCTTTCGGTGATGGCGCGGCGAGCTTGGGTGAATTTGCCTGGTACAACTCTAACTCGGGTGGCAAGACCCAATCGGTGGGTGAAAAGCGTCCCAACGGGTTCGGCCTGTTTGATATGCACGGAAACGTCTGGGAATGGTGCTGGGACGGGTACGGCGCCTACAAGGACTCAAACGTGGATGACCCGTCGGAGTTCGGTGGAGCCTCGTACCGGGTGTCTCGTGGCGGAAGCTGCGGCGACCAACCCCGCGACGTTCGGTCGGCGGGCCGCAACTGGTTCGAGCCGAGCAACCGATACTGCAACCTGGGTTTTCGCATGGCCCTAGTTCAGTCTGGTCGCTGAACTTTCTGGAATCTGAAGCCAGTCAGTCCAAAGCGTGCTCGCTCGGCTCGGTCAATTCATGAAGCCTGTCAGTCCAAAGCGTGCTCGCTCGGCTCGGTCAATTCACGGAGAGAATTCGCTCGGCTGGGCGTGCACTTTGGCGAAAGCTACGCTCGGACCGCGGCGCTTGGCACCACCATTAGTCCGACAATCGCCATGAGCGCCTGTGGTCAGTTCTGCTAATCCCCGGAGCCATAACGACGCCGATTGCCTTGCCAGTGTTGCGGCGTGAGTTGACCACGCTGAGTGATGCCGCGACGATCGTGACTTGGGACGCGACAATCCCTCACTCAGCGAGGGGTCAGGATAAGTCGATTGTGAGTCGCGGGAATTGCACTCTTGTCCCCTGGAAAGGCGTGCGACGTGACGGTGAAGGTGACGCTCCTGCTTCGTGCGGTCAGCGCCACCAGAATGCGAAGCGATGGGCAAGGCGTCCGCCCGGCTTGCCTAATCCCTCTGCGTGGAGCTTCAGTGACTCGGCGGGGGTGAGCACGACGTTTTTCCAGTTCAACGTCGCCACGTAATTGCTGCCCGGCGAACCGTCGCCGGCGCCGTCGAGGAGCATGCCTGAGGCGCTGGCCACGCCGCCTGGGCCGGTGCCGATGACTGTGAGCTGATAATCGTGGTGAAGATTGATCCTCGTGTTCGGCCGGAGGGTGACGGTATGGGTCGCTGGGTCATACACCGCCGAGCCAATGGCAATGCGCCTTCCCGAGGGCCCGAAGACCCGGTAATTGCGAACATCCTGGGCCGTTGTCGGATCGAGCCCGGAGCTGAAGGTGAGCACCACCACCGTCGGCCGCATGTGAATTCCAAAACGCTGTAAGAGCACAACGGTCGGTGCAGCGCCCTGGGCCGCCTCGAGGTAGTCGCTGCGGGCGACCGTCTCGAAGTAGTTGTCGGTGCTCGTCTGACCACCCGTCGACAACACGATGTTGGAAACCACCGGGGTCGAAGCCGGGGTCGTGACCGCGCCGAGGTCGTCGAGGTCTGGCCCACGTGGCTGTCGGTCGCCGGCGGAGTCTCGGCGACCGTGTAGCCCGACGCGTTGCTCGGGTTCAACCCCGTGAAGCTATAGTAGCCGCTGGCATCGG
>CAWHKI010000315.1:0-71814 GCA_963829765.1 uncultured Isosphaeraceae bacterium | reverse complement strand
GGGGGCTGGGAAAGCAACGTTTTCGGCCAGATGGACGGCGGGCCTTGGCTCGCGGAGGCGCGGCCAAATTCCCTGGGCCGATTCTCCCTGAAGGTCCCGCATGGTCTGGAGCGCGTCCAGCTCGATATCTCGACCACTGAGCATGCCTCAACGCGGCATCGGATCGGCAAAGATAAGCCGCTCGTCGAGGGCAACACGATCATGCTCGGCACGCTCGACCACGACGTGAGGGACATCGAGATTGTCTGCTACACGGCGCCGATCATCGTGATCAACGCCGCCACGAAGGACGGCCGGCGGATCAAGGACTTCAAAGCGGCCGTCGAGTACACCGGGCCGGCCCTGGATGGCCGAAAGAACGTCATTCAGGATGAGCAGTACGACGGGCGAGTACCGGACCTCGCAGATGCTGCCCGACAAGGAGGTGAAGGTCACCGTGTCGGCCGAAGGCTACACGGAGGCGAGCCGGACGCTGACTCTGCTGGAGGGGAAAACCGAAGAAGTGACATTCGTGCTTGAGCCGAAGTGAACAGCGGGGAGGGGAAATGCGAGGCATCGTCGTTGCAATCGTCGGGCTCCTGACGCTCTTGGGGACCCGGCCGTCGGCGGGTGACGGACTCGAGCCGGTGCGCCTGCCGGATGGGTCAACATTATCAGCCGTCGAGTTCGATCGCCACGTCGCCAGCCTGTTTGGTCGGCTCGGCTGTAACGCCGGGAGCTGCCACGGGTCGTTCCAGGGGCGAGGTGGACTGAAGCTGAGCCTCTTCGGTGCCGATCCCTCCCGCGATTTCGAGGTGATCGCCCGCGAGGCCAACGGGCGCCGCGTCAACCTGATCGGTCCAGCGCGCAGCCTGGTCTTGCTAAAGGCCACCGGCCAGGTACCACACGAGGGGGGACAGCGGTTTGCACCCGGGTCGTGGGAATACCGCGTCATCCGCGCCTGGATCGCGGACGGTGCCCGGCGCGACCCGGCCCGGCCTGCGCTCCGGGCGCTGGAGATTCGCCCGGCCGAGTCGCGGCTCGAACGTTCCGGCGCCACCGGACGGCTCACGGTCGTCGCGCGGTTCGCCGACGGCTCACAATCCGACGTCACCGCGTTCTGCGACCTCCGCGTCCGCGACACCGAGGTCGCCGACGTCTCGAACACGGGGGAAGTTCGCGGCCTCAAGCCCGGCGACACCGCCGTTGTCGCTTCCTACGACGGGCTGGTCGCCGCCGCTCGCGTCCTCATCCCGACCGGGCGGACCGTTACGGTCTCGAGATCCCCGCCGCCGGCATCATCGATCGCGAGGTCGATGCCAAACTCCGAGCCCTGGGCATCGAGCCGTCGGGCCCGGCATCAGACGCCGAGCTCCTCCGCCGGATCACGCTGGACTTGATCGGTACCCTGCCGACTCCGGACGAGGTCCGTGCGTTCCTTGCCGACGGATCTTGGGACAAGCGTTTGAGGACGATCGACCGCCTGCTTGCGCACCCGATGCACGCAGCCCTGTGGGCCACTCGCTATCTCGACATCACCGGTTGCGACGTCGACGCGATGGAGGGCCCCGACGAACTCCGCCCCCGCCGGGCTCGGGTCTGGCACGACTGGTTCCGGGCAAGGTTCGCCGCGAATGTCCCCTACGACCAAATCGCCCGCGGCGTGCTCTGCGCGACCAGCCGCGACGGGGACAACGCCCACGACTGGGTCCGTCGTGAGGCCGAGCGCACCCGATCGCTCCGCGACGGGGGCAGGGCCGATTACGCCGGCGGGGCGGGGCTGGACCTGTTTTGGCGGCGACTGGTCGCTGGCGAGCCGGCGCCGGTCGAGCCGCTGGCCGAGCGCGTGGCCACGGCGTTCCTGGGCGTCCGCATCGAATGCGCCCAGTGCCACAAGCACCCGTTCGATCGCTGGACGCAGGCCGATTATCGATCATTCGCGAACATTGTCGCGGACGTCCGGTTCGGCCTCTCCCCCGACGGGCTCGCCGCGGTTGCCGCGTTCCTCGACGAGCGCCGGAAGTCCGACCCAAAGGGCACGCTGGCCCCGATACCGCGGCTCCGCGAGGTGTATGTCGATCGCCGGCCCTCCCGCCGCCTCACCGATCCCATCACCGGCCGCCCGCTCGCCCCGCGCGCCTCGGCGGGCCCGATCTGCCGCGACCGGCGACCCCCGCGAGCGGCTCTTCGACTGGCTGGTCGGCGCCGGGCAACCCGTATTTCGCCCGCAGCTTCGTCAACCGCGTCTGGGCCGTCTACTTCGGCGTCGGGCCTTGTGGATCCGGTCGACGGCTTCTCGGTCACCAATCCGCCCTCGAATCCCCGCCTGCTCGACGCCCTGGCGGCCGACTTCGTCGACCACGGCTACGACATCCGCCGGCTCGAGCGAATGGTCTTGAATTCGCGGGCCTACCAGCGCTCGTCACAACCGGTCGCAGGGAACCTCGACGATCGGGGGAACTTCGCGCGGTCGATGCCAAGGCCCTTGATGGCCGAGGTTCTCGTCGATGCGCTCAATGCCGCGCTGGGGGTCCCCGGCGATTTCGGCAACGACGCCCCGAAAGGAAGCCGGGCCATCGAAATTGCAACGAACCGCGTCGCGTCGCCTGACCTTGCGCGGGCCTTTCGGATCTTCGGCCGGCCCGAGCGGACCTCGGTCTGCGACTGCGAGCGGCCGAAAGCGCCGGCGCTCGCTCAGACACTTTTTGTCATGACCGACGCCGCGCTGCTCACCAAGCTCGAAAGCGGCCGGGTCCGGACGCTCGCCGAGTCGGAGCAATGCGACGTGGAGGCCGTCGAGGAACTCTTCCTCGCCACGCTCTCTCGCCCCCCTGCCCTCGACGAGGCCGGGGCGGCCCTGGACCGTCTCCGCAAGTGCCCCGACCGCGCATCGGGACTGGCCGATGTTCTCTGGGCACTGATCAATACACGTGAATTTGTGCTCAACCATTGAATCGAGTACACCATCGATCGGAGGGCCGCCATGTCGAGAACACGAACTGACTGCCAGGGGTTCCATCGCCGAGACGTCCTGCGGGTTGGCGTCGCCGGGCTATTGGGAATGAGCCTTCCCGATGCGCTGCGGGCCGAGTCGCTGGGTTCCCCGGAACTTCGAACCAGCAAGCCTGCGACCGGAGTGATCCAGATCTGGCTGGCCGGCGGGCCGGCGACCATCGACATGTGGGACCTGAAGCCCGAGGCCCCAGCAGGAGATCCGGGGCGAGTTCCGTCCGATCGCCACATCGGCCCCGGGGGTCGCGATCTGCGAGCACATGCCGGGCCTGGCGACGGTCATGGATCGCTGCACGCTGATCCGTTCGCTCGGCCACTCGATCAGCGCCCACGGGCCCGGGACGATCTACATGGCCACAGGGAATCGGCCCGGGCCGGCGCTCGATACCCCGCGGCGGGAGCCCTGGCGGCTCGCCTGATGCCACCGCGGGAGGGCATCCCGCCCTACATCACGCTCGCCGCGCTTCGAGACGGCGTTTCCGGCACCGGGCCCGGCTACCTTGGCCCAGCGTTTGGCCCGTTAGAGGTTGAGGGCGATCCGATCGAGGGGACACTCCAGAGCTCGCGGGGTGTCGCTTCCAACGGGTTCGCGCCCGGCGACCTAGAGTCTCGCGAGGCCCTGCGGGACCGGTTCGACCGCGGCCTGCGAGCGCTCGACTCGACGGAGGTCATGGCGGGCCTCGACCGCTTCCACCGCCAGGCCGTGGAGATCCTCCTCTCCGACCGGGTCCGTACCGCGCTCGACCTGTCGCGCGAACCAGCCGGACGTGCGCGACGACTACGGCCGAACGACGCTAGGCCAGGGAGTGCTGGCGGCGCGGCGGCTCGATTGAGGCCGGGGCCCGGTTCGTGACGCTGGGCTTCGGCGGCTGGGACACCCATGGCAACAACTTTCGGGCGCTCAGAGACCGCCTCCTGCCGCAGTTGGACAGGGCGATCTCGACCCTCGTCCGCGACCTGGCGTCGTGCGGGCTGCTGGACGAGACAATCATCGTCTGCGCCGGCGAGTTCGGCCGGACGCCGCGGGTCAACGGCGCGGCCGGCCGCGACCACTGGGCGCGGTCGATGGCCGTGCTCTTGGCCGGCGGCGGGTTCCCCGGGGCGCCGTCCTCGGCGCGACCGACGACCGTGGAACAGCCCCGGCCGCGCGATGCCTGTTCCCCCGACGACCTGGCGGCCACGCTGTTCCGGCGGCTGGGCTTCGGTCCGCGGCATGAAGTTCGTTCGTCGGCTGGGCGGCCGATCCCGATCTTCCGAGAAGGGCGTTGCCTCGAAGCCTTGGTGGGTGGAACGGCTTTCGGCTGAAATCCATGGCCAGGAAACATGACGCGAACGCCTCCTAACTCGTTCCTACGCTCCGCGTAGGAATGCCTTCCTCGACGCTCAGCGTCGCCTGTGACCCTGGGATCGTGGCCAGTGAGTACGCAAATTGAGCTATAGAGCCTCGCGATTTTGGGACGATCGAGTTGCTAAGTACGACAGAGCTTTGTCCATGAAGCGTTACTTAAGCCTTTGCCGAGTGAGCCTGCCTTTTTCGGTTGGTTTTTAGGAGACGACGCAGAGCGTCAAAGACGGCATTCCGACGCAGGAGCGTCGGAACGAGTGCCGGCGGAGCGTGTCGACTATCGGAAAGGATCGCGTCCTGATCTGGCCGGAGCCAGATCAGACTAACTAACGTAACGAGGTTGCCGTGGAATCCCAGCGGCCGGCGGCCCCCCCCGCGACCGTGGTTCATTCAAGCGACAGGCCTTGGTTCGCGAGTTGGCGCCGGCCGGTTCGCCGAGCGTCAGGGCAGGGATTCCTACTCGCGAACAAGGGAGCGGGTGTGAAAGCGGGAATAGTTCTCATGGCCGGCGAGCTCGCGTATGTTTATGGCGGTGAGTCGTCAGCGCAAGCGCGTGCTGAAGCGGAAAGTCATCGATATGGTTCGTCGTGGACGAGTGACTCGATTTGGAGTGTTGCACGGCGCTCGTTCCGACGCTCCGGTCCCAACTCGTTCCCACGCTCCGGCGTGGGAATGCCGCCTTTGGCGCTCCGCGTCGTCTTCCTCAAGCAAACGAGCGACACATGGGACGCTGCCGTTATCGGTTCGGAGAAGGCGGTTTCCCTCACTTTCTGACTTGCACGGTCGTTGGCTGGCTACCGGTATTCACGCGACCAGAGACCGTACAAATCGTGCTGGATTCCTGGCACTTTCTTCAAGATGAGGGCCGCCTCGTGCTTCTCGGATATGTCGTTCTGGAGAACCACCTCCACTTTGTCGCCACGGCCGGGGACCTCGCGAAAGAAGTCGGCGACTTCAAATCCTACACGGCGCGGCGGATCATCGATCACCTCAAGAACGCAACGTACGCCCGCTGCTCGATGGGCTGAAATATCACAAGGCCCGGCACAAGACCGATCGTAACTATCAACTGTGGCAGGAAGGAACGCACCCGAAGATGATCGAGAACGAGGAGATGCTGCGACAGAAGCTGGAATACATCCACAACAACCCGGTGAAGCGAGGCTACGTGGGTGATCCGACCCATTGGAGATACTCGAGCGGCAGGGACTATGCGCGAATGGATTCGTTTGATGTGACGACCGACTGGTGAGGGGTCGTGGAGCCCGACGCAGAGCGTCAAAGACGGCATTCCCACGGAGACGGTGGGAACGAGTCTGTGCTGAGAGATCGGCAAGTTGGTTAATGCGAGAACCGACTGGTGAGAGGTCGTGGGAGCCCGACGCAGAACGTCAAAGACGGCATTCCCACGGGGACCGTGGGAACGGTTTGCGCCGAGAGATCGGCAAGTTGGTTGATGCGAGAACCGACTGGTGAGAGGTCGTGGGAGCCCGACGCAGAGCGTCAAAGACGGCATTCCCACGGAGACGGTGGGAACGAGTTGGCGCCGAAAGATCGGCAAGTTGGTTAATGCGAGAACCGACTGGTGAGAGGTCGTGGGGGCCCGACGCAGAGCGTCAAAGACGGCATTCCCACGGAGACCGTGGGAACGAGTTTTCGCCGAGAGATCGGCAAGTTGGTTGATGCGAGAACCGACTGGTGAGAGGTCGTGGGAGCCCGACGCAGAGCGTCAAAGACGGCATTCCCACGGAGACCGTGGGAACGAGTTGCGCGGAGAGATCGGCAAGTTGGTTGATGCGAGAACCGACTGGTGAGAGGTCGTGGGAGCCCGACGCAGAGCGTCAAAGACGGCATTCCCACGGAGACCGTGGGAACGAGTTGGCGCCGAGAGATCGGCAAGTTGGTTGATGCGAGAACCGACTGGTGAGAGGTCGTGGGAGCCCGACGCAGAGCGTCAAAGACGGCATTCTTACGGCGCGGGTTGAAGTCAGGCAACGCAGCCAGGCGCTCGTTCCGACGCTCCGGTCCCAACTCGTTCCCACGCTCCGGCGTGGGAATGCCGTCTTTGACGCTCGGCGTCGTCTTCCTCAAGCAAACGAGCGACACATGGGACGCAGCCGCTGTCGGTTCGGAGAAGCCGGCTTCTCTCACTTTCTGACTTGCACGGACGGGAAAAGGGGGGCGGAAATAGCGATTTTCGCGATAAATCGGTATTTCCCTTTTTTTTTCCATTTTCGCAATAAATCGCTATCTCCCAATCTTTTTCGTCCCCGGCTGGTCCTCGGCAAAAACTCGGCCTCGGTCAGCCTTTCTTCTTGAACGCGGCGATGGTCGCTGACTCGCTGTCGTGGATTTCGACCATTTTGTCGAGGCCCACGATCTCGGCGCCCAGGCGGATTCCCGGCTCCATCTCACAAATCTTGAGCTGGCCGCCCGATGTCTGGAACTGGTTGACCAGCTTGAAAAGGACGGCGAAACCCGTGCTGCTGAGATAGCCGATCCGCCGGAAATTGAGGAGAAGCTGCTTCGCCCAATCTTGGGCCACCACGAGCGACAGCTCACGTCCCAGCTCTTGGGCGGCTTCGGGCCCTCGCAGGTCTTTGGAGATAATCTCGACCACGACGACGTCGCCAACTCTCGACAGCTTGAGATGCTGAAACTCAGGTGTGGAGGCCATCGTTCGTTCCCCGGTCACGTGTGTCTTCTACGGCGTCACGATGTTGAACCAGAAAAATTGGTCGAGATTCACCAGGCAGCCCATCAGTTCGACGAACTTGGCTGGCTTGCCGCTGAACTTGCCCCGGCCCGCTTTGACGCCGGCGGCGAAGGTGGTCATCGCGCCATCAGTCCTCGCCGGGCATTGCCGAAGTCTCGCTTGTCCGACCAGGGAAATGAGGCCGTCGATGCCTTGTTAAGCTCGATCGTGGCCTCCGAGGCTGGCCCAGGCGTGCCTCCCGTTTGGGCCCGCGCGGTCGCTGGCGCCGTCGCCACTGGCAGCGCTAACAACGTCGCCAGGACGCAGAGCGAACGCCAAGAGCTGCCGCTGGGGAACGCCAACGGCTGGCTCGTGATTGGCGAGCGTTTCATGCGGCGATCTCCCTTTGTCTAGTCTCGATTGTTGCGGGCGAGTTTGCGTTTCCGCGCAAAGGCTCTTGCGGAGACGGAAAATCGCGACGAGATTGCTTTCGTGCGCGGGAGATCAATTGGTCGTTCAATGCTCGTCGGTGGCATCAGCGGTCGACTGGCTGACAGTTTTCGGGAGGTCATCATCCAGTCCACCGGGGTGCCGCTTTTCGCTTGGACCGGTCGCCCTCGCGACAACGACGGCCAGAACGACCCCCAAAAACAATGCGCTCACGAAGCTGATGATCACGGCATCCGTCACGGCCAGTGCAAGCGGCTTGGAAAACTTGCGGCGGCGGCTGATCTTGCCGATATTGACCAGAAGCTCCTGATATTCGGCCTTACTTGACATGCTTTAAGTCGCTTCGGACCCCTCCCAACCGAGAAAGCATTCAAAAGAATCAACCGACACCCCTGGCGGGTCGCCAGTTGGTGCGTGACAGCAGGAAGTGTTAACAGAACAGGAAGTCGTGTTTCTTGGGCCGTTCCTATCCGGGTAGCGACCTTCCCCGCCCGTTCGATAGAAAGAAAGACACGCGGTACGGCCCCCATAGATCCGCTATGGAGACTCGCCATGCGTGCCAAAGACGGCACTTAGAGATTACGAACCCTCCCTCTGCCCCGTCAATGGCGTTTGCCAAAAAAACCGCGGAGCCCGTCTGTGTGGGGGCCCATTGGCCTTGCTCGGCCCCGCTGGCCGATGCCATCACAGGCGAACCGGCTCGCCCAGTGGCGACCGCCAGGCACACCTCTTCTAAGGCGTGAACGCGATAGACATCTTCTAGGGTTCGCTGGGCTCATCACCCGCCTGGTCCGCAATGGTCCGCAATGGTCCGCGTCCCAACATGCTCTGTAGCGCCTACTTTACGTCCCCCATTTCTCTCTCCTCTTCCGTTAATCTCAGCTTACAAGTTACAGACTGTCATCTAATGCGGACCACCTGGACCAGAGAGCTGAGAAATTGCTTAACTCAGTGAGAATAAACCGGTTGCGCTGGTCCGCATTAGGCCGGGGAATGCGGGCCATAGCGGACTATTGCGGACCGGGTGCCCTTTCGGGCATAAGGGGTATTTCACGGACGGGCAATATACGGGGGAACGACCCTCATTCGGGTTCGATGCCTAGTTCTCGTAGCCGCGCGGCCAAACGCGCGGTGCGCTCGTCCGCGGCCCTGGCTCGCTGGCGTTCTTCGTCGGCTCGCTGGCGTTCTTCGTCGGCTCGCCGACGTTCGCTCAGAGCGAGTCTCGATTGCTCTCGAGCTCGCTCTTCCGCGGTGTTGGCGCGTTGCTGCTCCGCCTTGGAATTCTCGACCCAGTCTGTGAACGTTAGGAATTGCGTGCCGTCCGGGCCGAAGATCTTGAGGTTGTCGGGGCCTTTGCCCGGATCGAAACGGATACCGAGCCGAGGGCTGACGAAACCCGCCACCTGAGGGACCGCCTCCAGGCGATCTGCGTGGCGGATCCAGGCTTCCAGTAACCCGTCGTCAGGGTCATAGATGTAGTATTCCTCGACGCCATAATGCTCGTAGAATTGCCCGCCACGAACACATTCGGGTCAGGGAGGAAAACAGCGTCCAGTCCCCCCTTGATCGTGCCGATCCAGCGGAACTGTAAGGTATTATCCGCCATGGGCAATCCATCGCTCTCCGGGTACTCGATCGCCGGGCGTTCCGAAAGTTGGATCGCGGTCGTCATGATCGGCGAAGGCCTCAAAGGTCGATCTGGGAATACCTTTCAGCGGTATTCTCTCATAAGATCGACCAGGTGGCCAGATATGGTTCTTTTCTCGGGGATCGTCGACCCGCTGGAGACTTTGCGTCCCTGATCCGACTTTGCGGCCTGTGCCGAAAGCAGCGCCCGGCAGCCGCTCGCTGGTGCGCGCAATGATCGCGGACAAAAATTTCGGAAAAGTTTTTATCCCCTAGTCTCCCAAGAACCTCGGACTGAAAATGTGCTTTGGGAGATAGTTGCATTCACGAAATTTGTAAAGCCTGTTATATTGTATGTAGTAGAACAACTGGAGAAACAAGGAGCGGTGGGCAAGATAGGAGGCTATTGAGGACGGGGCACACCATGTCAGACAACTTTGATCAACCCGGTTCGGCAGATGATTCACGCGTGGCGGAGCAGTGCGCTGGCAATGGCTCGGCAGGAGACGTTCAAGGCGATCGTTGCGCCGCGGCGCGCCCCGCTGCGGGAAAGGTTCGCGGCCGGCGAGCGAGACCACGCGGCCCAAGCGCGTCGGCCAAAAAGGGGAGAGGAGCGAGGGGGGAGCGGTCGAGCCGGGAGCTGAGCTTGACGGTCATGGCCAGGGAGTATATCTGGCTGTGGGATACCCGCCATGGAATAGGCACCAAAGAGATCGCCATGCGGGACGGAGTTCATGTTCAGCGGGTGCGGATGGGGATCGCACGAGCACGGGCCCTGGAAACACGCTGCCCCACCGACCCGCCCGTGCATCTCCCGCGTTTGATCCCGTTGTTCCCAATCGCACCTTACACACCGCAGTCCACCTGCGGGCATCACCGGCCGATTGAAGTCGGTTCGGCCTTCTGCTGCATGGTCTGTCATTGTTCCGGGATGGATGACCATCCCGGCCTGCTGCGCTCGCCGCTCACCGACCCGACCCCTGAGCTCAAACCCGATCCCGTTCCCGAGAAGTCGGCCCGAGAAACTCGCAAACAGCGGCGGCAACGTCTCTACAAAGCTGCTATTACGGCGTCACCGCAATAGACGCACGTCTATATCAACCCGACGTGCAAGCGAGGGGATCGTCCACGGAATCCTCGCTGGCGCTTTGGGTTCGTATCAGCCTGCACTCGATATCAACCCGACGCGCGAGCGAGGGGACCCGTCACGGAACTCTCGCTGCGCTTTGGGTTAGTATCCGGGGGCCAGCGATCCTGCACTCATATCAACCCGATGCGCGAGCGAGGGAGATCGCCCGCGGAATCCTCGCGGGCGCTTCGGCTCATACCAGGGACTCATTCTATGTTACTCAATCGACTCATGTCGCTGCTTCCAAGCCGGCGAGCCTTCGTTACGGTCGTCCTTTCAATCTTGGCGGGCGCCGGCCTCGTGATCGCGGTTTTGGCTTTGACCGGAAGGCCCGGTCAACCGGCCCCCCAACCTGGGCCGCCGCACGATCCCCGGTTTGTCGTGCTGGGACAATCGTATCTTCCCCAACTCGGGAAAGCCTACGCTGCCGCCTGGCAAGAGGGAGCACAGCAGCTCGAAGCCGGCCAGAGCATCACCTCCGCGCTCGATACAGTCTCGAAGACATGGTCGTCGAATCGAACACAACTCTACGACCATGTGTTCACACCAGAGTTTTCCCGCATTGTCGCGGAGAGTGTCAAAGACTCGGACGTGACGCCCGCGGAGCGGGCCGCCCTGGCGGCGGCCTGGCGAGGATTGGCGCTGGGACTGGCCAAGTAACCAACGGCCCGACACAAAACCAGGACGGGGATCGGGAGACGGAGCTCCCTCTCCCAAATCCCGTGGAGCCGGCTTTGTCCGGCGACCTCCCTACTTCAAAAGCGAACCAGAACGAACGGCCTCCGAAAGGGAGCAATGATGAGCGACCAAAGCAAGTTTCAGTCATTCTGCGGTTGGCGTGGAATTGATGCGACCCAGCAAGTATTCGCCCGCCAGTTTTCCGCGTTGCGCCAGGCCGCCCCGCACCTGTTCGGGGCGCCAGCGCCGACCGATCCCATTTTGCTTTACAAGGCCTGGAGCGATGTCTTGGGCCAATATCCCAATTACCCCGCGCAGCAGATCGGCGATTGCGTCTCGTTCGGCCACGGCCACGGCAACGATCTCCTGCAATGCATCGAAAGTCGCCTCGGTCGAACCCGTCGAGTACCGCGAAACGGACACCGAGTTTATCTACGGTGCGTCGCGTGCGGTCGCCGGGATTTTGGGGACCGGTGACGGCTCGTACGGCGCGGCGGCCGTTAAGGCGATGACGACGATCGGGCTGGTTTCGCGTGCAATGCTGGGGACCGATGGCACGTATTCGGGCGATCGAGCCAAAGAGTGGGGCGAGACTGGTCCCCCGCAGAGTGTCGAGCTCGAGGCGGCGCCCTACAAACTGGGCTCGGCTGCGCTCGTTTCGACGTGGGACGAGCTCGTGGCCGCGATCAGCAACGGTTATCCGGTGACGATCTGCACGAGCCAGGGGTTCACACTCACGCGTGACGCCGACGGCTTCTGCGCGGCCAGTGGTACGTGGGGACATTGCATGCTCTTAGCGGGCGTCCGCTTCGATCGCCCGGGGGCTTGTATCATCCAAAGCTGGGGCCCGAACGTGCCCGACGGCCCGACGGCCCTGGGCCAACCCGACTTTTCGTTCTGGGCCGAACAGGACGTCATCACACAGATTCTTGGCGAAGGGGATAGCTGGGCCCTGTCGAAGCGCCCGCCTTCCTGAAGCGTGAGCTCCCACCGGCCTGGAAATACGATAGGGCGGCCTGACGCACCCGTCGGTCGAAGAAGGAGTCACCCCCATGAATGGTCTGATCAGCTTCGCCCAGGCCGCCAGCACCATCGATCCCAGCGCGGTCGGCGTATCGATCACCAGCCTGATCGGTTCGCTCGGCGCGGCGGGCGCGGCGGTCGCGGTCACCTACTATTTCCTCATTTTCCTCAAGGACCAAAGCGAGAAGCAAAACCGGCTCTTCGAGGAGTTCAAGGATTATCACGCCGAGTCTCAGAAAAAGTTTCAGGATCAGCTCGATCGTTTGAGCGACCGGCAGGAGCAGTCGCAGCGTGGCTTTCAAGACCAGGTCACGCGCATCACCGAGCGCAAAATCTCTTGCTCCGCGACGCGATCGTGACGATGAAGGCCGTGGAGAAAAGCCAAGACGGGGCGGCCGATACGATTCGCGGCATCGAGAAGACGATCGGCTCGCTCCACGCGGCCATCAGTGCCATCGAATTGCTCGTCCACCGCTCGCTTGATCTGCGTCCCCCTGCCCCTTCGAAGAGCGCTTCGCTCGTCAGCCCTTCAGAAAACGGATCGTGATCGGCGGGACGAAACTCAGCACGACTTTCAGGCCCCACTCGCCCGAATGACCGAGTCATCGACCGTCATCCTTCGAGACGCGGTCGGAACAATCAACCACATCGAGAACACCATCGACGACCATTCCGCACCCAGCCCTTATTCCAGAGGTTCCCATGAACGTAACAACGCTATTACTTGATGCGATCAACGGATACAAAACCTACTCGGCCGCGATCCTGGCCATCGTGACCGGAGTCGGCGCGATCCTCTCGAAGAACTACAGTCAGGGCACCACCGACATCCTTCAGGCGCTGACACTGGTTTTCGGCAGTGCCAGCGTGGTCGGCCTGCGTCACGCCGTCGCCAAGGTCCCGTCAGCGGCCCTCGACGCGGCCAAGCGGTAAGGCTGGTTCCATCGGCCGAGGCCCGTCTTTGACAAAGAACAACGGACAAGGGACGACCATGCGCTACTCCTGGTTTGACCTGGCTCTCTACCTGTTTGCTATTGTCCTCTTGATCCCGCTTGTGATGCGGTTAGTTGAGAGCGTCATTGACGCCTTTTGTCCGTAGTCCGTAGTCAATTGTCCGTAGTCCGTTGTTGGAGCTTCCGCTCCATCTTGTGGACACGGGCTCGCCCAAGGGCTTCTCGGTTCAGACCCGCCAAGAAATCACGCGATAGCGAACAACGGACAACGGACAACGGACCACAAACAAATGCCTATCGACATTTTCAAGCGAACGTCTCCCCAGCCCGGCCTTGGTGTGGGACGCAACGGCGCCGCTGCCAGTGCCAGTGCGATGCCGCACTCTCGACTGTCGTCGCGAGACGAGAGCCTGGACGGCAAGCAGGTGGTGATGCGCCGGCATGTCGATTGGGTCGAGAACCAGCTTCGCTGGCGCTGGCTGATGGATTCTCACGAGGGGGGCGATCGATACCGAAACGCGGTGTACGGTCCCGACCGCCGCGGCCTGCCCTGCCGCAACTTGTTCCGCCACAAACGCGAGTACCCCGATCCGCAACAGTTTCCGCAGGTCTACCAAGGGTTCACCGGATTCGGCGGCGCGGGAGAAGTTCTGGAGCGGGAAGTCGGCTATGGGCCCTTTCCGGGCATGCTTGGCGCCGACCCGGCGGCCACGGCGATGGACGATGACTACGAGCTGCGCCGGGCTCGCACTCCCGTGCCCGAGTTTGTCGCCGAGGCTGTGGAGATCCACCTGGCGAAGGTGTACGACCAGGAGGTCGCTCGCGACGGGCCGGCCGACTTGATCGCCTGGTGGAAGGACGTTGATGGCTGCGGGACCCCGATTGACGACTACATGCGCGAAACGATCGCGCCGCTCTTGCTCGTGCTGGGATGCATCGACGTCTGTCTCGACCATCCGCAGGCCCCGCCGGGCGAGACCGTGCAGACGCGTGCGGACGAGCTCCGGCTCGGCCTCGACAAGGTCGTCGCCTCATATATCCTGCCCATGAATATGGTGTGGTGGCGCACCGACTCGGCGGGCCGATACCTGGAATGCCTTGTCCGCGAATACACCGACCCCGCGGATCGGATGGATCACGACAAACACGGCAACGCGATCGACCCCGACGGTCCCGGAGAAGTGGGTGAGGCCTGGCGGCGAGATTACGTCCGGTGGCGGCTCTGGCGACGCGACGAGTCGATCCTCTATAACTTCGACGGCTCGGAGGTGATCGACCGTGTGCCGCACAACTTCGGCCGAGTCCCCATCGTCCGCCTGGTCGATCTGAAGAAGCACCGTACGCGCAACGTCGGCAAATCGCGCTACGAGGCCATCGCCGAATACCAGCGCGAGTTTTACAACAGAGACTCCGAGCTCATTTTATCGGATACGCTGCAAGCCCATCCGTTCCTCTCCGGCCCGGAAGATTACTGCAAGGCCGATAATACGTTGTCTGTCGGGCCCGGCTACCTTCTTCCCAAGAAACGGAACCCGGAAAACGGCACGTACGAGGGCTTCGATTACGTCAGCCCCCCCAAGGACCCGGCCGAATCACTGCGGCGCAACAAGGAAGATTTGATTGACTTGAAGGATCGGCGAGCTTGCCTGACGAAACCCGCTGGAGTGGGTTCGGCGGGTTCGGTCAGTCAGTCGGGCATCAGCAAACAGCTTGACGCGCACACCGGCCACAAGCTGCTGTCGTCGATCGCCAAGAACCTGGCGAAAGCCGAGCGGTTCCTCGCGGAATACGCCCTGACGGTGCTTCGCGACAAAGCGGTCACGCCGGAGGAACGCGCGACCATCAGGGTCTGCTATCCGTCGCGGTTCGAGCTGCAACAACGCCGGCGACCTGATTGACGGCACGTGCAAGCTCCAGCAGGTTCTTGGCCGCCTGCGGTAACGCGCCGAACACCGAACGCGAACTCATCCAGGCAACGATCCGCCAGCTCCTGCTCGGGCTGAGCGACGAGGAATACAAAGCCCTCGATGCCGAGATCGAGCTTTTGGTGAAGACCAAGAGCCAGCTTAAGGAGCAAGTGCGTGAATTGCCGGACGCGTCGATCGAGTCGCAAGCGGCCGCGACCGAAGGCCCAGGTAGCGAAGAACAACAAGCGGGTGAAGACCCGGCGGGGCAAAGCGGTGGAACCATGGTCTCAGGTGTGATCGCAACGATAATGTAATCACATGACACTTATTACACTGTTCTACGTCCTGATTGCATTGCTTGGCTTCAACGTCGCGCTCTTGCTCGTTATTGCCACACTTTTGGTTATTGGGCTTAGTCGCAAATGAAGAATCGAGGCGGTCATTGTCTGTGTCGGCTATGGCGATTTTCTCGCCGAGACCCTGCCGGAAAACCTTCCTTTTCTCGACGATGTGGTCGTCGTCACTTCGCCGGATGATGAAGAGACTCGGGCCGTGTGCCGCAAGCACTCGGTCCACCACGTGGTTTCGGAAGATCATCGGCGTGATGGTCCGTTCAACAAGGCCCGGATGATCCAGCGTGGGTTTGACCAGATCGGCGCGATCGACTGGGTGCTCCACCTCGACGCCGACATTGTCTTGCCGAGAAAGTTTCGCAAGTATCTCGAATGGGCCCACGTCGACCCGAAGGTAATTTATGGCGCCGATCGCTGCAACTTGACCGGGTGGGACGAATGGCGGCGACTGAAGCAGTACGCCGGCGCGTGGGATAACCACGCCCACGAATGCGGCCACTGGTTTCATCCCAAGTTCCAGGTCGGCTCGCGCTGGGTTTCGAAGATCCATGGCTACGTTCCCATTGGTTTCTTCCAGTTGTTCCACGGCATCGGCGATGGCCGATCACGGGTATCACCTGCGCAACTATCCGCTCGAGCACGGAGACGCGGCCCGGACCGACGTCCAGTTCGCCCTTCAGTGGGATCGCCGGCACCGACAGGTCCTCCCCGAGGTGATCGTGCTCCACCTCGAGAGCGAGCCATCAGCCCTGGGCGCCAACTGGAAAGGCCGCACGACGCCACGATTCGGGCCTGGCCGGGCAGGGCAGAAAATGCAGGACGGAGGACGGAGGACGAACGAGGACAGAGAAATACCGTGCCCGCCGTCTTGACCGCTTCTCTAGAGCGACCGTGCGCATGTGACCTTTCCTCAGTCCTCGGTCGTCAGTCTTGTGTTGAGTCCTCGGTTCTCTTTCTTCAGTCTAGCGATCGAAGGCCGGAGCAGGTGCCTGTCAGCACCGTCTTGACTTTTCCTGCCGTCCTCCGTCCTCCGTCTTTCTGCGAGGTATACGCATGTCCGCTGAAACTCAGACCACTCCCGTGACCCAGGTCGCCGCGGCGGCCGCCGCGACTCCACCCGCGGCACCGCCGCCGGCGGCCACCCCCAGCCGCTCCAGTCGCAAACCGTCACGATCCCGCTTGAGCAGCTTCAGACGTTCACCTCGGTTCAGGCCCGTCTTGCGCAGTTGGAAGCCGACCAGCGCAGCCGCGACGAGGCGGCTCGAGCGGAACAGGTCAAGCTGCTGGCCCAGAAGGGCGAAATCGAAAACGCCCTGCGAATCCAGCGGGAAGAAGCGCAGAAGACGCTCGACGCCGAGCGGGCCGTCGCGCGCCGCCGTCGAAGAGCGTGCGAAGCGGTACGCGCTCGAAGGCGAGGTGTCACGCGTGCTGGCGTCGCAGCCTCTCGTGCCGGGTGGCGCCGAGCAGCTCACTCAGCTCTGGCGAAACCAATTCGTCGTCGAGCCGCAAGGGCGACTCGTTCACCGTGCGGACCCCGACATTTCAGTCCGTCGGTGACTACGTCGCGGCCCAGCTTGCTCGACCCGAGTATTCCCATTTCATCCGCGCATCGAACCCGGGCGGAGGCACTGCCGGGACCACGGGTGCGCACCAGGCTGCTCCACGTCACCCGCGAATCCATCCGCGCCCGCGCACCCAAGAACTTCGGCGAGGCGATCATCCTGCAGATGCAGGAGACCCAGAAGAATCAGCCCTCGGACCCCCGGCTTAACCCAGCCGCCCCGATGGGCCTCAACGCGAGGTCGATGGTTCGCGCCTAACGACGAAGAAAAAAGTGAGAGGACAGAGGAATGTGTTGGGCGTCATGCGTGCGTCCTCCGTCCTCCGTCCTCGTCCTCCGTCCTCCGTCCTCGTCCTCGTCCTCCGTCCTAGTCTTTTCCCTCTCGCCCTTCGAGGGCAAGCCGGCCGTGTCTCGCAGCGACACGAGAACCGCGAATGCTGCATTGGGAGATCGTCAGTAGTTTGTGGTCCGTGGTTCGTTGTGGGCTCCGCGCTATCGCCGGGCACGTACTCGCCGGCAGAGTCGTCACAACTGACAACGGACAACTGACAACTGGCAACTAACACTATGGCCGACTTCCTTCAAGGTTTTCTCGGCACTTACCAGTCGGGTGTCGAGGCCCGCAATGACGTTACCGTGGCGATCCGCAACTGGTTTGCGAACCGCAATCCCCTGGTCACTCGCTTACCCTATGTTCCGGTCGAGCGGGTCGACTTCTTGATGTACACCCACAAGTACCGGGCTCGCTCGACGACGCTCGGCGCGGCCGTGACGTCCACTTCACAGACCGCGATCACTACCGCCGACGCGACTTTCCTGATGAACCACGACGTGCTCCAGTTCGTCGACTCGGTGACGGGGAATACGGAGTATGTGCAAATCAATGGCGACCCGACGAGCTCGACCACGTTTAACGTGAATCGCGGCGTCGCGCGGCACCACGGCGCTTGCGAGCGTGGCGAACAGCTCGACCGTAAACCTGATCGGCAACTCGCCGAAATGGTGCCGAGGTCAACCAAACGGGCCTCACCACGATCGGCGTTTCGCGGACGCAGTATTGCCAGACGTTCCAGTTCCCGGTGCAGATTGGCGGCTCGGCACAGACGGCCAGGGCACAGGTCATGCCGGGCGGTATCCAAACGCCCTTCGATTTCAATATGACCGTTCAGCTTCAGAACATGGTCGATGACATCGAGAACACGTGCTACTACGGCATTGCCCAGGCACCGACGGCCGATTCTGGCTCGCCGGACGTGGCCGCGACGGCGAAGATGAACGGCCTCTCATCGATCCTGATGACCAACAACATCGGGGGCAACGCGAACCCGCACCTCGCCTGTGAACGCCTCAGCCTACGGCTCGGCTGACCTGATTCGCGACACGCTTCAAGCCTGCCGCCAGAATGGCGGCGAACCGGACCTCTTGGTCGTTTCGACCAACTTCATGAGCGGGTTCGCGACCTGGGGCCAGGCCATTCATGCGGGTGCCGGCCGGCGAGACCGTCTTCGGCACCCCGATCAATGTGCTCGAGGCCCCGTTCCTGCACGGGGTGACGATCGTGGAAGCGCCGCTGTTGCGGCCATATACGGCCATCGCGCTCACTTCGAGTGAGGTGTATATCCGCAACAAACGGAACCCGTACTGGAACCTGCGCGGCAATCGCGGCGACATGGTCGAAGGCGACTGGATCGCCGAAATGGCAATCGAGGTCGTCAACGAGTCGCATCACGCTTGGGTCCAGGGAATCACAGCGTTTTCGGCGAACTAACGTTCGCAAATGTCCGTTGTCAGTGGTCCGTCGTCCGTTGTGCGAGCGACTGCTTCGCTAGCGGCGGGCGACGGCCGACTGAGTGCCTCGTGATTTCGGGCCCGCGTCGGTGCCCGCGAAGCGAACAACGGACCACGGACAACTGACAACGGAAAGACCCCATGTGGAGATTCCGAGGCTCGCCTCATTACCTCGACCGGCAGGCCCAGCGCCTGGGTATCACCAAGGTGTTGGCCGACCGCGCGCGGCACAACCCCGAGCTGTATCGGATCGCCGTGCTCTTGGCCCAGCTTTCTGATCGGTACCACAGCGCGAAGAGAAGGAGGCCAACGCGTCTTTGGCCCGCTCGAACTGAGGCAAGTCGCCGGGACGCTCGAACAGTGCGAGCACGAGCTCCAAAAGCTTCACATGCTGGCGGGCGCGGCGGTTGCGATGCTGGCTGACGCCCACGAAGCCTTCGGGCTAGTCCCACCCGGACGCCCGTACGAAATCACGGCACAATCGGACTCGTTGACCCCTCTACCCCTCGGCGACGGAACGGTCGGCATCGCCGACGACGTCAACGAGGCTCACCTTACGTGGCGCCGCGGAGGCGTAAATGTCCTACGCAAATCCCAATGTTCTCCCGTCCGGGACGACTTTCGCCCAGTTTCAGTCGGGAAGCGCCTCCGGGCAGCTTGAGCGACTGATCACGGCCAACTCAGCCGGCACGGCCAACCCAACGACGGCCGCCACATTGTCGGCAAACGCCGGCGGCACGGCCGGGGGCCTGCTCACCCCGGGCGTGTATTATGTCAACTTCACCGAGACCAACGGCATCGGCGAGACGACCGTCTCCGCCGAGTCGGGCCCTGTCACGGTCGCGGTACAGTCTCCGCCGACGGGCGCCCCCACGGTCGTTGTGTCCGGGTCCGGTGGAACATTGCCAGCCGGCGTCTACCGGGGCAAGTTTACTTATGTGGACTCAAACCTGAATGCCCCGGGTGCTTACGGAGAGACCACCGCCGGCACGGAATTCAGCTTTACCCAAACCAGTGGCGCTGAACCCGTCGTGACGATTAACGATGGCGGCCTGCCGTCTTGGGCGTCCGGCCGGAATCTGTACCTCACCGCGGCCGGCGGGGCAACCAATACCGAAGTGCTCGCCTTCACGGGGATCTCCGCCGCCACCTACACCATCGCGACTGCCCCCGCGGCAAGTGTGGTTTCGCCGCCGTCGGTGAATGCGACGACGACAAATATTCCCAAGATTACCGCGTTTCCGGCGCTTCAGACGGGTAACTCGGCGGAATATCTATCTCAGCCCGCCCAACGGTGGCTCGGGGAGCGAAGTACTCTACTATCGCGAGACGACGGGCACGACGTTTACGTTCGCCGCCGTCGCGCCCGCGAGTAATTACGCGGTCGCCCCGCCGTCGGTCAACACGACGCGCTACACCGTGCTCGATTACCAATTCATCCGGGCGGTGAAGGACGGCAACCTCCAGGACGTCTACCGACGACTGCGACAGTTGATTTATGAGTGGAACCACGGGTCGCCTATTCCCTCGGCCCAAGCGATCGCCAACCTGAAGCGCGTGCACAACGCCTTCGTGGTACTCGCTCAACTGTGCTCGGAGATGGGCACCCTGATTGACGCCAACCCGGGCCACATCAATGTCTCCCGGACCGGCATCGGCAACGCGGTATCCGCCAGAACGTGGCCATGATGGCCACTGACCACTGACCACTGACAACTGACAACTAACAAAGGACAAAAGAGATGGCGAACGTCGAACGAGGTGTCGTGAAGGCGCCTAACCAAGAGCTCCAGGGCTTGGCGGCGACCAGGTCGCAGGCACCGCGGGCAACGAGTCCCGCGACGCGAGCGGCGAATTCCACTGTTCATGCTGGTGATCCTGGCGGTTCCGCCGATCTCACTCGGCGGTTAAGCCCGGTCAAACCGGTGTCTCACCGGTTCAATGTCGACGAGGCTCGGATGCCCCAGCCGGCGGCGGCGGTCGAGCCGGGCAAAGGGGCCGTCCCGGTCAACCCGTACGTGGCGTCGGCGCCCGGATTCGCGCGTGCGACATCCCTTTCTGACGACGCGATAGACGCTGAGCGAGCCCGATGAGCAATCTTCCGGAACAGACCACTCCCGTCTACGCGACCGATGAGGACATCGCCGTCCGAGCCGGCGGCGATTTCATCACGCTCTGCCCGAGCTGGCAGCAGATGGCCTATGGCTCCGATGGCTTTTTCGTGCCGGGCGAGCCCTGGGTCCTCAATTCAACGGCGACGGACTTCGCGGCGAACAACGTCGCGCCCAACCAGGTCGTCTGGCTATCGCAGCCTAAGACTCAGTATCCAGGCGGCGGCGTGCTGATGGCGATCGACTCGGTTGTTGGGAACTCACTCACGCTGCGCCGGCTGCATAAGGACCTCAACATCGGCCAGCCCCCCGCACCAGCCGCCGGCTTGACGAACGTCACGTTCACCATCAACACGATGGACCCGCAGACCGAAGAAGCCTCGTTCGAGATCAAGCGCCGATTCGGTATCGACGAGAACATCGTCGATCGAACATCGTCGTGGGTCTACGACCTGCACAACCTACGCATGGCGACCGTGCTCTCGGTGCTCTTGGCCAGGTACACCCAGGAGGCACGCAGCGAACGGGGCGACTTTTCACGCAAGCTGGAACAGATCAAGGTGGAGCTCGACCTGGTCCTCGACCGCGTTCAAGTGCGCTGGGGGCCCTACGGTAACTCGGAAGAGCCTTCGACATTGTTTTCGTGCAAGATATCTCGTTAGATGGCAACCGAATATCACGTTTACGCGAACACCGGCGCCGGCGACCCGATCAATTACAGTTCGCCAATCGCGACGGTGAGCTCGCTCACCTGGACGTCGTCCGGCCTGTCGCATCCGGGCACCTGGTCGTTCGGCGTGCGGGCTTTTGACACGGTCTCGGGCCTCGAGGAACAAAACCTCGATTGCGCCTTGACCTGCGTTCTTAATTCGTCCGGGCAAGACATCACGAGCCAGCCGGTCGCTCCCAGCGGGCTACGAGCTTTCGCTCTGGCTGGCGGATCGGTGCGAATCGAGTGGATGTATGTGGTTGTGAGTGGATCTAACGCACCCACTGGTTTCCACGTCTACATTGGGACTGGGGCCACAGTTAACTACTCGTCGGCCGCCGCGACCGTCTTGTTCGACTCAGGAATCGCCAACGCCTTCGCGACCAACTTGACCGGCCTGACCGGCGGAATCGCATACACCATCGGGGTCAGGGCCTATAACGCGGTCGCGGAAGAATCGAATACAAATACCGTTACCGTCACGGCCGACGCCGCCGGGCCAGTAGCCGTCGTTTCCCTAACTGCCACCTCAACTTCGTGAGGACCATTAATGGCCGCTCCCACGTACAGTATCGGCACGAACATTCTCAATGGACTGAGCCTCGCCGCCGGCAAGAACGCCGCCGCCTTGATCGATCTTTCCACCGTGATCCAGGGCCTGGTGTGGGTCCAGGTGGAGACCGGGACGACCGCCCCGACGGTCGGGACCTCGTTCTCGCTTCGCCGGGTCATTGGGGCCAAGGCGACGGGGAACACGACCATCACGAACTCCGGCGGGATCGCCAGCGGAGCAACCTCGATGACGGTCGGCTCCGCGACCAACATCACCAAGAACCGCTCGATCGCCCTGATCTCCGCATCGACGCTCGTCGGTGAAATTGTCAACGTCTCGGCGATTTCCGGCACCATATTGACAATCAGCGCGACGGAAAACGCCTACAACCAGAGCGACCTTGTGTTTCTGGTGGAATACGCGGGCTCGGGCGGCACCATCGTCCCCTCGAACTCGGGGACCTGGTCGGCCAGCACATCGTACGACACGACCCTCTACCCTCCCATTGGCGTCTGGATTCTCCACGCCATCAACGGCGACGCGGACCCAGACCGTGACGGTCTCGGCCCTCGCTGACGAGGTGCCGACGCTCCAATGATAGGGATCCGCCGCAAACAAAAGAACCCGCCGGTCGGCTCCCGGCTTGCCGAGGACAGTTATTTCTTTAACGGTCTGGTCGGCGCCTGGATGATCAACGAAGGTACCGGCGCAACCTGCCATAACATGGTCTCGCCGGGCCTCAATGATGCCGTCTTCGGGGCCGGATCGCATGCCCCGACCTGGTCCAGCTCAACGGCTGAGGGATTCAATTACGGGATCTCAACGGTATCTGCCTCTCAGCAGTACGCGAGCGCCGGCATCGTGACCGCGCTCAACGGCGCGACACAGGCAACACTCCTGTTCTTTTGCAACTACAATAGTTCGTCGGGCTACTATGGCCCAACCGTCGGTCAGTCGACAGGGGCCAGTAGCGGACCCATTTATGGTTTCGTATTGACGCAGCAGAGCGGGGAACTGGGTTACCACGTCGGTACGGGTGTTGGGCAGAGCTATGGCTACTGTGCATCTTCCGCGGGCGACCACTGGCTAGGGATGGTCTATGACGGCACACAATCTTCGGCAAATCGGATATCTTTATACGTAGATGGTATTCCCAAGTCAATAAACAGCGCCACCGGTACCCCACCGTCAGCTCTGCCGACAACGACCACCGCGAATTTTGTCCTTGGCAGCGACCCGCAAGGGGGCATTTACGGCACTGGTCGCGTTGATCTTGCCCTCTTATGGGTAGGCCTGCGCCTTGCGCCCTGTCGATATCGCGACGTTTACGGCCGATCCCTGGCAAATCGTCAGGCCCAGCCGCGTTTCATACCTGATACCGTTCTTCACGAAGATCACCTACGCGCTCACCGGGCCGTCGGGCGGATCGCCAGGCATCGCCTCCGGCGCGTTCACGGTCGCACCCGATCTCACGACCACCGACACCATCACATTGAGCGACGGCGGGGCCGGCGGCACATTCACGCCGTCGACGCTTTCGTGGTCGGCGTCGTCGGCGGCCAAGACGTTCACGTACACGCCGTCGGTCGCCGGCACCATCACGCTCACGCTGACCAGCTCCAACGGCAACCCGATCAGCGGATCGCCGCGATCTTATCGCTCGGAGGTGGCGTACACGCTCACTGGGCCGACGAGCGGCACCGGCGTCGGGGCATCGTCGACCTTCACCGTGACACCGGCCGAAGCCACGACCGACACGGTCACATTGAGCGACGGCGGGGCCGGCGGCACCTTCACGCCGACGACGCTTTCGTGGTCGGCGTCGTTGGCGGCCAAGACATTTACGTACAAGCCGTTGGTCCCCGGGACCGCCACGCTGACCCTGACGAGTGGCGACGGCGGCCTCGTCACCGGCTCGCCCTGGTCGTACACTTCGTCCGTGACCTATACTCTGGGCGGCCCCGCTTCCGGTGTGGTCCACAGCGCCGCGACCTTTACGATCACTCCGGCCGAAGCCACGACCGACACGATCACGCTCAACGACGGCGGGGCCGGCGGAACATTCAGCACCACGTCGCTTTCGTGGTCCGGGTCGTCGGCCGCCCAGACATTCACGTATACCCCAACGACGGCCGCGACCATCACGATCGCGGCGTCGAGCGCCGCGTTCCAGTCGATCGTGGGCTCGCCTTTCAGCTATCTGTCCTCGGCGGTCGTCACCGCCGGCCACGTATCGAAATGTGGGAAACTGGCGTTGTTCGTGACATCGAGCGCGACGCCTGCGGCGAATGGCACCTATGCCCCAGCGGTCGTAACGGCTGTCAATTCCAATCCGACGATCTACGTCAACGGAACGCCGGTATCGTTGGGCGCGGCCACCTGGGCTTCGACCGGCTACACTGGCACTCCGGACTGCCCGTTCGTCGCGTATCTCCTGCAATGCGGAAGCGTCCAGTCGATCCCCATGTCGAATGGAGGCACGGCCGGCTACACGAGCGCCACGGCCGCCTGGAACAATGACGGCGGCGGCACGGGACTGACCATCGGCACGCCGGTCCTGGCCAGCGGCGTCATCAGCTACACCGTTAACAATTCGGGCATCCCGGCATTTACCGGCACGCTGACGAACGGCTCGCCGACAGTCACGAGCGTCAGCAACACGGCCGGCCTTTCAGTAGGGCTGGGCGTATCGGGAACAGGAATCCCCGCCGGCACCACGATCAGCGCGATCAATAGCGCGAGCCAGATCACGCTCTCGGCCAACGCCACGGCCAGCGGCACTTCCATCGCGATCACGGTCGCTTATCTCTCCAGTTTTTCGTTCGTGCCCAGTGGCGGTACATTCGGTGTGCAGGCAAACGCCTATGCGAATGTCTCCGGCGGGATTATCACGTCGGTCGTGCCCTTGAGCGGCGGCGTGCTCGGCTACGGCAGCGGCTACACGGCCGCCCCGACGGCGAACCAGGCTTGCACCGGCGGAAGCGGGACTGGGGCCACGATCAGTTGCACGATCGGTAAATACGTTCAGTCGATTCCGGTAACGAACGGCGGCTCGGGGTTCACGAGTCCGCCGACATTCACGATCAGCGACACCGGAACGGGCGCGGGCGCCGTCGCGGCCCCGATCATGACGGGGCCGCTGTCGACGGATGCGTTGACGTACACCGCTGCGACCGGCTGGCTTACCACTTCGCTCGGTTTGACGGCAGGCGCGGCCGCGCTCGGCATGACCAACTCCGTCGGGAAGCTCGAAGGGCCAATGGGCAATCTCGCGGGGTTCACGACAACGCCAACGATGATTTTGGGGGAAACGCGGGGTCCTCCCCGCTCGAAAATTACTGGAACACGATCTTCACGGGCAAGAATAAACTGCTGGCGGCCGCGAATTGGACCATGGGCTACGGCACGACGTCGCTCACGCTGGACAGCAACTACTACCCATCCTCCTGGACGCCCGGCAAAACGATCTCGGCCATTATCTATAATGCGGGCGCCTCGGGGAACATGTTTCCCAGTTACGTCGGACTGTGGACGTTACAGTACGATGATGCATATTACTCCGGTGGTGCGCCGGGACCAACAACCGTCACGCTCAAAACCAACTCGATCACGACCTGTACGCTTCAGCCGGGATACCCGACCATCTCGGGAACGACCGTGACCCTTGTTTATAACGTCGCGTTCGCCACGTCGCCTCCCCCGGGCTACGCGATCCAGTTGACAATGAACGTCACGGCCCCGTCCGACGGCTTGTGGCACATCTCGAACCCGTGGGTGTTCGCTCCGGGCAACACCATCGACCGCAGCAACCGCTATGCGGTTGACGACAACGTGGTCCGAGCGCTGAGCGGGCCGACCGGACGTGGGCCGGGAACACTTCGCTTCATGGATTCGCTGTTCGATTACGGTGGTGAAACTAACTACGTCGATGCATCGGATTTGATCAATCCTAATTGGTTTAGCTGGGCGTGCCCCTATGAGACTGGCAGTTTTCCGTCAGTTCCTCCTAATTCCGCCGGGAACCCCACTCCAGCCGGCACTGTCATATTCCAGTACGCCCGTTACTTGAACACAAACCCCTCGAGCGCGACGTACACGTGGTCTTCCACCAAGATTTATTCCTCCCAATCGTGGGCGCTCAGTGGGACCGATTCATTCGGCCCCTATCTGGACATGACGCAAGGGACAGCCGGCGTCAATGACGACGGCAACGCTGTCGTCCCTCCGTACGGCAAGCGAAGCCAGTGGCTGCCTGTCGAACTTCGGTCGACATCGCCACATAACCTGAAATCATACCAGTGTATCACGTTTAGTATTCCCACATTCACCGGTACGCTCACGAGTGGGTCGCCCGTCGTGACGGGAATAAGCCCTACCACGGCGAACCTCGTGACCGGGATCGCGGTCACCTCAAGCTCGGGCTATTTGCCTGCCGGTACCACGATCCTCTCGATCGACAGCGCGACCCAGATCACGCTCTCGGCCAACGCAACCGGCTCGGGATCGCAGACCTTCAGTTGGCCCAACGCGATTCCCACCACGACCCTTGGCAACGTCCCGTTTGAATACGAATACTCGCATCTGGGTCACGGGCGAGTATACCGTGGCGCGCGCACTCTCGACTCTAAACTATAATACTGGACTTCCTCCGCAGTACGTCGCCAGCACCACCGAGATACCGATTTGCCTGAGCGCGACCATGGCCCAGCCGACATCGACGGGCTCGATTCCCTACGAATACGCCGCGTCCCTGGTGTCGGCGTTCCCGAATTGCGTGTTCTGGTGCAACCTACCCTACACGGCCAACGATGCCTGTTTACAAGCCATCGCCCAAAAAGTCGCCGCCACTATCGGACCAACAAACAGCGTTGCACTGGAACTTGGAAACGAGCATTGGAACCCGGTGTTTACCGGCACGTTCCTGATGGAGCTCGGGACCGCGTTCCCGTCCTACTTGCCGACGGGCACCACTCTTTTTCCGTTCACCAATACCTCGGGAGCGGCCGCCGGCTACACCGTCACGAACGGAATCAGCCTCCCCAATTCCGACGCGACATACACATTGTGGGCCGCTCATGCCTACGACGTCTTTGAAAAAGCGTGGCTGGCGGCCGGGATGAGCGCCTCCCGGATCAAGCGGGTTTTCGGCAGTTGGTGGTCGGGCAGCGGCACCACCGCAAACATCGTATCAACGATCGCGACTTACGGCATTCCCGCTGACTATATCGCGGTGGGCGCCTACGCGAACGTCGACAGCTCGCCGTCCTTTGCCGCTTCAGGTAGTCCGGCCGGATCACCCGGATCGCCCGGCAACTGGCCGGTCGACGCGATCAACGACTACTACCGCCACCAAATGTTTTTTACTCAATCGGCTTGGACCTGGTGGGAACAGCATTCCGCGTTGACTTATCCAGCCGGGCTGGAGCTTGTTGTCTACGAGGGCGCGGTCCAGGCGATGCTGCCACCGACCGCAATCGACTACTCGGCCGTCGGATTCGATGCGTTTAATCATCCATCTTTTTATGACGCGGCATGGTGTTATTTTCTGGCGCTCCAGCAAGGCAATCCGACGACCTTGCAGGGAGGCGCGGTGCTGGCGAACTACTTCTCGCTGTATGGACCGCTCGCCCCCTATACATGGACGAGTGGAACAGACGACTTGTGGCTACTGTCGGAGGGAGCCTGCCAGCCGCCCGGTTACGGATCGTCGAACCAGTACCTGACGTCGCAAGGAGGGCCTCCGGGCACTCGCTTCCCACTGGCTTACGCGCAATACAACGATGCGGTCGGCTTGCAGGCGGTTCAGGACTGGGTCAACGTGACGACCCCGTCCAGCCTCAGCGTTCCGACGATCACGTGGGCCAACCCGGCTAATATTACCTACGGTACAGCGCTTTCGGGCACGCAGCTCGACGCGACGGCGAGCGTGCCTGGGACCTTTACCTACACGCCGGCGGCTGGGACCGTGCTGGGCGCGGGGAATAACCAGACGCTATCGGTGAGCTTCGTGCCGACTGACACGACTGACTACACGAGCGCCACGGCCACGGTCGAGATCACCGTGCTTCAAGCGACGCCCACGATCACGTGGGCCAACCCGGCTAATATTACCTACGGCACAGCGCTTTCGGGCACGCAGCTCAATGCGACGGCGAGCGTGTCTGGGACTTTTACCTATACGCCGGCGGCTGGGACCGTGCTGGGCGCTGGTAATAACCAGACGTTATCAGTGAGCTTCGTGCCCTATAACACGACTGACTACACGAGTGCCACGGCCGCGGTCGAGATCACCGTGCTTCAAGCGACGCCCACGGACACCTCGCTCACGCCTTCGCCGGGCGCGACTGGCATCTCTCAAAGAGTCGTGATCGTCGTCCAGTTCAATGAGCCGATGCTGGGAACCACGATCACTGGATCAACCTTCACGCTCACGCAGGGCGGCACCTCGATCGCGGGGACGGTGGCCTATAATTTATCGACGTACGCCGCGACCTTCACCCCCACATCGATCCTGGCGGCGGCTGTTACGTACACGGCAACGGTGACAACGGGGGTGACGAACGCGAGCGGGACCGCTCTGGCGACGCCTATCGGTTGGAGCTTCACAACAGCGGCGACCACTGTTAACTCAAGACCGCGCTGGTATGGAAGGCCGTTTCGCGGCGCGGCGGTTAGGCCTTGAGTTCAACCCCCGGCATCCGCGGTTCGGTCCGCTCAGGTGGCGAGCGATCTTCGCTCGCCGATAACCGTCGGTCTTCCGTGCTCATTCCTCGATTCTTCCACTCAGGAGAACTCCATGGCAACCAGCCTGAACACAACGACGCGGAATTCCGCGCTCAACGCGATTGTCACCAATGCGGGAGCGGCGGCCTATCTTTTTGTATGGACTGGCACCGCGCCAGCCAAGTCGGGCAACGCGTTCGTCGCGCCCACGGGAACCAATCTGGCTGTTTTCCCCCTGCCCACGACCCAGATCGGGACGGTGAGCACCGGCGTCTTGACGCTGGGTTCGGTCGCGAACGTGACGGCGCTGGCGTCGGGCACTCCGGGTTATTACCGGATTTGCACGGGAAATACCGACACGAATGGATCAACCGTGATCGCCCAGGGGTCGGCCGGCGTCAGTTCGGGCGACCTCTCGTTCCCGTCAACGATCGCGTCCGGCGGCGCGGTCGGGATCACATCATTCACCTATACTGAGGGGAATCCCTAATGGTCAACGCGGATATCGATTTCAGCGGTCTCAAAGCCACCGGCAAAGGCACGTGTCACGGGGGCGCGCACCCGCATCCGCCGTTTCACGATTACCCGCTCTTGGCCTGGATGCATGAAGGACACCAGCGCCACGGCAAACTGGTCTTCACGGAAGACCAGAAGGCCAGCGTGGAAGAAGTGGCCCTCGCGTTTGCCGCCAAGCCTGATCTGGCGTCTGTCGCGGCCCAGTTCGGCACGACCCAAGAGCACGTGCGGCAGGCCGTCGCGTACGCGGCCAAGGCGTCGTTTTTAGTCGCAAGCTGAGGTAAGTAGCCCATGTCGCTCTCGTCCGACCCAAGCGTCACGTATAACGCGCAAGGCAACGTCCTCGCGGTCACGACCTCGATCACCGCCAGCGGATCGAACACGGGTAATATCGTCGACTTCAGCCAGAACGCGCGTGGGGGTTGGGTTCAGGTGACCCCCAAAGGCGGCAGCGCGGTGTCGAGTACCAGCGGCTGCCAGGTTTCGATCTATGCCGCCGGCGACTCGACGCCGCATTTCGACTATTACCCGATCATCCAGCAAACGATCGCGATCGTCGCCAACGCGTCGACGCCCCTGTCATGGCTGCTGCCTACCGGCAAGTTTTCGATCACGCTCGCCAACCTGGACGCGTCCAACGCGATCACGGCGGGCATCACCGCGAACCCGGTGGCATGAACCGTGGGCCAAAGTAGCTGGAGATGGCCGTGCAAGCCGCCGCGCAGCGCGCTGCTCGATCCCGGACACCCGTTGGTCGGCGCGGCCGCCCTCCGAGGGTTTTACGCGCTCAACGAAGCCAGCGGGTCGATGATTGGCGACGCGACCGGGCAAGTTTCGCTCTCGATCAATTCGTCGGCGACACAGGCGTCGTGGTCCGCCGGGACGATGTTCGGGCTCAAGTGTGTTACGCAAGGGGCCGGGGCCAGCGCGGCCCTGCCCTCGCAATTGCGGCTCGGCTGGCCTTTGACCGTCGCCTGCGCGTTTCATTATCTCGGCACGCCTGGCATCAATAACAGGCTTTTCTACATGACATATACGAATGATAGCGTTACTTCGCCCTATTGCGCGATCGCGGTCCATGTCGCGTACAACGGCGTCCCCTACCAGATTTACAACTCGGGAGGCAACTCGGTCGCCACGGCGATCGGAAACGCGCTCACGGCAAATACGGACTACGTCTTTATCACATCACTAAATCGAACATCACAAATTAGCAATGTTTATGGCGGCGGCACCGTCGAATCATTAGCGACCTCCAATAGCATCGCGAACCCGACGTTCGGGGCCGTACCGCAGGTGTGCATCGGCGAGCCAAATGGGTCGGCGACCGCGGATTCGAGCGCGGTCCCGAATTACCTGATCTACTGGGCGGGCTGGTGGGCTTCTTACTTTCCGGCCCCTACCATCGCGGCGATCGGTGCCAACGCGAACGCGATCTGGCAAATCTTCCAGCCGATGCGGCCGATTGCCTACTTCCTGACGCCGGTTCCCGTGATCGGCGCGGCGGCCCCGACTCTCGGCCCGGCGGCAACGGTCGGATCGGGGAAGTTCGCGTCGTCCGCGACAGCCGCCGTCACGATGGGCGCGGCGGCTGGTTCGGCGACCGGAACGTTCACGGTAACGACGTCCGCCGCTGTCCCGCTGGGAGCACTGGCGTCAGCCGGCGCCGGCACATTCACGGCAACGGCGTCGGCCGCGATCGCGATGGGCTCGCTAACCCCATCGGCCACCGGCGCGTTCACCACGAAGGCCGCCGCCGCCGTCACGCTCGGGCCGGCCGCGGGATCGGCCACGGGCACATTCATCACGACGGCCGGCGCCGCCGTCACGCTGGGACAGGCACCGGGATCGGCCGCGGGGGCGTTCACGACGACCGCCGCCCCCGCCATCACGCTGGGGCCGGCCGCGGGGTCGGCCACGGGCTCGTTCAGGACGACGGCTGCCGCCGCCGTCACGCTGGGGCTGGCAGCGGGCTCTGGCATGGGCGCGTTCACAACGACGGCCGCCGCCGCCGTGACGCTGGGCCCAGCCGCGGGTTCGGCCGCGGGTTCGTTCATAACGACGGCTGTCGCCGGCGTCGCGCTGGGGCCGGCGGCGGCCTCCGGCATGGGAGCGTTCACAACGATCGCCTTCGCCGCCGTGACGCTCGGGCCGGCATTGGGTGACGGCCTTGTGCATTTCTTGCCGATCGCGACAGCCAGCATCACGCTCGGTGAGCTGACCACGGCCACGGCTGGATTCGCGGTAGGTTTGACCCCGTTCGGCATGACCGATCCGCTCGGCGCGGCGATGGTCTCGATCGTCATCGTCAATCCAGCCGAATTTGAAACCGATCCTGAGGCCGCGCGGGTGATCGCGATCACATAGCCGTGCCGGCGCAGTTCCAAACCGACCCCATTTTCGCCAGGATCATGTTGCCATGACGGGACCTCCGCTTGTGCTCGTAACCGGCCAGCCGACGACCCGCGCGGTCCAGTGCAATGTCTACGGCACCGGCACGGTTCCGGCCATCTACAATTCCACCGACATTCTCACGGCCAGCGTGATCCCCAGCCGGCAGACGTCGCCGATCTTCACGCCCTCGGTCGATTGGTATACCGCCCAAAGCACACAGACAGGTTACGGCGAGGGCCAAGTCGAGGTCAGCCTGACAGCCGCCAACATGGCGCTCTTGGTCCCAACGATCTCCTACACACTGAGCATCTATCGCGCTCTCGACAGCGACCCCAGCAACGCCGAGATGATCGCCCAGATCCCGCTCATCGTTAAGCCGGTCTCTCCTTAGCGTTTTTGTCCGTGGTCCGTGGTTCGTGGTCCGTTGTTCGCTATCGCGTGATGTCTTGGCCGGTGCGAAACAACGAGCCCATTGGCGCGCCCCTCGGCAGGAAGTTGGAGCGGTAGCTCCTACAACGGACAACGGACAACGGACAGCTAACAATTATGCGCGATCGCGACATACGCAACGCCATCCAGGCGGCCTTAATGGAGACCGGTGCCTTCGACGGCGTCTTTGTGTGGGGATTGCCCGAGGAGTACGGAACGGGCGCTTCCAATGTCGCGATCGCGGTGATCGAACCCGAATCGACGACGGAAGACGACCCCTGGGACTCCGCGCCGGCGGGCGGCCTCAAAGTGACGTCACGCGTCACGATCACGCTCATCTACCGAGGCGAGGACCCGCAACTCCGTGACGAGGCGGCCGAGCTCTTGATGGATGTCGCCGCCAACGCACTGAATGGCCGGAGCCTCGCCGGATTCACGTCGCCGCAATGGACGCGATTTGTGTCGTGGCGCTGGGAAAAAGCGACCGTGCCGGAACGGCGGATCACCGCGATTTTTTCGTACGTCTACATCGTCGAAGGCTGGGATGCGTTTGACACCTCACAGTAAGCGTACCGCCTACTCTTTTAAACCGCAGGGAGAATTACTATGTCCGCGACAAGAGCGCAAATCAACTGGGCCTCGGTGACCTTCGGCTCGACCGCGATCACCCGGATCACGACCGGCGGCTTTGGCCAGGGGGGGACGCTCCTCAGGTTCAAGGGCGATACGGACATGTACAGCACCGTCATCGCCAATGTGAACAATGAGCCCAACGCCAGTTTCACGACCGCCGACGTCGGCACCATGATGGGCATCACGCCCGGCACGACGAATACGCTGACGGCGACACTCAACGACGCCAAAGGGGCAACCGGCGGCGCGGTCGTCTTCACGATGATTAACGCTGTTTTCGAGAACGCCGATACCACGGCCCAGCATGCCCAATATGGCAGCGTTACGGGGACATGGCAAGCGTTTTCCTCGGATGGGTTGACGAATCCGCTGTCGTTCACTCGTGTTTAGTCCGTGGTCAGTGGTCCGTTGTCCGTGGTTGGAGCTTCCGCTCCGACTTGCCGGCACGGGCTTCCCGTATTGGTCGTTGCTTCACGTCGGCCAGGACATCACGCGATAGCGGACAACGGACAACGGACAATGGACAACGGACAACAGACAAATGAAAACGCCCGATGCCCTGATGCTCCTCGAGACCAGCAAGCGTGGCGCCCGGATGGTCGATCGGGTGGCGTCGATCGCCGACATTGCCGAGCCGCTTCTCGAAGTTGACCGCGAGCGGGGCGAGCGGGCGTACATCCGGACCCAGGGCAACGGCAAGCTCTTCGTCTCGAAGTCGATCTTCGACACGATCCATTTCCCTAAGGGGCACCCCCGCGACGGCCAACCACGCTATCGCTGGGTTGTTCAGCCGGATGGCTCGGAGTTCGGCTACCTGGACTTGCCGTCGTAGTCGTCGTAGTCGTCGTCACGAATGCGCCCTAAATGGAGCGATGTATGCCACTCGATGAGAAAGCCCTGCGCAAGCCCGGATTCAGCGACGGAACCAGGGTGACGCTAGCCGATGGCCAGGAATGGGTGTTCCCCAAGCCAAAGATCCGGTTCAAACCGAAGATCGTCGACGGCAAGGTTGAGATTGGCGGCGGCCCGTCGTTCGGCCCCGAGTTCGACGACAAGCTCGACGTTCTCTTCGGAGTCGCCCAAGCCGAGCCGGCCGAGCGGTTAAGGGTCAAGTTTGAAGTCGCTGTCCGTTTGCTCGAGGCCAATTACAACCTTCAGCCCGAACATTTCGCCGAGCTGATCGTCCTCGAACCCGGCGACGCCGTCAGCGACGAGCGCTGGGAGCAGCTCTGCAATGCGATCATGGGTATCGCCCCAAAACCTTCGCCCGCTATTTGAGGCTCTGTGCGCGAATGGCGGGCGAAACCGACGAGATTGACCTCGAAGACGCGATCGGCATCGCATCTTTCCAGGTCGCGACAGGACGCGTGCCACCGGCCAGGGCGTGGGTCGACGGCCTCGTTCAAGCCCAATACCAGGATTCCATGGAGGGATTCTTCTAACCGCGACCGCTCCAGCCTGGCGAGCCGCCGGCAGCGAGAGTATCATGAATCGGGCGCCTGGCCCGCCAATCAATGATAGGCAGGCACGCCGGCCGCCATCTTGGCGGCATTCTTCCACGCTGGCGAGTCGCGGAAAGTTGGTCTCATGAGGCTTAAGCGATTTATTCTTTTCCTGCTAGCCGCCCCGGCGGCTTTGGCCATTATCGGGTGTCCAGGGCGATTTTTGGGATCTGACGTCGATGCACAGCACGCGACCGGCACGTCAAAGGCCGCCGCGATCACGCAGGGGGCGGATTGGAGCGTGAGCGTCCAGCCCGATTCCATGCTGAAAATCTACCACAAGGGATCGGCAGTCGTTAATGTGTCCAGCCCATTCTGGGGGCCGAACTGGCAGTGGGCCGGCCCGAAGTTTACGCGCACGCCGGTTGCCGGGGACCAATATCGCGTGGTCGGTGAAGTGCCTAACCTGAAACTCCAGGCGAGCGGCCAGATCAGCTTTCCCGCCCCGAACACGGTGGAGATGCATTATCTGTTCACGGCAGCCGCGGACGTTCCCGCGGCGATGGGCGGCGGCTTGGCCTGGTCGTTCAAGCTCGATGGACCGACCGTCGACGGCAGACTTCCGGACCCTGAACTCCTCGCCGACCATACCGGCTGGACGTGGAAGACTGGTCCCGATCAGGCGATCACGCTCCGGTTCGAAAAGCCGCCGGCGAAGGTCTACTCCGAGCAAGGCCAGAAGAACAATATCCGAACCTTCTTCTTCGCGGATGGCGTGCCGGCCGGATCGCACCGGTTTCACGTCACGCTCCAGCTCCCCGAGGGAGCCAGCCACGTACTGGCAGCCGACGAGCGTTATGAAACCGCCGATACCAGTCGTTGGTTCAAGAACGCGCTGAACTGGGCGAACTCGCCCGTTGACCTCAGTTTCTTGAACCGCGACGACCGGCCCGCCGGCCGGCACGGTTTCGTCAAGGCCGAGGGCGATCATTTCGTCTTCGCCGATGGAACGCCCGTGCGATTTTGGGGGGCCAACCTGGCGGCCGGCGCCCTGTTCTCCACGCCTCGAGAAACCGTCGTCAAGCAAGCGCGCCGCATGGCCCAGCTCGGCTACAACCTGATGCGGATCCACCACCACGACTCGGCCTGGGTCAAGCCGAATATCTTCGATCCAAAATTCAACGACTCGCGCCACTTGAACGCCCAATCGCTGGAATCTCTCGACTGGTGGATCAAGTGTATGAAAGACCAGGGGATCTACGTCTGGATCGATCTGCACGTCGGTCGCACGGTCATGCCGGGCGACCCCGTCAGCTTGGGGCGGGAAGAAATCACGCGGGCCCACGGCGACCCGAAGGGGTTTTGCTACTACAACAAAGACCTTCAAAACTTAATGATTGAGTTTCAGCATCATTATCTCAATCATACCAATAAATATACGGAACTTCGCTACAAAGACGATCCCGCCGTGATGTGCGTTCTGATCACCAACGAAGACGACGTCACCGCTCACCAGGGATTTGCCGTGCTACCTGACAAGAACAACCCGGCGCATAACGCTCTGTTTACGCCCGTGTACAAGGCTTTTGCCCGGAGCACTGGGCTCGCCGAGAGCAGCGTCTTCCAAATCTGGCTGCCGGGCCCTGGCAAGCTCTACTCGAGCGAAATCGAGCACCGATTCAATCAGGCCATGATCCAGGACCTCAGGGAATTGGGCGTGAAGGCCCCCATCGCGACGACCAGTTATTGGGGCGGTGAGTCACTCTTCTCCGTGCCGAGCTTGACCGACGGCGACGTCATTGACGTCCATAGCTATGGCGTGAGCGAGGCGCTGAGCACCAACCGCGCTACGATTCCAACTACATATCATGGATCTCGGCGGCGCAGGTTCATGGCAAGCCGCTGACCATCACTGAGTGGAACGTGCCCTATCCGGAAACCGATCGGTTCACCAGCCCCCTGTACGTGGCGAGCATCGCCGCGTTGCAAGGTTGGGATGCGCCCATGCTCTACAATTATTCGCAAGGTCCGCTCAGTGCTCCCGGACACCCCGAACAGTGGTCCAGTTTTTTCGACCCGGCCTTGACAGGCGTGATGCCAGTGGCGGCGCTCGTGTACCGCCAAGGGCACGTGAGCCCGGCGAAGACGACCTATTGCTTGATGCTCGACCGCGGCACGCTCTACGACCGAGCCTTGAACCCAGCGACTTCGGCGGCCATCCGGACGCTGACCGAACAGAGCAAGCTCACCATCGGAATGCCGAGCCTCAAGGAACTTTCCTGGGTGCAGCCGACCCAGCCCACTGCCGACACCAAGGTCGTGACGGACCCCGACCATGACTTCATTCCCCCGGGCCAGGCCTTTGTTCGTTCCGATACGGGCGAACTGCTGCGCAACTGGAAATACGGGATTCAGATGATCAATACGCCCAAAACCCAAGCCGTCAGCGGCTGGATCGGCGGTAAGAAGCTCAAAACGCAGGATATGACCGCTGTATTCAAGAACAAGAAAGCCACCGTCGCATTGAGCAGCTTGGACAACCAACCGTTGGCTTCATCTCGTTTCATCCTGATCACGGCGATGGCGCGTGCGGTCGCCAGCCCCGGGACGGGAATTCCGTTGCTCTCGGAACCGGTCATCGGCTCGATCGAATTGCGGACCAAAACCACGGGCTTGCAGCTCCTGGCACTGGGGTCGTCCGGGCGAGTTGTCGACAGAGTCGAGCCGCTCCGAGACTCTGACAAGCTGACCATTCAGCTTCCCACGGACCGCGGCACCCACTGGTACCTACTCAAGCCGCCCGAACCTTCCACGGAAAACGGTCTCACAAAGGCGGTCCCCTCGGCAAATTGAGCCGGTGCTCAACGAGTCGCGGCCATGCGCGCGAGCGGTAGCCGGACCGGCGGTTGGGTGCCTCTCGGTCGTTGGCTGCCTATTTGCTCTTCCAACCTTTTCGATGAAGCCCCACGATACCATGGTTAGCTTGACGCCAAGTGGCCTCGCTCGACCGAGCGCGGTCACCGATGCGCTCGACCTCGTGACGCGAATGCAGGCCGACAACGACGCTGATCAGCGACGGCGTTTCGTCGACGACATTCACCGGGCGGCGACAGTCTATGAAGAGAACCATTTTCAAGATTGGCGGGCCGATGCGTCGAACCAAGAATTCGCCGATCCATTCATCGACCCGGTCGAGCGGCTCGTCGGGTCGATGCCCAGCGGGGCCGGATCTAGTCTCGATGCGGTTCTTCAAGCACAGCCTCAACTCGCGCCCACTGGCGAGGGGGAAGCCGACCGACTCGCGCACGACACACTGCGGTTCGAGCCGCGCGGCGAGCTCGCGGGAGAAGTCATCGACCAAGCTGCCGTTGCCGGCCCTTTGAGCCGACCGAAACCACCATGGCTTTCTCGACCGGAGGTCGACCCCGAAGGAAATGACGGGCGTGATTTGAGCGTGCCCAAGGCCGGCGCCGGTGGAGGCGAAAACTCGATCGTTCAACTCGCGGGCACGTACACTCGGGCACTGTCCGCGCGGCCTGAAGCATCGATATCCGCGGGCGCGAGCCTCGGCCAAGAGACCGGTATCGCCGCCACGCTGGTCGACGCCTTGCCACGCGCGCCGCTTGAGTCGTCCACCGAAACGAGCGCCAACACACCGACAAGCTTCGCCCTCAGCGCTTCAGATCTTGGCCGGGGTCAAGCCCTCCAATCTCTTGGCGAGGTTGGCATCGAAGCAATGGTTGGCCGCCCGGCGGGCGTGCCCCCCCGCGGCGGCGACGGTCTAGGCGACGACTCAATCGCTCGGCTCGCCGCCGCGTACGCTCGGGCCCTGCCCGCGCGGCCTCAAGCATTCGAATCCGCAGGCGCGCGCCAAGGCCCAGAGGCCGGTATCGCCCAGGCGCTGGTCGATACTTTCGCGCCCGCGCCGCTTGGTTCTCCCACCGAAACCAGCGACAGTACACCGAGTCGCCTCACCGACGGGCCTTCTGATCTCGGCGAGCGTCAAAGGTCTCGATCTCTTCGCGCGGCCTATGATCGAATCGGCGACGAGGGGATGATTTCAAGCGATCTCGTGAATCTCTGGGGGGTGGGCCCATCCGCGTTCGGCTCGATTTTCGGCGGGGCAAACGCAACGATCGGCGACAACGACGAGCACGCCCGCCAGAGCGAAGCCCCTGTGAGCTTTTCGCGAGTGGGACCAGGGAGGCGCGGACGTTAATCCAGTCGCCACAACCACCGTCAATGCCAGCACGCCGGACGCCGTCGCGGCAGTGGCCGACGAGCTGGAGCGGCTCAGGACCGTGGTCCGACAAACGATCGACGACTTGGAGCGAGCCCGCGGGGCGGTTCAAGCCCCCTTGCCCGCTCTTCCACCCAACCGCGGTTCATTCCGCATGTCGTGACGCGATTTCCTCAAGTCTTTAGGAAGTGCACGTTGAAAATCGGGTATGGCCGGAGGCTTGCGAATGCCGAGAGCTGTGAGAACCTTCTTGATCACGTTCTTCGCTGGCTGAGGAAGAGAGTGCTTCGCGAGTCGCCAGGCAAGGCTCCGCTTGATATTGGGCTCACCATCAACGGTGGCAAAGCGTTTCTCCGTCCACTCGAGCGTTACTTGCTGATCCGTCGGCGGACTGGACAAAATGCGCCACGACCTGCCCTTTCATCGCAATAAAGGTATGGCGGTCGAGCGATTGTCCTTCCAGCGAAGGGTTCATTTGCAAGTAGACCGACGTAAACCCGGCATGGTCAAGTGCGTTGCATAGTGAAGGCTTTGTCAGCCAGAAACTGCGAGTGTTGTCGATGGAGGCCCAAAGGTCCGCGTATCGATCGGCCGTGGAAGCAGTTTCCTTATGCTCGACGTAGTGGGTGCCCCAGTAAGTCTTGCCCTTGTAGGTCTGACAGATGGCGGGTTTGAAGCTGATGAATGTATCGAAGATGGCCAGCCGATCGCAAACCGCGCTTACCTGATCGATCAACTCAAAGACCGCGGGTGAATTCAGGTGGTACAACAAGCCTGCGCAAAGGACGACGTCGAAGCGGCCGTATTTCGATTCACTCAGGTTCCGTACGTCGTCCTGGAAGAACTCTACGTTATCAACTCCGAGCTGTTGCTTCAGAAACCGGGCCTTGTTTAGATTGGCCTCTCGAGCATCGATGCCGACCGCCCTTGCCCCATGGAGCGCAAACTCGATCGTGTAATGTCCTTCTAGACAGGCAAGATCGAGGATCCTGAGCTGGTCAAGCGGCTTTCCCGCCAAATCGGCGACGGCTTGCACAAAACACCGCAACCGGCGATCGATCACGCCGGGCCCCGGGAGAGTGTAAACGCCTTCGCCCAGGTGAACCGAGGAGGCGGTGAAGGCGCCATGTTCGTCGACAAACTCCTGAAACGCTTGTCGCAATTCGCTCCCGCCCGTGTTCGTTAGTCCCGGCATTCCCAATCTCCCAATTGAAACGACGATTCCCGTAAATGACCTTGCGTGATTCCGGGAGGGCGAGGCTCCGTCCGAGCCGGATGGTGCTACGGCTCGCCCGGAGGCTCGCCCTCCCAGGATCGTGCAAAGGCGTTTAGACACAAAGGATTATTCTTTGGACCGGCACCTCGTGTCCCGAGAACAATTTCTCGATGAGTGTATCCGAAGCAAAGCAAAATCGCAAATCTGGCGGACTTGGCGGACCGGCTCAATCGCGATCAAATGGTCCTGAATCGTCGTCGGACGCCGAAGGCTATGCACGTCCGGCGGCCATTTAACCTCTCACAAGTGAACACAACTCGTGACAACGCTCGACGGCAATGCGGTCTTTGGTACTGCGGTGAATGTGATTCACAGCCCGCGGCCAAACGCCCAGCAGACGAACCAGTTCTTTGGAATTAACGGCCAACAAACCCTGTTCGGCGGTACGCGCGGACGCACGTTCACGATTTCCGGCGTCCTGTCGGCGTCGAGCCTAACGGCGCTGAACAGCGTCGAGGCCGCGCTTCTTTCCTACGCCGACGGCTTGACCCACACTCTGGTCGATAACCGCGGCCGGATCTGGCCCAACGTGGTCTTTCGCGGCGAGTACGCGCCCTCGCCGGTGGGCCCGCGTCCGCTCGCCGGCGGGGGCTGGTGCTTGCCCTACCGTCTCGTCATGGAAGGGTTAACATAGGTCCTGGAAAAGTCCAGCGAAGCGTTTTACGGCCTGATCGAAATCGTAGGCGCTGGGAGCCAACCCCAAAGCCCAGGTCGGCCTGATCCTGGGACTTCACCGGGGCTGCGAGCAACTGGACGATGGCGTGGCGCATGCCGGTGCTGTCGAATGGCTCGACGATGCTCAAGCCGTCGCTGGGGTTAAGGTAATCGGACAGACCCGGGGAGCGTGTCACGACGACAGGACGGCGACAGCACAGTCCTTCCATCAACGTCGTCACTCCCGCTGCGTAGGAGCACGGAAAAACGGGGGCGACCACGATGTCGGCGTCGCGGTAAAGTTGCACCAGCTCAAGCCATGAGTAAAAGCGCCGTGTCATGTTGGCTGGCAACGGATCGGGCAGCGACTTTGCCGTGAGCGCGGCGTAGCGAGAAAAGCCGCTGATCCGGACGTCGACATCGAGGTCATGGCTGGCCTGAGCGAGCGAGCGGTAGTCTCGGTTTTCGAGTCCCACGCCAACAATGAGCGGACGGACCTTGCCGGGGCTTGCCGGACCGGGGCTAAAGAAGCGATTATCGACGTGTTCCAGAAGAAGGTGAATACGGGACTCGGGGATTCTCAGTTCACGCTGAAGGCGTTCGGCCTGGCTCGAGCAACACACCACCAGGGCCGCGGCCCGACTTGCGACGCGGAACAGGCGCGCGGCCACGCGCCCGCGGACGGGGGCAAAATTGTGCACGAAAAGCACGACCTTGGGCCGTGTGGATCTATTTCCGAGCAATGAGACCAAGGGAAAACCGATATTTTCGGCCTGGCAGTAGACAACGTCGTTGCGGCTCAGTTGGCCCGCCAATCGTCGCGCAAGAGCCCAGTTTTCCGCCGAGCCGATGAGCCGCGATCGCAGTCGGTCGAACGCATTTGGCCTGTCGCGATCCGGGTGTGGAATGTGCACAGTCGCGTCGAACTGGTCGGCCAGCACAGCCATCGCATGGCGTGGACTCGCCCCCTGATCACTTTGGCGGCGAAACTCATCGAGATCAATCCCAGGGTTTAAGACAATGTGGAAAGCCATTCGGTCCGGGCACGTCCGCTTGGGTAGGTCTTACTCACCAAATCTCTCTCAATATGATACAAGGTCAGTGACCGCAACGAAACCGCAATCCCCGACTGTTCGCGCCGAGCCATCCAATAACCTTATTGGTTCTCGTCTCGCGCCCGTATTCGGGATCCTGGAGTCAGGACTTACACGGCTTGAACCAAGGAAGGAGACGTCGTAAAGTGAAAATGGACAGGCTTTCTCCCTCCGGTTAGGTCTCTTCGGAGCCTCTTTGGAATGAGCCGGCTTAAACAGCTCTCGAAGACCTGTCAAACGGTTTGGGAGCTGGCTCAGGGTCGGCGATAGTTTTCCGCCCACCACGGTTTTTTCACTGCACTTTCTGGTAAGCTAGCGATCGCTCTTGGCATATGAGCCACCCCGAATCGAGTTGCATCGTTCTTTTTCCGCAAGCACTAAATAGTGTTAGCCGTCCACACCACCAAGACCAAGCGAACCGACATGTTGAAGAATCTGGTTCGTTCCTTCCTCCGCCGCCGTCTGGTGACGCGTGTTCTTTGCGCCCGTCTGTTGCAGCCCGTCTGGCGGGCGCTACAGAAGCTGTCGCTTTTCGGGATGAACTACGGAGGGGGGAACACCCTCGGGGACAGCGGAGAGCTTTGGGTTCTTAATGCGATCAACCGGGCTATTCGCTCCCGCGCGTCGCACCCCACGGCGGTGGTATTCGACGTGGGCGCCAACAACGGCAGCTACGCGGCGGCGGTTCGCGAGGCGTTCCGTGACGACGTCCGCCTCATATGCTTCGAGCCTTCCCCGGCCGCGTTTGCCGCCCTCCAGCTCAATCTCGGCACAACGCCGGGAGTGCTTCTGAAGAATTTGGGGCTGAGTGACCGCGAGGGGACCGCGAAGCTTTACTCGAACGCCCCTGGGTCAGTCGTCTCGTCAATCCACCCCGGCTGGACCACAATTACGCCGATCATGAACGAGTACGAGGAGTGCAGGCTCACGACACTCGACCGATATTGTGAGGAAAACGCGGTCGACCACATCGATTTTCTCAAAATCGATTCCGAGGGGAACGAGTATCATGTCCTTCTGGGTGCCCAGCATATGGTGACCGCCGATGCCGTCGACTACATCCAGTTTGAGTTCGGCCCACCGCAGATCAACGCCAGGTCGTTCTTTCGGGACGTGTTTAAATTATTGCAACCGCGCTACCGGATCCACCGCATCCTCCGAGCGGGTCTGGACCCGATCGACACGTACGACGAGATCCTCGAGGTATTCCGAACGACAAATTACCTGGCGGTCGCGCGGAGGCTGGGGGAGACGCCGCGCTAGCGGGTCGCTGAGTCCATCGACTGTTCAGTTGTCCGTTGTCGGAGCTACCGCTCCGCCTGGCACCTAAGAGGGTTCGTCAACGGGCTTGTTATTTGAAACCGGCCCAGGAATTACGCGATAGCGAACAACGGACCACTGACCACTGACCACTGACAAATATGAGCTTCAGCCAATTCACGATCACAAGCGTCAATCCGCCGGTTCAGCAGGGAACGCAGCTCCTGCTGTCGTGGAACTCGACCGCGCCGGCCGGCACCCTGTTTCAGGTGTATGTGAATCAGCAGCTCGCCTGGAGCGGCGTTGGGCTGTCGTGCTCGGTGCCGTTGCCGCCAACGATTGCCCGGATCGACATCGGTACGGTCGCGTCGGGCGATACGCAGTCGACTGTTCGGGCTGAGCTGCCCGCGAGCCCAGGGCGGCTGGCTACGCTCTCCTGGCTCGGAGGCACGTTCCAGGGCACAGACATCGCCGGCTTCCATGTCTACGGCGAGGACACCCCCGGCGGCGGCATCGACTACACCACGATCCTGGCGACTGTGCCCGCCTACATCGCCGGCATCATCACCGACGGGTTCGGCTACGGCGGCTTCGGCCAAGGAGGTTTTGGTCAATCCGCCGGGGCGTACTCTTGGACCTCGCAGCCGCTCGCCCCCGGTACATGGAACTGGGGCGTTAAACCGTTCGACATCGCCGGCAACGAGGGGCCGGCCCAGACCACTGCCGTCACCATCGCCGCGCCGCCATTGCCGCCGGCCCCATTCGCAAACATGACCCGGTTGCAGTACACGTACGCCCCCGCGACGAAACGAGTCACGCTGAATTGGAATGCGTCTTCTACTTAGTCCGTTGTCAGTGGTCCGTTGTCCGTTGTTGGGCTTGCGTCCGCGCCACGCCTCGTGAGAAAGCAGTGAGCATGCCCAATGCCTACATCGGCCCGCGCGGCGCGATCACAGAGTCAACAACGGACAACGGACCACTGACAACGGACAAATAAACAATGGCCAATACATATACCCCCAACGTTCAACTTGCCATGCCCGCCTCGGGCGACCGCACCTGGAACGTACCGGTCAATGGCAACGCGCAGGTCCTGGACTCGCTTGCGCCGTGGGGGCTCGCGGTCGTCACGACCGAGGTACCCTCCGCGACGCTAAATGTTCACGTGGCGGCGGGAAGCTATCTCCGGCAGGATGGCACGATCGGCACCTATGCTGGGTCGGTTTCGCAGGCGATGACGGCTTCGGCGACCAACTATCTCTATCTCGACTTGACGAATTCAGGCTCGCTGGTTGTCAACACGAGCGGATTTCCGACCACCGCTCACGTCCGGCTCGCGACCGTCGTCGCTGGCGTGACCACGATCACGACCATCACCGACGCTCGAGTCGCGTTCAACGTGATCGGCTCGTTCGTCGACGGTGTGAACCTGACCTTCGGCACGTCGACCGGCACCCAGATCGGCACGGCCGCCAGCCAGAAGCTCGCCTTCTTCGGCGCCACGCCGATTGTGCAGCCGACGATGGGGGCGGCCACCGCCGGGACGAGCTACACAAGCCATGAGCAAACGATGCTTCAAGCGGTTTACAATGCCGTCCGGGCCCTCGGCCTGGGCTCTTGAGGCGGTGCCGCGGCGATCACGCCGATGGAGCATTCTCCAAGAACTGATTCACTTCCTTGATATAAGTGCGGCCCGCCGGCAACAAAGAATATATAAGATTATAATAAATAATATACCAAATGGCCATGACCCCGTCCGTGACCCCGATTTTCTTACCTTCCTCGTAACTGCGGCCGTAATAAGAGATCGGGACCTCGTAAGTCTTGACCTTGGTTTTGCAGATCATCGCGGTAATTTCGATCTCCATGCCGAACCCGCTGCTTGTGAGGTGAAGCGGTGTGATCACGCCCGCTCGGAATGCCTTGTATCCGGTTTCGATGTCCGACATATTTCTGTTGGTCAAGACGTTGGACAGAAACGTGAGGAACCGATTGGCGAGGTAGTGGTAAAAGTAGAGGACTCGCGAGGCTTTCCGGGTGAGGAACCGGCTGCCGTAGACCACGTCGGCGTGCCCCTGAAGAATGGGGGCGATCACGTCGGGGATCTCGGCGGGGTCGTACTCGTTGTCGGCATCCTGGATGATGATCACCTCGCCTGTGGCCTGAGCCAGCGCGTGGCGAATCGCGGCGGTCTTACCCTGGTTCTTCGCGAGAGGGAAGAATCGCACGAGCGGCTCGTGCCGCGCGAGCTCTTCCACGACGACCCGGGTGCGATCCGTCGAGCCGTCGTCGACGATCACGATCTCCTTTACTAAAGCGCCGAGTGCGAGAACTTTCTTCACCACGGCCGCGATCGTGTGTTCCTCGTTAAACACAGGTATTAATACAGACAAGCGCTGGTCCGACGTCTTCATTCGGATCGCCTTATGGTTCAGGTGGATGGGTTAACCCGGCGCAATTTCTCGAGCGACCCGACAGCTTCTGGAATCTTGGGAAATCACCCGGAAATCGGCGGGCAAATCCACGCGGTCCAGCATTATCCCGCCCGTTTCGGCAGATTGCAAGGCTTACCGGCAGGTAAAACCTGGAAAGGTCGCCCACGCTCTGGGCGTGCCTCCGTCCCGCGTCTGCATGTCCTCGCGATGCGCTCCGCCGTGAGGATCTTTATCGTTCTCCGCTTTTAGGTGATGTTTTGGCTGGCTCATTCGACTACAATCCGTACCCTCCGCAGCTCGCGCTCGACGCGACCCCGATCGGCGTGTTCCTTTACGACGGCGGCGCGTCAAGCGGCAGCGGCGCCTACGCGCTCTTGCCGAATGTCCGTTGCGACCAGATCCAGTATAAAGAGGGGATCGAGCCGCCGTCGGCGCGGTTCTCGTACATCCTGGACGAGGTGGCGGCCAGTATTAACGGCTGGCCGTCGCAGTTCGATCAGATCTGGCCGCTCACGGCGACATACTCGCCCTACGTGGTTGCCGGCGATGACGAGCTGGTCGTGCTCGCGCTCTTCCCCGATGGCACGACCCGCGTGCTGTTCCACGGCTTCGCGCGGGTTCCGCAGACCGACCTGACGCCGACCAGCCAGAACGTCTCGTTCGTCGCGGTCGGTGCCGCCATCCTCTGCTGGAACACGCCGATTGGCGGGCGCATCGAACGCGACGCGGATAACCCTCAAACGGGAACCAACGTCCAGACCGATTTGCCCGTTCGCTTCAATCCGGCCGGCACCGGCACCAGGGCGATCGGCGGGTATCTGCCCAATTGCACGCCCGACGGCTACGACATCGGCCAAGGGGGCACCAGTCCCTTTCCCGTTTTTCTCGACCCCAACATCGACCGCTCGCCCGATCCACGCTCGTTCTGGGGCCTTTCCAAGGCGATCCGCTACATCCTGGCGAACTGGAACACCCAGGCGCTGGGCTCGTTGGTCGACAACCCCGATTTTGGCGTTTTGGATGCGCTCCTGCAAAGCCGCCGGCCGCTCGCGGGGGCGGAGTTCTTCGATCCCACGAATCCCGCCACGTATCAGACCGGTCCCAACCGGATTCGCGACTACGACGCCACGAACAAGCCCTGGCCGGAGGTCGTCGCCGAGCTTTTGAGCTTTTATGGGTTCGGCATGCGCTGGGTCTGTGCGACCGACCCCACCGGCCAACCGTACGACTTTGTCGAGTTTTATCGCAAGGACGCCGCCGGACCGACCGATCCCAAGCCGATCTATCTCCCCGAAACTGGTGCTCAACTATCCACGGCCCTGGCCAACGTCGCCGCCATGCACGCGGCCTTCGACTATCAGGCAGTGGCCAACTCATTCTACATCGAGACCGCGCCCCAGCGCTACGAGGTCTCAGTCATCCTGCGCCGGGTTACCAGCCCCAGTCTGGTGATGGGACGGCCGCCAATCGCGTTCAGTTTCGCAAGAGCGCTCTGGATGCCGCAAGCGCGACTGCGACCGCACGAGCCAAGTATCGCTTTTACATCGCCGATGAATGCGCCGATGGTCACTGGAGCCTGGCAAACACCGAGTGGAAGACGACACCGATCGACTTTTCCTCGATCTTTCAGCTCCCCGGCGGCAATCCCAACAACCTCCCCACTTACGTCAGGCGCTATCGGCCGGGCAAGAACACATGCTTCTCAAAAGACCTGAATAATAAGCCGCTTCAGGCCCAGCTCGCCCTGTCGCGGAACTACAATGGCACGGACCCTCCCTGCGTGTGGGACACCGTTTCGGGCACCTGGCAAGAGATCGACGGCGGCTGGTCGCTGATGGAGGACCGGCTCGGCATCGAGGTTACGGTCGACGACCCCGAAACGTGGAACATCGGCAAGCCGCCGGCCGGCACCGCCGCCCAAGAGCCGACCGGCGTCCTGCACGGGATCTCATCGATGGCGAACCCCTCGACGACCGTCCCGCCGGAACAAATGTTTTGGCTCCGGCTCACGACCGTGATCGAGGCCGACTACGGCATCGAGACGACCGCCCCGCGCCGCGATGCATCGCCCATGCCGACGGCCATCTTGCGCCGGGTCGACGCCCGCGATCATTTCCACTACGACGTCGTCGACGGCAGCTCGGCCTTCAACCAGTCGCCCGGGACCGATCAGGTCGTGCAGGATGACACCCAGGCCGCACTGGCGCAGGCGTGCCAGCTTCGGTCGGCGCACGAGTTTCCGCCGCTCGCCGCCGCGGTCACCATCCCGATGCTCGTCGATTACGTTCAGATCGGCGACCGAATTTCACAGATCAACGGCCGCGACGTATCCCTTTTGACGAATGCCGGTCTCGAGCAAGGCGAGCCGGCAAGCTATCCCTATGTCGTGGGCCTCACCTGGGACTTTCAGGGGAACAAGCAGTCTACGACCTTGCAGCTCGCCGATCGGCGGTTGGAACAAGCCCGTGTCTGATTCACGCATTGAACGCGAACGCCAGAAAGCCCTGTTTGGTGTGCTCGATCGAGTCGCGCCGTTCGCGGCGGACGGAACGACCGCCCTCTTGGTCACGACAACGACGGTCAACACTTATCCCACGGCGGCCGCTTCGTTCTTCGCGTCCAACCCAACCGAGATCGACGGCAGCGAAGTCGAGGGGGGCACCGCTTCGTATACGGCCGACGCCAGCAAGGTCGTCTTTATCCTCAATGTCGGCACCCAAGTCCCGCCGGCCGGCACGCGCGTGGTCGCCCACGCGGTCGGGGGCAGGTGGGTATTCAGGTACGACGGGTGAGACGTGGAGGACGGAGGGCGGAGGACGGAAGACGGATGCCTACTGCCTACTGCCTACTGCAATGACCGATACGAGAACAAACGACCAAGATGGGAGAATCCTGCGTGCGCGGCATGCCGCGCTGGCCGGCCAGGTCGATCGAGCGGTCCCGTTCGCGTCGTCGGGCACGCCGCGACGGCTGGTGCAAATTTATAACGGTGGCTCGATGCCCTCGTCCGCCGATCATTTTTTCCTCGCCTATCCGATCGAGCTTGACGGCGCCGAGACCGAGGGAGGAACGGGAACGCCGGTCACCGATGCCTCTCAATCGATCGTGGTCGATGTGCTCGGGCACGTACCGTCCGTTGGCGATATTTTGACCGCCTACGCCGTCGGCGGGCGGTGGGTGGCGGAACGGGGCGCATCCAGTGGCGGACCGCTCGCTTGCTCACCCTGTAGTATCCCCGCAAAACCTCGTCCTTTCGTGGGTCAACGTCGTCAGCGGCAATGGGTCGACGCCGCTCACTTATACGGCCACCCCCGCGTCGTGGACATCGGGTTGCTCCAATGGTTTGCTCTATACATTGATCTGCACCGGCGGGCAGGTGGAACTCCGCGTGATCTACTTCACGACCGGCGCTTGTCCCACCGGCACGCAACAATATTGCTCGAACCTGCGTGTCGCGCCCTACGGCCTGACGCTTTCCAGCTACACATGCTCGCCTTTTTCGATGACCTTTCTCTCAACGTCCGCGAGCTGCCCGACGATTACCAACAGCGGATACACTCAGTTCACAGTCACGTTGTGATTTGTCCGTGGTCCGTGGTCCGTGGTCCGTTGTGGGAGCTAGCGCTCCATCGCGCGAACCATCGGTCCAGCCTAAGCGCCACGCGGACTTAGTCGATACGTGAGAGCGACAACGGACAACGGACAACGGACCATGAACAACGGACAAAGTTGCACGCACTGCCCAACCCCAGAAAACCTCCGCTGCGCGGGCCTTGATGTGCGCCGGTTCTGCGAGCTGATCGATCCGTCGTGCCCGCGATACGACCCGGCTTATCGCCATGTCATCGTTCGAGAGGCGCACCGGGCCGTGGAAGATACAGACTCATTGGGCGTGTCGCGAGCTGATCCCATCTTCGGGGCGCCGACGATCGCCGTCGCGAGGGATTGCTGCGGCGGCGGCGTGCCGCCCGGTATTTTCGACGGGGCCTGAGCTTGGCAGCAAATCGCACCCCAGCGGCGCCGGCCGGAGATGGCGGCGCGCTTGAACTGCGCCCGGCGCGAACGGCGACATTGGCGAAGGGAGGGCGAGGCTCCGTCCGAGCCGGCGTTGGCACTCGGCTCGCACGGAGGCTCGCCCTCCCGGAATGTCTCAGAGCCCGCCGCCCGCGGTATAAGCGAGTTAGTGGCGCCCTGTCCGGCTCACTGATTTGAAGAGATCACCGACCACCATGCGAGCGATAAACCAGGCGTTGCGAGCATAGCGGCCGAAGAGCCGCCGGGGCTCGAGCCAGAGCCGAAATGCCCATTCCATGCCGCATTTTTGCATCCATCGTGGGGCGCGGCTCACGCGACCCGCGGCGAAATCGATGGCAGCACCAAGCTGAACGCAAACCGGGACCGCGAGTTGCTGGAAATACCGATCCATCCAACGTTCCCCCTTGGGTTGCGAGAACGCCCCCAGCAGGATATCGGCCCTGGCCGCGCGGATGCGCTCGACCAGGGCTGCTTCCTCCGCCGGCGTCGGCTGGCGGAACGGCGGGCACTCGACGCCAGCGATCAGCAGCTCTGGGTATCGCTCGCGAAGCCGCAGCGCCGCCTGATCGGCAACCCCAGGAGCACCACCCATCAGGAACAGCCGGTATCCTTTCCTGGCGGCGAGGGCGCTCAACTCGAAAATCAGGTCCGAGCCCGCCACTCGTTCCGGGAGCGGCGTCTTTTGGCCAGCGCGATGCCCAGACCAGGGCGCCGCCATCAGCCAAAATGAAAGCCGCTCGCTCGTTGATCTGCCGAAGATCGGGGTTGAGATCAGTCAGCATCGCGTAGTGAACGTTGGCCGTGATGAAGTAACTCGGCTGGCCAGCCCCGATCAAAACGTCGATCGTCGCAACCGTTTGGGCCATCGTCAGCGGCGCGAACGGAACGCCCCAAACCCAAACCGGCTCGGCCACCAAGCCCGGCCGCTCTTGCGCGGAGTTGACTTTTCGCGGCCCCCACTCATCCTCCCCTGAACCTTCCGATGGCCCAGCAGCATCGAGCACCACACTCAATTCCTCGTTAAACAGTGAGAAGTCAGTCATTCGGGCGTCGATTCTACAATCCGGTTCGGCCCCGCCCGATACCTGTCTTCCACAAATCGCACCAGGATTCTTCCCGGCGCTGTCTCCCCATTTCCAGGAGCACCCGATGAGCCACGATACCACGTCATCCGACGACAACGCGGACGACGACATCCCGACCGATGCCGATCTGGCCGACCAGTTACTCGACCTCGAGGCCCAAAAACGCCTCTGGGTACGGGCTCTCATCCCTCTTTTGCAACTGCGGTCCCGCGATCCCGACCCCAACGGCCGCGTGCAACTGGCGCTCGACCTGATGCACATCGCCGCCTGTGAACGCATCCGCCGCCTGGTCCGCGGTGATCTCGCCGACGATCAAGGATAGAACGGGTCCCCGCGCGATCCTGAACACCTGTGGCTTTCTCATCCGTCACCAACCCTCGTCCTCGGTCTTTCCCTCGGCCCCCTCCCGCTTGTCCGGCGGAAGCCATATCAACCCGACGCGCCAGCGAGGGTAGCCGCGAGTCGCTCGCGGCGCCGGCATGCGTCCCCCTCGCTCGCGCAGTCGGGTTAGTATGGCCGCTGACCCAGCCAGCACGGCAAGCCCGCTTATCTTCGGTTTCCGTCGGGTGCTGTTCCGCGAGGACGCCCGTTTTTCGGCTCGAGCCGAGCTTCCGAGGCTGCCTATCCCGCCTCATAAGTCGGACCGCCCCTTTATCTCCTCCCGCCCGATCCCAGCCAATTCTGGGCTCCTGCGGAGAATTTTTGCGAATGCGTAGTTGCAACAATATCCCTTGAAACCAAAAGCTATCCCGCGTCAACAACGCGGACAAGATTGCCACGCCACATCGTAATCACCTGATCAGCTTGGGACTAACGTTAATTTATCTCGCTCGCGAGCTGGGTCGCCGGCGGCGGTGACGCCGGCTTGCGTTTAAATCATCGTGCTAGATATCCCGTACGAACAAGGTTTTGACCGCGAACCACGGCAAAAATTCCGACGGACTCTGCGAATTTTATTCAACTAAAATCCCTTTTTCACAGATCATATTCAGTGAGCGGTCCCGAAAACGCCGCAAGCCGACGCGAATCGTGGGGGGAGAGGCACTGCGGCGGTTCGCAGGTCTTTCCCGTCACTGCATGTCCCTGGATCGTCCCGTTTTGACCAAACTCTCAGGAGGTAACAAAGCCATGCGTAAGTACAACCTGTTCAGGAGCCTCGAATCGTTTGAAACCCTGGAGTGGAAGATCAGCCCGAGCTCTCTGGTCGCCACCGCGGCGGTCACGGCCAGCACTAACGCCGAGGGCAGCGACCCGGCGCCCAGTCCGGAGCCGGCCCCGAACCCTGACGGCAGTGAGCCGCCCCCGATTGTCTATCCCTATCTCCCGCCATCGGGACCAAGTGGTCCGGGCTCTTGATTGTTCCCATGCCGGGCTCGCGCTCTTTCTTGCGAGGCGAGCCCGGCGCGGGCGTACCGATGGGGGCCCCAGGCCGTTTGGTTCAAGCTGGTGTGATTCCCATGAACAGGATGAAGCGAGTTTCCGTATGGGCGGCGTGCCAGGAGATTGGTGGGTATCCCCGCCTGATCTCGAACCTGGCCCGCGAGCATGGCGTGAACATGCATCGCGAGGGGCGGTCTCGGTACATCGATCGCGAAGATCTCGAGCTCTTGGGCCGGTGCGTACGGGAATGGCTGGGCCGTCCGCGAATGTCAAGACAAAAGAAGGCACCCGCTCGAAGGGCGGCGAAGCTCGCTCGCGGTGGTGCGAAAAAATCGAACGGGGTAAGCGATGAAAGATGATAGCAAGGCGGCTAAGCGGCGGTGGCCGCCGCGGTATCCGGGGGCCGCGGAGGCACTCAGAATGCTGACGCAACGGCCGGTTTACGCGACCCCGGTCCCCCGTCACCACCTCGCGCCGCGAGCGCCCGATGGATCGCGCCTCGTTCACGACCGGGCGACCAGCGAGCGATTCGTGGTGTATTCGCCTCGGTTCGTTCACGAGTTTCGTGCCGGCCACCGTGCCGGTCTTTGGTATCTGCGTCCGTTAGACGACCGCGGGACCAAGCCCAAGAGCATGGGCTTTCCCACGGCCCGCGCCGCCCTCGCGGCCCTCCGCGCGGCGTCTGGAAATCTTCGCACTCGAACCCCACTCGCCTTACCAGCCCTTGCCGTGTCGTTTGGTCATGAAATCGCCTCAAAGAGGGACCAATTATGCATTCGCCGAGCGCTCTGGAGTTCACGCCGACGGAGGAGCCCCCGCGCCAGGACGGTGTTGATGACCCCCAGCCACACCCCGACGGGCCTGGCGGAACAGGGCCTCATCAGGGCCGCCGCTTTTCCCGTGGCGCATGGCCTCGTCACGCCGGGCGGCGGTCACGCCGCGCCCAGGCCGCCCATTGCGAGCGCCGGCTCTCGGCCGGCGAAGAGCGCACCCTCGCCGCGCGAGCCAGGGCCGGTGACGCCGACGCCCAGCAGGAACTGATCACGGCGAATCTGGCTCTGGTGCTCCACGCCGCACGCGACTACAAACACCGGGGCGTCCCCCTGGACGACTTGATCCAGGAAGGAAATCTGGGCCGTCGTGCGCGGCCCGGCACTTTGATCCGGCGACCCACGCGGCTCGGTTCGCAACCTACGCCAATTACTGGATCCGCTGCTTCATCGTGCGGGCCCTCGGCACCAACAGTTTGGTCCTCCAGGGCCAAGGAGACGCCCGTTATCTGCGCCTTCAATATCGCGAGGCCGTCGCCGAACTGGTCGCTCGCGACACGGCGGCCGGCGCCAAGCCCGACTCGAACCCGCCGAGTATCGACGAGGTCGCCCAATACCTTGGGGTCTCGGCACGCGGCTCGCGGAGGCATGGCTCGCACGCCACGATCAAGTCGCTCACCAGAGCTTGGCCGAACTTACGCCTACTGACGAGCCCTCGCCCGACCAGGCCGTCGTCACCGACGAGGATCGAGCGATCGTGTGCGCCGCGCCTCCAGCGATTAAGCCCCTTCGAGGCCCTGGGTCATTAGTGAGCGGTTTGGCTTGGACGACCCTCCCGGTCTCGGGATACGCCGGGTTTCGACCACGCGCGATCCCCAACCGGACAGCAAAACAACCGAGGCCCCTGCCGCCGGCTCGACCGCCAGCGGCGCCCGGCCGCGCCAAGCTTATTTTGAACGATCCTATATCGAGATGTCCAAAGACTGTGGCCTCAGCGTGCTCCGCCTGCGTCAGGTCGAGAAGACGGCACTCGATAAACTGCGTGCGTTTCTGGGCCGCCGCATCTAACGGGTGACGGGTGGTGGGTGGTGGGTGACGGGTGGTGGATGGTTGGTGGCGGGTGATGGGCGAGGGGGTGGTGGGCTCTAGGTGCTGGGTGGTGCGTTGTGCCATCACCCGTCACCCGCCACCCGCCACCCACTATCGAGCGGCATGGAGATGAAGGCTGCGATGGAAAGAACCCGAGTCAATCACGCGAAATGCGCACCGGGCCGAGCCGGGACCAGGCCGTGCGCACTGCCGGGCGACCGGATTCGACGTGCAGGCCGCTCGCCGGTTTCTGGAGATACTGACGGCGCCGCGGGCAGGCTGTACCGAACTGCGGGTACTGCGGGCCGCGTTTGATCGCCAGGGCCGGGTCTGCCGCGGTGACGCTTTGGGAGCGGGCTTCGGTGGGGGCACCATCGCCGGCTGGTTCGACGACAACGCCCGACTGATCGCCGAGGCCCACAGGCTGCGAGGCGTGTCGGGCTATGTCACCATCAATCCGGTCCGGCCGGCTCTCTTGGCCCGGTCGGACCAGCGGTTGACGAAAGCTCGCCACACCACTCGCGATGCCGACATCGTCTGTCTGCGTTGGCTCTATCTCGATATCGACGCCGTTCGCCCGGCGGAGATCAGCAGCACCGAAGCCGAGCTGGCCGCGGCGATCGCGCGCCGCGATGCGATCTTGGGCGACCATCCCCAGCTCGCCGCCTCGGGCGCTTGGGGTTGCTCGGGTAATGGAGCGTGGGTTTTAGTCCGGCTCCCCGATTATCCCAACGACGGGGATCACGCCGCCCTTTTGGCCCGCGCCTGGCGACGCTCGACCAAAAGTACAGCGACAACGTCGTCAGGATCGATACGGCCACGGCCAACCCCGCGCGGTTGATCGGCTTGCCCGGGACCCTCAAGGCCAAAGGGTGCAATCGCCCCGAGCGGCCCTGGCGGCCGGTCACCCTCGACGGCATCGGCAGCCAGCCAGCTTTGACAATGTGATCCATCGTGCCGCCGCCACGCCCCTCATTCGCCCTTGGCGAAAAGGGGCAAGAAAGAACACACGGCGGGTTGTAACCACTCCCTTGGAACGGGGGTTTAACGAAAATCACGGCGCAACGCCAGGGAACCGGTCCACCCGCAACGGAGGCTCTCCCGACTTATGGACAGTTCTCCCCGGCGCAAAGACTTCGGGAGCCGGCAGCCACCGTACCACCGCGCGCCGACGTGTCTCCTCACCCCTCTGGAACTCCAATCTTGGCTCGACCGCCCCGAGATCGCCGGTCAACCACCACCGGCCCGCCCGGCCGCGGGGGCGCGCTTCCCTCCATCACCTCTCCCGCCTCCGCATCGCAACGGCAGCCTGACGACCGACTGGCCCGCCCCGCGGCCTATCTGGCGAAAATCCCCCCGGCGGTCGCCGGCCAGCGGGGCCACGACCGAACGTTCCACGCCGCATGCATTCTCATCCGCGGCTTTGACCTGTCCATCGACGAGGCCAGGCCACTCTTACATCAGTGGAACCTCGGCTGCCTTCCCCCTTGGTCTGCCGCCGAGCTCGAGCACAAGCTACGAGACGCCGATCGTGGCGGCGACGCTCGCCCCCGAGGATATCTCTGGGAACGCGACCCGCGGGGCCCGGATCGGCCGGTGCGGCGACATCGTTCCGATGGCCCCGATGCCAGCCACGCGGGTTCCCCCCCGCGCCTCTCGGGGGCCCCCTGCTCCACCCCCACTTCCCCCAGCGGTGGATTGCCCCGACGGCCAGCAATCCAATCCCCACCGCCTCGCCCTCTTGTTTCTCAGCTCTGCTTTTACCTTCGCCGGCGGCATCGGTCTCCGTTTCTGGCGCGACGACTTTCTCGCGTGGGACGGAGCCGCCTATCATCCCTTGCCGGATGGCGAGGTTCGTGCCCAGCTCGCGCGGTTCATCGCCGACGAATTCGAGCGATTATATCGGCGGGAGCTCGACGAATGGGTTCGGCAAACCGGCGACAAAGGCCACGCGAATGCCGCGGCCAAAGGGCCAGGGCGTGGTGGGGCCGCGGCCGCGGCATCGCCCAGGTTCGCGCCGCGGCCGTTGCCTGTCACCGGCCGCCTGGTGAGCGATGTGCTTCAGGCCCTCGCCAGCCTGGTCGTGGTCCCGACGCGACAATTTCCGGCTCAGCCGGCGTGGCTCCCCCCTGGCCCGCGGGAATCCCCGCGCCCAAAGACGCATCCCAACACAATGCCGTGACCTGGCCGGCCGATGAGATCCTTCCCGCGAAGAACGCGCTGGTCCATTTGCCGTCGCTTCTGGAGGGGACCACTCGCACGGTGCCGCCGAGCCCCCGCTACTTTAATGCTTACGCGCTCGAATACGATTTCGACCCGGCGGCACCACCGCCACGCGAGTGGCTGAGCTTCTTAGAGCAGATCTGGGGCTCCGACACCGAGAGCATCGAGGCGCTCCAGGAATGGTTCGGCTACTTGATGACCTGCGATACCAAACAACAAAAGATCCTGCTCATGGTTGGGCCCAAGCGGTCGGGACGCGGGACGATCGCGCGGGTGTTGAAAGCGTTGGCAGGCGCAGCTCGGTGGTTAATCCCACCCTTTTAACCCTGGCCCGTCCATTTGGACTGGCGAGTTTTATTGGCAAGCCGATCGCGATTTTTCCCGACGCCCGCCTCTCGAGCCGGCCCGACAACGCCGCGATCGTCGAATGCCTTTTATCGATCAGCGGCGAAGACGACCAGACCATCGATCGCAAGCATCGGCCGATGTGGACCGGCAAGCTCTCCACCCGATTCGTGTTGATCTCCAACGAGCTTCCCCGGCTGCGGGACGCCAGCGGCACTCTCGCCGGGCGGCTGATCATCCTGCGGTTCACCAAGTCGTTTTATGGCCAGGAAGACCTGGCCCTCTTCGAGCGCTCTGAAGCCCGAGCTGCCGGGAATCCTCCGCTGGGCCATCGCCGGCTGGGAGCGGTTGAATCGGCGCGGGCGGTTCTTGCAGCCATCGTCGGCCGGCGAGCTGGTGGCCACCATGGACGAGCTGACCAGCCCCATCGCCGCGTTTCTCCGCGACCGGTGCATCGTCAAGGCCGATGCCATCTCTCCGGTCTCCGCCATCTACGAGGCGTGGACCGCCTGGTGCCAGGAGCACGGCCGCCAAGCCGTCGGCGACAGTCACTCGTTCGGCCGCGATCTCCACGCCGCCGTTCCAACCCTGGTGACCATCCGCCCCCGCACCGCGTTCGGGCGGCTGCGCCATTACCAGGGGATCAGCCTCCGCACCGTCGCCGACCCCGATTCCGACAGCGGTTAGGCGGCCCGGTACGCTTTCGGAGCATCGCGAATCCTTTATCGATATCTACGAAGCGAGCCCCGGCCAGCGCCTGGTGACGAGTATCGACGTCCTGTCACCCTCCAACAAGCGGCCCAGAACGGAAGGGTGGGAACTCTATCAGCGAAAGCGGCAAAGTCTGTTGCTTGGAAATGTAAGCCTTGTGGAAATCGACCTGCTCATGGGCGGCGAGCGCATGCCCATGCTCGATCCGTGGCCCGACGGCCCATACACGCGGCTGGTCGCCAGGGCGAAAAGCCAACTTTGCCAGGTCTGGCGCGCCCAATACCGGCGGCCGTTGCCCGTGGTTCCCGTGCCGCTGGCCAAACCGGACTCCGACATCCCGCTAGGTCTCCAGCCGATGATCGATGAGATTTATACCCGGTTCCGATACCAGCGAAGTATCGACTACCGTAAGCCGTTGACCCCTCCCCTCGACGCCGCGGAAGCCGACTGGCTCAAGCAACAATTGGCGGCCAGGCGTCGCCAGCGATAGGATCATCCTCGGTCGGTAACCAGACTGGTGCAAGCCGATGCTGATCGCGGATCAGGACCAGAGCGACCACGAGCCCGTCGTCAGCACGGTGATCGCGATCAGGCCATTCGTGATACCGTGGGCCAGGACGGCGTCGATCAGCTCGCCCCGGCGGCGGTACGCCAACGCATAAGCGATTCCGGCCAGCGTGCCGGCGACCCAGCGCCCGTGGAGCGCGCCGAAAAATAAAGATGACATCAGGAACGACCACCACGTCATTTGGCCGGGGGCGATCGATTGAAAATCAGCCGCGATCAGCCGACGCGTCAGGTAACCCCGGAAAGCCAGCTCCTCGGCTAACGGGACCATAATCACCGACCCGACCACGCGGAAGATGAGCCAGGCCGTCGCCCATTGCCGCGAAAGCGACTGGAGCCCCGAATCGACTGGCGTCCCCGATACCGCGGTCGGACGGTAAGGCTCCATGACCATCCAAAGCGCGAAGACCCCACAACCGATGGCCACGGCTTCCCAAGAACATTTTAGACGCAGCTCGGGATAGCTCCGCCGATAAAGGAAGAGCACGGACGCCGCCGCGACCACTCGAGCCGGGTAATAGCGATCGAATCCCGGCGACAATGTTCCAGTGACCATTGCGGTCGCGATGATGGCCATCGCGGGCATCACATAGGCACCGTCAAGACCGGAGCGGCGACTCTGGATTTCGGGCTGAATTGTCGAAAAGAACGGGTTTCGACGGGCCCAGGCGATCAAGCCCAGGCCGACCCCCAGAAAGAGGGCCCAACCCGCCAGCGAATGGAACGCGCCGACCGCGAGGTCGCGATAACCCCACGTGCCGAGTGCAATCAGAAGGACGATGCGCAGAACGTTGGCCAACCAGATGAGGATTATCGCCAAAGGCAAGAGCAGGAACGCCCTCGGGAAGCGGAAGTCGCGGCGAAACGTCCATAAGGTGATCGAGACGAAGGCGGCGATGAGGCCCATCCCTTCATAGCCCGAGCAAATCGGTGCAATTTCGACCCGAAAGGAAGAAGTTCCAACCACGCACCGATCAAGCCGCCAGAAAGTGTCTGAGAAGAGGAGGCTCAAGAGGGCATGGGCGACAACCAACGTCGCCCGCGAGAGCAGCCGCCACTGGTCCTGCGCGAGAAGCCCAACGAGGTACGCGCCGGCACCCAACATCGGGCCTACCACCAGGCTCACGGTGTTACGGCTGATCATCACGACCCAGAGATCGGCCGGCAAGACGGCCACGCCCCAGAGGCCCAGCGTCGCCAACGCGGCGATCCCCCACGAGGCGACCAACGCCCAGTGCGCGTGCCGCGCGGGACCGTCAAGCCCGAAGATGGAGGCAGAGAGCCTGTAAAGGACGAAGAACGCGACAAAGTTCCCGAGGATTGCCGGCAAAGACCAATAGGTCTGTCTGAGTCGCTCTGACTCTCGTTTCAACTCCTTGTAGCACTGGGGGCCGGCTAACAAGAGGGTGGCCAGCGCGGCTAACAAGCAAAATCGCGCGACAAACCCCAATCGCATGACGACACCGTGCCAGGCCACACCCGTGCCGACCGTTTGCGCGTCGAACCGGAGACTGAGCGCGAGGAACTCCGAGAAAAGCAAGATGAGCAGCCCAACCCAACGAGCGTACGGCAACGACACCATATTCGGAGCTTTGGGCGTGATGCTCATCGGCGCTCGGAGCGAAATGATCCTCCTCGATGGCCCGCGAAAGACGACGCGGACCACGGGAGGAGGAAGGAGGCGATCGTTCTCAAACGAAGAAAACGACGGTTGCTAGGGAGAGCAAAAAGCGATCACTGACGACGTCGACGGCCCGTGATCATCATCAGTCCGCCTCCGAGAAGAGCGAGCGCGCTCCATGTCAGGCTGGGATCCATCTCGGGCGTAAGGATGTAGGCCCGAGCAGGAGTCGAGAACGCACTAAGCACCGCCCCAAAGCCCAAAGCCCTCGAGATGAGAGTAAGAGCCTTCGAGGCCCCGTGTCGCGAATTTACGTACATCGCAAAACCCCCTTACAAGTTGAACCGAGCCCGTGGCGGCACCGGAACAGACGTCGCTCCGGAAAACCCCGCGGTATTGGCCGGCGGCTTCGAACGACCACTCAAAATCCGCTCGGAATCAGTTGGCAAGTGTACCGAATCTTGCTGGGCCCAGTCAAGTTTCCATGGAAGGGTAAATGCGTGCGTGGCAAAAACGAAACATTCCGAGAATAATCGTGGTAGAAACGAGACATCTCGGGCATGGAGCTGGAAAAACACCGAAAGATGACGATCCCCGGTCTTGAAATAGGCCGGCTCAAGGGATAAATTCCCAATGAGTGATGAGCGGGGCGTATCACTGGCGAACGCCCCGAGCGAGGCTCAACGGAGAGCCGTATTGCTGCTGAATGGCCCTACAACCTGGATTGGCAATCGGCATTTCACATTGCATAAGGAGCTGCTTTGATTTGTATCGTCACCGTGCGCGATACTCCGGAGGCAGTTGTTCGTTTGACGCCCGCGACGCCCGAAGCTGGGTGCGTTGGGCGCGTGCGCTCTCTATCTTCTCGAAGAACTTGGCGAGCGATTTGTCCCAGCGATGGCGTTGCGACGTCCTGAGCTGAATGACGAGCTCGCCGGTCTCGATGGCTTTCGGCCCGAGGGTCGTGCACCAAGAGCACTATTCCCAGTGGTCAAACCGTAAAGCGAAAGCGAATACTTCGCGCGTGGAAACATCGGTGTTTTCTGATTCTCACAATGACATCAAAATAGGTGGAAGATGAATCTGCGTAACAAGATTAATTTTCGGAGCGATCGCTCTCGCGTGCGTGGGAAACGCCGGATGGCTTTGCCATCACTGGAGGCCCTCGAGGGACGAACCCTTTTGGCCTCGGGCGCGGGGTTTATCCAGGGGTTCGTCCTTGACAATTCCAGTCAACCGGTCGCGGCGGCCACCGTCGATTTGTGGGACAACTCGGGCAATCGCAACCCTGGCGACTTGCTCGCGACCACAACGACCAACTCAAGTGGTTACTACAATTTTGACGGCTATTCCTTGGTGGCGGGCACGACGTACCAGATCACCGAGAGCGCGACGGGTTATTCGTCGAGTGTGGAGAGCGGTGACATTCAGACGACGGTGAATCCGGCGACCGCCATCGCCGGCGACACCGCCATCCAGGTCACGGTTGAGAACCTGAGCACGCAGTCGTTCACGCTGGATTTCACCGGCGAACCGTATCCTTTGGATACCGCCTATCTGGAACTCAACGCATCAAGCGATAACCAGGCCTGCCCTGGCAACTCAATACTGGAAAACGGAGACACCGTGGGAGGACTCGATGCCGAGCTCACGGGTAACCTGGGTAACGTCGCCACATTTCAATCGGTGTGCGCGGACTTGCTTCATGGAGTCTCGGTGGGGATGACCTACCCCGTTTCGCCGAGCTTGATCCCTAACCCGACTTACAATACGAGCTTGACGGCGAACATCGGAGAACTGGGGTACCTGTACAACGAATACGCACTCACCAACCAGACCGGCTCGCCCGAGAATAACGCCGCGGTCAACGGTGCCGGCTTGCAGCTCGCCATCTGGGCACTCGAGTACAACCAGACCGGGAGCCTGAACCTCAACGACGTCGACTCCAGCCTCCCGTATGCCGTGCTTCAAGGCTCAACGGCCCAAAACATCATCAACGCGGCCAACGCCTACCTCAGTGCCGCGGCCGGCAACTCTGAAGACGTCTATTTCCTGATTGTAAACCAACCTCCAGGGCCCGGTCACGGCCAGGGCATGCTGAGCACCGACCTTCTCGATTTTACCGACACCCAACAAATACAAACTCAATCGGCGACGTCAATCAACACGACGGCGGGTGGGACGGTGGTCCTGGGCAGTGGCACGCCGTTGACTGACTCGGCCACGCTGTCGGGAGGGTCCGACTTTTTGGCCGGCGACACGCTGACCTTCACACTGTACGGCCCAAGCGGCGGCTCAGTCTATACGACAACGGTCCCCGTCAGCGACAACGGCACCTACAGCGTCGATAGCGCTCGGAGTACAAACCCGGGCGGCTACGTGCCCAGTGGCAGTGGGACACTTACGGGGACGTATCAGTGGGTCGTCAACTTCAGCGGCGACAGCAATAACACGCTGGCCAGCACGAATTTGGGCGACGAGCCCGAGTCGGTCACCCAGGCCGGCTCGAGTGTGAACACGACCATCGACGATTCGGGCGGCGGCGCGGTGACCGGCACGCTCGGCGAGTCGGTGTATGACACGGCGACGGTGACCGGAGTTTCGGGAGTTACGCCGACCGGGACGGTAACGTACGAATTCTTCACGACCGCAAACGGCACCGGGACGCCCACCGACGAGACGGTCACATTGAATGCCGACGGGACTGTGCCGATTTCGGCGGCAACGACGGCGCTGGCGGCTGGGAGCTACTCATATATTGCTATCTATAGCGGCGACAACAACTACATGGGTGCCACAGGCGTCGTTGAGCCCTTGACGATTAACAAGGGGACGATCACCGTCACCACCACCATTTACAACGCCTGCAACAACACGGTCGTCACTGGGGCCCTGCCATTGGGCGCGTCGGTCTACGATACGGTCAGCTTCAGCGGGGCCGTCGCGGGCTTCACGCCGACCGTGAGTGATGCGTGTTACACGTTCACGAGCCCAAGCGGCGCCGCCAGCGCCGGCAGCGGCGCTGAGTCGACCACCGAAGGGCCGTTGGGAGCGGGGAGTTATCAGTTTAACGCTTCGTACGCGGGTGACGCCAACTACAATGTGGCGACGGCCAGCGCTGAGCCCTTGACGATTAACAAGGGGACGATCACCGTCACCACCACCATTTACAACGCCGGGAACAACACGGTCGTCACCGGCCCCCTGCCTTTGGGCGCGTCGGTCTACGATACGGTCAGCTTCAGCGGGGCGGTCGCGGGCTTCACGCCGACCGTGAGTGACGCGTGTTACACGTTCACGAGCCCAAGTGGTACCGCTAACGCCGGCAGCGGCGCCAAGTCGACCACCGAAGGGCCGTTGGGGGCGGCGAGCTATCAGTTTAACGCTTCGTTCGCGGGCGATGCCAACTACAATGTGGCGACCGCGAGCGCTGAACCGTTGACGGTGAGCCAGGCCACGCCGGCAATCGCCACAACGCCCGGAGCGGCGGTGGTAATCGCCAACACGATCATCAGCGGGACGAAGTACCTCGACACGACAGGAAACGGATTCTCGAGCGACGACACTCCGGAGAGTGGAGTGACTATCGACCTGTTCCAGGGCTCGTCGATTACTGGAACGCCCTATGCGACGACGGTCACGGCAACGAATGGCACCTATCGTTTCGGTAACTTAGCGGCAGGCACCTATTCCGTGGCGGAGGTCGTGCCAACCGCCTACATTCAGACCGGTGGCGGGCCGAACGGGAGCGCGGGCGACGCCTATTACACCGTCACCGTTACGGCCGGCGAGACCTATTCCGGCTATAACTTCGACGACTTCCACATCCCGACTTGCGCACCCACCAACGTTTCTTACACGGTCACGAATTCGAGTGGGAAAGTTTGCTATTCAGGCACGTCACTCGGCGGCAACACGCAGCAAGGCGACACGGTAACGGCCACGTTCACGGTGACGACGGGTATGAGCGACCAGCTCACGCTGGTGAGCTACGTCGCGCCGATCTCCTCGTTCAGCGACTCGAATGCTTACCAGCAGGAGATTTACCAGAGTGACACGGGGACTTTCAGTGCGGGGACCCATTCGCTGAAGGTCACGATCCCCAACACGTATTATCAGATCGACTTTGTCTGCGGTCAGGCGATCAATCAGTTGGAGCCGTGCCAGAACGGCGATGCCTATGGCCCGGACAGCGCTGAACATCCTTTACCACGCCGAAGACCGTTACATTGGCAGCGACAACGACGGCACGACGGCTCCCTCGGCCACGTCATTGAATACGACGACAACCCTGCCGGCCACTCTGACATCAAGTGCCACGCCGACGCCGCCTCTCACCGATTCGGCAGTGCTCTCGGACGGCTATAACCCGACCGGCACCATCACCTTCTACCTCTTCGCGCCGGGCGTAACACCCAACGCAACCGACAGCAACAACGTCTACAGCGACACGGTCACGGTCAACGGCAACGGTTCGTACAGCACGGCCACTGGCACGAGTCCGGGCGGCTACGTGCCGACAATCCCGGGCACGTTCGAGTGGCTGGCCGTCTACAGTGGCGATGCCAACAATACATTGGCCCACGACACCTTCGGCGACGAGCCCGAGAGCGTGACCGGCAAGGCCAGCCCGACGATCACTACGACGCCTAACACGACCACCGGCACATGCGGTACGTCTGAAACCCTGACGGACACGGCGACTCTGTCCGGCGGCGACGACCCGACCGGCACGATCACCTTCACGTTGTATAGTCCAAGCGGCACGCTGCTGGATACGGCCACGGTGAACATCAGCGGCGACGGGTCCTTCACTTCCGCGGGCTACTCGCTGCCGACGACCGCCGCGGCGGGCACGTATCAGTGGGATGCCAGCTACAGCGGTAATACCGACAACAATGGCGCGACCGACGACGGCGCGACCAACGAGCAGGTTGTTGTCAGTGAGCCAGTGGGCAAAGGCCAGTGTGGGTCAACCACGTTCTGGTGCAGCTCAAACGGCCAGTCGCTGATCAAGTGCCTCAATACCGGTTCGAGTTGCACCAACCTGGGGAACTGGCTTGCCACTACGTGCCCCAATCTGTTCGGTAGTTTGTCGGGGTGCACCAATTCCCAGGTCGCCTCGTACTGCAACACGCTGAACAGCGGCACGTCGAGTCAAAAAGCCTGCGGTCAGGTGCTCGCGACCGCGATCTCTTGCTACGTGACCAATAGCAACCGAGCGGGGACTGCGGCTCAATCGTACGGCTTCACTGTCACGTCCACCGGCGCGGGGGCATGCACCTACAACGTCGGCTCAAATGGCTCGGCCATTGGGCTGTCGAACAATAGCTCGTGCAGTCTCATCGAAGTGCTCCAAGCCATCAACAGCCAATGCCAGAACGGCACGATCAGTTCAAGCGCGCAAACCGCGGCGAGCTCGATCTGCGGCGGCATCAATCAGGCCGGTGGAATTTCCTGACCGGTTCGCCCGTCGAAGTGCCAAGAGTGGAAGGGCCGTCCTTCGAGGACGGCCTTTTCTGCTTCTCGCTGCTATTTTAAGCGGAAAGCCGCGTTGCCATGCGGCTGCCTTTGCTTAAACTCCCGAAATGTTGAAAATAATCATCCAATGGGTTGATCGGTACGAGTTTCAGAAGTTTTTTGCTTGACCACGACATACCCTAAACAATAGTATTCGACCGGTGCAGTCTCATGGGCCCTGCCTGGCACCATGCGATCTGGTGTGTGAATCGTCGAATCGATTCGGGGCCGGATTGGGCCAATCCGAACTTGCTTCCACTACGTTGAGGTATCGGCATCTATGTTCATTTTTCGTCGTTTCGCCGTCGTTCAGCCGCCCGCAAACCTCTGAACGCGCTGGCGGGGAACCGATTCTTCGAGGACTTGGAGATGCGCACGCTTTTGTCGACGGGTGGACCGCTGACGGTTGTTATTACCGAGCTGAATACCAGTCCGCTCGAGCAAGTGACGATTGTTGACAACGGGCCGAGCGACAAGAGTTCCGCGATTGGCGTCATCACCTACAGCACGCCGGTTCCCTCGTTCGGCAACCCAACGCCTGACCCGTTCTCAGACTTCGCGATCACCGGGATGCAGGTCACTTCGAACCGGACGGCGACCCCCACACCAACGAGCGCCACCCTGATCCAGACCGGTACGGTGACCCGTACGACGGGCACGGCCGGGAACCACACGCTCGAAATTCAGGTTGAAGATTACAATTACCTGTTCCCCGCCACCGAGACGACGTTGCTCAACACCGCTAACGTCACGTTCACGAACGGCACCGCGGGCTCCGACCAGAGCCAGTTTCAGAGTGCTTACAACGCCACGCCGAGCCCGATCGTGTCGTCGGTCTCGACGGGCGGTTCCACGAATTCTAAGAATGGGACCTCGCCGCCGACGTCCGTCAGTGGCATCGCCCCCTTTAATCTCTCGAACACCATCAATATCACGCTTGCGCCCAACCTCGGCTCGGGGGGCTCAGCGACGCAGTTCAGGTACACGGGCGAATCGGTGGTGGTCGGCACCAACGCGTCGCTCGCGGGCAACGTTTATCTCGACAACAACGCGGATGGCGTCCTCGACACGGGTGACTCGCCGATCGGCAGTGTCACCGTCACGCTGACCGGCACGGATGCGAATGGCGACGTGATCGACGAGACGACCACGACCGCGGCCAACGGCACTTACGATTTCACGAATCTGACGACAGGCACGTACACGGTCACCGAGACACCGCCCGCCGGCTATATTCAGGGTTCAACCACCCCCGGTGTCCCCACCGACGGCGTCTCCACCCCGCCCGGCCAGTCTCCCGCGTCGACCTCGAGCATCGTCATCAACGGCGGCCAAAGCCTCACGAATTACAACTTCGGCGAGCTGTTGCCCGTCAGCCTGAACGGAACTGATTACCTCGTTTCCAACACGACCCCGGCCGGCAGCCTGACGACCTCGTCCACGGGCATCCCGATCCCCGGAACCACGGTCACCCTCACCGGGGTCAACGCCAACAACATGGCCGTGTCCGAGACGACCACGACCAACGCGACCGGCCAGTACAGCTTCACCGGGCTGATACCGAGCAACGCGTCGGGCTACACGGTGACCGAGACCCCTCCGAGCGCGGATACGCATTTGGGCCAGACGTCGACGACATCGGGCGCGGTTACAACGCCGGCCGCGACCCCGGTCGTCAGCAACATCGTCCTGAACGACAGCGACTCCCCCAGCACCGACAACTTCTTCGAGACCCCCGCGGTGAGCGTCAACGGCACCGACTACCTGGTGTCGAACACCACGCTGGCGGGCGACCTGACCACGTCGACCACCGGCACGGCCATCGCCGGCACGACGGTCACGATCACCGGTACCGACGAGTTCGGCGGCACCGTCAACGCCACCACCACGACCGACGCCAACGGCGATTACAGCTTCACCGGGTTGAATCCGAGCAACGCGTCGGGCTACACGGTCACCGAGACGCCGCCGGCCAGCGACACCCACCTGGGCCAGACCTCGACCACGACGGGCGCGGTCACGACCCCGGCGGCGACGCCGGTGGTCTCCAACATCGTCTTACCGTCGAGCGGCGACAGCAGCACCGACAACTACTTCGAGACGGCCACCGACACGATCACGGGCACCGATTACCTGGTGTCGAACACGACGCTGGCCAACGGCCTGACCACCACCACCACAGGCAACCCGATCCCCGGCACCACGGTCACGCTCACCGGCACCGACGAGTTCGGCAACCCGGTCAGCGAGACGACGACGACCGACGCCAACGGCGATTACAGCTTCACCGGGTTAAACCCGAGCAACAGCAGCGGCTACACCGTCACCGAGACGCCGCCGGCGACCGACAGCCACCTGGGCCAGACCTCGACCACGACGGGCGCGGTCACGACTCCGGCGTCAACCCCGGTGGTTTCCAACATCGTGCTGTCGACGGGCGGCGAGACCAGCACCGACAACTACTTCGAGACAATCGCGGTCAGCGTGAACGGCGTCGACAACCTGGTGTCGAACACGACCCCCGCGGGGAGCTTGACCACGTCGACGACGGGCCTGGCGATCGCCGGCACGACGGTGACCCTGAGCGGGACCGACGCCTTCGGCGACACGGTCAGCGCGACCGCGACGACCGACGCCAACGGCGCGTACAGCTTCACCGGGTTGAACCCCAGCAACGCGTCGGGCTACACGGTCACCGAGACGCCGCCGGCCAGCGACACCCACCTGGGCCAGACGTCGACCACGTCGGGCGCGGTCACGACCCCGGCGGCGACGCCCATCGTGTCGAACATCGTGCTCACGACCAATGGCGCCAGCAGCACCGACAACTACTTCGAGACCCCGGCGGTCAGCGTCAACGGCACCGATTACCTGGTGTCGAACACGACGCTGGCGAGCGGCCTGACCACGTCGACCACCGGCACGGCCATCGCCGGGACGACGGTCACGATCACCGGGACCGACGAGTTCGGCGGCACCGTCAACGCCACCACCACGACCGACGCCAACGGCGATTACAGCTTCACCGGGTTGAACCCGAGCAACGCGTCGGGCTACACGGTCACCGAGACGCCGCCGGCCAGCGACACCCACCTGGGCCAGACCTCGACCACGACGGGCGCGGTCACGACCCCGGCCTCGACGCCGGTGGTCTCCAACATCGTCTTGCCGTCGAGCGGCGACAGCAGCACCGACAACTACTTCGAGACGGCCACCGACACGATCACCGGCACCGATTACCTGGTGTCGAACACGACCTTACCGAGCGGCCTGACCACGACGACGACGGGCAACCCGATCCCCGGCACCACGGTCACGCTCACCGGCACCGACGAGTTCGGCAACCCGGTCAGCGAGACGGTGACGACCGACGCCAACGGCGATTACAGCTTCACCGGGCTGAACCCGAGCAACGGCAGCGGCTACACCGTCACCGAGACGCCGCCGGCGACCGACAGCCACCTGGGCCAGACGTCGACCACGACGGGCGCGGTCACGACCCCGGCTTCGACCCCGGTCGTTTCCAACATCGTGCTGTCGACCGGCGGCGAGACCAGCACCGACAACTACTTCGAGACGATCGCGGTCAGCGTGAACGGCGTCGACAACCTGGTGTCGAACACGACCCCCGCGGGGAGCCTGACCACGTCGACGACGGGCCTGGCGATCGCCGGCACGACGGTGACCTTGAGCGGGACCGACGCGTTCGGCGACACGGTCAGCGCGACCACGACGACCAACGCCAGCGGCGCGTACAGCTTCACCGGGCTTGAACCCGAGCAACGCGTCGGGCTACACGGTCACCGAGACGCCGCCGGCCAGCGACACGCACTTGGGCCAGACGTCGACGACCAGCGGGGCCGTCACGACCCCGGCGGCGACGCCCGTGGTGTCGAACATCGTGCTCACGACCAATGGCGCCAGCAGCACCGACAACTACTTCGAGACCCCCGCGGTCAGCGTCAACGGCACCGATTACCTGGTGTCGAACACGACGCTCGCCAGCGGCCTGACCACGTCGACCACCGGCTTGGCCATCGCCGGGACGACGGTCACGATCACCGGGACCGACGAGTTCGGCGGCACCGTCAACGCGACGACCACGACCAATGCCAGCGGCCAGTATAGCTTCACCGGGTTGAACCCGAGCAACGCGTCGGGCTACACGGTCACCGAGACGCCGCCGGCCAGCGACACCCACCTGGGCCAGACCTCGACCACGACGGGCGCGGTCACGACCCCGGCCTCGACGCCGGTCGTCTCCCACATCGCGTTGCCGACGAGCGGTGAGAGCAGCACCGACAACTACTTCGAGACGGCCTCCGACACGATCACCGGCACCGATTACCTGGTGTCGAACACGACCTTACCGAGCGGCCTGACCACGACGACGACGGGCAACCCGATCCCCGGCACCACGGTCACGCTCACCGGGACCGACGAGTTCGGCAACCCGGTCAGCGAGACGGTGACCACCAACGCCAGCGGCAACTATAGCTTCACCGGGTTGAACCCGAGCAACGGCAGCGGCTACACGGTCACCGAGACACCGCCGGCGACCGACAGCCACCTCGGCCAGACGTCGACCACCGGCGGAGCCAGTCACGACCCCGGCTTCAACCCCGGTGGTTTCCAACATCGTGCTGTCGACCGGCGGTCTGACCAGCACCGACAACTACTTCGAGACGATCGCGGTCAGCGTGAACGGCGTCGACAACCTGGTGTCGAACACGACCCCCGCGGGAAGCCTGACCACATCGACGACGGGCCTGGCGATCGCCGGCACGACGGTCACCTTGAGCGGGACCGACGCGTTCGGCGACACGGTCAGCGCGACGGCGACCACCAACGCCAGCGGCGCGTACAGCTTCACCGGGTTGAACCCGAGCAACGCTTCGGGCTACACGGTCACCGAGACGCCGCCGGCCAGCGACACCCACCTGGGCCAGACGTCGACGACCTGCGGGGCCGTCACGACCCCGGCGGCGACGCCCGTGGTGTCGCACATCGTGCTCACGACCAATGGCGCCAGCAGCACCGACAACTACTTCGAGACCCCCGCGGTCAGCGTCAACGGCACCGACTACCTGGTGTCGAACACGACGCTCGCCAGCGGCCTGACCACGTCGACGACCGGCTTGGCCATCGCCGGGACGACGGTCACGATCAGCGGGACCGACGAGTTCGGCGGCACCGTCAACGAGACGACCACGACCAATGCCAGCGGCCAGTATAGCTTCACCGGGCTGAACCCGAGCAACGCGTCGGGCTACACGGTGACCGAGACGCCCGCCGGCCAGCGACACCCACCTGGGCCAGACGTCGACCACGACGGGCGCGGTCACGACCCCGGCCTCGACGCCGGTGGTCTCCCACATCGTCGTTGACGATCGAGCGGTGCCAGCAGCACGGATAACTACTTCGAGACGGCCACCGACACGATCACCGGCACGGATTACCTGGTGTCGAACACGACCCTGCCGAGCGGCCTGACCACGACGACGACGGGCAACCCGATCCCCGGCACCACGGTCACGCTCACCGGGACCGACGAGTTCGGCACGCCCGTCAGCGAGACGGTGACCACCAACGCCAGCGGCCAGTACAGCTTCACCGGGCTGAACCCGAGCAACGGCAGCGGCTACACGGTCACCGAGACGCCGCCGGCGACCGACAGCCACCTGGGCCAGACGTCGACGACCGGCGGGGCGATCACGACCCCGGCTTCGACCCCGGTCGTTTCCAACATCGTGCTGTCGACGGGTGGTCTGACGAGCACCGACAACTACTTCGAGACGGTCGCGGTCAGCTTGAACGGCAGCGACTACCTGGTGTCGAACACGACGCCGGCGGGGAGCCTGACGACATCGACGACGGGCCTGGCGATCGCCGGCACGACGGTGACCCTGAGCGGAACCGACGCGTTCGGCCACGCGGTCAGCGCGACGGCGACGACCAACGCCAGCGGCGCGTACAGCTTCACCGGGTTGAACCCGAGCAACGCGTCGGGCTACACGGTCACCGAGACGCCGCCGGCCAGCGACACCCACCTGGGCCAGACGTCGACGACCAGCGGGGCCGTCACGACCCCGGCGTCGACGCCCGTCGTTTCGAACATCGTGCTGACGACCAATGGCGCCAGCAGCACCGACAACTACTTCGAGACCCCGGCGGTCAGCGTCAATGGCACCGACTACCTGGTGTCGAACACGACGCTCGCCAGCGGCCTGACCACGTCGACCACCGGCTTGGCCATCGCCGGGACGACGGTCACGATCAGCCGGGACCGACGAGTTCGGCGGCACCGTCAACGAAACGACGACGACCAATGCCAGCGGCCAGTACAGCTTTACCGGGCTCAACCCGAGCAACGCGTCGGGTTACACGGTCACCGAGACGCCGCCAGCCAGCGACACCCACCTGGGCCAGACCTCAACCACGACGGGCGCGGTCACGACCCCGGCCTCGACGCCGGTCGTCTCCCACATCGCGTTGCCGACGAGCGGTGAGAGCAGCACCGACAACTACTTCGAGACGGCAGACCGTCAGCATCAACGGCACCGACTACCTGGTGCCGACCAACACGCCCCTGACCACCTCGACCACCGGTACCGCGATCGCCGGCACGACGGTCACGCTCAGCGGCACCGACGACTTCGGCAAGACGGTGAGCGGGACGACGACGACCAACAGCAGCGGCATCCTATAGTTTTACTGGGCTGAACCCGAGCAACTCGTCTGGATACACAGTCACTGAAACACCGCCGGCCGGCGACATTCACCAGGGGCAGACTTCGACCACCCCGGGTGCCGTGACGACACCGGTAACGACCCCTGTCGTTTCCAACATCGTCCTGACGGTTAATGGTGCCAGCAGCACGGACAATTACTTCGAGGCGATCATCCCACCGATCGCGATCACCACGACCCCCGGCGGACCCGTGGCCGTCGGCACCCCCAATCTCGTCGTGACCAAGACCGCAAGCACGGTCAATGCCCTGCCCTTCCAGCCGGTGACCTACACCTACACGGTCACGAACACCGGTAACGCCTCGGTAAGCAACGTCAGCCTGGTCGATGATGGCGGCATGCCGGGCGTGGCCGCCGCTTCCTTCAACCCGACCCCGGTCACGACGACCTACAATGGCCAGACCTACAACGTCGGCGACGTCAACCACGACGGCCTGCTCAGCCCTGGCGAGACCTGGGACTTCACCGCCACCGTCATCCCGCCGGTCACCGAGTCTGAGGTCATCAGTGGCCAGAACCTCACCGTCGGCACGCTGATCGTCAACAAGCTCACCAGCGGCCAGTTCGTCGGCGACTACGAGGTAACATTCAACCAGAGCCTCGCCATCGTCGACAACACCTACGGCACCAATGCCTCCGCCGGCTGGGGCTCGGCGGGGCACCAGTTCAGCGATCTGCTCTACAGCGACCAGGGCGAATTCCAGTTCGTCGACGGCAAGGGGAACGTGGTCCTCGATTTCGTCGCCGACT
>CAWHKI010000314.1:0-68963 GCA_963829765.1 uncultured Isosphaeraceae bacterium | reverse complement strand
TGTCGCTCCGACCCGCCAGCGTGAAGGGAGCAACCCCGGCCACGTTGAACGTGAGCGAATAGGGCACCAGCGAGTTGCTGGTGCGGTCGATCACGCCGGAGCCCACCGAGAACGTGTAGGTGCCCGGCTGGAGCGGCCCGTCGCTGATCAGGTAGCGTGGCCGACAGTGCCGCTGGTGTAGCCCGGGCTGGTCAGGTGGTAGATGTTGCCTTGACTATCCTGGAGTAGGTAATTGGCCAGGTTGTTGACCGTGGTGGGGTTGAGGTCCTCCGAGAAGTTGAGCGTGAAGCGGTCGATGATGGCGGAGGAGGTGGTGCCCTGGACGGGTAGCGTGTCGGCGGTGATCTGCGGCGGCGTGGTGTTGGCGACGTCGATGGAGAGGACGTACTGGCCGAACAAACCCGTCGATTTGGGCACGACAGCGGAGACGGTGCCCGCGGTGAACTGGTAGGCCGTGTCACCGGGGGGGTTGCCGGCCACGCCGGGGGTGACGCCGGTGCCGAAGCTGGCGTTGTCGAACTTGCCCGAACTGTCGTAGGCGACGGTGCCGCCGGCGGCCTCGCCCAGCCGGTAATAGGCGACCGGGTTCTGCGAGAGGACCACCGAGCTGTACGAGCTGGCGCTGGTGCGGGCCGCGTACTCGGCCTGGACCTGCGCGGCGGTGAGGGTGCCGGTGAAGAACGCGACCTCGTCGAGTTCGCCGGTGAAGTCATAGCTGCCGTTATCACTGCCGATCGCGACGAGGGTGTACAGCAACGAGGCGCCGCCGGACGTGCCCTGGCGCTGGGTCAGGGTCTGCTGCACGCCGTCGATCCAGAGCTGCCCCTTGGTGTCGTTGCCGTCGACAAACGTCGCGGTGACCAGGCCAGCCGTTGGCCAGGCCGGCGCTGCTGATGCCGTAGACGTCGTTGCCGTTGTCGTCGAAGCCGAAATAGCCGCTGTCGAGGTAGAGGTACTGGCCAAAGAAGCTAATCGGCATCTCGTTGTTGGTGCCGTTCCAGTCCATCCAGAACGACACCGTGGTCGTGCTCGCTGAGCTGACCCGCGATAGTACGTGCCGCCGGCCCCGGCGGGGACGGTGTAGCTGAGCGTGTTGCCGGCGACCAGGTTGTTGGTGAGGTTGGTCCCGGCCGAGTTGTAGACGTTGAGCACGCCCCCAAGAGTACTGGAGGCGGGCTGGGTGAGGACAAGGTTGATCTGGGTACCGGCCAGGACGTTGCCGAGGCTGAAGTAGTCGCCGTTGCCGTCCCCCTGGCCGATGTAACCGGCCAGTGTGGCCGTCAAGTTGCCCGGCGTGGTGTTGACCAGTGTCGGGGTGTTGGGGCTGCTGCTGACCGAGTCGTCGTAGGTGGTGACGAACGGCAGCGTGGGCGGCGACTCGGTCACCCGGAACCGATACTCGCCCGTGTAACTGTAATTGGGACTGACCTCAATGAGGTAGGTGCCCGTATACGGCAGCGTGTACCCTGAGAGCTGGCCTTCGCCGCTGCTATTGGCATTGAAGTAGGTCAACTGGCCGCCCGACGTATTCTCGATCTGGTATTCCAGGCCGCTGTTTCCGGGATTGCCCGGAGTCTCCGACGCCACCTGCACCACGTCGCCGGCCTTGCCCGTCCAACTGAAGTAATCGGCGGTCGAGGTATTCAGGAGGGCGCCGCGGCCGTAGCCCGATTCCAGCCCGGTGGTGGCATCCACCGGCAGGGACTTCACGGCGTTGGTTCAGCAGGACCGTGACGGTATTGCTGTTGTAATTGGCGACGGCCAGATCGGTGAGGCCGTCGCCGTTGAAGTCGCCGGCCGTGATGCCGATGGGGTTGCTCCCGACGGAGTAGGTGGTGGCCGCCTGGAGCGTGCCGTTGCCGTTGCCCAGGAGCACGCTGACCACGTTGCTGCCGTAGTCGGCCACGGCCAGGTCCTGCTTGCCGTCGCCGTTGAAGATCGCCGGCCACCAGGCCGTACGGGATTGCTGCCGCCGGTCGCGTAGCTGACCGCCGCCGCGAAGGTGCTCGACGTGAAGGCGGAACCCGGCGTCCCCTGGTTCAAAAGCACGCTTACCGTGCCGTTGCCGTTGATTGGTCGTGGCCAGGTCGTACTTGCCGTCGCTGGTGAGCTGCACGGCCACCAGCCGTACGGGTCAGGTGCCGCTACCGGTCGAGTAGGTGAGCTGGGTGCCGAAAGTGCCGTCGCCGTTGCCGGGTAGGACGCTGACGGTGTTGCTGCCGTAGTTGGCGGTGGCGACGTCCAGCTTGCCGTCGCCGTTGAAGTCGGCGATGACCAGCGTTGCCGGGGTTGGTGCCGACGCGCGTAGTTGACGGCGCTGGCGAAGGTGCCATTGCCCTGGTTGAGCAGCACGCTGACATTGGCGCTGCCCCAGTTGGACACGACCAGGTCGTTGCCGTTGCTGCTGCCGTTCAGGTTGGCGATGGCGATGCCCCGCGGCTTGGTGCCGACCGCGTAGGTGACCTGGGTCTGGAAAGTGCCGTTGCCGTTGCCGAACAGGACGCCGACGGTATTGGAGCCGTAGTTGGCCACGGCAATATCGAGCTTGCCGTCGCCGTTCAAGTCGCCGATGGCGACGGCGATCGGGTTGGAGCCGACGGCATAGTTGACGGGGCTCTGGAAGGTGCCGTTGCCGTTGCCCAGCATCACGGAGATGGTGCCGCTGTTGTAGTTGGCGGTGACCAGGTCGAGCGGGTATCCGGCGCCGCGCAAGCGGGCGGAGGCGGTGAAGTAGGGCTCGCTGGCCGACACCGAGTAGGCCTGCGACACGAAGCGTACCGTCCGGCTGGCTCGTGGGGGTCACCAGCGGCGTCGCCGTCGCAGCGGCTGTTGTCGCTCCGACCCGCCAGCGTGAAGGGCGCGACGCCGACCACGGTGAATGTGAGGGTATAGGGCACCAGCGGGTTGCTGGTGCGGTCGATGATTCCGGAGCCGACCGAGAACGTGTAGGTACCCGGCTGGAGCGGCCCGTTGCTGATCGAGTAGTGGCCGACAGTGCCGCTCGTGTAGTTCGGGCTGGTCAGGTGGTAAACGTTGCCGTGGCTATCTTCCAGCAGGTAGTTGGCCAGGTTGTTGACCGAGGCGGCGTTCAAATCCTCGGAGAAGTTGAGCGTGAGGCCGTTGATGATCGACGATGTTGTCGTGCCCTGGACGGGTAGCGTGTCGCCCGTGATCTGCGGCGGTCGTCGTGTTGGCGACGTCGATCGATAGCACGTACTGGCCCAACAAACCCGTCGATTTGGGCACGACGGCGGAGATCGGTGCCGGCGGTGAACTGATAGGCCGTGTCACCGGGGGGGTTGCCGGCCACGCCCGGGGTGACGCCGGTACCGAAGCTGGCGTTGTCGAACTTGCCCGAGCTGTCGTAGGCGACGGTGCCGCCGGCGGCCTCGCCCAGCCGGTAATAGGCGACCGGGTTCTGCGAGAGGACCACCGAGCTGTACGAGCTGGCGCTGGTGCGGGCCGCGTACTCGGCCTGGACCTGCGCGGCGGTGAGGGTGCCGGTGAAGAACGCGACCTCGTCCAGTTCGCCGGTGAAGGCGTAGCTGCCGTTATCGCTGCCGATCGTGACGGGGGTGTACAGCAACGAGGCGCACGCCGGACGTGCCCTGGCGCTGGGTCAGGGTCTGCTGCACGCCGTCGATCCAGAGCTGCCCCTTGGTGTCGTTGCCATCGACGAACGTCGCGGTGACCAGATGCCAGCCGTTGGCCAGGCCGGCGCTGCTGATGCCGTAGACGTCGTTGCCGTTGTCGTCGAAGCCGAAATAGCCGCTGTCGAGGTAGAGGTACTGGCCAAAGAAGCCGATCGGCATCTCGTTGTTGGTGCCGTTCCAGTCCATCCAGAACGACACCGTGGTCGTGCTCGCCGAGCTGACCCGCGCGTAGTACGTGCCGCCGGCCCCGGCGGGTACGGTGTAGCTGAGCGTGTTGCCGGCGACCAGGTTGTTGGTGAGGTTGGTCCCGGCCGAGTTGTAGACGTTGAGCACGCCCCCAAGAGTACTGGAGGCGGGCTGAGTCAGAACAAGGTTGATCTGGGTACCGGCCACGACGTTACCGAGGCTGAAGTAGTCGCCGTTGCGGGTCCCCCTGGCCGATGTAGCCGGCCAGTGTGGCCGTCAAGTTGCCCGGCGAGGTGTTGACCAGTGTCGGGATGTTGGGGCTGCTGCTGACCGAGTCGTCGTAGTTGGTGACGAACGGCAGCGTGGGCGGCGACTCGGTGACCCGGAACCGATACTCGCCCGTGTAACTGTTATCGGGACTGACCTCGATGAGGTAGGTACCGGTATACGGCAGCGTGTACCCCGAGAGCTGGCCCTCGCCGCTGCTATTGGCGTTGAAGTAGGTCAACTGGCCGCCGGAAGTAGTTCTCGATCTGGTATTCCAGGCTGGAGCTTCCGGGATTGCCCGGAGTCTCCGACGCCACCTGGACGACGTCGCCGGCCTTGCCCGTCCAACTGAAGTAATCGACGGTGGAGGTATTCAGGAGGGCACCGCGGCCGTAGCCCGATTCCAGCCCGGTGGTGGCATCCACCGGCAGTGCCTTGACGGCGTTGTTCAGCAGGACCGTGACGGTATTGCTGCCGTAATTGGCGATGGCCAGATCGGTGAGGCCGTCGCCGTTGAAGTCGCCGGCCGTGATGCCGATGGGGTTGCCGCCGACCGAGTAGGTGGTGGCCGCCTGGAGGGTGCCGTCGCCGTTGCCCAGGAGCACGCTCAACCTACGTTGCTGCCTGTAGTCGGCCACGGCCAGGTCCTGCTTGCCGTCGCCGTTGAAGTCGCCGGCACCAGGCCGTAGGGATTGCTGCCGCCGGCCGCGTAGCTGACCGCCGTCGCGAAGGTGCTCGTCGTGAAGGCCGAACCCGGCGTCCCCTGGTTCAAAAGCACGCTCACCGTGCCGTTGCCGTTGTTGGCCGTGGCCAGGTCGTACTTGCCGTCGCTGGTGAGTTGCACGGCCACCACGTCGTAGGGGTCAGTGCCGCTGCCGGTCGCGTAGGTGAGCTGGGCGCCGAAGGTGCCGTCGCCGTTGCCGGGCAGGATGCTGACGGTGTTGCTGCCGTAGTTGGCGGTGGCGATGTCCAGCTTGGCGTCGCCGTTGAAGTCGGCGACGGCCACGTTGCCGGGGTAGGTGCCGACCGCGTAGTTGACGGCCTTGGCGAAGGTGCCATTGCCCTGGTTGAGCAGGACGCTGACATTGGCGCTGCCCCAGTTGGACACGACCAGGTCGTTGCCGTTGCTGCTGCCGTTCAGGTTCGCGATGGCGATGCCCCGCGGCTCGGTGCCGACCGCGTAGGTGACCGGGTCTGGAAAGTGCCGTTGCCGTTGCCGAACAGGACGCTGATGGTATTGGTAGCCGTAGTTGGCCACGGCGATATCGAGCATGCCGTCGCCGTTCAAGTCGCCGATAGCGACGGCGATCGGGCTGGAGCCGACGGTATAGGTGACGGGGCTCTGGAAGGTGCCATTGCCGTTGCCCAGCATCACGGAGATGGTGCTGCTGTTGTAGTTGGCGGTGACCAGGTCGAGCGGGTATCCGGCGCCACGCAAGCGGGCGGAGGCGGTGAAGTAGGGCTCGCTGGCCGAGACCGAGTAGCCCTGCGACACGAAGCTACCGTCCGGCTGGCTCGTGGGGGTCACCAGCGGCGTCGCCGTCGCAGGGCTGTTGTCGATTGGGGTCTGGGTCACAAAGCCTGGCACTGAAACGATCGTAAACTGGAACTGGAAGGGGGTTGACACGTTCTGGGCTCGGTCCATGAGCCCGGCGTTCACATTGAAGGTATAGGTTCCGGCAGGAAGGGCGCCTCGGTGATCGACAGGGTTTCGGAGAGGCCGCCGCTATAACTAGCCGGTACCAAGGGGTAGCTGTTGCCGTGGCTGTCGGTTAGTGAGTAATTAGCCGCATTTGTGACAGTGGAGGCGACCAAGTTGGTGGAGAAACTTATCGTAAACTGGTAGATAAGGGCAGTGGTCGCTCCCCCGGCGCCGGCAGGCTGGTCGACGTGTAACCGTCGGGCGAGGCCCGTCGATCACGTCGGCATTGAGCAGGTACTGGGCGCGGATGCCCTGGTTGCCGGAGGCGGTTTGCACGATCACGTAATAGCTGCCGGCGCCGCCACTGGGGATCGTGTAGTTCAAAGTCCCGTTCGTCGTGGTTAACACGGGCGTGCTGCTCCCGGCCAGCTCGACACTCAGGTTGACGGCGGCCGGCGAGCCAGCGCCGGTGTAGAGCGAGCTGATCGAGGGCAGCGCCGGTCGTCAGCGAGATCTCATTGCCCGTGACAAAGGTGCCGAGCGCGTAATAATCGCCGTTATCACCGACCGGCAGGGCGCCCGCCACGGTCCCGCCGAAATTGCCCTGGGCCGGGGAGGTCACGTTCAATACCGTGCTGCTCGACTGGCTGCCGCCGGGCGTGGCATCGAGCTGAGGGCCCACGTTGGCCAAGGATTGGTCGACCCGCAACTGGTACGATGCGGGGTTGTTGTTGCTGTAGACATTCACGAAATAGGTGCCGGACGTCGGGATCGTGATGTTATCCAGCTCGGCAACGCCGCCAGCGCCTCCCGCCCACGCTGGCGATCGTCGTGCCTGATACGTTCTCAAGGTACAACTGGGGATAAATGGAATTGCTGGGTCCCTGCGCTCCACGCGGATTGTGACGTGATCGCCGGCGTTGGCGTTGAAATACCAGTAGTTGGGATCGCTGGTGCTGGCGAATGTGCCCACGCCGAGGGCCGTATAAAAGCCCGTGCTCACCTCGGTCATCGGCAAGGCGGTGGCGCGCCGGGGACGAACCTCGTCTGATGGGTCGTGCCGGCAATCTGACCATCCGGCGGATTGGCGATCGTGAACGAAAGCGAGAACGGCGTTACCGGGTTACCATTGGCGTCGGTGAGCCCCGAGAGTGTGCTGAACGTATAGGTGTCGGGCTGGAGCGGCTCCGGACTCATCGTGAAGTTCACGACCGTCGAGCCGCTCGTGTACGACGGCGTGAGTGCATATGTGTATTGGCCACTGGCGTCTGTGAGGCTGTAGCTGTTGGCCGCGCCGGCGGCCGTGGCGTTGAGCGGTTGGTTGAAGGTCACCGCGAAGTGATCATACGCTGTCTCGACGGTCGCCGTTCCAGTCGAGACGCCGTCGATCGGTGCGTTGCTGGTCACCCAAGAGGGTGCGTTGGCGGCGGTCCCGCCTCCGAGACTGGCGGTGTAATTGTTTCCCGACGAATCGGCCGCGGTGAGGCCGGTCCCGTCGTCAAGCTGGTAGTCGGCCACCAATCCGGTCTGCGGCGCGGATGGCGGCTGAGACATGTCGGCCTGGATCTGCGAGTTCGTGCGGGCGACGTTCCAAATGCTGATGTCGTCAATGGAGCCGTTGAGCCAGGCACCGCTTCCCATGTTCGTGCTGTCGGTCGATCCGAAGGCATAATACAAGCCATCGCCGTTGTTGAAGGGAGCGACCGGGTGCCTGTCACCGTCGTCGAGCTGGCCACCCCGTTCAACATGCCGTCCAAGGTCGACGTAGTGCTGTTATACCGCAGGGCCACGAAGTTCCACGTCCCAAAGTTGGCCGTTCCAAGGTCCACCGCGCTCAGGTTGTTAACCCGCGCGTCGACCTGACCGGAACTCAAGATCTCGATCTGGCTATCGTGCCAGCCCGAGTTGATGGTGGTCTGGCCCAGCTCGTCCAGGATCACCCCGGGACCGTTCGCCTTGAACCATAGCTCGACCGTCACCGAGGTGTTGGAGAACGAGCTCTTCAGGTTGGGCGTGATGAGGTAATCGGTCGACCCGTTGAATGCCAGGGCCGAGCCCGCGGCGCTGACCTCGATCGGCAATGTGGTGCCGATCACGTTCGTGACGGCGGGCGCCATCCGATCTTCGAGCGTTTCGAGAAAGGCACGGAACGCGCGTGCCATGCGGCCGTTGCGGTGCATTCGTTGCTTGTGGCGGACTCTGGATGCAATCATGGTGATCTCCGGCGCGGTGAGGCGAGTTTGCCGATCTGACCCTCTTAACTCTTTTTGGTTCCCGAACCCGACACGGAAACGAAAATTTCTTTGAAATCCACTCGCATGCGTGCTAAAGTGCGACCTTGAGGGGGTTGATCCGATCAGCCGTATTTCCGTCGCGGGGAGGTCGATAGGCAGTTGTGAGACAATGCGGTGTGCGGCAAGCATCAATTTGGGGCGATCGGTTCGGCAGGCGACGTCGCGGCGGGTGGTGTTACGTCGGCGCGAGGCGTTCGGGTATGATTGATGCCAGGGCGAATCCGCGCTTGAAGCTCGGCCTGGTCGTCGTCGCTGGTGGCCAGGCGTCAGTTGGGACGCCCTGATTCACGGAGTCTTGACCATGTCCACAATCACGACGAAACAGCCCATGCACTCGTCGCCTCCGAGAGGTATGACTGTCGACGAGTTCGAGCAACTCGTGGAGTCGCTGGGTGACGTACGAATCGAGTTGATCGACGGCCGTGTCTTTGGGAGGAACGACATGAATCCGCCGCACGTGACTGCGACGGGACGGACCAAGCGGTCTGTTGAACGCCTGCTGCCCAGCGGTCGATTCATTCGAAAGGATGAGCCGGTTCGGATTCCGGATTTCAATGAACCCTTCCCCGATCTTGCCGTCGCGCATGGCGACCTGGAAACATACGCCGATCACCACCCAGGTCCGGAGGACGTCTCGCTTGTGATCGAGATTTCGGACACGACGCTCGCGAAGGACCGAGGCGATAAACGGGTTAATTACGGCCGGGCTGGAATTCCCCTGTATTGGATCGTCAACCTGATCGACCGCCAGGTCGAGGTCTATTCGGGCCCGCGGCCCGATGGCTACGCGACGCGCACCGACTATCGACCAGGCCAGAGCGTCCCGGTCGTCCTGGACGGGACGATCGTTGGTCATATCCCCGTGGACGACATGCTGCCTCGTGTGACCGGCTCTTAGGTCCCTGGAGTGGTACGCACCCCGACCCTCTTAACCCTTTTTTGTCCCCGAACCCGACACGGAAACGAGAATTTCTTTGAAATCCACTCGCATGCGTGCTAAAGTGCGGCCTTGAGGCGGTTGATCCGATAAGCCGTATTTCAGTCGCGGGGAGGTTGATCATGGAACCTCGGTCGCCGGGTTCGGTCACTCGTTGGGTCTGCGCGGTACGGGCCGGGGCTGAGGGAGCCGGGACCGCCGTGCGGAATCTCTGGGACCGGTACGGCCGGGAACTGGAAAAATCGGCCGGGGCGATCATCGAGAAGCGCCCAGGCGTGCGAGCCGTGGCGACGAGGAGGATGCGGCGCTCGACGGATTCCACGAGTTCTGTTTGCGTCTTTCGAACGGCGCGTATCCGGCGATCGCCAACCGCGTTGACCTATGGAAGCTGCTCGTCACGATCACGACGAACAAGGCGCGGACTCAGGTCCGGGACCTGGCCCGGCTGGTCCGGGGGGGTGGACGTGTCTTCCACGCGGGCGGCTTCGGTAGGGCGGCGGCGAATCGGGGCAGTCTCGAACAAATCGCGGACGCCACGCCCGATCCACTCGAGACGATCATCCAGGCCGAAGCTTTCCGGCAACGACTCGATCAGCTTGGAGACGATTCGTCCCTGCGGCTGATCGTCAAAATGAGGTTGGAAGGTTACTCTAACGAGGATATCGCCAAGAAACAGGAGTGCCATCCGCGAACGATCGAGCGGAAGCTGGCCATCGTCCGGGAAAAGCTGGGGCATGGTTCAAAAACGCACGTTCTCGGGTAACACCTGGGCTCTCAACGGGGACCCTGATCGGTACTGTCTTGTAGCTGGCCTCTCTGAGGCCGGCGGTCCTCGACGCCGGGGTCACAGACCCCGGCTACAATGGTCGCTGTGACCGTGCGTTGAACCATGCCAAAGCTGGCCGTTGAATCCGGACCTTAAGTCGCGAGGGCCCTCGAAATGGTTCCGAACTTCCCTGACCCTTCGGCCGATGCGGAGCCAACCTCCAACGGCGACGCGGGGAAAACAGGGAATGCGGACCGGACTCAGATCCTGAGTTGGCTTGGTGAGGAAACCGCATCCGGAGACACGACGGCGCTCCTTGTGGCACTGCGGGGCTGGGTCGCCGGCGACCGCTCCCCGATGGAGGGATGGCTCGAGACGTTCAGGCCCCTTGACGAGGAGGCCCTGGGACGGCTCGAGAGGTCGTTGGGCGGGTTCCTGGTACAAGACGGGAGCCGGAGCGAGGAAGGTGTCGGAGCGGACGCACCCGGCGGCACGGATGCGCGACCTGATCCTGGCTCGCACCAAGCAGAAAACGGCCGGGCCGAAAGGAAATCGTCGTCGCGGTTCGTCATCCTCGAGCGGTTCCGGGAAGGGAGCCTGGGCCAGATCTTCGTGGCACACGATACCGAGCTGAACCGCACGGTCGCACTGAAGCAGATCAAGGAGGAATACGCCGGGAGCCCGGGGCACCGCGCACGATTTCTCCTGGAAGCGGTGATCACCGGCCAGCTCGAGCATCCCGCGATCGTGCCCGTCTACGGCTTGGGTTTTGACGAGCGGGGCCGGCCGTATTATGCGATGAAAATGATCCAGGGTCAGACACTCGAACAGGCCATCGCGCGGTTTCACGAAGCCGCATTCGGTGCAGGTTCAAAGAGATCGAAGTTCCGCGACGGATCGGACGAGCTGCGCCGCCTGCTTCGCCATTTCCTTGCCATGTGTGACGCCATCGCCTATGTGCATGACCGTGGCGTTCTGCACCGTGACATCAAGCCGGCGAACGTCATCCTGGGCGCATTCGGCGAGACCGTCATCATCGACTGGGGTGTCGCCAAGCTGATCCGCCATAAGCACCAGGCGGGATCGGATGGCGAGCGGGCCACGACGGATTCGGTTGCCGGTTTCGGGGCCGAGAATGTGCCGGGAACCCTCGACGGGTGGGCATTGGGGACTCCGTCATTCATGAGCCCCGAGCAGGCTGCCGGAGAAGTGGGATTCGCTTGGTCCGCCCTGCGATATTTATGGCCTGGGGGCGACGCTCTACGCGATCTTGACCGGCCGCCCACCGGTTGGGGGTTCCGATACACTCGATATCCTCAAAGAAGTCCGCGAGGGTCAGGTCCCGCATCCCCGGACCGTGGATCCTGGACATCCCTGTACCGCTCGAAGCAATCTGCCTGAAGGCCATGGCCCGGATGCCCGCCGACCGTTATTCCACCGCGCTGGAGTTGCGCGACGACCTCGAGAACTGGCTGGCCGGCGAGCCGGTTTCGGTGTTGAAAGAGTCTCGGACAGCCCGGCTCTGGCGTTGGGTCGGCCGCCATCAGACCGGGGTGAGGGTCGCCGTGGTGATCGCCGCCGCGGGGATCGTCGTCGCGGGGCTATTCGGTTACATGCTGCACCGCGCCCGGCTTGTCGAGGTCTTACGGCGGGCGGAAGCTCAGCGGCATGCCGAGCGATTGCGAGAGGAAACCGAGCGGCACACCGTGCAAATCAACGACGTGACCTACGTGAATGCCGAGAAGTCCGCCCGGGAGATCGTCAACCAGAAACAGCCGGGCTGGGTGGCCAGGGCACTCGAGGAAATCGGCAGGGGGGCCGGCATCCCGACCCCGATGCGATCGGTGGCGTCGCTTCGCGGCCTCGCCGTCGCGGCCCACGGCGGCTTTGATCTGAGCGAGCGGCGCAAGCTCACGTCGCTCAACTCCGCGTGCCTGGCGTTCAGCCGCGACGGGCGGCGGCTCGCCGTCGGCGAGCACCATCGGCAGACGATGATGCAGTTCTATCGAGTCCAGGTCTTCGACGTCGTGACCCAGAACCGAGTCGCCGAATATAAGATCCGGGGCGGCGATCTCCAAACGAAGCGCACCGGCGTATCGGCGCTGGCATTTAGCCCCGATGGCCGATGGCTGGCCGCCGGCTCGCGGAGCGGAACGATCCAGGTGTGGGATACCCTGATCACGAATGCACCGCCGATCACTTTGGCCGGCCACGAAACCCCGGTTCGCAGCCTCGCGTTCACACCGGATGGGACGACCCTGGTTTCCGCATCCCTGGATCGGGTTGTGACACACCGGCACATTGAAGCCGAATGGACGAATCATCTCCACTTCGAGGTTCGCGGCGTCGTCAGCGACCTCGCTCTCAGCGCCGATGGAAAGCTCCTGGCGCTGGCATCGGCCCAGCGCGGCGAAGTCCGGGACCTGTCGAGCATGAAGACGAGCCGATTTGAGCGAAGCACGGTTCTCGAGCTTGATGGCTATCATGAGCAGGTCGCTTTCAGTCCCGATGGTCAAACCCTGGTGGCGAGCGACATCGACAAGAACATTCATGTCGGCTCGTACCGCGGAAAAACCGAACGCGTCCTGGTGGATCGGGATCTGGGCGTGGCTCATCTTCGAGACGTCACCGGTCTCGAATTCCACCCGACTGGTTCCCTGGTGGTTTCCGGGTCGGGTGACAACACGCTCAAGATCTGGGACCTTGCTGCCGATCAGCTTATTTTCAAGATGACCGTACTGACCGAGTCCGTTGTTACTCCCGCGTTCAGTCCCGACGGTCGAACCCTGGCCATCGCGACTTCGGAGGGGACTACGGTCTATGATGTCCTCGGGCTCGACGCCCTGACATCCGCGGCGATCCAGAACGATCCGGTGCGGGATTTCGCGTTTGGTGCCGGCGCCGGGCTGGCTGGGCGATCGGTTCTCGCCACGACGACGATGCAATTCGTCAAGGGCGGGCCCGGTCGCCAAGGGGATCATTTCGACCTGGCGTTCCGGTGCGACCTCGCCCGATTCAAGCGTGATGTTTGAATGCAACTCCGAGGGCGCCGGCCCGGTCCTGGCGTTCGACGCCAACCCGGTCCGCCCATTGCTCGTCCACAACGGAGAACTCCGTGTGCGTCTGCATGAAGTCGCTCGGGGCGAGGTCGTGGCCGAGGTGCCAGAAAAACAATCCTCGGCATTGCGTTTTTCTCCCGATGGCCGACGGCTCTGGGGCGTGATCGACGAGAAACGGATCGTGTCATGGTCGGTTCCGAAGCTGGCGCCCCAGACACGGTGGGACCTTCACAAAACGAGCAGAGAGGGGCGAATCGGTCTGACGTGCCTGGCGGCGGGTTCGAAATGGGTTGCCGCCGGCTCTCGGGGAGGACGGGCCTACCTGCTGCGGGCGAGCGATGGACAGAAGGTCAAGGACTCTGGTTGCCAGCGCGGCGATTCAGAGCATCGCGCTTTGCGCTGACGAGTCGCTGGCGGTCTGCGGGCTGATCAATGGCCGTCTCGCACTGTTCCGGGTTCCGTCGGGTGAGGCCGTCGGCGAGATCGCTGCCCATCTCGATACGGTGAGCGCGGTCGCCTTCAGCCCCGACGGCACGCTGGTCGCGTCGGCCTCCCTCGACAGGACGGTCGGTCTCTGGGAAGTCGACGGTTCCTCTTTGACCGAGTTGTTCCACATCCCTTCCCCCTCGGGGCATCCGGTCCTTTCCGTGAAGTTCGACGCGGGCGGCACGGTGCTCGGGATCTTGGTCCAGAACGAGCGGGCCGTGCGGCTCTGGAACCTTCCGGAGCTGCGCGGCCGGTTGAAGACGCTCGGGCTCGATTGGGAGTAATTTGAATGCATGCATGCGCCTGCGGTCCGGCTTCGTCTGGGTGACCGAAGTGTGCGCGCAATGATCGCGGACAAAAATTTCGGAAAAATTTGTAAGCCACACGAGGGAAATAAGTTCTGATCGAAAGATACCGCAAAGACGGCATAGGTGCATTCACGAAATTTGCAAACCGTGTTATATTGTATGTAGGAGGTCTGCGCAAACTGTGCGAGGCGTGTTCGTCGTGTGCCGCCGGGTCGCCGCGGAGCTCGGGCACGCCCACAGATTCTGGCGAACGTTCGGGAAAGCGCCGTGGACAGATCGGAGTTTACGCTGGACATACCAACCCGACGCGCCAGCGAGGGGAGTGCCGGCGGAAGACAGAAACCTCGCTGGCGCGTCGGGTTGGTATCGGTCGCCACCCCTCAACGCCGCAATCCGTTGGGGGACCCCGCCGCGCTCGCGCCCGGTGGTTAGTGGAGCGATTACCTGAAGGCAAGGAAGGGCTTCGTACTCGTTCCCACGCTCCCGCGTGGGAACGAGATCAATCACTTCGCTGCCTTCAGCTTATGACTGATTCAACGGTATCGGAATTAGGCCCGCCGGGGCTTACGCGTCCGGGCTCTATGATCTCGCCCCACTTCGGGGGCTTGGAACACCAGACGTTTCCATCAACGACGGAGGCACCCCTGGCCACTTGCGGTGTCCCGTTTTTCGTGCCCCGAACGCGAGTGTACCTGCCCCGTTGCCGAATTTTCCTAACTCGTTTCTCGAATTGGGCACCTGAGACAGAGCCTCGCTCGAACCCTGCCATTTCGTGCCAAGAAGTGCCATTTCCATGAGTAACCATGAAAGAATAGCGTGCCACGGAGTGCCACCGAGATGCGACTCATTCCTGTTTTGCTCCGGGTCGATGGCGGGTTCGCTGAACGGGTTCGCTCAATTGTGAAGTCGAGGACTCGTCTGATAGACTAGGTGCACGAAATGATAGGCGCGTTTCGACACTTGAGTGAAGCTCCCTCGTTCTTGCGAGAAAACGGCTAATGGTGGATTGCGACCCGGCGGCGCGACCTGTATTGGTCCTCGATTTTGGTGCCCAGTATGTTCAGCTTATTGCTCGCAGGGTTCGCGAACGTCATGCCTTCGCGCGGATCGTCCGCCATGACATCACGGCCGAGCGCATCCGCGAGATTAATCCACTGGCGCTCATCCTCTCCGGCGGTCCGTCGAGTGTTTACGAGGCCGGAGCGCCCAAGTGCGATCCGGCGATTTTCCGGTTGGGTTTGCCCATCCTGGGAATTTGCTATGGGATGCAACTCGCTTGTGAAGTGCTGGGCGCGAAGGTTGATGCGGCACCGGCTCGCGAGTTCGGCCGCGCCGAGTGCCATGTGCTGGACCCGTCCGAGCCGCTGTTTCGCGACGTTCCTCGCGAGACCATCGTCTGGATGAGCCATGGCGACCAGCTCCATGATGCCGGCGGCGATTTCGTGCCACTGGCCGCGACCGCGACTTGTCCAATCGCGGCGGTGCGGCATCATGAACGGCCCATTTACGGTCTTCAGTTTCATCCGGAGGTCTCACACACGCCTTATGGGTCGTTAATTTTGGGTAATTTCTTGGACCGGATCTGCGGGAACCCGCGGACCTGGACGATGGAAGCGTTCATCGAACGATCTTTGTCAGAGGTCAACCGCCGGGTTGGGCCCGATGAACGGGTTGTGTGCGGGTTATCGGGAGGGGTTGACTCGGGGGTCTGCGCGGCCTTGCTGGCCAAGGCGCTCGGGCCCAGGGTGGTTTGCGTGTTCGTCGACACGGGGCTGTTGCGGCTGGGCGAGCGCGACTCGGTCGCTCAGGCGTTCGGCTCGCGGACGAGTGCCGAGCTGCGTGTGATCGACGCCTCCGACCAATTTCTGAGGGCCTTGAAGGGCATTACCGACCCGCAAGAAAAACGGCGGCGGATCGGCCATGTGTTTATCGATGTCTTCCGCGAGGCGGCACGTTCGATCTCGGGCGCTCGCTACCTGGCTCAGGGAACGCTTTATCCGGACGTGATCGAAAGCGGCGGCGAGCCCGACGGGCCGACCGCGACCATTAAGATTCACCATAACGTGGGCGGGCTTCCCGAGGAGCTCGGGTTTGAATTGATTGAGCCGTTGCGCGACCTGTTCAAAGACGAAGTGCGCCGGCTCGGGCTCGAGCTCAATCTGCCGGACGCCCTGGTGTGGCGTCAGCCGTTTCCCGGCCCGGGCCTGGCCGTCCGCTGTATAGGCGAGGTGACGGCCGACCGGCTCGAGATCCTCCGCCAGGCGGACGCCATCTTCTTGGACGAGCTTCATAACGCGGGTCTCGAACGGCGGGTGGCTCAGGCCTTCGCGGTGCTCTTGCCGGTTCAGGCCGTCGGCGTGATGGGCGATGCGAGAACGTACGAGAGCGTGGTCGCCCTGCGGGCTGTCGAGACCGACGATTTCATGACGGCCGACTGGTCGCGGCTGTCTCACGATCTGCTGGCCCGCGCTTCGACGCGGATTACGAATACCGTCAAGGGCGTCAACCGCGTCGTTTACGACGTCACCAGCAAGCCGCCCGGGACGATCGAGTGGGAATAAACGTTGCCTGGGAGATCAATCTGATGCGCACGTTGTTGACTGCCGCGATTATGGTGGCGGCCGGGGCTCTAGTCATCCCGGCCGCGGTCGGGCAGTCCCAGAAAATCGATCTGCAATCGAAGGACGGAGTGAACCGAGTCAAGGGGCAGTGGCGGTATCACGACGTCAAAATTGTCGAGGTCGAAGGCAAGGGGCCCGACGGCAAGCCCAACAAAACTTATAACGTGGAACCGAGGGCATTCGGCGCGGACTTCGACGACAGCAAGTGGGAGGTAATCGCGCCCGAGAGTTTGAAAGACGGTCGCTCCACCGGCCAGGTTTGTTTCTGTTGGTATCGAACCAAGATCACGATCCCGCCCGAGGCCGCCGGCAAAAGGGTCTTCTTTCAGACGACGGTCGACGATTACGGCGAGATTTGGGTCGACGGCATGCTGCCCCGCACACCAGGTAAAGGGGGCGAGGCGGTGGTCGCCGGTTTTAATGCCCCCAATCGTGTCGAGCTCAAAGACCCGAAGCCGGGCAAGGTCTACCAGATCGCCATATTCGCGATCAACGGGCCGATTTCGGCGGCCCCGTCCAACTGGCTTTTCCTCAAGAATACGGCCCTGGACATTGAGGACAAACCACCCCAATGAATAACCGCGAGCCCTGGTGTCTCGTTCGTCGACCGAGCTCAAAAGGAACAAACACCCGACATAAGGCGAGATCGCGGATCGGGAGACGGAGCTCCCTCCTACAATTTCTTTAGGAGCCGAATCTGTCCGGCGATGTTTTTGGCCCTGTCGCGGATCATTGAAAAGGAACGCTTCATTCCAGTTACCATGACGCTTCTACAGACGAACGTTGGCTCCGGGTCGATCCCAAAGCGGCAAGGGAAGGTGCGCGACGTCTACGACCTAGGCGATCGGCTGCTCTTAGTCGCCACCGACCGCATCAGCGCATTCGATTGGGTGCTTCCCAACGGCATTCCCGACAAGGGACGCGTTTTAACCGGGCTCAGCGCCTCGTGGTTTTCCCGTTTGAAAATCCCCAACCATATCATTTCGACTGAGGTCGACGACGCCGGCCTTGACCTCTCGGCGCAAGAACGAGAATCGCTCGTGGGCCGCTCGATGCTGGTGCGAAAGGCCCGCGTCGTTCCGTTCGAGTGCGTGGTGCGGGGCTACCTTTCCGGTAGCGGATGGAAGGAATACCGTTCGTCGGGGGCCGTCTGCGGCGTGAAACTGCCTTCCGGATTAGTCGAAAGCGATCGCATCGAACCCATTTTTACTCCGGCGACCAAGGCCGAGACGGGGCATGACGAAAACGTCTCATTTGAAACCATGGCCGGCGCGGTCGGCAAGGATGTCTCCGAGACGTTACAATCAAAGAGCATGGAGGTCTATCGGATCGCCGCGTGCGCACGCGCTGGGCTGTGGTCTCATCTTGGCGGACACCAAGCTTGAATGGGGGTTTGACAACCAAACGGACGAGCTTCTCCTGGTCGACGAGGTGCTCACGCCCGACAGCTCGCGCTACTGGTCGATCGACGCGTACCGGCCTGGCGGGCCGCAGCCGTCGTTCGACAAGCAGTTCGTTCGTGACTGGCTCGAGACGACCGGCTGGGACAAAGCAAGCCCGCCGCCGCGACTGCCCGAGGATGTCGTCGCAAAGACTCGCGAGAAATATGTCGAGGCGTTCGAGAAACTGACCGGCCAGGCGTTTCCGTGGAGATGACCGCTCTAGCGGGCTTGCATACGCCATGCTCAGATACTTAACCGCCGGCGAGTCTCACGGGCCGGCCTTGACCGCGATTGTCGAAGGCTTTCCGTCGGGCGTCGGGCTTGACGTCGCGTTCATCGACCGCGAGCTGGAACGCCGGCAGGGGGGTTACGGGCGAGGCAAGCGCCAGAAGTTGGAAACAGATCGGATCATTGTCGAATCGGGCGTCTTTCATGGGGTGACCACGGGTGCGCCTTTACGCTCCGCTTGATCAACAACGACGCCAAGCTCGAGCGTCTGGCCGAGCCGGCCTCTCCGCGAGGAGGACACATCGACCTGGCCGGCTCGATCAACTATCAGACGGGGATTCGCCAGGTGCTCGAGCGCGCCAGCGCCCGTGAAACCGCGCTGCGGGTTGCCGTCGGCGCTTTGAGCAGGCTTTTACTGCGCGAGCTGGGCATCACCGTGATCGGTTATGTTCGCGAGCTGGGTGGAATCGCGGCGCCACCCCAGTCATTCGACCTGGCGATTCGCGACGCCAGCCCTGTTTATACCCTGAACCCATCGGCCGACGCGGCCATCGTCGCCGCGATCGACGCGGCGCGGGAGGCCGGCGACACGCTGGGGGGAATCGTCGAAACGATCGTGACGGGCTGCCCGATTGGGCTGGGCAGCCACGCGCAGTGGGATCGCAAGCTGGATGCGCGGCTAGCCGCCGCCGTCATGAGCATCCAGGCGATCAAGGCCGTCGAGATCGGCATGGGGGTCGAGGCCGCCCGGCTACCGGGCTCAAAAGTGATGGACCCGATCGCCTACGAGGCATCCCATTTACCCGACGATCGCCGTCACGGCTTCCGCCGGCCGACGAACAATGCCGGCGGTATCGAAGGAGGCACGTCCAATGGCGAGCCAATTGTGGTGCGTGCGGCCAAGAAGCCGATCAGCACGCTGGCGGCTCGTGGGCCATCAATCAACATGGCGACCAAGGCGCCCAGCCTGCCGCTTACGAGCGCTCTGACGTGTGCGCTGTGCCAGCAGCGAGCGTAATCGTCGAGAATGTCGTCGCCTTCGAAATCGCGGCGGCTGTCGTCGAAAAATACGTTGGCACCAGCTTGGCGGCGATCCGAACCGCCATGGAAGCGATTCACGCACTCAACCGTGAGCATCTCGCCCAATGGGGCGAGCCAGGTCGTGCCTAGCCCTTCGACTTCCTGTCGGAGTCCAGCCATGTCCCGAGCGACGCTTGAAGAACGAGTGGCAGCACTGGAGAAACAGGTCACTGTCCTGCTTGCCAATGAGACTACGGGACGTTCCAAGAATTGGCGCCGCACGCGCGGGGTCATTACCGGAGACGATCTCATGAAACAGGTCTTCGAGGAAGGCCGCAAGATTCGCGAGGCGGAAAGTACGCGTGGCCAGCGTCGGAGTGGGAAAGCGGCGAGACGGACTCTAGTCGGCTGGTGCGTCGATGAAGACACCCGGATCGATGCGGAAATACCTCGCCAGGATCGTGATGTGCCGGGTATTGAGCCGGCGACGGCCTAACAGGACCTCCGACAGCGTGGACTCGGGCAGCCCGGCCTCCGCCGCGACTTTCGCTCGATTTTTTCCACTTGAATCGACCAGGTGCCGCAGAGCATCGACGCCGGAGACCCGCCTGATCGGGTAGCGCTTGTCCTCGTACTTTTCGGCGGATGCCGCACCCCTGCGGCAATCTCTAATTGAGCGAAATCGCCATTTCGTCTATCCTCTCGGGTGGATGGATCTGCTTTAGACCCATCATGCTGCGCGTTCGCGGCCTACCGGGAGGCAAGGATGTTTCCCCTGACTCGCCCTGTTCGTCAGACTTTGGCGACGCTGTTTCTTTTCGGGCTGACCGTGGTGCCGACCGGCCTTGTGGTCGCGTTCGCCTGGCGAATCAACCGGCCGGGGCATGTTCGTGATGTCGAGATCGAGCTCGGGCGCCAACTTGGGCTTCAGGTGACCCTGGAGGCTGTGCGATATCCGAGCCCGGGCGAAGTCGTCTATCAGGGGATTGTCTTGCGCCAGGATGAACCACGCGGCAAGGGGCTGGTCGAAATTGCACGTGCCGAGCGGGCACGGCTGCAACGCGCCGGCCTAGAGCTTACCGTTCATCTTGAGAACCCGCGGTTGCGGAGCGAAAGTCCCCGCAATGGACTGGCTCAGCTCGGCGTGCTTTTTCAGCGCTCGGGTCAAGTCCCCTTTGAGCGGATTAATGTGACGGCCCCTAACTTACAGATTGAACCGGGCCAGGACGGTCTTCAGTTCACGCTGCGTGAAGTTGCCGGCGAGTTTCTCGTCGACCCCTGGGCACCAGCTCTCAAGCTGGCGTACCGAGTTCCTGGCGAGGGCGCGGGCACTCGGTGCGAGTTGAGCTTGACACGTGACCGCAAAGCCGAGCCGATCGAGACACGACTCGTCTTGAAAACGGTCGAAGGCATGCCCCTGGCGGCCCGAATGCTGAACGTGTTTTTCGACGCCGACGACTGGCTGGGAACCGAGGCGAAAGTCGAGGGGACGGTGAGCTTGCGACAACAGGGATCGCGTGATTGGGAGGCCGTTTTTCAGGGCGAATTGCTCGACATCGATCTCGCCAGGCTGGTCGGCCGACGTTTTCCGCGTCATCGGCTGACGGGAAGGGCCCGCGTCGCGATCAAAGAAGCCAGGTGGGGCCAGCGCCCGACCCAGGGCCCCGGCTGGCTGGATGCCCAGGGAGAGCTGTCCGCCGGTCAGGGATCGATTGGCGTGGAGCTGATCGAGGCACTGACACGAGAGATGAAGTTTCGCCGCTCAGCGCGGCTTGCCAATCTTGAATCGCGTAAAACTGAGGTCGACTTCCGCGCACTCGGTTTCACCTTTGCGATGGAATCAAGCGGTGAAATCCGGATCGCCGGGGCACTGGGTGCGGAATTCGCCCCGGAAACGGTCGTCGCCGGGGCGACCGCGGCACTTTTGTCGGCGCCCCGAGGTAGTGCCAGCGTGCATGGGCTGATCAAGACGCTCTTTCCGATCTCTCAGGTCAGCTCCGGCGTCCTGGTCCCGCACACGGCCGAGTCGCAGGTGCTGCTTTCGCTTCCCATTCCGCCAGGTGGGGTCGCAACCACCCGTCAGACCGTCGATGGTAATTGAGCAACAGCCGGTTCTCCGACCAAACTTCGTCTGCTATGATCGATTTATGGAAACGCACCTGGGAGGTAACTGATGAGTACCGCGACCCTCGCTGAAGCTGCTGTGAATCCCCGAGTCATTGCTCCAGCCGAGCCGATGGAAACCGACGAAGCCCTTTATGAAACCGTCCACGGGCAACGTCTGGAGATGCCGCCGATGGGCATTCTCGCCGTGATGATTGCCTCCCGAATCGGTTCGTGCTGAACGCGTTCGCCAGGCCGAAGCAACTCGGCGAGGCATTCACGGAACTGCTCATCCACTTGCCTTTGGCCGAGGACGAGAGTCGCGACCGTCGTCCTGACGTCTCGTTCTTCTGCTATCCGCGATCGCCGGTTTATACCCCTCAGGATCCAGATGCCAACGCATGGGATGTGGTTCCCGACGTGGCCGTCGAAGTCACGAGTCCCTCCGACCGGGCCGAGGCCCAGCGCGGAAAGGTGCTGGAATACTTCCGGGCGGGCGTGCGGTCTGTCTGGGTGATCTATCCAAACCTCGGCATCGTTGACGTGTACGAGACGCCGAACACACTCCGCGTTTTCGGTCCTGACGATATCCTGACGGATGATAGGGTCTTGCCCGGACTTCAATTACCGCTCGCGGACTTGTTTGCCCCGTTCGCGGGACCGAGCCTCTGAGCCGATCCCATCGTGTTCGTTCGCGCCGCGAGCGCGGCCAGATCCCTGGTATGCGGGCGCGTCCGCCACAGTCGACGACGCTCGCGGTTTTCAGTGGCTACCCACTCATTCGTTGGCCTCACCACTCTCATCGGCGACTCCATTGGCACTGAAGCTTGCACCCGAAGCGGTACGACTGCCCAGGATTTTGATACTGATTTCGTTGGCCACGTCCGGGTTGTCGCGCAGATATTGCTTGGTGTTCTCGCGCCCTTGGCCTAGCCGAATATCTCCGTAATTAAACCACGAACCCGACTTGTCGATGAGTTTATCAATGATGGCCAAGTCGAGCAGGTCGGCCTCGCGTGAGATGCCGTGGCTGTACATCATGTCGAATTCGCAGACCCGGAAAGGGGGAGCAACCTTGTTCTTGACGACCTTGGCCTTGATGCGCGAGCCGACGATTTCCTCGCCGTCCTTGACGGGACCGATGCGGCGGACGTCGATGCGGCAGGAGCTATAAAATTTAAGGGCCCGGCCCCCCGGCGTGGTTTCGGGGCTGCCGAACATCACGCCGATCTTCTCGCGGATCTGATTGATGAAGACCAGGACGCATTTCGATCTCGATACCCCCCCCGTCAGCTTGCGCAGCGCCTGGCTCATCAGCCGGGCCTGGATTCCCACAAAAGTATCACCGATCTCTCCCTCGATCTCGGCGCGGGGCACCAAGGCGGCCACCGAATCGACGACAATCACGTCCACCGCATTGGAGAGAACCAGCATCTCGGCGATCTGCAGGGCCTCTTCGGCACTGCCGGGTTGGCTGACCAAGAGGGCTTCGATATCCACCCCCAGACGCTTACACCACGCGGGATCGAGCGCGTGCTCGGCATCAATGAACGCGGCAACGCCGCCGTTTTGCTGGGCCTGTGCCACGGCGTGCAAGGCGATTGTCGTTTTGCCGCTCGACTCCGGCCCGAACAATTCGATGATCCGCCCGCGAGGCAGTCCCTTACCCCCAAGCGCCAAATCGAGCGACAGGGCGCCCGTCGAGATCCCCTCTACCTCCATATGGGATCCTTCCCCCAATTTCATGATTGCCCCGGCCCCAAACGTCTTCTCGATCTGGCTGATTGCGTTGTTCGAGCGCCTTCTGCTCAACCGACGCACTCGCCTTACTCTCCGTTGCCGCCTGACGTTTCGCCACGATCCTCGCTCCTTCCCATACGTCCACAAGTTATGTACGCAATTACAGTAAGCTTAGCATTCATCTTCGGCAAAGGTCAAGCGGAACCTTCGTTTTTTTTCGCATGCAAGGGACAGCAGGCGAGCACCTCGTAAACGGAACCGGTTGGGCCAAGCACTGAGGCGAAAACGTGAATTTCGGTGAGGGTGAATTCGCCTGCCGACCAAAGCTGATAGTGTTCGATTAAGCCTGTCAAATCGCCCGGGCCCGACCGCCCGTGCTTCCTTCGACCGAGAGTCACGTGGGGGTGAAACGGTTTGTCATCAAAACAGCGGCCAATCCGCGCCAGTGCATGGACAACAGATCCTTGCAAGTCTAGAACCGGTTTTAAGTTGAAAGCCGTCATTCCGACCCAGATGACGCGCGGTTTCTTTGCGGACGGAAAAGCCCCCAGCCCCTTCAGTTCGATTTGCACAGGTTCGACTGAGGCCACCGCCGAAGCAACCTCTCGGTATATTGCGTTGAGATCAGGGTCGGGCACGTCGCCCAAAAACGCCAACGTCGCGTGAAAGGGCAGAGCCGACGACCACCGGCAATCTCGCACCTGCGGCGCGAGCTCCGCTTGCAACTGAGAGAGCTTTCGCCCCAGTGGGTCGGGCACGGTCATGGCGATGAAGACCCGGGTCCCCTGGGGCATGGCAGCTCTCACTCCGGAGCCGAACCGAAATTCTCTTTGTATCGAGCCATGAACTCATCGCGAGTGTAGGCGTGTTGTTGAGGCCCTTTATGCTCGATCGCGTAGACTCCGGAAAGGGCTGCCAGCCGGCCGACCACGGGCCAGGGCAAACCCCGCTTCACTCCCATGATGAACCCGGCCCGAAAGGCATCGCCGGCCCCGGTTGGATCGAGCACCTGCTTCGGCTTTGCCGGCGGAATGTCGAACTCGTCGGTGCCTACGGTGATTAAGGCGCCGGCTTCTCCACGCGTCATCACCGTGACCGGGGCGAGCCGGCGCAGGTCCGACTCGGAAATCCCCAGCTTTTCAGCCATCATCCCGAACTCGTAGTCATTGCCCGCCAGGATCCGCGCGCCACGGCAGCCCTTTTCCAGGTCGGCCCGCTCGAGCCGGGGCAACTGCATCGACGGGTCGTAAAGATAAGGAATTCCCGCTGAGAGGCACTCGCTCGTATAACGGTTCATCGCCCCTGGATCGTTAGGCGCGATCACGACCAGATCGTCGGAGGTGACTCCACACTCCTTGACCGAGATCGACGCGGCGTGAGCCATTGCACCGGGATAGAACGCCGTGATCTGGTTGTCTTGCAGGTCGGTGTTGATGAAGCACGAGGCGGTGTGGTCGCCCGCGATGACCTTGACCGTCCGGCAGTCGACGCCGTGCCCCTCGAGCCAGGCGCGATATTCGGCAAAGTCTTCTCCGACGGTCCCCACCAGAAACGGATGCTCGCCCAACAGCCCGAGATTAAAGGAGATATTCGCGCCGGTACCGCCCCGCAAGCGCGTGAGCGAATCGACCAGAAACGAAACGCTCAAGACGTGCATCTTGTCGGGCAGAATGTGGTCGCGAAAGCGACCGGGGAATACCATGATGTAGTCGTAAGCGATCGAACCGGTAACAAAAACGCGCATTCAGCTTGTCCTCGTACGTGTTGCGGAAAACGCCCCCGTGGAGCGCTCGTCAGGTGGAGGTTGTCGCGGCTTGCCGTAGCATCTCCAGAGTCTGATTGATCCGGGCCCGGCAGACTTCACGGCCCAGGATGGCGAGGCAGTCATACAGGCCCGGACCGACTCCCTGCCCGGTGACGGCCACGCGGAGCGGATTGACCACGTCGCCCATTTTGCGGCCGGTCCGCTCGGCATACGCGTGGATGGCCTTTTCGAGAGCGGCCAGATCGAAAGGCTCGACCTGGGCCAGTTCCCGATCGAGCTCGGCCAGCAAGATCGGAACCCCTTCCTTACGCAGCCGTTTTTTGACGGCGTCGGGGTCAAAGGCCAACGATTCCGTGAAAAAGAACCGTCCCAGCTTAAGGATGTCCGAAAAGACCTTCAGTCGATCGCCCAATGCGGCGATCACGGCTTCGATGCGCCTTCGAACGGGTTCCGAGAGGGGATCGCCGACGAGGCCCTCGCCTTTCAAATAAGGAAGCACGCCCTCCACTTTTTTCTCGAGTGGGAGTTTTTTCATCCACTCGCCCTCGATCCAGAACAGCTTATCCTGATCGTGGCTGGCGGGAGAGCTATTGACCCGGTCGAGCGAGAATTTCTCGATCAGCTCGGCCCGCGTGAAGATCTCTTGGGTACCGTCGAAGCTCCAGCCGAGTCTCGACAAATAATTCAAAAGCGCATCGGGCAAGTAGCCTTTTTCCCTGTACTGGTGAATATAAACCAGGATGCCTAGCTTCTCATATTCCGCGATTTTGCGCTTGGACATCTTCGACTTCGAGCCCGGCTCGGCCACGTAAGGAACATGAGCGAACGCGGGCAAATTCGCGCCTAGTGCCTCGAAGAGCAAGAGCTGCGGGAACGTGTTCGACAGATGCTCATCGGCCCTGACCACGTGGGTGATCTGCATGGCGGCGTCGTCGACGACGCTGGCGAAGTTGTAAAGCGGCGTGCCATCAGGCCGGATGATCACGAAATCGCCGATCTCGTCGGTGGAAAACTCGACGTCTCCCTTGATCAGATCGTGAAGCACCAGCGTTCGACCGGCCGGGACCTCGAATCGCAAGGCAAACGGGTGTCCCTCCGCTTCGAGCCGGGCGGCTTCCTGAGCGGAGACTTCTTGGCGGCGAAATCGATAGGCGCGTTTATCTCGCTGAGCCGCGGCCTTCTCCGCGGCTCGCTCGCTCTCGGTGCTGTAGTCGCGATAAACGTGCCCCGAGGCGAGCAACTGGTCGACTGCTTGCCGATACCGATCCGTCCGCTCTGACTGGAAATAAGGTCCGAACGGCCCGCCGACTTCCGGCCCCTCGTCCCAGTCGATCCCGATCCAGCGAAAACCGTCGAGAATGCGTTTGATGGCATCATCAACGTGGCGTTCCTGATCGGTATCGTCGATCCGCAAGATAAACTGGCCGCCATGATGCCGCGCCAGCAGCCAATTGAACAAAGCCGTCCGGACCCCGCCGATGTGGAGGAAGCCGGTCGGGCTGGGGGCAAACCGCGTACGTATACTCATGAGTGCTGAACGCAAAAAACTAGTCGGACGGGACAGCGCCTGTGAAGCGTCGGGAACCGGCGGCGCGACTCGCCGCGAAATCCGGTCGAGCGGCGGTCATGTCGGCTAAGTTGGACCGCGGAAAACTCACGTAGGTCAGGCTTTCCAGCCTGACGTTCTGCCACAAGCGCACTGGCGTCAGGCTAGAAAGCCTGACCTACATCGCGCGACGACTTCCGCGGGTCCACTTTGAAATAACGTCCGCCGAACGAATTAGATCACGATAGGGCGTCGGGCCGTGACTGTCAACGGTCCGGATGGACCCCCAGCGATGAGGAATACCCATCGCGGGGATTTCCCGGGTGGCGGCGGGCCGGCAGGCACTGGTACGGCGTGCGCGGAGGGCGACCGGCCTCGCGCACCAGGGCGAGCGTCGCGTCAAACGGGTTTTACTGGCGGGCGGCTGGAATCTGGTGACCCAAGAAATGCTCGGCTTGGGCTAGGAACTATCAAACCTGATTTGAATCCGGCGAGCATGGAGGGGATCAAACGCTCGGTCGCTCAGGGAAATATAACGGAAGGCTTCCAGCAAGCGGCGGGCGAGATTTTTCAGGCTCCCGAATAATTGTCGGGGCGTCCGTCCAAACTCGGCCGCCGCGGCGCACAACAAGCTGCCGACCTCCAGGACCTGCAGGATGATGTGCGCGATCTGTAGCAAGTAATAATACGCTTTGAGCAATTCCGGGTCGGTGCTGTAAGCGTGTTCCAGATTCAAGCCGCTGTTCTTCTGGCGATTGAAGCCTTGGTTCTCAATATGCCAGCGGTGCCGTCCTCCTTTCGTGGCGACGTCCTCTACCTTGTGGATATCAACCTCAAGATCCGTGATCCAAGCGAACGTGGTGGTTTTGCCATCGATTGTTTCGATGCATTCGATGGCGTTAAAGCGCCAGGGCCTTCCTTGGTCGTCCCGATAGGACAAGCCGTGGACCCAGCGGTAAACACGAGAAATGCCGTCGGGGGTAAAACGCTCCAGCGTGTTTTCGGGACAGAGCTTCAGAAGACTCTGAAAATCTTCCCAGACGGCCGGCATGTGGCCGGGCTTGAACGTGAATACATAGTTGCAGTGGTGCTCCCTGGCCAGTAGCAACATCCGCCCGCAGGCGTAGAGGCTATCGCCGGAAAGACACAGGCGTAGCTGGGGGAAATCCCGGCGAAGTTGAGGAAGCAAGCGGCTCGGCGCCTTGAGTTCGCAGTCTTGTTTACGGCTCTCGCCGGACAAGGCGGCGTTGCTGTCCGAGTTCTCAATGAACTCACTGGCCATGGACAGAGTCAAACCTGCTGGCCCAAGCAGTTTGGCTTCCAGCACTTGATGCAGATAGGAGGTGTGAGTTTCGTGACGGTAGACTAAACAATTCGGGCAATGGGGCCGTCGAAAAGCGAGATGACCAGTGGCGTCTAAAGCTACGACCAATCGCCCCTGCAAGCGGGCTGTGTCCAGGCATCTCATACGGATCAGACGACAGAGCATGCGTGTTCGCAACGCAGCATACGGTGTGACACCCGTATGTCCCAGGAAATGATCGAGAGTGTCGTGTACCGGGCGCGTCTCCTGCTGGGTTTGAGCCAATCGGTTGAGATTGTTCAGCACTTCGGTGCCGCGGGCATCGAGATCGAAATCGAGCTGTCGGCGGCTGCCGAGTTGGAACAAGTACAAGCTGATCCCCCACCAGATGAGGAACCGCTTGTCATAGATGACCAGGGGCAAAAAACGGGTATCGGGCACCTCATCGAGCCACCGATTGAACTCAGGCCAGAAGTGGAGGATGGTTGTCGGGAGCGCCTCGCCGAGGCCTACGACCGGCCCTTTCTCCGTTTCCGCTCCTGAGCATGGGTGCGAACTAGGGCCAGACTGAGCTGGGAAATCTCCTGGAGAAGGCGTTTGAGCCGCCGGTGTTCGTCGATCCATGACCGAACCTCATCCGTGAAATCGATCGGAACATAAACCGTGTGCGTCTTGCCACGGTCTTTGTAGGTCAACTGGTGGGCACGATGCTTCTCGCCGGAAGCGCAGTGGCAACTGGGCTTCCCACACCTGCGCTCAACCACAACGAGGCTAGCAGCTAACAATGGCTTGCGGGCGGTCACTTGGTTGACCCGGCTGTCGAGCATCCGACGAATATTGGTGGGATGACGTGGGATGCGCATGCCGACCTCGAAGCTGGGCAAACTGGAAAGTAACCTAGCTTACCAGAAAATGCATGCAGAAGGCCAGGTGAGAAGAAAAAATATAATAGCCAAAACTCGGTTCGACCGTAAGTCGATCCGCCCAGCGAGGTTGGCTCGCCGTTACGGCGCGAAGAAAAACGTATTCTTCAGGGTTGATGGACGCCACACTGCCGGGGGGGCGCAACGGATTCCGGCGGGGAGGGGCGGCGACCGATACCAACCCGAAGCGCGAGCGAGGGGAGTGCCGACGGAACCCTCGCGGCGCGTCGGCTTGGTATCCCAGCGTAGACCCCGACCTCTCTACGGCGCTTTCCTGAGCGTTCGCCAGAATCTGTTGGCGCACCCCATCCCCGGGATCAGGGGTATCGCAAGAAGTCAAAACGTCGTCCCGAGTGATTCCACGCCAAAAAAAAGCGCGAGGACAAGCGCGCACACGATGCCTGGTCAGCGGAAAAACCACGGGCCGACGTAAAGCTTGGCGGGAAAAGAAGTTCCGCATGTCGGCTGCATAATCGGAAATTTTCGCCGGCCATAACGTCATGCTGGAACTCGGGTTGCGCATGTCGGCAGCAAGATCGGCACAATCGGAAAAAAAGCCGCATCTCATGAAATAACAAGGGGTTAAAGCATGTCGGCAGATCAATCGGCAGGGATCGTCCCAAATCGCCCATTTTGAGCGTCGCTGAGCTGGACAGTTCAAGCCAGGTGTACGTCCGCCGACCCAGAGTCATAAACCGCTTGTAGGAATCAGTCTTAAGTGCTCCGAACTTTCGGCAGCTTGACACGTGCGCAAAGTGTCACAGTTGGAGAACCGACAATTTGGGACTGATCCCAATCGGCTATCCGGAAAAAAGAACCGATCTCGTTGAAGATTCAGAGGTTACAGCATGTCGGCAGCCTAATCGCTACAAAGCGCCGGAATTGGGCCAATTCGACCTAACCACCGCTATTGTAGGTAGTTCGAGCATGTCGGCAGAAAAATCGGTGCAATGGGAAATTGCGGCAGCGTTCGTGGCTTACTCGAGCCCGGCCGAATATCGGTCTACGGAACCGAAGGTAAGTGGGAAACGGATCTCACATCCATGCCGCACCGATCGGCTGCGGCTTCTGCATTTGGTCGGTGTAGACGGTGAATTTCTCAAGGAACGTCAGCCCGAACAAGGTGGTTATCGCCACATCCACGGCGTCCTTACCGCGGGCCATCAGCACCCGGCCAACCCGCGGCGTGTTGTGCCGGGCGTCGAACGTGAACCAGCGGCCGTCGAGGTACGCCTCGAACCAGGCGATGAAGTTGCCGGTTAGCCAACCGGCCGCATGCCGAACAGAAGAAGCTGTTTCACGATGACGCCATCCGGGTGTATCGACTCCCGTGACGATTGCCCGGCCTAAGGTGCCCGCAACGCCTCTTCGTAGACCCACCCGCGTTCCTGCTCACGAGCCGACGCCACTTCGTCAAAGAATTCGAGATACTCGCGACCGACATTCGGCCAGAACATCGGCTTGGCATATTCGTAAGCAAGGCGCTGTGTTTCCTTACGAAATGCGGTGTCGCGAAAGAAACGCATTGTCGCATCGGCTAGGGGTGCGCTTTGGGCAAACGGAACGAGTAGGCCACGACCTTCCTCGAGCACTTCCTCGGCGTACAGGTAGGGGGTGCTCACGATGGCCCGTCCGGCCGCCATCGCGTACGCCAGCGTGCCGCTGGCGATCTGATCTTTGCCAGGATAGGGCGTAACATAGACGTCACAGGCTTGCAGGTACGTCATGAGCTCGGACAACTCGAGATATCTGTTTACAAACCGGACGTGCGTGCCGACGCCGAGGGTTTCGGCCATCCCGACCAAGCTCTCCCGGTAGATTTCGCCTTCCTGGCGTTTGACCTCGGGGTGGGTTGCGCCGACGATCAGATAAAGCGCATCCGGATACGAGGCCACAATTCGTGGCATGGCCTGAATCATGTACTCCAGCCCCTTACCGCGATTGATAAGGCCGAACGTACAAATGAGATGCTGCGCTGGTAATCCTAGCCGAGCCTTGTGGATTTGAGCGTCATCAAGAGTGACTTCTGGTACTCCGTGCGGGATGACGCGCACGCACTCTGTCGGTAGCTGGTAAACGCTCGCCAAGAGCCGCGCGGTACGGTTTGTCATGACGACGATGCCTTCGCTGCATGCCGCCAAGCTCCGGATCAGGTGCCTGGGCGCCGGAGCGGGGTCGGTCATCAGAGTGTGAAACGTAGTAACGAGGGGCTTACGACAGTTACGCACGAACTCCAGGACACCCATGCCCCACTCACCGGGATAGAGGCCGAACTCGTGCTGCAAGCTCACGACGTCGCATGAGCTGGCGTTGGCCGCCGCCGCGGCCAGCCGGTAGGCGGCCTTTCCGTTGTTGTCGATGATGTGGACGACTCGAGGGTCCCCATAATGATTCGCATGCGTTTTGTTGATCGCGATCACCGACGATAACGCCTCGCCCGACGCCAGATCTACCGCATCGGCGGAATCCTTGGTAAAAGTCGCGAGCCCGCATTCCGCGGGCGGATAGGTCGATACAAACAGGGGACGGGCAGCATCCACTCACCACCTCCTGAAGTTTTTCCGTACATCGTTGGTTTTTGAGAACTGCACGGACCCGTTGCCCGAGCCGCATTTTCCATTCGGCCTCCGTTGCTCACAGCGACCTCTTCCGGTTCCTTAACTCGCCAAGTCCGGCACGGGACTTTCGAGTGTTCCGGCCGCTTCACGGCTCGCGCAGATCCGTTCCCACACCTCGGAGCGATCGACACGGACCGATGCATCCGCCTCGAACCCCAGTCTCACGCACCCATTTTTGATCTCGAGCACGGTGACTCTAAGCATGCGCTCCACGTGGGCCGGGCCACCGACTACGACAGATTCCATACTCTTTCTCGACAAGACCAACATCGTTGTGCTCCTTGCTCAGGTTTGATCGACTTTCCCGTTGCCGCTCCAGGTGGCCGCCGGTATGCCATGGGCGAGCAAAAACACCTGGACCATAGTGCCTGTTGTGAATACATGAACGACAGTACCCGTTTTGGACTCGACTTCGGCGGTCGCCTGGCGAACGTCGACGCCGGTGATTCGTTTGATATCCCGCCGCAATGAATCGGCGGAGTCGGCGAACAACTGGCGGTGAAAATCCTGCACCTGGGCGGCACCCGCGGGTGTCTGAGCCAGGGCTTCCTCTGCCTTTGTCAAGGCGCCGTGCAACGTGATGACGAGCGTTTCCTCGCTCAGAACGACGGTCACAGACTTGGGCCCGTGTCCGGTCCGCATCTGCTCGAACGCGCTGGCGGCTTCGGCGATCTGTTGCGCCATGGTCGAGTTTGATTTATCCATTTTTTTTGTCCGGGTTGAGGGTAATCATCGGCCGCCAACACAAAAAAAGCCGGCGTGGTGGAAAACCCAGAGGTTTTCCACCACGCCGGCTTACTCGTCAACGGGCCCCCCGGCAAAGCCGGGTTGCCCCTTATCTAGTCGTCCGACGACGTCAGCTCAAATTGTTGTCCGATTGGCCCGCTTGGTCACGCGGGCTTCTCAGGCGAGATTCATTGTCCTCTTCCGCGAATAAATAGCAAGGAAATTGTTTTCTATTTTGCTATACGTGCCTGGCGTTCGTCCGATTGCCACCAGAAACGCTAAGAACATAATGAGGAGACTTCACAACTCAATGACATGAGAACTCGCGTATTTCCTTATCTGCCTGTTCACGCGTGTAGCCATATTTTTGTTGGAGGATGCCGGCAAGCTGGTCGCTCTGCCCACCGAATGTCGTTAGGTCAGAGTCGGTGAGCTTGTCCCACTTCTTCTGCACCATCGCCGTGAATTGTTGCCAGTCGCCTGCAATCTGATACCACGTCATGAGGTAGCCTCATCGAGTCGCCTTTGGTAGGACCCGCAAAAAAAGGGCGTGGTCGAACGCCTTCAGGCATTCAACCACGCCGGCTTACTCGTCAACCAGCCCCCCGGGCGTTGCCGCGTTGCCCTTCAACCAGTCGTCCGACGACGTCTCATCAATCCCTATCGGAGCCGACTGCCAGTTGACATGAGCTCGTCTTCGCTCCTCATTGTGACGCGCGGAACGAGAATAGCAAGTGAGGTTTTTCGGATTATTTGTATGTTAACATCTGCATGTATCATCTATGGCATAGGTGATCATTCGTGGAGCGGCTCTGCGGATTAACTCCCCGACGCCGCGCGAGAGAGTCAGGATCGACCCTCCCGTTCTCAAACGGTCCCGGCGTGGTTGATGCGAGATCAGGCTGATCAGGACTGGGTTACTTCTTGGTTGCGGACTGAATGTGGTCGCCTTGGAGGAAGGTGTATTCGGCATCAGTGAGGGCGGCATCGCCGCGGCGGCACTTGACGTTTGTGAAATAGTGAGATGAGCAAATCAGCTATCCAGATAGCGCAACGAGTCGCATGAAAGGGCTCTTTGTCAGTTTGACGCCGAAATGTTGAGCATCGGAGGCGCTTTGCGTTAGTGTAACGAGAGGGCTTCAGGGCCGACAGAGACAGGAATTCGAGATGACAAATATGAATCGGACATTGCCTACTTCGTGGAAGCCCACCAAAGCCCAGCTCCTCGCCGCTCACAACAAGCGCGTCCCGGATCTCGTCGCCAAAAACCTCATCGTCCTCTTCGCCGGCATCAACCCCGGCCTCTACACCGCGGCGATCGGCCGCCACTTCGGCCGCCCCGGCAACCGCTTCTGGCCAGCCCTCCACGGCGGCGGCTTCACCCCGCGCCTCTTCTCACCCTTTGAAGGATCCCTGCTTCTCGACCTCAAATTCGGCATCACCAACATCGTCGAACGCCCCACCGCCCGCGCCGATGAACTCACCGCCGACGAACTTCGAGCGGGCGGCCAGCGCCTCGAAGCCAAAGTCAAACGCTGGCGTCCGACCGTTGTCGCGTTCGTCGGCATCGGCCCCTACCGCATCGTCTCCGGCATCAAAGACGCCCGCGTCGGCCTGCAAAAAGACCTCTTCGGCGGTAGCCACGCCTGGGTCCTCCCCAACCCCAGCGGCTTGAACGCCCACTACCAGCCCGCCGCCCTCGCACAACTCTTCGGAGACCTCCGCCTCTGGGCCATCGCACAGCACGGGTGCCGCTGAAATAAGGACGGCCCACGGAATGAACGGCTTCTCAGACATTTCAAAACTCTGTTACGTACAGCGCCTGATTAAGATTGCGACGCGAGCCAGGCCGCTCTAAGATAGAGTGATGATCGGGAGGGACCAGGATGACGTCAGATCCGAGAGAACGAGGAGGCCTAGCGATTGGCCCTCCTCTTCGCGGACGAGAATTTTCCGACATACCATGACACGCACAGCGATGGCCGGCAAAGGAAGGAACATCGCCAGGCACAACACGTTAGGGCTCGACGCGGATCAACAGCCGACAAGGGACGGAGCATCGCTGGACCACATGAGTTAGGCCCGCATGTTAGGGCTCCCTACGTCTCGCTGATCAGGATGCGATCCGTGTCTATCTCCCCTGGCGAACCGGACGCGGGCCGGCCTGATCGCGGCATTGAGCCCGAATTCGGGGCGCCGCAGGCTTGAGCAGAGCCGGCGAGCCGGGGCGAAGCGAGCCACTTGGCGAGTCGGGCCGGTGATGCAATACTGGCGTCGGCGGATCGTGCTTCCGAGATCCTTGTTGGTCGCGTCACTACGTTTGAGGTTCCATGACGGCGTTACTTCAACGAGAAATGGCTGAGATCCAGAAGCTTCCCCCCCGCGATCAAGATGCAATTGCCGCCAGATTGCTCGCGGAGGTGGACGACGAGCGGCAGTGGGACCAACGGTTCGTCTCGACGACCGACGAGCAGTGGGACCGCCTTGTTGCAGAGGTACGCCGTGATGTCGCCGAAGGAGGCACGGTCCCACTCGACGAGGTCTTCCCACCCGACGAGTCACGCCGGTGAACTCGCTCGTAACCGTGCGCCCAGTATCGAGCAGAACGACCTTATTCATCGAACAATTTCCTGCCGGACAATCGATTGCGATCGACGGCTTTCTTTAATTCAGGCCAGGTCTCCTCGTCGTATCCGGATTCGTCCTTGAGCCACTCGTCCAAAAGAGCGATCACCTCTTTGGGCCTGGTCTGACGCCGGATACCGGAGGAGCGACGAGTTCGTGTCACCTTCGGCCGCTTGCTGATCATAACTGGCACTCCCGGTTATTCCGTTAGGCGAACAGAAAGCGATCCGTCAGGGCTAAACCCGCACCGACTTCGGCACACGCCGCTCCCGACCAGCGCCGAGAGGGACCCCTGACAGGTGCCGAACCGGCCAGGAGTCGCGACATGATCTCCCGAAGCAGTCTTCTGTTGGCTAAACTGGGCTCGCAACCGCGTGCCAGTTTAACGTCGACCATATCACCGATCGCGCCCAGACGCGAAGCGTACTTCATCGGGCCCCGGGATGTGATCGAAGGGCTGGAAGGACATGCACACCAACGCACATAAATGGCCGGCAAGGGACGGAACATCGCCAAACAGATCAGGCTGCGATGCGTGTCCTTCTCGCTCGTGTCCTTCTCGCTTTGTTGTCGGTTTGTCACCTCTGTCCTTGTCGCCTCACCCGCCCCATCGGCCCCTGGACCGAGTCTGATCCGGCCGATGGCCGAATTCGCGCTCCAGCCGACCCAACCCGCCGCGAGTCAATGCTCGTCGTTCGAAAAGGCCCGCTTGCCCGATTCGCGCGTTCCCGAGGTCCTGGCCGCGTTCTCGGTGGAAATTGGCAACGCGCTCGAGCAATTCCCTCATGTCTGGGTGCTCTGCGCCCAGGGCTTTTTCTCGTATCGTCAGGGCATGCTGCCAAGACTCTTCGGCCTGGTCAAACTGGCCCAGCCCCTTTTGGGCTTGGCCGAGCGTGTCCCAACACTCGGCCAGTGCAGGGTGGCCAGGTCCCAGGACACGTTCCTGGACGACAAGCGATCGCTTGGCCAGCGCCAGAGCCTCGGCATACTTGCGCTGCTTCAAGAGCACCTGGGCCAGGAGATCAAGGCCGTGACCGAATTCGGGGTGATCCGTGCCCAGCCGTGTGTCACAAACGGTCTGGGCTCGTCGCAACAGTGACTCGGCCTTCTCGACATCGTTGCGCACCGTCGCGACCTGCCCCAGCTCGTGCAATACGCGCGTGATTTTGGGGTGATCGGGGCCAAGGCGTTTCTCGATGATGGCCAGAGCCTCTTGACCGAACGCTTCTGCCTCCGCCAACCGGCCTTGCTTTCGCGCCAGGGACGATCCGAGGCTAAGGCAAAGCACCGTTTGGAAGTGATCCGCGCCGACAGTCTGCTTGTACATCGTCAAAGCGCGTCGCAATAGCGGTTCGGCCTGGGCATAGTCGCCCTTTGCGATCAAGACCCCTCCCAGGTTATTGAGGCTCTCGGCCACTTCCCTGGCGGGCCGTCCGCTTCCCCACGCGCTCTCCCGGATCGCGAGGGCCCGACGATAGACTGACTCAGCCTCGGAATAATGGCCTTGGACGTCTAAGAGAATCGCAAGCCCATTAAGGGACATCGCCACTTCCGGGTGCATGGGCCCGCGCGTTTTCTCCTGGATCTCCAGCGCTCGCCGCAACGGCGGCTCGGCAAGTGTGTATTTGCCCTGCTCGCGGAGAAAGCACGCCTGATCAACGAGGGCAAGGGCGAAATCAGGGTGCTCCGGTCCGAGAACAGCTTCCCGCTCCGCAATCGCCCGTTCAATCAGGGATTCGGCCTTAGCGTAGAGGCCCCGCTCGCAGTTGATCCACGCCAGGCTGCTCAGGCACCAGGATGCCCCTGGGTATCCGGCTCTGGGTGTCTTCTTCCACTCCGCCAAGGCTCGTTCATACTCTCGCTCCGCCTCGCCGTAACGCGACTGCCCGGCGTACGTCGTGGCCAGTAACGTCAGGGCGTAGGCCACGTCGTATCCGTCGCTGCGATGGTTCTCGGCGACAACTAAAGCTCGCCGGGTCAAGGCCTCCGCCTCGGCGTAACTCCCCCGCTCCTTGAGGAGGGATGCGAGGCGGACCAGGCTCGTGTAAATGTCCGCCTGTTCGTCCCCGCCGCCCTTCTGTCGCGCGGAGAGTGCTTGACGATAGAGCGATTCGGCCTCGCCCGTTCGCCCCTGGATTTCGACGGACTCGGCCAGGTTCATATAGGTCTCGGCCAGCCGCGGGTCGTCTTGGTCGAACGACTGTGCCATCGCGAGCACGGCGCGATACGTGGCTTCCGCTTCTTGAGTGCGACCTCGATCGAGTTCCATCCGAGCTGTATGACTGAGAATGCGCCACCGAACCTCCGGGACGAATCTCGAGATCATCATGCCGATGGCGACTGCCCCGGACGCGGCCAGAATCCATCCGGGTTTGAAGTGACGCACCGGAATTTCCTCCCGTGGCGAATACCCTTGCGACACAATCAAGCGCACGACCTACCGAAGGACGACTGGGCTATTATAATCCAGTCTGCTGCATCAAGGCTCGATCAGACCGGGCGAGTTCAACCGCGTGTGTTTGCGGCCAGGCCGAACACAGAGCGCTCTCAATCCACCGGAGCCGAACGGGCTTGCCTTCCGGCGCTGTGCCTGTCCTTGGCCCTGTCCTTGGCCCTTTCTGTCCTTGGCCTCCTCCCTGGCTCCGCTGCAAATACGCCGGGAGCTGATTGATATATGCCGGTATTATCTCGGCCCGGATGGGGCCGAAGGACAGGCAATGTAGCCCTTCGACCGGGCCTAAGGAGGGCCGAAGGAGAAGGGCCGAAGGGCCGACATGCATTGTGAGCCCCTGTCTGTTGTCGAATAGCGCACAGATTGAACCGCGGAAGCGGGCCGAAGGACGGAAGCAGGCCGAAGGCAATGTAACGATCATAACGGTCTAGCAAACCCTTGTGCGTCCGATGCAGAAGATGACGGCGAAAAGCTACTTGCGTCGGATTGGCGATGACTTGCCTACCGTATTACCCGCCGACAAGAGTCAGAGAGATCGGCGACTGGCCGAGACCACGAGTGCATGGGTGATACTGTCGAAAGTTGATCGGGAAGCCCTCTTGGTGTCCATCCGGTCATTGACAGGGCACACACGGAGTGAGTCGGTGAAGCTAACCTGCGCCTCCCGATCCAACGCTTTAATTTTCAAGAGCTAAGCCAAGTATGGCCGATAAGAAGGCCAATTCCCTATCATGGTTCCCGCGAGAAAGGAGTTTCGCATGCCCGCCCAGAATGGGCCTAAACTTCGGATTGAGATCTCGGTGTCGCCATGCTGTTCGTTTGATTACCCCTGTGTGAGCGTCGGCTGGATCGACGATAATGACGCTGCCGAACGAATCATCGAACCAAAGGGATTGAGAAGTCGTCCACTTATTGTCACAATGAGCAGATCGCGAAAGGCGGCAAATGAGATGTCAGAGACTAGTTCGACATTGAGTGCCAGAGAGGTTGCCGATTATTTCCTCGCGTCAGTGGACGAGGACTGCGGCGACAACATCACGAATCTGAAACTTCAGAAGTTGGTTTACTACGCGCAAGGTTTTCACCTTGCGATGAATGACGGAAAACCACTGTTTGACGACCCCATCTCGGCGTGGGCTCACGGCCCGGTTGTGCCGACGCTGTATCACGCATTCGAGTCGTACGGCGCGAACGCGGTACCTCGGCCTCAAACCGTAGATTACTCCAAGTACACCGACGACGTGCGCAAACTTTTGGATGAGGTTTCAGAAGTCTATGGACAGTTCTCGGCCTCGAGGCTCCGCGCGATGACGCACGAGGAGCCCCCATGGACGGAGACGCCCCCAAACGACGTGATCGCGCTAGACTTAATGCGCAACTACTTCGAGACCCTCCTCGTCGATGGGCAAAGGTAAGTCCAAGTTAAAGCCCTCAAAGGCACCCAGCAGTGGCCAGCACATCAAGCCTCATCTGGTCGAGGCACAAGGTTCAACGAACCATCTCCACCCTATTTTCAATCTTGAGCATCTCGGTGGGGAGTATTGCCTTTCGCGGTGCGATGCCGATGAAAAGGCCGCCTTCGCCGATACCTTGCACAAGCTTAGCAAACTGCCGTGGCGTGAGATTCAGCAGTCTCACAGGCATGGTATGGGCCACGAAACGCTGCCGCGCCATGTTTTCGGCGACCGCGTTTTTCCACCCGTGGTGACCGATGACGTAACCATTCTCGCATTTCGCTTCTCTGGTACGAAGTCGATGGTGGGATTTAGAAAAGATCGGGTCTTCGTTGTGCTTTATCTCGACCGGGATTACACACTTTATGACCACGGATCTTGAGGTGATTACGATCGCCGCATTGGGACTATCGATTTCATTGACCTGGGCGGCGCTGGCTGTCGCCATGAAAATGCGCACGCCGATTTCATCGGCCGCGTGTTCGGCCATGCGTGACTGCATGGCCCCGCATCGCCTTTCCTTTCTTACGGCAAGATGTCAGACACGGTGACGTAACCGACGACGATCCCATCGAGCACGATCGGCACCTTTTCATCGGGCTTGTAGTCTCGTTTGAACTCATATCCGCCGGGCGTCGGCGAAGTGTAAACTTCGATCTGCCGTTCGACCAGATTGACAATCCAGTAAACCGGAATACCGCTCGCGCTATAGGTCTGCGCCATCTTGCGGTCATCGTCCAAGCTGGCGTCGGCGATCTCGATCAGTAGGCCGACGTCGCCCGCACTGGGATGTTGCTTGACATAGTCAGTGAGTTCACCGCGGACGACGCATTGGTCGGGTTCCGGTTCGCTGCCCGGAGGGAGTCGGACCGGGTTTTCCGTTCTGACCGACCATCCTGTCGGCAGGGATCGCGACAGCGCATTACGGCATCGGTCGCTGGCGACGGCATGCGGCGGGTTCTTTGTCACTTTGGCCACCAAACGTCCGTTGATTAACTGCAACTTGTCGTGCTTCGTGAACACCCCGGAGCCAACGAGTTGTTCGTATTTGTCGATGGACATGCGGTAGGTCGGATAGCAATCCCAGTCCGAAGCGGGTACCCGTTGCTGGGTCTCTGCGATCGTCGACATGGCTACTTGCTCCCTTTGGCCTAATTTTGAGCCCTCGGCAGAACCTTGGCCAGAGAAAACCTGCGCGACGACTACTTATCGTTCTTCTGCCTCTTGCCCTCGATATCCCATTCCCGCTTCTCGCCCCCGAATTCCGCCGCGCCCTTCCCCTTGAGCTTATCCCCGTCAACCGTGAGCTTGTACTCGACGGTGATGCCGTCATCCATCCCCGCCAACTTCCGCTCGGCGGTGAATGTCAGCGTACCGTCCTTCAGCTTCAGGTCCTTGAGCTTCGCCTCGTCCTGGTCCGGCCAGCTCATTGTCCCGGCGAGGTTGTCCCCGTCCTTCTTGATCTTCAAGGTGGATGTCCGCTGCTCTCCGCCGATCTCATACTCGCACTTCCATGTCCCGACCGGATCTACCACCTTGTCGTCCGCCGCGCCCACCAGGCCGAATACGCCGAGGACCAACGCCATTGAGAAAATCGCCTTCATGATCGCCTCCCAGATCGTGGCGCAACGGAAGCAGTCCAACGTAGACCGCCGCCCGCCGCTGGCAACGATTGTATCCATGCCGCGACTGGTTGTCAGGGCGGAAGCGCACGCAACGATGAGGGGGGCCTTGTCAAGCGCACAAGGCGCCGGTTGTCGACTTGCTTGGCTCGAGCGCGATCCCAGCGGCAAGCACCGCGGGGCTTCTTCAGGGTTTATACTGGAAGTTCGCTACGGTGACTGTTTGGGTCGTTGTCGGCGCGGCTCCCAGCCAGTGTGCATACCACAGAATCAGGTGGTAGGTTTGCAGGCCATCATCCGGGATGAATGGGTCCTGGTCGGGAGGATGATCCTTGTCCCCGGTTTTCCATTCGTAACTAGGCGTCGCTGGCAAATCACTCATATTATACAGCCCATTGTACTCCTTGAAGGTGACAGGCTTGTTCGGCCCTTTCCAATCCATCCAGACAGTGATTTGCGTAGTGTCTCCCACCGAGAAGCGGTTGACGTTCGGGTACGGCGGCCCGGGGAGGGCATTCCATGGCTGCAAAGTGAACTGGGCATTGGTGCCCGGGGTGTTAGGGTCGCGCACCACCTCGATCGTATCCAATTCGCGGTGAGCGTTTTTCAGCCTGTTGTCCGTAAAATAGATAGAGTGAGGGTAGTTTCCTGGGTTATTGATGGAGCTCTTGTCCAAATGAACGATGCCGCTCGCAATCCTATCGATCTTGGTATCATCCGGAAGAAGCGAATTGCCTAGGTAGTTCGTGGAGGAGACGGCATATCCGGGTTTCAAGTCCTTAATAACCGAGTTTGGCAGGCGGGTAATCTTATTGCCGTCGAAATAGCCGATGCCGCTCAGATTTTCATAGGTAAATGCGCCGAATAAGCCATTAGTACTGGCCAATTGATTGAAGTTGCCGGTCGCGGAAACCAAGTATTGGCCGTAGCCGGGATGGAATGGTTTTGAGTCGCCTACTTTCCCCACCAATTCCAGATCCGCGGATGTCGTTGACTTAGTCCCGTTGTCAAGGGTTGTGGGTGTTAATTTCAGTTGCAGGCCGCCGGGCACGAGTTGCGCCTGGTTTGGACTGAACAGTTGGCCGTCACTGTAGTTGCCCGAATCCTGACTCCACCTGTAATTCGCGTTCCAAATATAACCAGCGAAGTCGAGGTCGACCCGCCCGCCATTCTGATCCGGATGGGCAACCGCGTGATCGCTGTGTGCTGCCTTTAGCCCTGCAGCAGAGAGCAAGCAGCGGGGTTCCAGCAGCGAGATTTCCGCTGCGACCGCTGATCTGCGGTTGCGCGGCGCGTACGCCGGCGCTCTTGTCGCCCTGTTCATCGAACTCAAGCGAACACCGAGCCCGGAAAGTACGCTTGCGAGTGACATTGGTTGACTCCTTGAAGTGGCGGTTGGTCGGAGAAGAAGTGAGTCAGAATACGGCTCCAGAAGAACCTTCTCGCAGCGCACGATCGAACAGTATGCAATCGGGGATGCCCCAAGTGCGACGGCGCGATGCGATTTCGGGATCTTCGTCAGTTATTCCAGAGTCGGGAAGCTCTCAGCATGTGCCCGCGAAAGGAGATTCGCTTCACGTTGGGTCAAGCGCACGAAGTTAGTCGAACAGCAAGTGACCGGTCGAGTGCCCGACGCCAAGCGTACGGGCCCGAATCGACAGCTCGCAGCCCAGCGCCGGCTCTTCATTTTCTCTAGTTAGCGTAATCGTCGAAAACAGCCGTGTCAACGACCAAAAGGACGACGCACCTTTTCATCGGGCTTGTCGTCTCGTTTGATCTCATATCCGCGGGGCGTCGGCGAAGTGTAAACTTCGATCTGCCGTTCGACCAGATTGACAATCCAGTAAACCGGAATTGGCCTAATTTTGAACCCGCGGCAGAACCTTGGCCAGAGAAAACCTGCGCGACGACTACTGATCGCTCTTCTGCCGCTTGCCCTCGATATCCCATTCCCGCTTTTCGCCTCCGAATTCCGCCGCGCCCTTCTCCTTCAGCAGCGAGTGGATGAGTCCCGCCTCGACGACTTCCCCATGCAAGATCTCCCCGCCGACCGCCGCTGGATGACGTTCGGAATCGGATCGCTAGTACTGTCGCTGGCGTGTGGGCTTATCGTCCCCAAGGTGCGGCGTGGGCGCTATTTCTGGTTACAGCGAGCGGTCCTTCGCAGGTTTTACCGGAGCGATGAACAGACTTAATAGCCATATCGTATAGATAGACGTACTGAACGAGGAAAGCGTGATGCCAGCCAGAGGAGCGCAGCCATGCTAACCCTTACCCACGTTTGCTGCTTTGCGACAATAGTCACCATCAGCATTCTGCTTGGCGTCGTGTTCGGGCAGCCGAACGCTAATGCAGGCCGGAAGTAAATCGGGCTACCAACGGCCGTGGCCTCTTGCATGAGCGGTCACAGGGCGGGCTGGTAGATCTGGTCAGCGGATGCCGCGGCGACGCCGAGTTCTGTGGCGACCGCGTTGACCGCGTGCTGTGCCACGCTCAAGTCTACCCGACCGTCGGAGGTGAAGTATGGGCCGATGTTGCGCTCGTAGTATCGCTGAACTTCATCACGGGTCAGCCGGTTGAGGAACGAGGCGATGTAGCCGACGGCCGACTGGGGTTGTTCGGCGATCGTGACACTAACGTCGACACGTCACAGCGGCGCCTGCTCCGACTTCACGGTGACGGTCCGGCCTTCGTTTCGTCGGTCGAAGTGGACACTCACGCCGTGCACGCCAAGCTGGGCGCGAGCGGGCGCAGCTCTTGGCCAAAGACGAGCGATCCGGGCCCCCAACCGAGTCCTCTGCCGACTGCTTCGCCCCACATTTGAGGCCGTGGCCATCAGGTCGCACGTGCTCGTCGTCGGGTTCAGGGCGGTGCAGGTGTGAGGGTCGATCAGGAGCCGCAGCACCTTCACCATCAGCCAATCGGGGGTTTCCTCGCACACGTGCTCGTTCGTGAAACCGACTGCGCGGATGATTCGATGACCGGAGTAGATTATCGCGGCTCTCCGGGGTGTTTCCTGGCAATGTTCGCGGAGACCTTTCGGCGATCTTGTTCCAGGGCTTCCTTGAGCAAGCCCACGCTCTCTGGCGAGCCGACGAATGTGGAATCGGGGAACCGGTAATGTTCGAGCAGGCTCGACACGATCCGCTCGCCCATGTCGGAATTCGACCCCATGCCTGCTAGATACTGGAGCCGCAAGTTTCGATCGGTGTTAATCTGGGCGTCTTTCGACCACTCCGTAAGCAAAGTGGCCTCCCCGAAGTAGGTGGCGAGCAGGTCGAGCCCTTCCTCCAAGGCGACCACGTCCCCCGTCCTGACTTCTTTGATTTCCCCGAAGTTCACTTCGCGGAGCGACTGCTTCACGAGGGCGTACTCTGGACGGTCCAGCTTGCTCTGGAATGCGTCGACGTCGATCACCGTCGGTTCAAGCTGGCTGAACAAGACGGCTTGGTAGCCGTATCCCTCGCGCTCATTGCTCCAGAGGATTCCATGGGGAAAGGTGTGGAAGAAAGTGGCGATTACGCTCTTCACCGATTCCAGGTTCGTTTCGTAAAGCGGTGTCCACTGACAAATGCTTCCGCCCTGATTCAGATGATCGCGGCACATTTGATAATATTCCACGGTATTCAGCGCGGCGCAGCCTTTGACCCACGGGTCGATCGGGTCGGAGGAAATGATGTCAAACTTTTGGCGGGTTGTACGCAGAAAATGCCGGCCATCGTCGTATACCACCCGAACCTCCTTGCCGTTGACCATATGCGGGTTCTCGTGGGCGATGCCGTCGACGACGTGGTAGTTCTCCTTGCCGAACATGGGCGTTACCTTGGTCGGTACCAGAGGTTCGATGTCGCAGATGACGATTCGCTTGACATCAGGGTGCAAGAGGAAGGCGCCGGCAGTCACGCCGGCGCCACACGCGACGACGAGCACTGACTCGGGCTTCTTGTGCACGAGGGCCGGGATATGGCCCAGCATGCGCTGGACGCGCATGTCATCGGGGAGCGTGGAGGCCTGGACCTTGCCCGCGGCGTGGAAGCTGCGCACGCCCTCCCGCGTCAGCGTGACGGCGACCGAGTCGTTCGTTCCCTCACCAACATAAGTGCAGAAGACATCCGGCATGTCGGGACCGTCGGGAATCTCTTTGACGATCCCGGGGGCTGACCTCGCGAGATGAGTAGCCGTCTGCCGGCCGAAGGCCACCAACTCCCACGGCACCGGCGTCACGGTCCAGGCGAGCACACCGGCCACGGCCGTCGCAGCCGTCAGCGCCGTCGCACACGCGACGCGGAGCGCTCCGCTCGCGCTATTCAGCAACGGCAAGAGGACCACGAGACCGGCACTCGCTGCCAGCCCGATTAGCACACGCTCGGCACCTGCGGTGCCGATGACTGGGATCAAGAACAGGCTGAACAGCAGGGCACCTGCGATGGCCCCGATCGTATTGGCCGCATAGATTTCCCCGACGAGCCGGCCGGGGTCATGCCCGCGCGACGCGATCGCCGCGAGCGCCAGCGGAAAGCTCGCTCCCCACAAACACGCGGGCGGCAGGACGGCCCACGGGCAGCGCAAGAGATCGAGCTGAAAGACGACCCACGGGCTCGGCGAGAGCGCGGGAACGATCGGCCAATAGGGAAGCGACTGCGAGATTATCACCGCCGTCCAGGCGATCGCCCCGGTTAACAGCCACTGGCAAATTCCGAACGCCAACCTGGCCGAATCGGCTCGCTTTGCCAGGCGTGCCCCGACCCAGCTCCCGATTCCTAGCCCCATCAAGAACGCAGCCAATATCAGGGAAAACGTATACACCGTGCCGCCGAGCAAGAGCGAGAGGAGTCGTGTCCATACCACCTCGGCACCGAGTGCCGACATCCCGGAGATCGCGATCGCCAAATACACAGTCCACGCACTGGCCGAGGACTCGGCGGTTTCGGCCGTCACCGCCTCGGCCAGGTCCACCGGGGGTGATGCCACCGCCGCCAAGGCGAGTGCGGTCACGGCCACGATGCCGTTGATGGCAACGGCGACGTAGGTCGCCGTTGCCACGTCATAAACGCGTAGTAGATAGAACCCGGCCAGTAGGCAGCCACACACTGCGCCGGCGATGTTGCCGCCATAAAAATAACCCAGCCATGAAATGCCGCCAGGACCGCTGTCGACCCAGCGCGCAATCGCTGGCAATGTCGCACCCATCAGGAGCGTCGGCGGCGCCAGGCACACGACCGCAGCCACCCCGCGCAGCAGAATGTCCGGCAGCCCGTACCCCGCGTATGATGTGTACGCATATTCAACTTTGGGCATGCCGTAGAGAATCGCCACTGCGAAAGCCCCGATGCCCAGCTCGAGCATGGCATACACACGTAGCGGGTGGGCTTTCCTCGAGATGAGTCGCGGCAGCAGTAAGCTACCAGCACACATGCCTCCCATGAACGTCGCCAGTAAGACGCCAAGAGACAAGGCGGTCGAGCCAATCACCAACTGCAAAAGTTGAAGCCAGACCACCTCGTAAATTAGGGCCGCGCAGCCGCTGCCCACAAACAGAAGGAAGAGTGCCGGCAAATGCCGCGCCTCCGCATCGTGGCCGGTCGTGACGCCCTTGTCATCGAAGCTCATCGCGCGGTCCTGGAGGAGCTAGCCCTCGCCTCGGGCGACCTCTGTGAGAATCCTCTCGACGGCGCTGATTTCGACGGGCTTTGTCAGGTGGTAGTCAAATCCGGCCTCTCTCGACTGCCGCTTGTTTTCCTCGCTCCCCCAGCCCGTGAGCGCGACCAGGACCGCGCTGCTGTGCGATGGCTCTTCTCGCAATCTTCGGGCCACCTCGTAGCCGCTCATCCCGGGAAGACCGATGTCGAGCAACACCACGTCGGGTTCGAACCTACCAACGGCGTCCAGGGCTTCCGGGCCTGTGTGGGCAGTCTTTGCTTCGTGTCCAAAGATTTGCAGGATTTTAGCCAAGCTTCGGGCACCATCCACATTGTCGTCAACCACCAGTACGCGGCGACGCGACGCCGGAGAATGGGTCGTTGATGGCTCGGAATTCGCTCGCGGATCAACTCCCGTCCCACAGTCCGAGACGGCGGGAAGCCGGACGGTGAATGTTGTTCCCCGGCCCAGGCCTGAGCTGTCGGCGATAATGGTGCCGCCGTGCAGCTCGACCAGTCGCTTCACGAGCGCCAACCCGATGCCAAGCCCCCCCTGAGAGCGCTCGAGTGTGCGGTTCACCTGGGCGAACATTTCGAAGACTTCGGTCAGCATTGCCGGCGGGATTCCGAGCCCAGTGTCAGTCACGCGGAGAATGACCTCGCGGCCCTCACTCGCGGCCGCGAGCTCGATGCGGCCCCCTTGGGGAGTGTACTTGGCCGCGTTAGTGAGCAAGTTACTCACGACCTGGGCAAGACGCGTGGGATCGGCGTCGAGCCAAAGCGGTTCTTCGGGCAGAGCGAGCCGGACAACGTGCCCGGCCGCGTCGATGATGGGGCGGCTCGCCTCGACGGCTGTCTCGACGACCGATCGTAACGAAACCCGCTCCCGCCGGAGCGTGAGTTTATCGTTAGTGATGCGGGAGGCGTCCAACAGGTCGTCAATGAGCCGAACCATGTGAGAAAGCTGGCGGTCCATCATTTGGCGAGTCTCAACAATAATGGCCGGGTCTCGCACGATGTTGAGCACTTCGAGCCCGCTGCGCAGTGGGGCCAATGGGTTTCGCAGTTCGTGGGCGAGGGTAGCGAGGAACTCGTCCTTCCGCCGGTCCGCTTTCCGCAAGGCTTCCTCGGCCCGCTTTCGATTGGTGACGTCCTGGGTCAGCCCGAGCACGAACTCGACCTCGCCCGAAGGGGTGAATTCAGGAATCAGGCGGGCGGCGAAACTCCGCACCTCGCCCGACTTCGCGTAGTCAAACTCGATCGACGAGGGCTGTTTCGTCGCGAATACCGTCCGCAGGGATTGCTCCCAAAGGTCGCATAAGTCATTTGGCATCCCCACTTCCCGTAGCGTCTGTCCAAGAAATTTTTCGCCGGGCAAGTCGGTCACCCGCGCGATGGCCGAATTGACGAACACATAGCGCAAGCCGGCATCAAACCGGGTCAAGATGTCCGGCGTGTTGTCCGCGAGGCTCCGCAGTTCGCGCTCCTGCGCCATTAAAGACCGGGTGGCGCTCGGCCACGCGGAGTTCGAGTTCATCATTCAACTGCCGCAGTTGCTCTTCGGCCTGACGGCGGGCGGCGACTTCTTTCAAGAGGCTCTGATTCGACCGGGCGATCTCGCGATTCTTGCGGTGCAACTCGGCGAACACGGCCACCTTGGACTGAAGGATAGTGGGGTTAATGGGTTTGTGCAGGTAATCCACCGCCCCGCTGCTATAGCCTTCCAGCACATGCTGGTCTTCGCTGTAGTAAGCGGTGAGGAAGATAATTGGCACACTGGCGGTCTTCGCGCGCTCCTTGATCAAATTAGCCAGCTCAAAACCGCTCATGCCCGGCATGTGGATATCGAGCACGAGCAGCGCGAATTCCTCGGCGACCAGCGCCAGCAGCGCCTGCTCGGCGGATTCGGCGCGGACCAGGCGGTAGCCCGGGTTCATCAGGACCGTTTCCAGCACGGTCAAATTCCGGGGCTCATCGTCCACGATAAGGATGTTGATGCGTTCATCAGTCGATGTAGAATGCAGGGATGGCGCGTCCGCCGGTGCTTCCTGCAATCGCGGCTCCATGGCACCGACCCCCTCATGTGGCAACGTTTGAGTACTCATTGAGGATTATCGATCCTCCGGTTTGAATTTGATCTCGTTTACCGAAACAACCAGACTCGCATGAGCGACAGCAGTTGATCGGTGTTAACGGGCTTGGCGATGTAGTCGGAGGCACCGGCATCCAAGCACTTTTCGCGGTCTCCCTTCATGGCTTTCGCCGTCAGGGCCAGCATGGGCAACGTGCGGAACTGAGGGTCCTTGCGGATCTCAGCCATCGTTTGGTAACCATCCATTTCCGGCATCATAATATCCATAAGGACCATGCTCAGATCGGGGGTACTTTGGATAAGTTCGATGGCCTGCCTGCCGTTGGTCGCGCTGATGACCTCCATCCCGTGTCTTTCGAGCAGAGAGGTGAGCGCGAAGATATTGCGGGCGTCGTCGTCAACGACCAACACCTTGCGTCCGAGCAGGATCTCGTTGGAACCGTGCAGCCGGGCGAGCATGGCCTGCTTGCTTTCCGGCAGGTCGGCGACGACGCGGTGGAGGAACAGGGCGGTCTCGTCCAGCAGCCGTTCGGGGGATTGAACGTCCTTGAGAACAATGCTTTTGGCCATGGCCTTGAGCCGAACTTCGTCCTCGTCGGAGAGTTCTTTTCCTGTGTAGACAACGACGGGGACATCTCGTAAGGCGGGTTCGGCCTGAAACTTTTCGAGCAACTCGAAGCCGTTGATATCGGGCAGGCGCAAGTCAAGTACGACGCAATCATAATCATGCTCGAGGAGGGCCTCGAGCGCCTCGCCGCCGGTGGCGACGGCGGTGAGCTCGATGTCGGAGTGATGGAGCAGCTCAACAATGGACTCGCGCTCGATATCATTGTCTTCGATCACGAGCAGCCGCTTGGTTCGAGGCGAGGTGAATTCTCTCAAGCCGCTCGAGGCCGGCCTCGATTCCCTCGGTTGTTGGCGACTTGATGAGGTACGAAAAAGCTCCGTGGGCGAGGGCGGATTGGCACTCCTCGTCGACGGAGAAAATTTGCACGGGGATGTGCCGCATAGCCGGGTCTGACTTGAGGTTGTTGAGCACGGTCCAACCGAGCATATCGGGGAGGTAGATGTCCAGGGAAATGGCATCGGGGTGGAACTGCCGGGCAAGGGAAAGGCCGGTCGCCCCTCTGGTGGCGACGATCACCTTAAAGCCCCGGTCGCGAGCCAGGTCCAGGAGAATGCGCGCCTGGGACGGGTCGTCCTCGATGACGAGCAGTACGGGGTCTCCCGGTTGAATCCGCTCACGATCGTCCAGAATATGCTCCTCGCGGGCGACCGAGAGTACGGGCGTGGCGCGGAGCCTTCGACCCATCGCTTGCCCCACGAGATGCCGCCGTGGTGCCCGGTGTGTCGGGGCCCCGGTAGCAGAGCGGCAGGAAGAGGGTGAATGTGCTTCCCTGGCCGTGCACGCTGGTGAGGCGGATTTCGCCCCCCAAGAGCCCGGCCAATTCGCGGCTGATCGCCAGGCCGAGCCCGGTACCGCCGTACTTGCGTGAGGTACCGGCGTCGCCCTGCTGAAAGGCCTCGAAGATGAGCCTCTGCTTTTCGGGTGCCACGCCGATGCCCGTGTCCTCCACGGCGAACGCGATGACCTGTTGGGTCTTGCTCAAAACCGGGTGATCGAAGCTCCAGCCTGAGGTAGCAAAGCCGACACGAACGTCCACGTGTCCCTGCGACGTGAACTTCACGGCATTGGAGAGCAAGTTTTTGAGGATCTGCTGGAGCCGCTTTGAGTCGCTGATCAGCGTGCGTGGCAAGTCGGTGTCAAAATGAATATGGAACGGTAGGTTCTTGTTTTCGGCCACGTGCCGGAAATTGCGATCGATGGTGTCACCCAGGCCGGCGAACGAGATTTCCTCGACCTCGACCGTGACGGTACCCGACTCGATCTTCGAGAGATCGAGAATGTCGTTGATCAAGTTCAAGAGGTCAGAGCCGGAAGAGTGGACATTGCGGGCAAAATCGACCTGCTTGGGCAAGAGGTTGCCACTGGCGTTGTCGGCCAGTTGCTGGCTGAGGATCAGAATGGAATTGAGGGGAGTGCGCAGTTCGTGAGACATGTTCGCGAGGAACTCGGACTTGTACTTGGAGGTAAGGGCCAGCTCGGCGGCCTTTTCCTCGAGTGCGCGACGGGCTTGTTCGACCTCGCGGTTCTTGAGCTCGACCTCGGCATTCTGCTCGGCGAGCAGCCTTGCCTTGGTGCCGAGTTCCTCGTTGGTCTGCTGCAGCTCGCTCTGGCGAGACTGGAGCTCGGCTGTCAACTGCTGCGATTGCTTGAGCAAGCCTTCGGTACGCATCGTCGCTTCGATGGTGTTGAGCACCACGCCGATACTCGTCGTGAGTTGATCGAGGAAGACGAGGTTCGTCGACGTGAACGGTTTTAAAGAGGCCAGCTCGATGACCGCCTTCACGTGTCCTTCGAAGAGCACGGGAAGAACCACGATGCTCGATGGCACGGCATCGCCCAGGCTGGAACTGATGCGGGTGTAGTCCGGCGGCACGTCGTTTAAGAGCATGCGCTGCTTCTCGATGGCGCACTGGCCGACGATGCCCTCGCCAACCGGGATGTGATTGGGCTGGCCGGGCCGCTGCGCATAGCCGGCCAAGAGCTTGAGCGCCGGTTCCTCATCGGTCCCGACGGCCATCTGATAAATGGTCCCCTGTTGGGCCCGCACGAGTGGAACCAAATCGCCCAATAGCGTCTGGCCGACTGTGAACAGGTCGCGTTGGCCCTGGAGCATGCTCGTGAAGCGAGCGATGTTGGTCTTGAGCCAGTCTTGCTCCTTATTGCTTTCCGTGGTCTCGCGCAAGTTGGCGATCATGGTGTTGATGTTATCCTTGAGCTCGGCCACTTCGCCCTTGGCATCGACCTGGATCGACCGCGTGAGATCGCCCTGGGTCACCGCGGTGGCGACCTCGGCGATGGCTCGCACCTGAGTGGTGAGATTGCCGGCCAGCAGGTTGACGTTGTCAGTCAAGTCGCGCCATGACCCGGCCGCGCCTGGGACGCTGGCCTGTCCGCCCAAACGGCCTTCGACTCCGACCTCGCGCGCACGCTGATGACTTGTTCGGCGAAGGTTGCGAGCGTATCGGTCATATTGTTGATCGTTTCGGCGAGAGCGGCGACCTCGCCTTTGGCCTGGACGGTGAGCTTTTGGCGCAGGTTGCCGTCGGCGACGGCCGTCACGACCTTGACAATGCCGCGGACCTGATCGGTGAGGTTGGACGCCATGAAGTTCACGTTGTCGGTCAGGTCTTTCCAGGTCCCGCCCACGCCGGAGACCTGGGCCTGGCCGCCGAGCTTGCCTTCGGTGCCGACTTCGCGCCCACGCGGGTGACCTCGGAGGCGAAGGCGTTCAACTGATCGACCATCGTGTTGATCGTGTTCTTCAACTCGAGGATTTCGCCCTTCACGTCGACGGTGATTTTGCGGCTTAAGTCGCCTCGAGCGACGGCGGTCGTGACTTCGGCGATGTTGCGGACCTGCGCGGTCAGGTTTGAGCCCATCGTGTTGACCGAGTCGGTAAGGTCTTTCCAGGTGCCCGCCACGCCGGGCACGACCGCCTGCACGCCCAAGCGGCCCTCGGTACCGACCTCACGCGCAACGCGCGTCACCTCCGATGCGAACGAGCGAAGCTGCTCGACCATCGTGTTGATGGTCTCCTTGAGCTGCAAGATTTCACCGCGCACGTCCACGGTGATCTTCTTGGATAGGTCGCCGTTGGCGACGGCGATCGTCACGTCGGCGATGTTGCGCACCTGGCCCGTGAGGTTCGACGCCATCGAATTCACATTGTCGGTCAAGTCTTTCCAGGTACCGGCCACACCGGGCACCTGTGCCTGACCACCGAGCTTGCCCTCGGTGCCGACCTCACGCGCGACGCGAGTGACCTCCGAGGCGAAAGCGCCCAGTTGCTCGACCATGGTATTCATGGTTTCCTTGAGCTGAAGGATCTCGCCCTTGACGTCGACCGTAATTTTGCGGGAAAGGTCCCCCTTGGCGATCGCGGTGGCCACGTCGGCGATATTGCGTACCTGGCCGGTGAGGTTGGAAGCCATCGAGTTGACGTTGTCGGTCAAGTCTTTCCAGGTGCCCGCGACTCCAGGGACGGCGGCCTGGCCGCCCAGCTTGCCGTCGGTGCCGACCTCGCGCGCCACGCGGGTCACTTCCGCGGCGAACGAGCGAAGCTGTTCGACCATGGTGTTCATGGTCTCTTTTAACTCGAGGATCTCGCCGCGTACAGGCACGCTGATCTTCTTCGACAGGTCACCGTTGGCGACGGCGATCGTGACCTCGGCGATGTTGCGTACCTGCGACGTGAGGTTGGACGCCATCGAGTTCACGTTGTCGGTCAAGTCCTTCCAAGTACCAGCCACGCCTTCGACCGTGGCCTGGCCACCCAGCCGGCCCTCGGTGCCAACCTCACGAGCGACGCGGCTCACTTCGGAGGCGAAGCCGTTCAACTGATCGACCATCGTGTTGATCGTGTTCTTCAGCTCCAGAATCTCACCGCGCACGTCGACTGTGATCTTGCGTGAGAGGTCGCCGCGGGCGACAGCGGTGGTCACTTCGGCGATGTTCCGTACCTGGTCGGTCAGGTTCGACGCCATGAAGTTGACGTTGTCGGTCAGGTCTTTCCATGTGCCGGCCACGCCCGGCACCTGCGCCTGGCCGCCCAAGGCCCCTTCCGTCCCAACCTCGCGGGCCACACGTGACACTTCGGACGCGAAGCCGTTCAATTGATCGACCATCGTGTTAATCGTATTCTTGAGCGCCAAGATTTCGCCGCGCACGGCGACCGTGATCTTCTTGGAGAGGTCGCCGTTAGCCACGGCGGTGGTCACCTCGGCGATATTACGAACCTGCGACGTCAGGTTTGTCGCCATGGCGTTGACCGAGTCGGTGAGGTCTTTCCACGTACCGGCCACACCGCGCACCTCGGCCTGGCCACCGAGCTTGCCCTCGGTGCCGACCTCGCGCGCCACCCGGGTCACCTCGCCGGCGAACGAGTTCAATTGGTCGACCATCGTGTTCAGCGTGTTCTTCAGCTCCAAGATCTCGCCTTTGACATCGACGGTGATTTTCTTGGAGAGGTCGCCATTGGCCACGGCCGTGGCCACGTTGGCGATGTTACGCACCTGGCTGGTGAGGTTTGACGCCATCGAGTTAACGTTGTCCGTCAAGTCTTTCCAGGTACCAGCCACGCCCGGGACCTGCGCCTGACCGCCAAGCTTGCCTTCGGTGCCGACCTCGCGCGCCACCCGGCTGACCTCGCCGGCGAAACCGTTTAACTGGTCGACCATGGTGTTGATCGTATTCTTGAGCTCGAGAATCTCACCGCGCACGTCGACGGTGATTTTCTTGGAGAGGTCGCCGTTGGCCACGGCGGTGGTCACGTCGGCGATGTTACGAACCTGCGAGGTCAGGTTCGTCGCCATGGCATTGACCGAGTCGGTGAGGTCTTTCCAGGTACCGGCCACGCCTCGCACTTCCGCCTGACCGCCGAGCTTGCCCTCGGTACCGACCTCGCGCGCACGCGGGTCACTTCGCCGGCGAACGAGTTGAGTTGGTCCACCATCGTATTGATTGTGTTCTTCAGCTCGAGGATCTCGCCGCGCACGTCGACGGTGATTTTCTTGGAGAGGTCGCCGTTGGCCACGGCGGTGGTCACTTCGGCGATATTGCGGACCTGACCGGTCAAGTTTGAAGCCATGAAATTCACGTTGTCGGTGAGGTCTTTCCAGGTGCCTGCCACGCCCCGGACTTCGGCCTGACCTCCGAGCTTGCCTTCGGTGCCGACCTCGCGGGCCACGCGCGTCACCTCGGACGCGAAGCCGTTGAGCTGGTCCACCATCGTGTTGATCGTGTTCTTGAGGGCGAGGATTTCACCCTTCACGTCGACGGTGATTTTACGACTGAGGTCCCCTTTGGCGACGGCCGTGGTGACTTCGGCAATGTTGCGAACCTGCGCGGTCAAGTTCGACGCCATGGAGTTGACCGAGTCGGTGAGGTCCTTCCACGTGCCGGCGACGCCGGGCACCGCCGCCTGGCCCCCAAGCGCCCTTCGGTCCCCACCTCGCGAGCCACGCGCGTGACTTCGGACGAGAAGCCGTTGAGCTGGTCCACCATCGTGTTGATGGTCTCCTTGAGCTCGAGAATCTCCCCCTTGACGTCCACGGTGATCTTGCGCGACAGGTCGCCGCGGGCGACCGCGGTGGTCACCGCCGCGATATTGCGGACCTGCGCGGTCAGATTTGACGCCATCGCGTTGACCGAGTCGGTGAGGTCTTTCCACGTGCCTCCGGCACCAGGGACCACGGCCTGACCGCCCAGCCTCCCTTCCGTGCCAACCTCGCGGGCCACGCGCGTGACCTCCGACGCGAAGGAACGAAGCTGGTCCACCATCGTGTTGATGGCTTCCTTGAGTTGCAGAATTTCGCCGCGCACGTCGACGGTGATTTTTTTCGATAGGTCGCCGTCGGCCACGGCGATGGTCACATCGGCAATATTGCGCACCTGGGCGGTGAGATTGCCGGCCATACGGTTAACCGATTCGGTGAGTTCCTTCCATACACCCGAGACGCCCCGCACCTGAGCCTGGCCGCCGAGCTTACCTTCAGTGCCAACCTCGCGGGCGACTCGCGTCACCTCCGACGTGAACACGGAAAGCTGTTCGATCATTGTGTTGACCAACTTCGCCGACCGTAGAAACTCACCTCGCAGCGCGCGGCCGTCTACCTCTAACTCCATGGATTGGCTGAGGTCGCCCTTGGCGACCGCGCCGATCGTCCGGGCGACGTCGACCGTGGGCCGCACCAGGTCGTCGACCAAAATATTAATGGAGTCAGCCATCACCGCCCAATCGCCGACCGCTCCAGGCAACGAGATGCGCTGCTTGACTCGGCCCTCCTTGCCGACCGTCACGCTCAACCGCCTGACTTCCCGCGTGATGCTCTCTTCACGAACAATCGTCTGATTGAAAGTCTCGGCGATTCGCCCGTCGATGCCGGGCCAGTCCGCGGGCAGCCGCGCCGAGAAGTCCCCGTCGCGGAAGGCGACAAACGCTTTGAGGATCTGACGCGATCGCGCCTCGGAAGAATCGTCCAAGGGACCGCGGGCCGTAACCACGGAAGACCCGTTTCCATTGTCGGTGTCGAGCGTTGCCGAAGACGCACTTTTGGGAGAGGCGGAGCTTGGGTTGTGCTTCATGACTCAAAACGTGGGTTGAGAGCAAGACTCGGTGCGGTCCCAGGCGACACCCATGGCCGACCGTGCCATTCTCTCCGCTCACATAACGCCTGAGTAGGGAAGCACAATCGGACATCGGCAGCGAAAACGCCGATAAGTTCGCTCTTGGACCTCCGATCACTCGTCAGGGGCTTTCACAACGGCGATTACTCGAGAAGGCCTCGATGATGCTAGATGAGTTAGGCTAGAACAGCCCGGAGACCGACGACTTTCCATCACGATATTAAATTGTAGTCCACGAGACAATCCCGAACAAAAGTGCCCGCAAATTTCGTTCCGAAGAACGAAGACTGCCCGAATCAAACTCAGGAACGCAATCACACATTACTCAACCCGCGTTCCAGGCCCACCAGTTATTCGCGAAGAGAGCCAGAAGCGGGTTGGGGCTGGTAGCACTTGGCGTGCTCACGTGAGGACTCGATGGCTGTGAGCTCGTCACGACATTCGCGAGTGTGCCGACGACGGTAGCAGGGGTGGTCACCGGCGGCGCCGCCGGGGTCACCACGGCCGGAGCAATCTGCGGCTGGGCGGCGGCGATGGCGGCCTCAGGCGTTCCACCCTGCCAGGTGTTGGTCAGGACGAAGTCCTGCTCGATGTTGAGGTTGTTAACCGTGACATTGAGGTCTGAATGACCGTGTCATTGAGACTGGCGATGATGCGATACTGGCCAGGGGCCAGCGAGCAGCTCGTAGCCGCCCGAACCCCACGTCTGCGTGGAGCTGACGGCGCCGGTCTGCAGGTTGACGGCGTCGATCTGAACGCCACCCTCCCCTTCACCGGGCAGATAGAAGCCCGTGCCGGCGGTGTCGTTATAGGCGACACCCACGACCTGGGCCTGGGTATTGGCCTGGCTACCGAAATCCTGGGTAATGACCATCGGACCAAACGACGGATTGCTCGCGCTGGTTTGCACGATCCCGACGCCCACGCTGGTGTACGCATTTTGTGGCGAAACGCCGGGCTGCTGGATATTAATGCGGTGGCCGTCACTGGGAACGCCCCAATCCATCAAGAACGCCTGCATCGATTCCATGACCGACGACGCCATAGGCATAGGTGTTCTCGCCACTGGAGGTTGGGTTAGTGTAACCGGCGGCCTCGATTCGCTGCTGCGTCGTCGACCCGTCGGCGCCGGTATGCGTCTGGGTCTGGGTGTCGGCCTCGTACTGGCTTTGGCCCTGGGCGGCGTTCGCCAGATCCTGGTTCCAGGCCAGGGGCGGCTGTGGCGTGGCGTTGGCGATGGTCTGCTCGACCTGCTGACAAGTTCACGTTGTAATACTGGAGCGTGGCCTGGATATCGGGCGTGAGATTGGCGGCGCTCGTGATCTGAGCGGCGATGGCCGCCGGGTCGGTGCGCGCCTCGTTGAGCAACTGAAGCATGTATTGTTCTTGATCGGTCGGTCCCGTGCCTCGACAGCAATTGACGGGCTTCCAGGTTCTCGAAGCGGAGTGATCGGCGGAAAAGGGACCGAGTCATGGAGACCTCCTTGATCTATCGATAACAGCCGGTCTCATCGTGAACCGGCGGTATTTGCGTGGGCAATGAACTTCGAGCCGAGAAAAGTGCGTACTGGCGTATCGCGGCGACTTTAGGAAAAATTCTCTCTTGAGAGATCGTCGCTTCCATCGCGGCGATAAGGGAGGAAGCAAGTCGCGTGCCAGTGCGGCGGACAGCCCGGCCGAGAATTGCGAAAACTTGTCGGAACACTATGAATACTAATGGGTAACGATTCCTCCCGAGCTCTAATCGCGGCAAATTCCACGATGATGCCTCTTGACAAGCCTTTGAAGCTCTGAACTGAAGAGTCAAATCGACCTTACAAAAGAGACGTTTTTACAAGGCTGCAACGGGACCCGGACCGACGAAACTTTCGCTAAAGTCTTGAGTTGCGTCGTCCGAGATGGGCGGGAGCGGGCTCGGGCGGCGGGCTGAGGCCTACCCTTATCTGGCCGGCCCGATTGGGGCGATTCAGCCACTCTTCACCTTGCCGGTTGTTGGGGATCGCGTTAGTCTGAAGCCGCTGACTTCGATTCCAGGATTCGTGCGCAAGGAAATGTTGAATCATGATCACACCGGCCGAAGCGCTCGCAAAGCTTGGGCAAGCCGGATCCGAGGGACGCATTTCGCCATCGGCGTTGGCAAATCTTCGGCGCTGGCTCACCGAACCCCCGTTCGTCAGGTATCAGAGTCGGTTAATTGAGGATATCGAGCGAGAACGGTGGCACGAGCTCGATGACGCCTTTTACGCCGTGCTCGAGTTTGGCACGGGGGGCCGGCGCGGCAAGATGTACCCGGTGGGCACGAACGTCCTTAACGAACGGACAATCGCCGAAAGCGCTCGCGGACTGGCTGATTATGTGACTTCTCGGAAGGGGGAAAGTTCGCGGAAATCGTGCGTGATCGCCCACGACACGCGGCATCATTCGGCGGAATTCGCGCGGCTCTGCGCCCGGGTCCTCGCGGCTGCCGGCTTCAAGGTGTTTCTCTACAAAGAACCGCGGTCGACCCCCCTGCTCTCTTTTTCGGTCCGGCACCTCCATTGCGACGCCGGCATCATGGTGACGGCCTCGCACAATCCACCGTCCGACAACGGCTTCAAGTGCTACGGTAACTCGGGTGGACAGGTCATTCCCCCCGACGATGCCGGAATCATCGCCTGCGTTGCCTCGGCCTCGGATCGCGAGATTCCCGAAAAGCCGTTTGACGAAGGCCTCGCCGACGGCTCGATCTGTTGGCTTGAAGACAGTGTCGATCTCGCCTATGTCACGGCGGTCGTCAGCGAGTCGGTCTGCCACGCTCGTGACATCACCATTGTTTACACGCCCTTGCACGGCGTTGGCGAGACGTCGGTCGCGCGGGTGCTCGAGACCGCGGGCTTCCGCCGGGTGCACATCCTCGCCTCTCAGCGCTCGCCCGACGGCGACTTCCCCAACGTGCCGGACCACACCGCCAACCCGGAATTCCCCCGCACTCTCGAGGCGGCCATCGCCGATGCCAAGTCACGAGGGGCGGACCTGGTCATCGCCAGCGATCCGGACGCCGATCGGATCGGGATCGCGGTTCCCACCTCGCGCGATCCCCGCGGCGAATGGACCACGCTCGACGGCAACCAAATCGGCGTCATGTTGGCCGCCTTCGTGATCAAGGAATTAGAAGCACTCGGGAAGCTCCGGTCCGACCATTATCTCGTTACGACCCTGGTCTCGACTCCGATGATCCGCGCCCTGGCCGAGCGCGAGGGCGTTCGACTCGATGACGATCTCTTGGTCGGCTTCAAGTGGATTGCCCACCGGATCGACCAGGCGGGCCACGCGAGCTTCCTGTTTGCCTTCGAGGAGTCGCACGGTTATTTGAAGGGAGATCATGCTCGCGACAAGGACGCGGCCGTGGGCGCTCTCCTCTTCGCCGAGCTGGCGGCTGCCGCCAAGGACCGCAAGCAAACCGTCATCGAGTACCTCGACGACCTTTACATCGACGTCGGTCACCACGGCGATCGGCCTCTCAACAAAACGTATCCCGGCCGCGAGGGGCTCGCCAAGATCAAAATCCTGATGAAGGCCCTCCGCGAACACCCTCCTCGCCAGATCGGCGGGCTCGCTCTCACGGATGTTTACGACTACAAAACTCATGAGATACGCGCCTTGAGCCGCTCGGAGCCGCCCCGTCCCCTGCCCCAGCCGGACGGTGACTTGCTCATGTTTCACACCGAAGAACCCGGCACCCGCTTCGCCGCGCGGCCGTCGGGGACTGAGCCCAAAATCAAGTTCTACCTCTTTGCGCGAACCGCGGTATCCGGCCCAGAGCACCTTGCCGCCGCCAAGGCCGAGACCGAGAAACGGCTCGATCAGATGGCCGCCGACCTCGAAACGTACCTGGACGAGGCACTCAAATCCACCGGGTGAACGACCCGGCGCGGCCGCGCGATTAGAGTTTGATCCAAGCGATCAGCCGACGGTTGGCGGAGCTGAATGTTAGCTCAGGCAGCGCCGCCGGCTCAACCCAGCGGGCGTCGACGAGCCCCGGACCGGGCTTCGGAACACCACCTTCCGCTCGGGCCAGGTGGGCGGTTAACTTGACGCGATGATTGGTGACGCTATAGGTGAGGGTCTTGGCCGGCGGGCCCGGTTTGATGGAGATGCCGGTCAATCGCTTGACCCCTTCCGCGAGGTCGACAGGTTTGCCAAACCCCCGGCCCGCCGGGTCAACCCCTTCAAGATGGACTGTGGGAAATTCCCAGAAGTCCGCCCAGAGCCCCCCTCGCCCGCGCTGAACGATCAGAACCTTGGCCTCGCGAACGACGATGGCACACGCCTCGGTGACGCCCAGAGGCGCTGGCTTCGTTGTCATCGTGGGTAAACGATCTTGTATGCCGAGTCGACGGGCCTTACAGAGGCTCGCGAGCGGACACACCAGGCAGGCAGGCTCACGCGGCGTACAAACGAGGGCCCCCAACTCCATGATGGCCTGGTTAAAGGTCCCCGCTCCGATCGCGGGCACCAATCTCTCGGCCGCCTGCCACAGACGCGCCTGCGTCGTTGAAAGCTTGAGATCACCCTCGATGGCCAGTAACCGCGCCAGGATGCGCTGACTGTTAGCCTCGACGATCGGCTCGGGTCGATCGAAGGCAAACGAGAGGATCGCCCCGGCAATGTACCGGCCCACGCCCGGCAAAGCACGCACGGCGGCGGCATCCGCGGGGATCGCTCCTCCATACTCATCGACAATCATTCGCGCGGCCGCATGGAGCTGCCTGGCACGGCGGTAATAGCCTAAACCCTCCCACAGCTTCAGGACCACCGACTCATCCGCCGCCGCCAGCGACTTGACGTCCGGAAAACGGCGGAGAAATCGCTCAAAATAAGGGATGACAGCCGTCACGGTGGTCTGTACGAGCATCATCTCCGACACCAAAATACGGTACGGATCGGCAGTGGACCGCCATGGTAAGTTCCGTCTCGCTTCGCGATACCACGCGATCAGCCGCTCGCGCATTGCCGCGGCCCACTCCAAGTCCTGGTCGAAACCACACATTTCTAATGGATCGGCGGGTGATGACAACGGCCCCGGCGGCAAATTCGCTGATCGGCCGCGACTTCGCTAGTACTGCTCGATTCTTTCATCGTGGCGAATCGGCTGTCCAGTGGGCATCGGTATCGCACGAGGCAATCGAATGTGCCCAAGGTTCAAGCTGACGCCGGTGAAGACAGGCGTGTGCGGTAAATCCGTCCGAGATCAAGCCGCTCGGTCAAAGTGGGCATGCGCGTGGGCGTCGAGGTACTGGCGGACCGAGCCGACCACAAATCGCTGTTGTTCGTCGCTGAGCTCGGGATAGATCGGCAGAGCCAGCGTTTCTCTGGCAGCCGATTCCGCCACGGGAAAATCGCCCGGCTTGTGGCCCAATGGCTGAAAGCAGGGCTGCAAATGCAGCGGAATGGGATAATAGATCTCCGTGCCGATCTGGCGCGCCGTCAGATACTCGCGTAGCGGGTCGCGGAGCGGAGCTGGCACACGGATGACGAACTGGTTGAACACATGGAAATAACCTTCTCGCTCGCGAGGTAAGTCCGACAAGATTGTTCAGGCCGTGCGCTTTAAACAACCCGCGGTAACGGCTCGCGGCATCGCGGCGCTTGGTTGTCCATTCGTCGAGATGGGCGCAGCTTGACGCGCAAACCGCTGCCTGGATCGCGTCGAGCCGCGAGTTGATTCCGACCTCGTGATGATAGTATTTCGGCTCCATGCCATGGACCCGCAGCCGGGCCATTGAACGGCCGAGCACCGGGTCGTCCGTGACGATCATGCCGGCGTCGCCAAAACCACCGAGGTTCTTGGAGGGATAAAAGCTCAGCGCGGCCGCATCGCCCAACCTGCCCGCGCGTTGTCCCTTGTAAGCCGCTGCAATCGCTTGAGCCGCGTCTTCAAGCACGAACAAGCCATGTTTGGCGGCGATCTCACGGATCGGTTCCATGTCGGCGGCCTGGCCGTAGAGGTGAACCGGAATGATCGCGCGGGTTCGCGGCGTGATGGCCGCTTCGATCCGTGTGGGATCGATGTTGTAGCTCTCGGACTCGATGTCGACGAAAACCGGCTTGGCGCCGGTGCGCCAAATTGAGCCCGCCGTGGCGAAAAACGTGTAAGGCGACGTGATCACCTCATCGCCAGGCCCAATTCCGCGTGCCATCAGCGGCAAAAGAAGCGCATCCGTCCCCGATGCGCAACCGATCCCGCGAGCGACGCCGCAATACTCAGCCAGCTCGGCTTCGAGCTTTTCGACTTCGGGGCCCATCACGAACATCTGGCTTTCGAACAGCCCGAGCATGATGGGCTCGATCTCGTCACGGATGGCCTGGTACTGAGCCTTGAGGTTGAGGGCCGGCACGGCGACGGGATTTTTGGGGACTGTCATCGGCGATCACTCCTTTGACGCCTTCGTACGGGCGAACGATGCTCACCCTGGTCTTGCGCACGATCTCCATCCATGGAGATATCGGACGCCGCACGCTATGGCTTTGGTCGATTTGTGTCAATGGCGATCACGCCGGGTGTCTTGCTCGCTGATTTGCCGGTTTTGCGGGTCGAGCTCGCGGATGCGTTCGCCCACCAGCTCATCCAGAAGCGGATGCGGCCCCAAAGGAGCGCCCAGTCGAAACTGAACGTGGGGATGCCGCCGGTTCAGCTCGTCGCGAGCCGCCGTCAGGTCTCGTCGCAGATGAACGCCTTCAGAGAGGAAGTAAGGGATCATCAGCACACGAGTTGCGCCAAGTTGAGCGCATTTGTCTCCGCCGGCCTTCAGGTCGGGCTCGGCCAACTCGAGAAAGCAAGGTTCGACGATCGGGTAAGTCGCCTGAGCCGCCAATCGCGCCGCCAACTCTCGTAGGTCTTGGTTGGCGGAATCCTGGCGACTGCCGTGAGCGATGAGCAAAATGGCCGTGCGACCAGGCTCTGACATCGGAAGTCCCTAATCTTCCAGCCTTGGCCGCGGGTCGACGCGGGCCATAAGGTCGGCGTGGTACGAGGAACGGACGAACGGCCCGCTGGCGACCTCCGCGAAGCCCAAGCGACGGGCCATTCGGCCCAAGTCGTCGAATTCCGTGGGCGGCAGGTAGCGCTCGACCGGCAGGTGCCGCAAAGAAGGTTGAAGATACTGGCCGAGCGTCAGCAAGTCGCAGCCGATGGAGCGAAGGTCCGCCAACGTTTCCAGCAGCTCCTCGGTCGTTTCTCCCAGGCCAAGCATCAGGCCACTCTTGGTGCGGATGTCGGGCCGTGTCTTTTTCACGTGGGCGAGCACGTCGAGGCTGACCTGGTACTGGCTCTTCCGCCTGACGTGTCGCTGCAACCTCGCCACGGTCTCGACGTTATGATTAAACACTTCAGGGCTCGCGGAAAGGACGACGTCGATCAAATCACCGCGCCCGTCGAAATCGGGCGTGAGCACCTCGATCGTGGCGCCTGTCCGCAGGCGCACGGCCAGAACGCATTGGCGGAAGTGTTCAGCACCGCGGTCCTCCAGGTCATCGCGCGTGACGGAGGTGATCACGACGTGTCGCAACCCTAGCCGATGACACGCTTCGGCCAGGCGATCGGGTTCGTCGAGGGCGACCTTTTCTGGCTCTCCGCGCTTGACCGCGCAAAATCCGCAAGGCCGCGTGCAGACTTCTCCCAAAATCATGAACGTCGCCGTGCGCCGCGTCCAGCATTCCGAGCGGTTCGGACAACGGGCACTCTCGCAGACGGTTTCCAGGCCCAGCTCACTGACCAAACTTTGCGTGAACGACATACCTCCCGCCGCCGGTATCGGCCGCTTCAGCCACTCCGGTAATCGCCGCGCCGGTGGTGGCGCGGTCGGCGACATAAACCGCCGTCTCCACGCCTGAATCCGCTACGTGCTCGCCAAGGACCGGGAGGCTAGGCAAGCCTGGTCGATTACCCAGGACTGGGAGCGTAGACATGAGAAAACACCTTGCGGCGAATCAGCGGGTGGTGAGTAAAGACGTGGTGTCGTTCCAGGCCGAAGACCTCTTCCAGATTCCGAATCAATGCCTCGCGAACCTTGGGCATGGAGGTATGCCGCTGCCGGCGAGATTCCATTGATGTGTACCGCAGGGTGGCCTTGTTGATCCCCGGCTCCTGGATGACGTCAAAACATTCGAGGTAAGGCCCGACGTTGAGCGTCAAACCATGGTAGGCGATCGAGCGGCTGACGGCCACTCCAACGGTGGCGATTCGTGCCGGACCCGAGAACACGCCCGGTAAGTCCGCTCGCAGAGAACCCGTCAAATCGAACTCGGCGAGAACCCGCAGAATCGAGCTGTGCAGGCGGTCGAGGTAGCCTTGGAGCTTCAATCCGAACGTGTCCAAAGGCACCGCGAAGTAAGCCGCGAGCTGGCCGGGAAGATGAAGCACGCAGCCCCCGCCGCGATTGACCCAGTGGACGGTAATGCCCATCCCGTGGAGCATTTCATCGTCGGGGCCGATATGGCGCGGCTTCCCGAACGACCGACGGTGATTGTGGGTGGATGCTCGCATAAAATCAGGACCGCGCCCCCTGTTCACCGAGCTCATAAACGATGCGACGCTGAAGTTGCTGGACCTCCCTGAAGTCGACCAGCCCCAGCATATAGATTTCCAGCGGCGGCAGTTCCGGGGTTGGCCTCATCGTCGGTCGGTAAATCGCCAAATCAGGGATTCGATTGATCACGTTCCTCCGGAGCACCCTTTTACTGTACACCCCGAAAACGCCTTAGGACAAGTGCGAGTCGACCGGGCTGCTTTGCCCGAATCACCGAAGCTGCGCGGATCATCGTGCCTCCGCAACGGCGGCAGACGGAGATCCTGATGGTTTGACGCGATACCTGAACGTCAGTGATTGCCCGGTCGAGACACTGCGACGCGATATAGATAGCCGGCCGCCGCGGCGACGGATCGAAATCTCCCATCGACCGGACCGCGCGGAACATCTCCTATCAGGGCGTACCCCTCCGAGGTAGACTGGAGGAATGAGCAGTGCATCACAGAGCTTGCCCGTGATTGACTCATGCGATGGCTGCGGCGCGTGCTGTCTGGTGGTGACTCGCCCGCCGTTCTATCACGTGTTCGAGGAAATGGGGGAAGAGGCGTGGGATCGGCTCGAGCGCCAGTGCCCCGACCTTGTGTCCGAGCTTCGCGCCGATTACGAGCAGCGGCGGGCCGCCGGCGGCCCGTTTCACGGCACGCCCTGCGTCTGGTTCGACGCCGCCAGTCTGCGGTGCCGTCATTACGATTATCGCCCGCTGGCCTGCCAGATGTTTGAAGTCGGGGACGAGGATTGCCGCGACGCGCGGCGGCGTGCGGGAATAACGTTAGGTCCCATCGGTGAGAAAGCATGAGCCGGATGACCCCGAGCCTCAAAATGCTGGGAATCGGAGCCGTGGTGACGGCTTTGATGTGCTTGTCGCGAACGTGTGGGGCCGACGACCAGGTCGATCCCGTCGTCCAGTCACTCGTGGCGGCTCACAACGCCGAACGCCAGCGCGTGCATAAAGGCGCGTTCAAGCTTTCTTCCAAGTTGTGCGAAGCAGCCGAGGCCCACGCAGCCGACATGGCCAAGCACCATAAGATCGGTCACAAAGGGAGCGACGGATCGACGGTTGTCGATCGCATCAAACTCGCTGGCTACACCTACGTTCGGGTGGGTGAGAACATCGCCGACGGGCAGAAGACCGTCGATCAAGTGATGACCTCGTGGATGAAGAGCGCCGGTCACCGCGAATATCCTGGGCGAGTTCACCGAGATGGGCGCGGCCCGCGTCGCGGACGATGCCGGCGTGAACTACTGGTGTGTGGACTTTGGCCTACCGATGCCATGGCTCAAGCCCGACGAGGCCGCCGCCGCGGTAGTCAAAGAAATCAACCGCGAACGGGAAGCCGGCGGAAAGGTGCCGCTCAAAGCTGAGCCAAAGCTCGGGCGTGCCGCCATGGCCATCAGCGCCGCCATGGCCGCCAAGGACAGCCTGGATATTGACGACCCGTTTCATTTCATTGATCAAGATGCGCTGCAAGGTCGGACGATCCGCCTTCAAATGAGTGCCAATGTGCCTTCACCAAAAGACGCGGCCAAGGAGCTGCAAGGCGAGCACCCCGATCGACTGGACGACTTCCGCGAGATTGGAGTCGGTTACATGCAAGCCAAGAGCGGCACGCCGTACTGGTGTGCCATCTTTGCCAAGCGTGCCCAGCGCAGCCGCGTGCCGAAAACCAGAACAGAAACACGGATGCCTTAAGGTGGCGATATGAACCAAGCGACGCCCCAAACCCGAGAGAACCAGGTACGAGTTCAAAAGGATGGATTGATCACCACGGTGACGCTCTGTCGCCCGACGGTGAAGAACGCCGTGGATCGGCAGACAGCGGCGGAACTTGCCGACGCTTTTCGCGCCTTTGAAAACGATCCCGACGCCCGCGTCGGCGTTTTATATGGAGAGCATGGCACGTTCTGCGCCGGGGCGGACCTGAAGGCGATCGGGACGGGGAGCCTCAACCGATTAGAGCCCGACGGCGATGGCCCCATGGGCCCCAGCCGAATGCTTTTGGAAAAGCCGGTGATCGCCGCCATCACGGGCTATGCGGTGGCCGGTGGTCTCGAGCTGGCCCTTTGGTGCGACTTGCGTGTCATGGAATCCAACGCGGTCTTGGGGGTCTTCTGTCGGCGCTGGGGAGTGCCGCTGATCGACGGCGGCACAATTCGTCTGCCACGGCTCATCGGCTTATCGCGGGCGCTCGATCTGATTCTCACTGGGCGGCCCGTGAGTGCTGACGAGGCACTTGCCATGGGACTCGTCAATCGCGTCGTTCCACCGGGTACGGCCCTCGCCGAGGCCCAACAACTGGCACGCCAAATCGCCGGATTTCCGCAGCTTTGCATGCGCAACGATCGGCTGTCTGCCTACGAACAGTACGACCTTGACTGGGCGGATGCCTTTCGCAATGAATTCAATCGCGGCCTTAAGTCATTGCAAGAGATGCCGGCGGGCGTGCAGCGTTTTGTCGACGGCGCCGGCCGGCATGGCGAATTCAAATAGAGTGTCGCATGCGAGTGATGTCGGTTAATGTCGGATTGCCCCGAGAAGTCGAATGGCGGGGAAAGAAGGTCCTCACGGGCATCTTCAAAGATCCGGTCGCGGCGAAGCTGTCCTTGCGCCGCCTGAACCTGGACGGCGACGGACAGGCGGACCTCACCGTGCACGGCGGGCCGGACAAGGCCGTGTACGCCTATCCTGGCGAGCATTATGGGCCTTGGCGGGAGCAGCTCGGCCGTGAGCTGACGCCCGGAAACTTCGGAGAAAACCTGACAACCGAGGGCCTGCTCGAAGACGAGGTTCACATCGGCGACGAGTTTCGCGTCGGGACGGCGCGGCTGGTGGTCACGCAGCCGAGGATGCCATGCTTCAAGCTCGGCCTTCGGTTCGACGACCCCGGCGTTGTCAAGTCGTTCCTGCAGGCCGGGAAGCCGGGGATCTACTTCGCCGTCCTCGAGGAGGGCACGGTCGGCCCCGGCGACTCGATCGCGCGTCTTGCCGAGGATGCGTCGCGAATCACCGTTGCCGAGATGTTCCGTCTCGTGCTCGATCGAAACGCCGACCCAGTCGCGGTGCGGCGGCTACTTGGCGTGCCGTCTCTTGCGGCCGTCTGGAGAAAAGAGCTGGAAGAGCGTCTGGCGACCTGATTCCAATCACCGACTCGTTGGATCGCATCGAGAAGAGTCTTGCCCAAGCCCGTCCGGCCAAGCCGGATTGATCCCGGGCCGATCAATGCGGGCATCGACCGGCGGCTAAGGGGTCCGCTGATTGATCGGGTCCGCTTGGCCTGGCGGTGTCGACTCCCCCAGACCGTCCCGAGCATTCCATACGATTCGTCGTTGCAGACGCCGGGAAGGTGGGTCATACTTGGAAGGGGCCTCAGGAACCGTCTGGGGCGGCAAGAAGCGCACAAGAGGCCAGGGGATAAGATCGAGATGTCCTTGACTGTCACGGAACTTGCCGAAGAAGTCCGGGAGTCGAATCCGGCGTCTCACGGATACGCTCCAACGGCTTGCCGACTCTGTCCATGATCTCGATGGGGCGGTCCGCAAGCTTGAGACACGGGTCGCCGTCAATGACGATCGCCTGGCCTCCTTAGAAAGATTGGTTGGGCTCGGCAGTTTGGGCATTGGGGATGCTGGGATTGGTGTTCTACATCGGCCACCGTGCTACCGAAATCGAAGACGCGGTCGTTGCCTTGCAAACGGATTTCGGCCGGATTGAACGCACGGTCGTCGGCGTGGCAGGCGGACTTCGCTGAATTCAAGGCGGATACCAAGGCGGAGTTCGCTGAATTCAAGGCGGATACCAAGGTAAATTTCACCGAACTCCGGACGGCTGTCGTGGCCTTGCAAAGGATTTCGCCGAGCTTAAGGCAGACTTCAAGGCTCGGGATAAACAGATCACCGACTCGTTGGATCGCATCGAGAAGAGACTTGCCCAGACCCGTCCGGCCACGAGTGATGTCGCATCTCGACGACGCCGACGAGGGCCGCGGGCAGAAGCGCGGTAGTACGCGAGGAGCCCTGCGAAGGCGGCGGGGATCGGGCGGCCCTCGTGGACGTCGACGTCCACCATCTGCAACGGCTCGTAGAAGTCCCACACCCTTCCGACCCTGGCGAGGACCACGACGGGGACGTGGCCCAGGTGGTGCTCTATATACGTCTTCCCCGCGTCGAACTGGAGGGCCGACTCCACGGATGGTTGTGGGCTTCGGTACGTCGAGCGAGCACGGGAGGCTCCAGCTGCCGAGCCCCGGCCCGTAATAGGTCTGCGGGCAGTTCGCTCCCAGGAGCACGGGTCCTTCTCCCGTGGGAGGTACGTCGGGTCCTTGAAGGACGCGAGGTTCCGGCCCACCCAGGGACCCACGGTGAGCCCCGCGGCGAAGATCCCCACGCCTGCGAACGCGAACCGGACGTGCCAGGTACGGTTCCTGCAGGCGAGCGTGGCCGGACGAGCAGCATGGGCACGAGCAGCACCAGTCTCGGCCTCACGAGCATCTCGATGCCGCACGCAAGTCCCAGGAGTGCGACGTCGGGCCACTCGGGGACCGCATCAGGCGATACGTCGCGAGAAGCACCAGAGTCATCCCGAGCATCGTGAGGGTCTCCGACATGATGATGCCGTTCGGGATCCACATGTTCGGGTAGAGCGCCGCTATCGCGGCGGTGGCGAGGCCCTGTGCGTGGCCCGTCGAGGCTCCGCGCGGTAGACCCACGAAGAGGACCACCAGGGTCCCCAGCGCCACCATCGTGAAGCGCTGGGGCAGCTGCCCGGGGTGGAGCCCAAGAAGTACGAGGCCGGTGTGATCGCGATCCAGGTGAGCGGGCGGGAGTGTTCGGCCCGGTCCCTGAAGACGATCGAGAAGAACGCGCCGTGGGCCAGGCCGTACGCCTGAAGGTTGTACCAGCCGTTGTCGTAGAAGTGCGTGTCGGTGTACTGGGTGACGAAGACCACGAGCACGCCCGCAGCAGGAGCCCGATGCCGACGATGAGCGCGAGACCGATCCCGAAGCCCCCCCGGCCCCTTGTGCCGTGCCGCCCGCGCCGCGGTACCCGCGACGTAGTGATGCTGGGGCGCGGCTCCGTGGGTAGTTGCGACGGCGGCTGAGCGTGGTCCCGTGGCCACGGCCGCCCATCATTGCCCGTGGCCCGCCGGGGTGGAAGACAACCACCCGAGGCACCCGGGCGAGCGAACTCCCAGGTCGGGCAGGGCCGGCTGGACCACCTCAGGTGGGACGATTCACTTGCCGATACGTAGAATGTGGGGTACACCACAACGGGTGGGGGGAGAGCACCGGGAGCCGCCAAGCGCGCCAAGCCGGCCCCGGCGCAGCCGGAGATACGTGGCGCTGCGGGTGGCCGTGGGGGCCCGGGCGTGATGGCGATGGTCGGGTTCGTGCCGAAGCAGGTGGGGGAGAGGCGCGGCCTTCGACCGCGGCCGGTCTGACCGTGGTGAACGAGAACGGGGCGTGCTCCGGGGAGGGGCTTCCAAGCAGAGCGTCGTGCCGATCAACACGAACAAGACGTTGCACGCACAGTCGGAGCCCGCTGAGCCTTCGCCTTCGCCTTCGCCCACGTCAGAACGACGGTGCCGGGCTCCTCGGCGGTTCGCCCGTCCGTCACCCGCACAGCCTTCCGTG
>CAWHKI010000313.1:0-76135 GCA_963829765.1 uncultured Isosphaeraceae bacterium | reverse complement strand
TCCCAGGGCCAAGTCGTCTTCCCGGTCGTAGTGATCCTTCCGCAGAAGGGCGGTGTAGGTTTTTTCATCAAAAAGTTCTGATCAGGCGGGATGCCTCCCGGAAATCCCTTTGTTCTCGGAGACCATAGGCGATCTGTAGGTTGTCGGACACGGGGTCGTAGGTTGCGAAGCATTTCATCGTTGAATCCTTGGGTTGAGAGTTTAAAGCTGACAATTTTTTGTTTGCAGCCTTGTCGGTCTGGAATGACTGTCGGCGCACTGTCGGCGCACTGTCGGCGCACCGTCGGGATGCCCCCAAAAAGTCGCAGCCAGCGCGAAATTTGGGTGTGCCTGGCCAGCGCGACATCGCAGGCTTCAGGTCCGATGGGCCTAAATGGCTAAAAGCGCCCATTCCTTGCATCACTTGAGCTGGTCAATAAGCTGCCATATCTCCCATACGGTCATATCGTGCAGCCATAGCTCCACCGTCCCGCTCCGCTCGCGCATCGTGGCGCCCGTTTTTTAAAACTGGCATCCATGTACCCGGTCGAATATCCGGCATGGCCCAAAAGCACGATGGCATAGCGTACTTGTTTGTCCGTTGCTGTTGTGGTTGTTTTCATGCTGCGTCCTTTCGTTTTTTTGTAAGGTCCTCCCGCAAAGATCTCTTGGTGCGCAGAAGCTTTTGGGGGCTCTTCGACCGTAGGGCGGTCAAGTAGGTGCGTACGGCATCTTCAAATTTCTCCGGGCCGAGCGAGAACCAAACTTTGGCCAACTTGCCTACCCGGCGGGTGGCCTTGTTATAGTAGCGGCTGACCATCGCCGCGCTGTTTCCGGCCCCTTTGCTGTTTCCTTAGAGAGCCACTAAGTGCGGCGTGATAGGTGGTAAATGATTTTCTAGGTCCGTTCTTCTTCCATTTCATGCCGGCTTTCTCGACGATTTTTCCGAGACTGCTCGGTCCGAACCCATCCCGGTCTGAAAAATCAACCTTCGTCGCCTCGTTTCAAAAGTCGTAGCCATTTCGCCAAGACACGTGGCATTGGCACGAAGCGTTCCTGGTTTAACTTCGACACGTTTCGCCTCACGTGAATTTCAGGACAATCATCAAGCAGTACATCTTTCCACCGGACATGTCTCCTTGGTTGCCCCGGCAGATCTCGGAGCGAATGCCCGTGAAGGACTGAATTTCGTTGGTGATCTGATAAAAGTTTGTCGCCGCGTTCTTGAAGGTGCCGCCGCTGGCACCAAGAGCTCCTGGACCATCTCGTCCATTGGCATGTTCTTTGAGAGCTTGTCGACGAGCCAGTTGTAGTAGAGAAACATTGCCTTCTGGCTGACGTTCCTGGTGGGGTCAGTGCGACCTGAAGCAGCTCGGCCCACTTCGAGACCCAGATTTCGGAGAACTCCTTGCGCTCGAGCAGCTCGTCGACCCACTTCGACCGCCTGGCGGGGTCTGTCGATTTCATGAACCGGTTATATTCTTCGAGCGTGGGCGGCAGGCCGACGATGTCGATCGCGGCCCGGCGTAAGAACGCCTCGTCATCACACTGACCCGAGGCGCGATCCGCAGCTTCTTGAGCTTGTCGTTGACCAGCTTGTCGATGTAATTGGACTCGGGTTCGTCGGGGAAGCTGAACGACAACCCCTTGGGGAGGACGATGAATTGAGAGCCGACGGTATGGGTTTCGAACCGCGCCATCACAAACGCCTCGCCGCGCTCGCCGGCAGTGACAAGGCCGTCGACGCTGACCGGCGCCGAGACGTCGTTATTTGTCAAGAATACGGCGAGGCTGGTGACATCGCGGTCGGTCCCGTCGGAGTAGCGAGCCCGCAGCGTGAGCTGTTGCTTAGATCCCTTGCCATCGAGGACCGCGCGCTGGGGATAGAGGTCGACACCGACGACTTTCGGCAGCTTGCTGGCATCATCGTTGAGAGCGCCGGCTTCGATCCAACGATGCAGGGTCTGGTACAGCTCGCTGCCCGTCTCAAAGCGCTTGCCGCCTGTATGATTCACGGCCCCCGTCGCTTTGGATATCAAGGTGCTGTCAGACGGGACCGCCAGGTTGATTCGGCGCCCGACCATTTCACGCGTCAAACGGAAATAGTCGCCTTCGGGGTCAAAGCCGAAAAGCGAGATGCGAAAACCGTCCTTGCCTCGAGCGGCGCCGTGGCAGCTTCCCGTGTTGCAGCCGCCTCTCATGAATACCGGCATCACGTCCAGCCGGAAGCTGAGCGGCGGCGTCACGGCCGCTTGCGAAACCTTGACGGGGACCGTGGCCGACTTGCCGCCATAGGCGACGGAAAGGGTCGTCGAACCGTCCGCCGTCGGGTTAAACATCGCCCCGACCCGCTTCACCAAGCCGGCATTGCCCACCGTAATCGCGGCCTCCTTGGTGGCATCGCGGGTGATTCCGTCGGCATACGTCGCCTGGACCACAATGGACTGGCGGTCACGCGCGGTCGTGAGCTGAATTTCCGCGGGGAAAACCTCAACCTTGACCAGGGGTGGCCTCTTCTCGGGCGTGAAGACCTGCTCGGGCAAATTGACGGGCGTCGCCGGGCCAGCGTGAATTTGACCGGCCCCCACCAGCGAGAGCAGGCAGAAAAGGCCACACCGGACGATCGAAGGAGACGTTGAATTCATTGCGACCAGGTCCTTGATTGAGGATTACCGCACGGCCCGAAGAACCGTGCTCCTATTCGCGGCCGAGAGGGCCGTGTCCGCTCGCTGCTGTTGATTTACTTCCCTGCGGATTTTGACTGTTTACTCTCCAGCCGGAGCTTTTCGAGCCGTGTCAGCGGTTTGGCGGCCGCGGGGCGGAACCGGTTTGGGTGCGGCTGCGACCACTGGCGCGCTTAGCCTTGGGCGGGAGCGGCACATCAATTCGCAGGGCGCCTGTCCCGATATTGTGGACGATCGGCTCACCGTTCTGCGTGATCACCACTTGGCAGAAGAGACTCGCGTGGTTTCCTGCGGGTGACACCTTGTCGGTCTTGATGTGGAACACCAGATCGGTGGTGTCCTTAGTGATTTTCTTGACATCGGTCGTGACTTTGTTGGGCAGCCCGATCAAAGTGACCTGCGCCTCCCCGGGGAAATCGACGGCCTTGGCGACCTTGACCGCCATGTCGACCTCCCTGCCCTGATCGACGCTGGCCGCCTGGAATGTCAGGCCCAGGTACGGGTTGGCGACCGTCAAGTTGGCCAGTTGCGACGACACCATGATCGGGCCCGAAGCCACGCCCGATGCCCCATTCACGACGATCTTCCATGTCCGCAGTTCGGCCCCGCCGTCGGCGTTCATGGGAATGACCGCCTCGTTCTGGCCCTCCGGTATCGCGATTCCTCCTCCCGAGCCGACGCCCGGTGGATTCCAGGGAAGGTAAACGGAGATCGCCGCCTTGAACCCAGGCTTACGGATCGCGCGAACCTTCAGTCCCATCGAGCCGCTCCGCACCAGCGGCACCTTGGGCTCGACGATCTCAATTGAATATGGGCACTCCTCAGTGACAGCCACGGCCAGGCGGTCGACGGTGCGCGACCAGACGTTCACATTGTTCTGGCCGTACACGAGCACGGACATCTGATTGAACTGTGAGGGAACATTGAGTTTCGGGTCCGCCGGCTTGCCGGTCACCTCCGCCAGCGTGCTGCGCCAGGGGCGCATCGGGCTTGGCCGAGAACAGCACGGGCACAATCACCTGGCTGGCGGCAATCGTCGGCGCTTCCACGCTTACGCCCGCGGGCAGTTTTCCGACTCCCACGTTCACTTCACCACCAAAATCGGCGCGGTTGCCCAGCATCAGGACCGCCTGGCGATTGCCTTTGGGGACCGCGACCGCCATGACGCCGGTTCCGAGAGGAATCTGTTCGGCATTGGTCGTCACGGTGAGTGCGGGCGCGACGCTCGTCAACTCGATCCGGTAAGCGTAATCAGGCCCTCCCTTTCCAAGCTGGTCGACGAGCCAGATCACGTATTCTGCTGTTTCGGGTGCTTGGAACCGGAAGTAGCTGTCGGGCCCGACCGAGTCGTCCGCCGCCAGCAGGGCGCCTCCGCCTTTCTTGCCGAGGTACATCACCGGATCAAGCGGCGACCGGATCCGACGGGCGTAGCAATGAATGTCGTAAACCTGCCCCTTGGTTGCCTTGAACACGAAGTGATCGATGTCGCCGGCTTTTTCGATCACGCCGTTCAACGCCATCGGCGCCTCGAACGGCGTGGCGTGCGCGTGGACGTTATTTGGCTCCTTCTCGATCACGTTACCGAGCGCAGCTGAGCCGAAACAGGTTGGGATAAGGAGAGAGTCCCTTCTCGTCCTGGCGCTCGATCCCGAAGTCGCGTTCAAACGTCGGAGGGAGCTTGATAGTCGACGTGATGTCCCCTGTCGCGTCGCCAATCCACCGAACCGCGACTGTCTCGCCCGGTTTACCGCCGGCCGGCATCACGGCGGTGGCTCGAGGGAAATTTCCAACGTGCAGGCGATAGAGACACGCACCGTTACCAGAGTAAGCACTCTCGCGGACCTGAATCATGTACTTCCCATCCTGCGGCGCCACGATCGCGGTAAACCCGTCACGCCAGGCGAGCGCAGCGTCGTCGCTGACACCGAGCTCAAACCGCCTCGAGTCCAGGATGGCCACATACGGATCGAACTCCGTGATTCCCAGCCGCAGGCCCTCGACCTCGGCCGAAATTCGCTCCCCCTTCTTGGCCTCGACAACGAAATAATCCACGTCTTCGTTGTCCGCGACGCCATTGACCGTCACATTCATCGGGATCGGTTGCGGCGCGGCGAAGTCGTTGTTGGGCTCCTTTTCACTGATTTCCTTCAGAGCACCGACGCTAAACGTGCGCAGCTCGCTGATCCCAGTCGCCGTTCGGAGCCTCAAATCATGCAGGCCGAGCACGCAATCGGCGGCGATCTTGATCTTGGCCCGGACACTGTTGTCGTCCAGCTTCTTGAGGCTGATCGTCGTGATACCCGGCTGGTAATAAATGATCTCGCGGCCGTCGCCCAAGCGGGCGCCAGAGAGCGTGATCTCCAACTCGCTGCCCCGCTGCCCCCCGACCGGACGGATCGCACCAGCGCGGGTGATGCCGCGTGGACGTTTGCCGAGAGTAAGAAGGCGAGCGAAAGAAACGTAGAGCAACGTCGCATAAGAAAATCTCGAATTCGCTGGTGAAAAGTGTCGGGCGAGAGAGCGTGCTCGACACGGTCTCAGGGGTTGTTTCCTTGAAGCGGCGCTAGACTAGCCATTCTTTCTGGGGTTCGTTCCGAACGATCACGATCTGGGGCCGAGCAATCCCGGGGAGGAGCTGGAAAGTCAGGCCCAGCACTTCGCTCGCGATCGCTTCTCGAGAACTCTGGAGATCAACGCGGCCCGCGAGTGCCCAGTCCGTGATTTCGGCCCGATACAACTCCAGCGCCCAGGGATGACGATCGATCAGGAGCAACTCGCGGACGCCCACGCTTTTGTAGAAACCGAATTTCTTACGGGACTTATCGAACCTGCTGAGAACCTCGGCGGCGAAATCGGGGCCGCCAAACCAATGCGTCTTTCGATCCTCCGCGGGATTGCCCGCCAAAAAAACCGCCACATCTGGACAACGATAATTGCGCTTCCAACGCTCTGGCTGGTCGCTCACGTTACATCCCGGGAAAACCTGGATTTTCTCGGGGGATCCTAATGCCTCGGTGAAAGCGATCGCTAGCTTGAATCCCAGCGATTGGTGCTCGTTGTCCGCCAGTGGAGCCATCACGTAGACACCCTCCCAAACCTCGTCAAAACGGTCGCCGCCGCAACGGCGCCGCCGGCGAATCAGTCTTTTCAGCTCACTCGGTTCTAGGCTCACCAAGGCCATGGGAGGCATCCTTCTCGCCGGCGAGACCTCAAGCCAGCAGATCCTTAACAACCTTCCCGCCGTCGACGATCTCGATGGGCCGGTTGCCCGGGGCCATCAACTCCTTGTCGGCGACAATGCCAAGCAGATGATACACCGTGGTGGCCAGGTCTTCGGGACCGATTGGGTCGCGCTCGGGTTCGCTGGCCGTTGCGTTCGAGGAGCCGTAAATCAGGCCTCTCTTGATGCCGCCGCCAGCCAAGACGACGCTGAAGACCTTGGGCCAGTGATCGCGGCCGGCGTCTTTGTTGATCTTGGGCGTGCGGCCGAATTCACTCGAAACCATGACCACGGTCCGATTCAAGAGGCCGGTGCGGTCGAGGTCGTTGATCAGCGCGGCGAAGCCCTGATCGAAGGCTGGCATCTGGCCGTTCATTCCGGCGACGATCTGCGTATGCATGTCCCAGCCGCCATACTCGACCGCGACGAACCGCACGCCGGCGGCCACCAGCCTGCGAGCCATGAGCAGGCGCTGGCCGGCCGGGTTGCGGCCGTATTCGTCGCGGATCTTCGCCGGCTCCGCCGCGATATTAAACGCCTCGCGGGCCTTCTGCGAGCTGATCAGGCTATAGGCTCGCTGGTAAAACGTGTCCATCGCTGAGATGTTGTCGCTCTTTTCACGCGCGGCGAAGTGGCTGTTGACCGCGTCGAGCACCGTCCGCCGGGTTGTGAACCGCGAGTCGTTGATGCCCCCCGGCAGGTTCAGGTCCTGCACCTGAAAGCCCGGGTCGGCCGGGTCACGCCCCAGGCTGAACGGCGAAAACGATGAGCTCAGGTACCCTGTGCCCGCATAAACATTGGGCTGATTGGGAACACAAACATAGGGCGGCAAATTGTTTTTGGGACCGTATTCGTGAGAGACGACGCTTCCCATGCTCGGATACTGGAGAGCCGGGCTGGGACGATAGCCCGTGAACATGTTATGCGTTCCGCGCTCGTGGGCCGCTTCGCCGTGTGTCATCGAGCGAATCACCGTGAGCTTGTCGGCAAGCTGGGCGGTGCGGGGCAGCGTCTGGCTGAATCGCTCGCCTTCGATCTTGCACGGGATCGACCCCATGTCTCCCCGATATTCAATGGGGGCGAAGGGTTTGGGATCAAAGGTCTCCTGGTGGGCGATGCCGCCGGGGAGGAAGATATGAATCACCGAGTCGGCCTTGGCGGTGATGGCGGCGTAATTCTTCAGTTCCGCTCGGGCTTGCAACCGGAGCACGTCGGCCAGGGTTAGTCCGCCGAGTCCAATCGAGCCGACCGTGAGAAAGCCCCGACGACTGATCGGGTTGTGTAAACGGCTGTTTGCCATCGAGATGTCTCCTTTAAATCCGTAATGAAGGTAATTCCGTCGGTTTCAAACCAATTTCTGGATCAATCCGGCCTGGGGATCAGGACAACAAGACGAACGGAAAGAACGCGATCAAGAGCTCGCCACGTCCGATCCCGAAGAGAGGACTGGCGTAACGACTTACATGGCTTCTTCAGGAACTTCGTTCGTTTGAGGACAACCGGTGCGGATCTCCGTCAGTTTGCGGGAGGTTTGTGGGGCGGGCTGAGCGAGCATGGCCGTGGTACGCTACTCTGCACTCTGAGTTTTGGGGCGGGATGCAAGCTGTCACTTTGGTTGGATGGATGCGCCGAACTTGCTCGTGCTGCGTGATACTTGTTGAATACTACGGACGGTGGCGGCGGATTGCTGGCGCGAATTTGGCAAAAATCTCGGATTGTCTTCGCCTGAAACGAAAAAATCGGTCCGGCCCCCGTTTCCGCCTGGTCCTCGGCGCAAACCCTACTTAAGCATGGTAACCCCCTCGGTGTCCAGCCCGCTTGGATGATAACGATTGAGGAGGGAAGTTGGAAATTCGCGCGGATTTACCTCATGAAACGCCCAATTCGGTCAGCAGTTTTTGATACGCGGGCTGTTCCAACGAATGCAGCGAACCCGGCCCCATGCGATTCTGACCAAGCCCCTTCGCCTTGGCTTCTTTCAAAAACTGCTTGGACTTTTCCCGTTCGTTGGCCTGGAAATAGGCCTGCGAAAGGTGGAATAACTTGTTGGGCGAAGGAGAATCCTTGACCGCGTTCTCAAGGTCTTTAATGGCGTCCTGGGTCTGTTTCAGGCTGAGATGGACGACCCCTCGAGTGTCGAGCAAGTCAGCCTGGGGACCCATGAGCTCGATCGCGCGGTTGACATCCACCAGAGCGTCTTTTCCCTGGCCATCTTTGAGCGCTGCGAACCAGGCGATGTTATTGTACGCCATGGCGAGCATCTTGTTCTTATCGGACGGCGATAACGCACTCCGAGTGACCCGCTCAGGGATTTCCCGGTAAAGTATTTGCGCGTCGTCAAATCGCCTTTGGTCTGAGCGCAAATCGCCCAGAAGGAACGCAAGGCGGACCGAGTTTCTGTTCTTTTTGATTGCCTGGTCCAACCAGCCGGCGACCCGCTCGAACTGCGCATCGTCGGCCCCCTTTTCCGTTGACACAAGCGCTTCATAGCACGCCACACCCACTGCTTCGGCGTCGCGATCTTCCCTCCAGAGCGGCGCCAAGACGTCGAGTGCCTCTTTAACGCGGCCATGGCGGCTGAGAAACTGGGCCAGCGTCGTCGCGCCATCGCCGATCTTTGGCAGCGCCGCATACTGGCGATGGAGTTGCTCGGCCAAATCGAGCCGACCGAATTGCTCAGCGGACACCGCCAACAATTTGAGCCCGGCCGGTAACAATTTGGGCCTCTGGGCCATCGCCTCGATCGATTTCACGGCCTCGTCGGTCTGGTTGCGGGCTTTATAAACTTCCATCCGAAGGGAGAGCGTGTCGAGAAGATCGGGTTGCTGTTGCGCGATTTCGTCCGCGAGTTTCTGTGCCTCATCTAGATACGCATCGTTACCCGGCTTGTGGTTGCGCAACAGGGCTCTGGCAAACTGGGTTAGATACTCGAGGGGCCGCTCCTTCTTAGGGATCACGGTACTCAGCTTAGGATCGCGATAGACGGCGAGGGCTTTGGGCCATTGACCGCTCATCTCGTCAAGTCGGGCGAGTAACAACCGATCCGCCTTGTTGGCGACATTCCTGGCGACAAGCGATTCCAGTATCGCGATCGCCCGTGAGCGATCCGGGGCGGTGCTTTGGGCATCCAACACCCGGGCCAGGACCCGCAAATCCTCGGCATTTTTCAGCGTGCTCGGGCCCTGGGCGGCCGTGGCGGGCGGACCGGACGGCTCGATGACCGTCGGTGCGCAGGCGCACTGCGCTGGACATCCCTCGAAGACGCGAGCAGCACCGCGAGCGTCCGCCTCGCCCAGGGGGATGTTTCCTTCGAGCCGCGTCTGACGACTGCCTCTAATTGTGCTTCGAGCTCGGCTGGCTGATTCGTTTTTATGAAGAATTCCGCGGCCCCCTTCGCCAGAGCGAGGTCATCAGGGCGATCGGCTTGCGCTTTCGCGTACATTTCATTCGCCCGCGCATACCACTTTTTCTTCTCGCCCTCGTCCTTCCCCTCGTAGAATCTTCCCAGGAGCGCGTAACAATGGCCGAGCGGCACGGTGGCCTTGAGCGGCGGCAGGGAGGCCTCGGCATCGTTGATGACCTTGACCGCCTGCGCCGGCTGGCCGGTTTCGAGCAGGAACTCGACGAGCACAATGTGCCGGTCCGGATCATTCTTCGCGAGGGCGACCGCCTCGCGGATCACGGCCTCGGCCTCGGCTCGACGCCCTTGGGCAAGCAGGATTCGGACCAGCCAGATTCGCTCCGACAGTTCGGCGGGTTTGGCGGCCACGGCCTTCCGCGCGAGCCCCTCGGCATGCTCGAAATCACGGCTGTCGAGCGCGAACGCCAGCGCCTGCCGTTCCAGATCGGTGGCGACCCGCGACTCGACGGGTATGCTCTTGACCAAGTCCATCGCTTCATTGCCTCGCTTGTGCCTGAATAGAAGCCGCACGGTTTCGCGCACAATCTCCGAGTTGCGGCTGCCAAGGTCGATCGCGCGGCGGTAGTAGCGAATAACATTCTCTTCCTTCGCCCGGATTTGAGCCGCGGTCAGTTTGGTCTGGTCGGCCTGGCCCAGTTCCTGTAGTTCCAGGCTAGCGAACGCCAGAGGAACAGTTCCTAGGTCCGGGCGGCGAGACTCCAACTGCCCTAAGAGAATACGCGCTTTGATTCGCAGCCGCGTGGCTTCCGCCGGTTTTTTCTTCTCAATGGCTCGCTCGGCCTGCCAGGTCAAATGTTGCTGCCTGACCCATCATAGCCAACGATCCCTCGGGCCCTTCGATCTTCTGGATTTGTTCAATCCAATTCTCGACCTGCTCGTTATCGCCCATCTCAAGTGCGAGAGTAAACAACTTGAGCCGTAGGTCCATATCGCTGGGGTCTTGCTCCGCCAATCGAGCCCACAGACGGCTTGCCGCTGGGAGGTCGTGCAGCCGCATGAACTCCGTCGCCAAACCGTTGAGAAGAGTGGTGCGATCCCCCTTGGAAAACGATTCGAGTTTTTTGCTTAAGTCACTCAGGCTGGCGCTGACCTGGGGCCCTCCCTTGGCGACGGCAAGCCTCGCGCGCTGGAGCCGCAATTCCACATTGTCGCCCAGTTCCTTCCGGGCCTCGTCGAGCACACGATTCGCCTCTTCAAACTGCTTGTCCTTCCCCAAGAGGGCCGCCTGAGCACAACGAAGCGTGACGCTCTTGGGAAATCTTGATCGCCCTTTCTCGATCACCGCGCGAGCCCTTGAGGGCTGATCCTGGGCCAGCTCTAGGTCGGCGCGAGTCAAAACCGGCTCAACGAGCTCAGGCATTGCCTTTTCGGCGTCATCCAGAAGGCTCTTGAGCTCGCTCCAATCGCGCTGGAGCGGGGGCTTTTGCCGGATTCGCGCGATGAGTAGTCGAACGAGGCGGAGGCTAACCATCGGAAGCTGCTTGATGAATGTGCGGTATTGCGCGATTGCTTCGTCCACGTCCCCTTGCTGGATCATGCGCTCGATCAAGCCCAGCTTAGCTTGCAAGTCGTTGGGATTGTCGTTCAACACCCGCTGGTAGGCTTCTTGCTGCATTTCCCGCTCGCCCAATGCACCGTAACAGCGGGCTAGCAATGCGTTGACCCTCGTTTTGTACTCCGCAGGCCAGCCGGGGTTCGATTGCAGTGGCGCAAGGGTGCGAAGAGCTTGTTTATATTGAGAATGATTTACGTAATAGTTGCCCATGAGAAGCTGAACGATTTGGCCATGGAAGCCAGCTTTCTTCACCTCCTCGATCTCGACCAGCAGCTTGCCGGTGTCGCCCCGCGTGGCCAGGACGTGAGCGAGCGCGAAGTGGAGGGGGGCCTTGTTATCGGCCGACTTGATGCCGCGCTCCAGCGTTTCGACCGCCGCGTCCAGACTGCGGGCACGCAGCTCGAGATCGGCCAACGCTTGGACGAGGTCCGTGGAAGTTGGTATTTTTTTCAACCCAGCGGCCAAGATTTTTCGTGCCTCCTCTTGAGCGGCCGGGACCTTTTTACCAACCTCGGTCTCCGCGATCTTGGCCATTTCCAGGAAGACTTCGGGCTGGTCGCCAGCCAGGTTCAACGCCTTTTCCGAATCGGCCTTGGCGCCCGGCAGGCCAAACCGGTGGCGGTAGCGGGCCCGCGCCAAGTAAACCTTGTAATCCTTGGGCGAAGACTTGATCATTTCGTCAATCTTTTTATCCGCCGCTTTGGGATTATTGTGCCCGTTCGGGCGCACGGAGTAGCGAAGCGAGCCGTTGGTAGGCATCGATCTTCTGTGGCGCATTGTTCTTGATCGCATCTTCATACCATTTCCTCGCCTGGGCTTCGTCGTGATCGGCCTCAAGGGCTTTTGCCAAAAGGAACATAAGATTGCCGTCATTCTTGTATTTCGGCAATTTGAGCAGGATCTCTAGGTCGGCCTTGGGACTGCCATCATTGACAGTTGCAAACACCTCCGCCCGCCGGCGCCGTACGTCATCGCGACCCGGATACTCGTTTAGTATTTCAGAGTACAAGATCAGGGCGAGGGTCCGCTCTTTAGGGCGCCGGAGTTCCTTTGACAAGCGTATCGGCATACTTGATCTGGGCCTCGACGTCCTCTGGAAGAACCACGACATGCTCGCCGTAGAGACTCGCCGCCTTTTCAAAGTCGCCTTTCTCCAACGCTCGCTCGGCCTGCCTGTCCACGGATCGGGCCAGCCTCTTGAGTTGGAATCCTCGTGTAAAATAAGTCGATCCAGCGACCAAGCTGAGAACGCAGATCAAGATTGCCGATCTCTTAAGTGTTATAGGTATCGTCGCTCGGGATTTTGGAGCTCTTGATCTCATGGCTACGGATCTCATGGCCGCCAAGTCCTCAACCTAAAGAACCACCGTTCACCACTCGCTACGTTGCGAGCACCAGCCGCCGCGGCGGTAATTTGGAAATCTCTACCCCATGTTACTTAGACTTTGGCCCAACTTCAACGGCCCGCAAGTCGCTTGCCCAGCCGCTCGGCGATCAGCTTACCGATGTTGAGCGATGCCGTTGCGGCCGGCGAGGGGGCGTTGCCAACGTTGATGACTCGCTCGGTTTCCTGGATCAGGAAGTCGTCGACCAAGCAGCCTTCGCGGGTGACTGCTTGTGCTCTCACCCCGGAGGGGGCGGGCAGCAGGTGTTCGGCGCGGATCTCCGGCAGGAGCCTCTGGAGCGCCTCACGAATGCGGCCTTGCTGATCGACCGCCACATCTCGCCCATCCCCGTCCGCCAGTATTTTGACGCCATCCGCAGGAAGCCCGGATAGGTGAGCGACTCAGTGAGATCGGCGATGTTCACGTCGGTCTTCTTGTAGCCTTCGCGAGCGAACGCAAGCACGGCATTGGGGCCGCACTCGACGGAGCCGTCGATCATCCGCGTGAAGTGCACTCCCAGGAAAGGAAAATTAGGGTCGGGCACGGGGTAGATCAGGTTCTTGCAGAAATGATGCGCCTCTGGCTCGAGCGCGAAATATTCACCGCGAAACGGCACGATCTTGGCACCCGGTTTCTCGCCGCTCATCGCCGTTACCCGGTCGCAGTACAGGCCGGCGCAATTGACGACCTCGCGAGCCTTTACGTCGCCGGCTGTGCTCGCGACCACTATTCCGTCGCCATTCTTGCGGAGGGCAAGAACTCGAGTGGACATGAGCACCTCACCGTCGCGCTCACGCACTCGCTCAGCCAAGCGCTGGCAGACCTGGCGATAGTTGACAATGCCCGCCTCGGGAACGTGGATCGCACTGACCCCGGCGGCGTGCGGCTCGAGCTCGGCCAAACGGTGCTTGTCGATCTTCACGCAGTTGACGCCGTTGGCCTGCCCCCGCTCGAAAATCCGCTCGAGCGCGGGCAGATCACTGTCATCGACGGCGACGATCACCTTGCCGCAGATCTCGTACGCGATCTGCTCGGCCGCGCAAAACTCCTCCATGGCCTTTTTGCCGGCCCGGCAATTGACCGCCTTGAGCGAACCAGGCTTGTAATAGATGCCCGAGTGCAGGACGCCCGAATTGTGGCCCGTCTGATGATGGGCCAGGTCGGCTTCCTTCTCGATGACCGCGACGCGGCAGCCCGGATACTGCCGTGTCAGTTGATAGGCCGTGGCAAGACCGACAATCCCACCGCCAATGACCGCGACGTCAACTTGCTTCGTCATAAAACTCAGTTTTTCTCGTATCTGACACTTCAAGCTGATGCCGCTCGAGAAGCCCCATTATTCCAACCGATCATGCACCGCCTTTCAAGTCTCGCGATCCGCCGCGCATTACGGCATGATACCGTCCATTCCAGATTTAGTCCGCCATTACGCGAAAAAGGTTCCTTGACCGATCCACGTCTGATCCTCTGTGTACGTTTGTGCCTAGCATTGTCGGTTCGACAGCCTGAAATGTGATACACTTAGGTCGCTCTTTCTCGGGCGTCCAAGTTAGGGTGGTTCGCTCGGCGGAATTTGCGTAGAATCCCTCCCTTCCGCGGTTTTTCGCGGACTTGCCTGCGTGAAATTGGCTGCCTCTGTGCAAAAAAGGAGCGGTTCCATGGCCTTTCTGGTGGCGGGATCTTCCCGGGTCGACCCCGGTGCACGCATAGCCAAGGATGCGATTATCGGTCCCGCCTGCGTAATCGGCCCCGATGTCGAGATCGGTCGAGGGACGGAACTGGTCAGCCACGTCTGCTTGCTGGGCACGGTTCGTATTGGCGAGTTCAACCAGATTGGTCCATTCGTTGCCATCGGCAGTGAACCGCAGGACCTTTCGTACTGGGGCAGCGCGACGCGGGTGGAGATTGGCGACTATAACGCGATCCACGAGCGGGTGACGATCCACCGCGCTTCCGAAAAGGAAGACGGTGTTACTCGCATTGGCAACCACAACCATTTTCACAACGGCTCGCACATCGCCCACGATTGCAAGCTTGCGGATCGGATCACGATCGGCTCGTTATCAATGATTGGCGGACATGTCCACGTCCAGTCCGACGTCTATGTCGATGAAAAAGTGGGTGTTCATCAGTTCTCGACGATCGGCCGCCACAGCTATATCGGCAGCCACTCGAAGATCGTCCAGGACGTGCCGTGTTACATGCGTGTCGCGGGCAACCCGTCGAGTGTCCGCGGGATCAACGGTCGGTCGCTCGGGAAGACTGGACTGGGTGGCCGATCGCGGGCGGCCCTTCGCGCGGCCCACCGGCTGATCTTTCTGGCCAGGATGCCGCTCGGTCAAGCCGCGGAAATCCTCGAGATGCACAACCATCTCACTCCCGAGGTCGTTCACTTGATGCGGTTTCTGGAATCCCAGCATTCGGGCCGGGTGGGCCGAGCCCGCGAGCGTAGACGAGGCGTCTGACGTTTCTTGCGTGGAGAGAGGTCGACCATGAGCCGTCCGCCCGGTTTTTCGGCCCTCCTTCGCCCAGAAAACGTGGGCCGGCCGCATCGACCAAGCCGCTATATGACCACGACGGCCGACGCGGTTGCCGCCAAGGGCCGATCCTCCCGGTTCGGTTCTCGATTGCTGGTCAATTACGCGACGTTTATCGCCAGCGGCCTTGCGCTGTCTGCGGCCTGGCTCCTTACGGAAACGATCGCCAGCGCTGTTCTGGGATGGGTCGCGGCGGCGCTCCTGATCTACTGCGTGCGCGCTCGTCGCGATTACTGGCCGGCTTACGTGTGCGGCCTGGTCGTCTATGCCGTGGCTTTCTACTGGGTGTACGGCACGATCGCGCGTTTCGGGGGCTATGGATTCTTTGTCTCGGGCCTGATCTTCGCGCTCTACGTCGCGAGCGGGGCGTTGTTTTTCTTGGTCTTCGCCTGGACTCATCACAACCTGGGCCCCACATTCGACGCCCTCGCTCTCCGCTCGCCGACCGCGATCGTCGTGACCGAACTGGTCACGGTTCGACTGTTCTACTGGCATTTCGGCCACACGCAGGTCGCGTTCACGCCATTTGTGCAGATCGCCGGCATTGCCGGCGTGATGCTGGTGTCGTTTGTGATGTTTTGGCTGGCCGAGGTGTGCGTCCGGATGGTCATCTTTCGTGAGCGGCGGTGGACATTCTTGTTGCCGTGGGCCGCGTTCGCGGCGGCGCTGGCGTATGGCGCTGTCATGATGAAAATGCTGGAATCGCCGCCGGGCGAAAAACAGGAGGTTGTGCTCGTCCAAGGCCCGCCGTCGCTCGCCGAGAAGCGCGATCTCGACTCACTCTGGCTAAACTTGGCTCGCATCGTCGAACTGAGCAAGCAATCGACTCAGAAGGCGGCGTTGATCGTCTGGCCTGAAGGGGCGATTCCCGCGTACGTTCCGGCCGATCTCGGCTCGGTTCGTAAAGAGCCGGCGCTCCCCTGGCTGGGGGATGGATCGGCGTTTCTCGTCGGTGCATTCGCCATCGACGGCGAAAAAAAGCGTTACAATGCCGCCTTTGCCGTTTACCCCGACGGCTCAGTGCCCGCCCCCTATTTCAAACAAATCTTGATTCCTTTCGGCGAGTACATGCCGTTTGCGTCGATATTTCCCTGGCTGAACCGCCTGAACGAGCACGCGGGGCTCTTTTCATGGGGAAAAGAGATCAGGGTTTTCGCCTATCCGATCGAACGCCTGGACGGATCGAATTATACGGCCCGGATCTCGCCCTTGATCTGCTATGAAGACACCGTCACCGGCCCGGCTCGCGACGCGACGCGTCAAGGAGCCGAGCTGCTCGTGAACCTCACCTACGACACCTGGTTCGGCCGTTCGGCGGCCCCTTACCAGCACCACCTGATCGCCATCTCCCGTGCCATCGAAAACCGGCGGTACCTGGTTCGCTCGACCTATACGGGTTACACGGCCGTCGTCAGCCCGCTTGGCAAGACCATTGCCGAAATCCCGGCGTTCGAGGAAGGTAAGCGCACGGTCGATGTTACGCTCATGAACTATCGGAGCAGCTACACGAATTACGTCGGCGAAATGCCCTGGTGGGGCCTGTTCGCTTTGAGCGTGGGGAGCATCATTGCGGGGCGGCGGAAAACAGCGAGGCAGGCCACCTGACCGGAGACCGCCCGACGGGGCCCAGTCCAAATACCATGGCTTGTCTCATCTTGGCACGGGCTGGAATCTGGAATCCGAACCCCAAGATTCCGATTGAAACATGCACCGGAGTCGAGAGATAATGAATAGGTAAGCTCCCTCCTCACGCGACCCCCTGCCCGGTGCGCCAACCCAAGGTACGTATGCGACGCCTACAGTCAGTCGTTCGGCCGCGGTCGACTCCCACGTGTCGCGGCATCGCTTTTTCGGTTGTCAGTGCCGTGGTGTGCTTTGTCCTTTGCCGCGGCGCCGTCCCGGCCGCGCGGGCCGGCGAAGCCGAGACGATTTCGTTCAGCCGAGACGTCCTGCCGATCATGTCGGAAAACTGCTTCACCTGCCACGGCCCTGATGCGAAGACACGCAAAGCAGAGCTGCGTCTCGACCTCAAGGAGACCGCGCTGCGGAAAAAGGGCGCCGTGATCGTGCCGGGCAAGAGTGGCGACAGCGAGCTCGTCCAGCGAGTCACCAGCAAAGATGTCGACGAGCTGATGCCGCCGCCGAAATCGGGCAAGAAACTGAGCTCGCAGCAAATCGCGACGCTTAAAAAGTGGATCGATCAGGGCGCCATGGAGCAAACACTGGGCGTTCGAGCCCGTAAAGCGCCCTGCTGTACCCGCGGTGCGGGATCCTGCGTGGATCAGAAACCCGATCGATCGGTTCGTGCTGGCGCGGCTCGAGACCGAGAGGCTAAGACCCACGACGGCCGCCGAGCGTACCACCTTGATCCGCCGGCTTAGCCTCGATTTGCTAGGCCTGCCGCCCGCTCCAGCCGAAGTCGACGCGTTTCTTGCCGACACCCGGCCCTGTGCCTATGACGCTCTCGTCGATTGCCTGCTGGCCTCGCCTCATTACGGCGAGCGCATGGCCATGGACTGGCTGGATGGTGCCCGCTATGCCGACACCAACGGCTTTCAAAACGACTTTGCTCGTACCATGTGGCCTTGGCGCGACTGGGTCATCGCGGCGTTCAATCGCAACCAGCCCTTCGACCGCTTCTTGATCGATCAAATCGCGGGCGACCTGTTCCCGGGTGCCAGCCTCGACCAGCGGATCGCCACCGGCTTTAACCGCAATAACCGGACGGTCACCGAAGCCGGCTCGATCGACGAGGAATATCGCGTCGAGAATAATGTCGACCGCGTCGAGACCACGGCGACGGTCTTTCTCGGGTTAACCCTCGGCTGCGCCCGCTGCCACGACCACAAGTTCGACCCGGTGTCGCAAACCGAGTTTTACCAGTTCTATGGCTTTTTTAATAATATCAACGAGCAAGGTGTCTACACCGAGACTCGCGGCAACGTGCCCCCTTTGATCAAGGTGCCTACACCGGATGAATCCAGGCACCTCGGCGACCTCGAAAAGGCGCGTCGCCGCGGCCAAAGCAAGCGGCGATAAATCGCGGATCGAAAAGGCCCAAAGGGCAAGAGACGAATACGAGAAGAAGATCACTTCGGTGATGGTGATGGAGGACCGGGCGAAACCGCGCAACACGTTCGTCCTCAAGCGGGGCCGGTACGACATGCCCGACACGAGCAAAACGCTTGATCCGGGTGTTCCCTCGTGTCTGCCCCCCTTGCCGTCGGGTGTGGCCCGCAATCGGCTGGGGCTGGCCCGATGGCTGGTTTCGCCAGAGAACCCATTGACGGCCCGGGTCGCCGTGAACCGAATCTGGCAGCATCACTTTGGCACGGGCCTGGTCAAGACGGCCGAAAACTTCGGCATTCAGGGTGAGCCGCCGTCGCATCCCGAGCTGCTCGACTGGCTCGCCAGCGAGCTCGTGCAGCGCACGGCTGGAACACCAAGGCTTTGCACAAGCTGATCGTCACGAGCGCGACCTATCGCCAGGCGTCGACGGCACGACCGGACTCAGTGGTTCGGGACCCGGAAAACCGGCTGCTTGCGCGCGGGCCCCGGTTTCGGCTTCAGGCCGAAGTCGTGCGCGACAACGCGCTTGCGATCGGCGGCTCGCTCGTGGAACGGATCGGAGGACCGTCGATCAAGCCCTACCAGCCGGCCGGGCTCTGGGAAGAGTTGGCGGGAGGCGCGGGCGAGGCCCCCTATGTGCAAGATAAAGGCTCGCCGCTTTATGGACGAAGCCTTTACGTCTATCGTAAACGCACCGTCCCGCACCCGCTCATGGCCACGTTTGACGCACCCAGCCGCGAAATCTGCCAGGTCAAACGGCCGCGAACCAATACGCCCCTCCAGGCACTCGAGCTCTTAAACGACGTCACCTATGTCGAAGCCGCGCGACAACTGGCTCAGCTCGCCCTGGAACAAGGAGGCTCGAGCCCCGAGGAGCGGATCACTTTTGCTTTCCGCCGCGCTCTCGCGCGGTTGCCTGCGCCGCGAGAAGTGGAAGTGCTGAGGCGAGGGCTGGACCGGTATTACAAGGATTTCCACAACGACAAAGAGGCCGCGCTACAGCTCATTCGCCACGGTGAGAGCCCTCCCGACCCGAAAATCGACCCGGTCGTGCTGGCCGCCTACACGGCGACGGCCAGCGTCATCCTCAATCTGGACGAGACGATCACGCTCGAGTGACCGAAGTGAAAGGGTGAGTCATGAATGCTCTCCAGCTCGCACAACAAATCAATCGCCGGCTCTTTTTGCAAAGTTCGGGCATGAGCTTAGGTGCGATGGCACTCGGCTCTCTGCTCGAGCACGACGTCAAGGCCGCAGCGGTCGACGTGTCGCCCAAGACGTTACCGCCATCCAAAACGGCCGGCGGCGGCTTGCCTGGCCTGCCGCACTTCCCTCCCAAGATCAAGCGCGTCATTTACCTGTTCCAGTCCGGCGCTCCGTCGCAGCTCGACCTGTTCGACCAAAAGCCGGCTCTGCGGGACAAGAAGGGGATCGAGCTGCCCGACTCGGTCCGGATGGGCCAGCGGATCACCACGATGACCTCGGGGCAGAAACACTTCCCGGTGGCCCCATCGATCTTCAAGTTCGCGCAACACGGGCAAAGCGGCGCCTGGCTGAGCGAGCTCTTGCCCCACACGGCCACGATCGCCGACGACATCTGCCTGATCCGCTCGATGCAGACCGAGGCGATCAACCATGACCCGGCGATCACCTTCGTCCAGACCGGCTCGCAGCTCGCGGGCCGGCCGAGCATGGGATCGTGGGTCGCCTACGGCTTGGGAAGCGAAAACGCCGACCTGCCGGCCTTTGTGGTCATGCTCTCACGCGGGCGGACCGACCAGCCGCTGTATGATCGCCTGTGGGGGAGCGGCTTCTTGCCCACACGCTATCAGGGCGTCAAGCTGCGCGGCGGCAAGGAGCCCGTGCTGTATCTCGCCAATCCCGCCGGCTGCACGCGGCCGACGCGGCGGCAAATGCTCGACGACATTGCCACCCTCGATGACCTGCACCACGCCGAGACCGGCGATCCCGAGATCGTCACCCGGGTCGCCCAATATGAATTGGGCTATCGGATGCAAGCCTCAGTTCCTGAACTCACCGATCTGTCGAACGAGCCCAAATCGATCCTCGACCTGTATGGGCCCGACGTGCAGAAGCCGGGCAGCTACGCGGCCAACTGCCTGTTGGCCCGCCGCCTGGCCGAGCGCGGGGTGCGGTTTATCCAGCTCTATCACATGGGCTGGGATCAGCATGGTGAGCTGCCCGTGCAAATTCGCAGTCAGTGCCGCGATACGGATCAGCCATCGGCTGCCCTGGTGAAAGACCTGAAGCAACGAGGGTTGCTCGACGACACGCTGATTATCTGGGGTGGCGAATTCGGCCGGACGGTCTATTCGCAAGGCCAGCTCACCGCGACCAACTACGGCCGCGACCATCATCCTCGCTGCTATACGATCTGGCTGACCGGCGGCGGCATCAAGCCCGGCATGAGCCTGGGCGAAACCGACGACTTCTCGTACAACATCGTCAAAGACCCTGTCGAGGTCTACGACCTGAACGCGACGATTCTGCATCTCATGGGGATCGACCACACCCGGCTCACCTACCGATTCCAGGGACGCGATTTCCGACTCACGGATGTGCATGGTAAGGTGGTCAGGTCGATCTTGGCGTGAGGGCAACGTCCTCGCTGGGAAGGTCATACCTCATCGCGCGTCGATTACGCGATCGGAGCGAGGGTGCCGGTCGTCATCGCGGGAGTCGAAGTTGGCCAGATCGCCGTCGCGGATACGCTGCCTTGACGGACCGCTTGACGGCGGCAATTAATATTATCGCACTCGCGGGGTATCGTCGAAAAAGCCCTTGATAAATGGGCTCAGTCGCTCCTCGGCGTCGAGCAAGATCGTGCGCGGAGTGATCAGAATCAATCGTTCGCGGGCCACCCTCTTGGCTGGGATGCGAGGCAGACCGACTAATTGAAGGAGTTCATTCGCCGCCTCGCCAAGATTCGAATGCCGTCCACGCCCTTCGCGAAATCCCATACTGACCACGAGTGTTCCTCCCTCGGGGAGCTCACAAAATGCCTGGCAACGTCGCTCGGCGATCGCCGGGCTCAATCCGTCGACCGTCTTTTCGCGGTTCTTATCCTTGCCTCCCGCACTCGAAATCGGCGCAAGGCACGAGTCGTGCAGATCGGCGGAGAGCCGGATGCCACCGGGTGATATTAATCCCTTGAGCTCGATGACGGTGCCCGTCGCGCCGTTCGCCGTGGCCAGTCGCGATGCCGCCGGCTCGTCCGGCTTGATCGCCCCGAGCGCCCTGGCACGTTAGCCCGTTCGAGCACGGCGGAATAGTAGGCCGCGTTCGTATGGATCATTAGGGTGTGATTTTCATAAGTTGTAGGTTTAGGGCATTGAAGGATATTTGCTGGCTCCGTATTGGTTGAACTCATCTTGAAGATGTCCCTTAACGTCTCCTTCATCGCGACTTGATCAACGATCCAAGCCGCGACGTTTGCATCTTGCTGGGCGAGCTCGCTGGTCTTTAAGAGACGCTTGCCATGGTTCGGCCCCGAGCTCGATGATTTGGACCTCGTAGCTGATCTGGCGGTTCGAACCGAGGTCGATGATTTGGACCTCATCACGAACCTGCCGGTCCGAAGAAACCGCATAGGCCGTGCCGACCGCCTTTTCTGGCTGACTACGGCTCCTGGGTGAAGGACTCCCGCGGTGAATGCTTGGGTCTGTCGCCGCCGTATCGGCGGCGATGTCACGGAAGGTTGGTTCTGCGCGAGGCCGGCGGCAACGGCGATCAAAGCGACGAGCCCCGCGGCCGGCAACGCGGCGAAGGGCCAGGCCGATAGTCCGGGACGAGATGGCGTCATGCCGATCAACTCCTGAATACGAGGAAGTAGTGAGGTGTTCGGACCCCCGAGCGCCGAACCCGCGGCCGGTTGCGCCGGAAATTCGAAGCGCAGACGTGCAACCGATTCGAGTGCTCTGGCGAGCGCCAAGGGGTCTCGAGTTAAGCGAACCGCCAGAGCGTCGGCACAGAACTCGCGGTGCTGGCGCAGAGACCGAGACAACCAGTGCACCGTGGGGCTAAAAAACAGAGTCACCTCGACTAATCGCTGAGCAAGATTGACGAAATGGTCATACGCGCCGGGCGTGCGCCAGCTCATGGCCCAAGATGGCTTCGAGCTGCTTGCCATCGCCGTAACACAACGATCGCTCAGGCAACACGATCACCGGCCGGAAAAGTCCGCAGAGGTGCGGCTCAATAACACTCGGATGTATCACCACACGCGGCACTGACTTCAATGTTGCGCGTTGCGCCAAATCATCAACCATCACCTGGATCGCTGGTTCTGCCGGACTGCGCCTCGCGGCAGGTTTTTTGTACGGCGCGGCACACCAACCACCAGAAAGCTCGTTAGCGCAGCCATTCCGACGAGCCACAACGCGACCAAAGCGGGTTCGTAATGACAAATGGCGATTAGCGTCTGAGAGAGCGCGATGGTGACAAACGGCGGCACGCGAGACCGAAAGCTGCTCGCTTCGTTGGCCGACCGGACTAAAGGACGTCCAGCGGCTGAGGGCTGCTCGACGGGGTTGCTCATCGCGGACGCAACGACGATCAGCTCAGTCGGCCGTTCGACGCTCGTCGTGGACGAGGCGAGAGCTTGATGCAAAGGCACGGCAACGATCGGTCCAATCGCGACGAGCGAGAGCGCCGCCAGCAAAATGAGATACCGCGCCTGGTGCGACAGCCGCGGACAACTCTGAAAAACCAGCGCCACCAGCGAGGCCACAGCGAGGCTGATCCACAGGCTGTGCAGCAAGCCCAGACCGACCAGCCGGCCGCTTAAGCCTTGGAGCGTTTCGAGCGCGACGGCTTGCATCGAATGCCTCCTTCCATCGCTTCGCTGGCGCATCGAACCTGATATTCATCCAGCAGCGTGCGGATCTGTTTGACTCATCGCCCGAAGGGCGAGACTGGGTCGAGCAAGTGGGCTACCAGCAAGCTTGCCGAGCCGTTGTAGGCCCGTTTGAGCGTTTCACCGAGCAGAGACCGTAGCGTGTTGTCGCGCGGTGCAACAGGCTCATAAAGAAACGCCCTTCCGTGAGGCGAACGGCGAACCAGGCCCTTGTCGGTCATGACATTGAGCAAGCTCATGACCGACGTGTAGGCCCGGGCCGGTTCAACTTGTTGATTCACAGCCTCGAGGACGTCGCGAACCGAAATCGGCCCGTCGCGTTTCCACAATATTTTCAGGATTTCAAGCTCGGCGGGGGTCGGTTGCTCGTGACGTGGGCGTGCCATGGAAAGGCGGACCTCCTTGTCCCAAACGATGGTTCCAAACCACACTCGGGATCATACGGTTTTTGCCGTCGTTGTCAACGGTGAAAACAGTAGACGATTTCGAGCGCGGCCGTTCACCCCTTTTTCGCGGCCCATTTGATGACGGTCAACGAAAGAGCTGGGAATCGGTAATCAAACCTCGCCGAACCAGGTCTCAACGTCGACCGTCGCGGCGCGATACGGTCGGGCTCGCCGAAGCTTTTCGCTGCCATGCCCCCCTGTTCCGCTGTTCGGCGAAACTGTCGTAACTGTTGAAATTGCCGAACAAGTATAATGAGATGATTGGGGCGACCGGCAAGTGCAAATGTCCCGTAGGACGGCTTGGTAATCCGTCGCACGATCACTCGGTCTCGGGTATGTTTCCCTCCGTCGGTCGCCTTTTTTGTCCCCTTTCTCTGTCTTCCCCCATTGCGCCGGCCGCCAGCCTCGCTCGCAAGCTCACGATCAGCCCGCGCAATCTTACCCAGCAGCTCGATCTCCTCGCTGTCGAAGAGATGCTCGACGACCAGGTAACCATCTCGCTGAAATTGCGCATTCTGCTGGTGGTTCAAGGCGAACGACATGGCTGCTCCTCCTGGGAGGCTGTTTGGCATCGCCAACATGGCCAGATTCGCGTACAGCCTTGCTGATCTTCTCTCAAGGATACCGCGAGTGCTTGCCCATATCCGTGGCGTCGATGCCGCGCCGTCGCAATGTGCTCCGCTTCATTATTGCAAAATGCGATACGATCTATTGACCTATAGCCTTTTCGCAGCTACCCTGGTTTCGGTCGGATTCAAAGGCCGTGGCACCAAAAAGTGTGGGTCATCGCGAAATCACACCTTCGGCGGTTCTGGGAAGCCCGGAAGGACGATTCTCAGGTTGCCGAGAGAGATCTGCTTACTTGGTTCAAGCTGGCCGAAAGCGCCGAGTGGGCCAACTTTGGGGCGCTCAAACAAACTTTCGGATCGGCCGATCAAGTGGGCAACTGCATCGTCTTTGATGTGGGCAACAACCGCTTCCGACTGATTGGGCGCGTATTCTACGCGGCGGGCAGACTTTATATCCTCAAGGTGATGGATCACCAAGAATACGACAAGGGCCGCTGGATTGAAGACTGCGGGTGCCACGATCCACCGCCGGCGAGCCAGCCGGAAGCGAAAAAGTCGGCGCCGACCTTGAGAACGCCTCGCCGGCGGAAGAGAAGGACGTGAATAATGGTAGTCAAGTCTACGGCGCGAGGGTGCCCGATACCTACTTGAAACTCGTCAAGCGATTCCCGCTCATTCATATCCGGGACGACGCCCATCTCGACGAGGCCATCGAGCTGCTGAGCGGCTTATTGCGCCAGGAGCGGGACCAAGGGGCCCAAGAATACCTGGACGTCTTGACTGATCTGATCGCGGCCTACGAGGACGAGCATGTGCCGATGCCGGATGTCTCCGAGGCGGATGTACTTCGCGAGCTGATGCGGTCCAACAGCCTTAGCCAGATGCAGTTGGCGAAACAGGTCGGGATGGCGCAGTCCACCGTCTCCGCCGTGCTGACCGGCGCTCGTTCGCTCACCAAGGGACAGATCCTCAAGCTTGCCAAATTCTTCGGCATCGCGCCGGCAGCCTTTCTTCCGCGCGAGCTTCCTCGCGGCCCCAGGGCACGGGCACCACGGCGATGATGGCCTCTCTCTAGTGCAGCGGCGGCGTCAGGGTGCGCGAGCGGTACTCGGCGACGCGAACCGTCGCAGGTCATCCCAATGCGACCGGCCGATTTCCTTGATCCGGGTATCGGGCCATTTCTCCAAAAAGCGGAGTGGAAATGATCGGCAGACAGCGACGACGTCACGCGGAAAAAAAGTGGCCGGGATGACTGGCGGCTTCATACGAGATCGAAGCCGAACTCACCGAATCTGCCACGGCGCAAGCTGGCTTGCCGAGCGCCGGCAGGCCAAGGAAACTTCAAGTCGCGACATCGATACACACCGCACACCGCAGTGGTTCAGCGAGCCGGAACCGTGCGAATCCTGGGCGGCTGGCCCGCGCCAATCGTGAAGGCCATCTTCCAGGTCGTCCAGCTCAACTCGAAAGCCACGTAAAGCACAGGAGCAGCCGTTGGGGTAAAATGAATCGCGTGAGTCGCTGGCATGGTTGGTCTCCCATCTGGTAAGGGTGGTACACGTGCCGGACTCGGCACATCTCGATATAGCGTACATTCAGCGACTCACTCTTACAACAGCCTATGGCATGATATCTGACACCCTAGACGGTCTGACACCGCGGGCGTCCGTTTGAAAAAAGCTTGAAAACTCGGTCTGACAACCTGGACGGTCTGACACCCTGTACGAGAAAAGCTTGAAAACTCGGTCTGACAAGCTGGGCGACTCCAAGCGCCCCGTCGGAGTCCACGATTCCGTCGGCCGGCCCCCGGGTTCATTTTAGGTCGCCGACCCACAGATAGGGTTTCCTGAGCTTGGGCTCCGTCATGCCGGGAAGCTCGTCGATCAAGGTCTCGCAACATTGCGCGAAGTGGTCGTAGAAGTCCTCGCTGACGAGAAGCAGCTTTCCGTTGACGATCTCCAGATGCTGCTCCGGGCCTCCGTCATCGTGGGCGCGTTCAGAGTAGGCGATGCTACCGCCGGGGCGCATGATGTGAGCCGTGCCGCATCGCAGATGCTTGTAGAGGTTGAAGGGAGAATCCTTCTTGTTATATTCCGCATATCTTGCATCAAGCCTCGCCATGCGCTCGATGCCAAGCTTGAATCGATCGGCCGAGTGCCCCTCCTCGGTGTGGAAATGATCGCGTAAGCGGGACCCACCTGGGGGCAAAATGATCGTCTAAGCGGGGCCCACCCCAGCCGCTTTCGTTATGGTGAACGCTTCTACATGAAACGTTCACCTGCACGGAGGCTGAGGACGTGGTAACCGTGGATGACTATGGCGCAATTCGGCGGGCTCATCGCGATGGCATGTCCATCCGACAGATCGCCCGACAATTCGGACACTCTCGAAGAATTGTTCGGCATGCTCTCACGCATGCGGAACCTCACTCAGAGCCGCTGACGAGGAACAGGTTAGCGCTCAGGCTCGGGTCGCTTCACCCGGTCATTGACCAGATTCTGGCCGACGACGAGAACGCCCCGCGCAAGCAGCGCCACACGGCGGCTCAAATTTGCCGGCGGCTCCGCGACGAACACGGTTACCGCGGCGGCTATGCCCAAGTGCAGCGTTATGTGCGCAATCGCCGTCCGCGGCATAAGGAAACGTTCATCCCTCTGGGCCATCTTCCGGGCCAACGCCTCGAAGCAGATTTCGGACACATCCATGTCGACTTCCCCGACGGCCGCAGGCTCGTGCCGTTTTTGGTGACCGCTTGGGCCTACTCGAACGCTCCCTTCGTGCTGGCGCTTCCCTTCGAGCGCACCGAGGCGATCCTCGAGGGGATGGTCGCAGCCTTCGACTTCTTCGGAGCCGTGCCCAAGGAGGTATGGTGGGACAATCCCAAGACCGTTGCTACGCTCATCCTGCTCGGACGCGAACGCCAGCTTCATCCACGATATGCAGCATTCGCGCGTCATTATGTCTTTGACCCTCGATTCTGCATGCCGGCTCGCGGCAACGAGAAGCCCGACGCCGAGGGGACCGTCAAGGCGGTGCAAAAACGGTTCGCCACGCCGGTGCCTCATGTCGCCGATCTTGCGGAGTTGAACTCGTTCTTTCGCACCTGCTGCGAGGTCGAACGCGAGCGCGTCGTGCAGTCGCTCTTCGGCCCGTTCACGATCAAGGACCGTCTTGCCGAGGATCTCGCTGCGGCGTTGCCGTTGCCCAGGCATCAGTTTGACGCTTGCGTGCTCAAGTCCGCGGTCGCGGTTGACAAGTATCAGACCGTCGCCTTCGACAGCAATCGCTACAGCGTGCCTCGCGCGTTTGCGTTCCAGGCGGTTTCGATCAAGGGGTACGTCGATCGCGTCGTGATCGTGGCGCACGGCCAGGTCGTCGCCACACACGGACGATCGTTCGAGAAGAAGACCATGATTCTCGATCCTATCCACTATCTCGCTGCGCTGGGCCGTAAGCCTGGCGCATTAGATCACGCGCCGGTTTTTCGTGACTGGAAGCTGCCCGCGTGCTTCCCCGGCTATCGTGCCCAACTGGAACGGTTTCACGGCGCCATGGGCGGTGCGCGGCGATTCGTACGAATCTTACAGCTCCTGGGAGAGCATCCGATGCCGCGCGTAAGCCAAGCCATCGACGCATGCCAACAAGATTATCTCTATACCGCGGAAGCCGTAATCCAGCGAACACAGTCGCTTGCCGCCATCGAAGCCACCAGACGTGATGGCGCTGCACACCGCGAGGAAGACACCCTTCCTCGAGTCGACGTCCCGGTTCCGGACCTCAGATGCTTCAATCAACTCCTGAGCCCTCGCACCGATGAAAGCCCTGTCACCGTTTTCTTCGCCTGACTCGCGTTCCTAACCTCCTTTCGCAAAGGAATCCACAATGGCCGATCCCACGATCGAAATGCTCAAGGCCCAGTTGCGGCTGCTGCGTCTGCCGACTATGGGCCGCGAGTTCGAGAAGCTGGCGCGGGACGCCGCCGCCGGCAATCAGACCTTCGTCCAGTTCTTGCTTCGCCTGACCGAATTGGAACTTGCCACCCGCGCTGCCAACGCGATCGCCTCGCGAATCAAGGATGCCGGCTTCCCCGTCGAAAAGGATTTCGACACATATGACTTTACCGTGATGCCGCACCTATCCAAACCGAGGATTCTGGAGTTGGCGCGTTGCGAGTGGATCACACAAAAATCAAATTGCTGCTTCGTGGGAAACCACGGAACTGGAAAGACACATATTTCGATTGGACTAGGACTAGCTGCCTGTCGCGCAGGCCTGCGAGTGCGATTCTTCACTGCGGCCGAGCTTGTAAGTCGGCTGGAGAAAGAGCAGAAGCAGTACACGCTGGACCGCTTTCTCACCCAGCTCGATCGCGCGCATTTGTTGATCTGCGATGAGCTGGGCTACGTGACGATGAGCCGCGGCGGTGTGGAGCTTCTGTTTCGCGTTTTCGCCGACCGCTATGAGCGTGGCAGCGTCCTCGTCACGAGCAACCTTCCGTTCAGCGAGTGGGACCAGATCTTCCAGGGCGAGCGGATGACCGCCGCGTTGCTCGACCGACTGACCCATCACTGCGCAATCTTTGAGATGAATGGTGAGAGTTATCGCTTCCGGGAGTCGATGAAAACCAAGAAGAACCGAAAGGTCGACTAATACCCCTTTGCCGCTCTTGCCCAAAGCGGCTATCTTGCAGACCCAGGTGGGCCCCGCTTACACGATCGAGGTGGGTCCCGCTTACGCGATCATTTCCATGCGTGTCCTTCGGCCTCCTTTGGCCCTCCCAAACGAGACGAACTGGCAATGCTTGTCCTTCGGCCCCAAACGAGACGAACTGGCAATGCGTGTCCTTCGGCCTTAATTGGGGCGATTATGAAGAACCGCCGCCGTAAGGTAGAGAGTGCTCGAAATAGCTTGTTCCTAGGTCTGCCCCCCGGGACACGCAAGACTCGCTTCCCGGCTGCTGGCCCGGCTCTGCCGGACGGGATTGGTTACCCGCAGGGTTTCAGTGAAAGGTTTCACATTTTGAGATGATCCCCCTTTCCCGAGCTTCGTGGCGCAATGTCAGTTCATTTAAAAGGCAATAAAATGTGACACCAATTGCTTTCCTGACGGCGGCGAAGCTGCGTCTGGCGATGGCGGCGAGAGGAAGCCGGAGACGGTCGCGGGCGAGCTTTACGGGGAAATGGGGATCACCCGCCAGACGCTGTACCGCCGCGTCAGCCCGGACGGTTCGATCCGTCCCGACGGTCAGAAGCTGCTACGAGCCCGAAGGGCGTGAATTCGGATCACCTGGAAGCCGACTCTTACCGCTTCATTGCCTTTTCCAGTTCCGCAACCAAGCTCTCGATCATCTTGTCCGGTCTCTTACGCCCATAGATTTCGTCGAAGTAAACAAGACCGTTGTCGCGAATCACGCCGTTGGCGTCGATCACATAGACGGTTGGCCAACTGCTGACGCCCCACTCCAGAGGGATGCCTCGCTTCGAGCCACCGGGCCAGAAGGATCGCCAGTTGACACCCTCCTTGCCGGAGACCGTTTTCGCTTTCTCGCGGTCCTCGTCGCCGTTGACACCGATCAGGACGAACGGCCGGCCCTTCATCCTCTCGACCAGGGCTTTCTCGCGAGGCACTTGATCCATGCACGCAAGGCACCAGGTCGCCCAGAACGAGACCATGACGACCTTGCCCCGGTAGTCGGAGAGTTTCATCGGCTTGCCGTCAATGTCCTCCCCCTCGATCTCAGGCGCGGTGCGACCGATGCCGAGGTGATGCAGCAGGAAAAGCATCCCCTCGGCCTGCTCTCCCAGCGGCGGGAAGAACGTCCCCATGGGTCGCTGATCACCGAACTCCTTGATCGTGCGATCGAAACACGCCTCGGCCTCGCGCGTCAGCTTCTCGGGATCGAGGGAGCGGAGTCGCCGGATCACGACTGGCCCGAAGCGGTGGAGAATTTCTTCTTGGATCTCGCGACGGACGGGGTCGTTGAGATCTCGCGCCGCCGAGGCAAGCTCCTGATAGCATCGGCCCAGACTGAAGCAGCAAAGCGCACGCACCCTGGGGTTCTTGCTTCGCTCGACCGCGGCGCGGAGACAAGTTTCGACCTGGGGGCTCTTGACGGCGTCTCCCCAGGCTATACGGCAGAGCGGCAGGATCGCATCGGAGTCGAGATAATGCTCGGCCACGAAGTCATAAAGGACGCCAGCGAACTCTGCATTGCCCTCCGTCCCCACATGACGAGCCCAGTTCAGGGCCTCGCTGGCGTCGGGCGCAGCAGGACGTCTCTTGACGACGGCCACGGCGCGGCGACCGAGGTCGGCGGCCGTCTCGTAGTAGCGATCGACGGCCTTCTTCTGTTCGGCCTCGGTCGTCGCCGGCTTCCGCCGGCTCTCCAGTTCTTTGAACGCCGTGTCTAGTTCCTTCTTGAGCGATGCCAACGTCTCTTCCGACTTCTCATCCGCCGCCGCGCAGAGATAGGGTGAAATCAGAACCGCCAGCAACCATACCGCGTATCGCAGGAGCCGCATCGTGGTGTTCTCCCTGGAGTCTGACAATGGTCTGAGGGTGGCGCAAAAATAACCAAGTCGACTGGCGTTGTCCAGAGGCCTACGGTTCAAGACTCTACCCCGAAGCGGTGAAAGTCTGAAACAGCACAAAGGGATCACCCGCGATATTTACCGGCGATTCGAGGGCAAGCTTGCGCTTAACTGCTTTGTGATCGAGGGCGGCGAAATCGCCGTCGGAGATGCCGTGGAACTCGTGCGCGGTGGCTTCGCAATGTCAGCCTTGGCTTTTTGTTTTTGGGTTGACGGTCGCTCTCCCAAACTCTCACCTTCCAACAACCCCAGAAGCTTGCGGATTAAATTCGAAGAAGTAATTGATCACGCGACGGCGCGGCATAATGCTCGCGGGAAGATCGTCCGCGAAGATTCTGACGGACGGCGGCTGATCATCGAGCTCGAGCAGATCGTCGTCCACGCGTGCTGGACGTTGCTAAGTTGTCTCGCGAGTTAGTCGAGTTGGCGAGCCTTTCGCGAGCCGACTGCGGGGGCTACCTGACGCAAAACCAAAAAGACCGGGGAGATAGGCGATTAAAAGCCCCTGGGAAGATGGTTGTCTGACAACCTGGGAAGATGGTTGTCTGACAACCTGACCCATTTCATGTGAACGAGTCAGGGACGGTCGTGATCGTCCATCCCGGGGGTCAGACCTAGGAACAAGCTTTTTTTTCCCGGGGGTCTCCCGGGGGTCTCCCGGGGGTCAGACCTAGGTCCCGGGGGTCAGACCTATCCCGGGGGTCAGACCTAGGAACAAGCTTTTTTTCCCGGGGGTCAGACCTAGGAACAAGCTTTTTTTCGCGGGGGTCAGATCCGAATCCCGGGGGTCAGACCTAGTCCCGTCCCGGGGGTCAGACCTAGGAACAAGCTTTTTTTTCCCGGGGGTCTCCCGGGGGTCAGACCTAGGTCCCGGGGGTCAGACCTCCCGGGGGTCAGACCTAGGAACAAGCTTTTTTTCGCGGGGGTCAGATCCGAATGGCGCCAGGATAACCGATCCCATTGTCTGCTATGGGCTTGCGGCAAGCCCTTCAGTATCAGTGTTTTATTCGTTCATATATTATCTCTCCTCGCTCGATCCGTTTCTTGGCTTCAGCCCTTGGAATCGTCAGGAGGTGGTAGGGCTTCGGTCGGCGCTTGTTAGCACGTGGTTCGCATCGGTCAGGTCGATCGCCAACCCGTTTCTGGCTGATCAGCTCCAACAGTAGCGGAAAATCCGCGGCGATCTCCGTCGGTTCATAAAGGTGGGTCTCTTCAAAGGCGCGGACGGTCTGGCGCGCCCCATTGAAGCTCAGCTCGCGGGGCAACATGTCGCGGCCTCGGGCCGCCTCAGCCATGACGCCCCGGATCAGGTTATAGGCCAACAAGTGCATCCCGACCTCTTTGCGAACCATGTCCGGAGTCTTGGTCCAAAGCATCTCCATTCCCATCGTAGTCTTGATCGATCTGATATCCAATTCTGCACGCCATCGTTGTCTGAACATATCTCATAATTCAGATGCTGGATAATTCGTCGGATCTAACAGCGTCGTTACGATCACAAGTACGCGGGTCCGCTTCTTCTTATCCTTGATCCGGACACGGATCTCGCGAAGTCTCAATTCCTGGGGCATCGCCGCGTAGTCTTCGGGGCTCATCCAGTCGGGTCGCTGGGACTTCGGCCAGATTACGATGTGGTCGTCCGGCCCGAGTCGACGTCCCCGGCGGAAGTCGGTCTTGCGAGTCTGGTGCAGCCGGAAGACGACGTCGACGCCTCGTTGTTGCGAATCGGCGATGACCCAGTAATTACAGAAGAATCGATCGGCCAAGGCAATATCGCCGGGCTGGAGCTGGCCCTTGATCTGACGGAACAGTCCCAGCTCGCTGGACTGTTTGCCCTGATAGGGCCCCATGGCAGCCTCCAGCACTGTCCCCACGGCCAAGCTGATGATCAGGAGGATGCGCGCGATTGGGAAGCCGAGACCCGGTTTCTGGCTCGGCGACTGAGGATACTCAGCCTGGTTGGCTTCGGTGTCCGGCATAATGACCGTTGAGCCGTCGAGGAGCTTGACGACCCGCCCCTGAAACAGCCAGCGAGCCTCGGCCTTCTGATGACTCGCTTGGCCCGAACGACGAGCCAACTCCCACACTACCTGTTCCGGCAAACGTTGGCGGGCCTCGCAATAGCTGGTTGTGTCGTCGGCCACTGGGGGCAGCCCGCAATCTTTGCGGTACTTCTGGAACCGTTCCACGGCATCTCCGCAGGAGTGATCGGGCGGCACCGCTGGCGCGGTGCCGCCCGATGGGGTCGGGCGGCACCGCTGGCGCGGTGCCGCCCGATGGGGTCAAACATTGTTTTTTGTTTTTCGGTCTCCCCAACGCGGCAGAGCGGCAACCAAAGAGCTACTGAACGTTGTGGTGTACAACTTCTCCGCAAGTTGCCTAGAAGTTCATTGGTAAGAACCTAAAGCTGGTCCCCCAGCGCACGTGCACCCGCCCGGCGGCGGATTGGACGCCGGAAGGTCCCCCTCGCCGCCGCCCAGGGGGCAAGGAGAAGTCCAGCGCATGCCAGCCCGGGCCCCGTTTGCTTGGGACCGGGGTTCGACCGGCCTAGCGCCAGGGATGAATCAAGCCGGACAGCCGCGTCCAGCTTTTTGCCGAATTGACCGTCCCCCGACTTGTGGTCCGACGGAGACTTCTCCCCTGCCCGGATTCAGGCTGCAAGCTACCGACGAAAGTTTCGGCGCCGGCCCGAAAAAGCTGAAAAAAGTCAGCCCGGGTGAAGTCGTGATCGTGTCGGGGGGATTGGTCACCGCGAATGCCCCAGAAGGAGCGCAGTGAGAAGAAGCGGCGAAATACGAGGGACCGGCCCGCGTTGCCAGCGGCGGTGACCCGCGCCGTCCCGCCGGACCCGCGGCTTGCGTCTGAATCGCAGTCCTTTTAAGGGTCTGAGTTAGGTCCAATACGACACGGGGCATTCTCCCTGAGCCATTTGACCCAAGACCGGTTGCCAGTTTAGCCTGAACTCGAGGATAGACTCATGGCGATCGCGCGGGAGCGATCGGTGCCTCTGGAGGAACTGGTCGAAGAGGCCGTCATTTCCTATCCAAATGGTTTGAAGAGTGAGTCAAAAGTTTGGGTCAAGGCCACCCAGGGCTCGGTTTCCGATTTATGGCCCGCCGAGGACTTCACCGACTGGATGGCCGCTGAGGATCGATAGCGGCCGTTTAAGTACCTGCCTGATCTCGCCGTATATCTCGCCCTCGAGTGCGTCGAAATCGTGCTCGATGAGCTCTGCGCTGCCTAGTTTGCTGGACCAACGCCCGTTTGGCAACTGCCGGGAAGCATGTTTCGGGACGCCGTCCTTCAAGTAGATCGCGATTTTCTCAAATCCGAGTTCGAAAGCGGGGTTGTCACAAGGCTCATACCCGAGAGTGCGGTAAGCGATCATAAAGGCAGCCAGCGTCTCCTCGGCTGGCACGCCGCGCGGCCAATGCGGCGAATCGGGGCCCGTTGGGGCGCCGGCAGGTGGGGGCCACCAGTTTCGACTTGTGTTTTCAGCAGCCCAGGCAATGCAGTTATAGTCCGGATCCTCATTCCCGATTATCTCGAAGGAATCGGGCCGTAGCTTGGGGAAAGCTGCTTGGATTTCCGATTTTGAGTGGGGCACGAAGTTGGTTCGGTCTCCGGGATATCTGACCGGTCACAGCCTGAAAAGCACGCCTCGAATCATCGCAGGAGACCGTTCTCTTCGCCCCACGCCAGCCATGCTTTCACCATTTCCGTAACCTTCCCGCTTACGCCGGGGGGCACCGGATTTACTCCCGTGATTTCGCTAAGGGCCACGACCAGGTAACTTGGCTCCTTCTTCAGTTCCCTAAGCAGATAGGGAACCGCTCCGGGTCCTGAGGCAACGATGCGGCGGAATCCAGGATGGCCGACGATCTCAGATACGCTGGAAACAAATGCCGTGTCGCGCTTCCACTCAGAAACCACTGATCGGAATTAGGAATTAGTGTCAGTTCGATTTCCCGCGTCGAACGAAGGCGGAAGGAGCTTTTCACGACCAAGATCCGGGGCGACGCATCGAGGACCCAAGACGAGTTCACCCTCGATTAGGGCCTGCGTGGAACGGGGACCGACCCCCAAATGAACAGTGCGACGATCGGGGATAACCTCATGAAATCCGCAATACCCGGCGCGTCTCTTCATAGCTCGCTTTCAGGACGATGAACCAGGGATAATGCGTTTCGCTGGCCATCCGATTAAGATAACGATGACGGCCAAGCAGGGACGCTATGTGGGAAAGTGATTCCAGGTGTGTTAGGCTAGCGGTGAATCGGTGAGCGGAGAGATAGGTTTTATGACCAAAGTCGCCTTATCGGCGGAAAACGCGGACGAAGTTGGATATCGAGCCATGACGGCCCGCAATCAGGCCGTCGGCCGCACGGCTGGCGAGGCTCTCGATGCGTTGACGACGCAACTCCCGCCTGACGAAACAGAGACGCTCATCATCGTGCGCAAACTTGTCCCGGATCGCTTCTTCACCAGCGAACAAAGGCAGCAGATGCAAGAGCTGATGGCCAGATGGCGATCGGCTCGTGACGAGGGGAAGACGCTTTCCGCTGAAGACCAGAGCGAGTTGGCGAACCTGATCGATATCGAGGTCCGGGCTGCGACCGAACGAGCCAGCGCGGTCGTTCACGAGCTGGCGCCGTGAGTTCGCTCTATCGGTACGTGGCCGAGCGTGCCGGTCATCGCTGTGAATACTGCCGGGCTCCCGAGGCGATTTTCAATCTCCCATTCGAAGTCGAGCATATCATTCCGGTTTCGCGGAACGGCTCAGACGACGAGTGGAACCGGGCATTGGCGTGCCGCGCATGCAACCTTTACAAATCCGACCAACTCGAGGGGTACGATGAAGCGGCAGGCAACAGCGTTCGGCTCTATCACCCACGCCAGAATTCCTGGCATGAGCACTTCAGCGTTGAGCAGGCATCCGGAACCATCGTCGGGCTGACGTCAACCGCCAGAGCGACCGTCGCGGCCCTCCAGATGAATCGCGCGAACCAGCTAGCGGCTCGCCGACAATGGATGCTCATCGGGCTCTATCCTTGATGGGCGTAACAGTCCCCGGTTCTCCCGGTCTCGTTGATGGTGCTGCATGATCGCAGGATCGCCGTAGCCCCCTCACCCCATCCCTCTCCCCGTCGGGGCGAGGGCGATGAGTTGTCTCTTAAACGAGGCTCCTGGGGGATGAACGGCCTCGTTTTCACCTCTAGCGGCGTGGGGACGGTGTTCTCAATGATATATGAGAATCCGATAATGCGGAGGAGTTCACAGACAAATGCGGGAAATCTCGCTATTGCACAGGGGTAGTCGACCTTGCGTGCAACTCCATTCCCGGTCACGTCGCGACGATTATCGCGGCTTGACGGGATATTTCCTTTGTATCTGGTTATTTTTCTTGCATGTACCAAGCACAGCCTCTGTTTTCGTGGGATCTTACCTATGTGGGCTGTCTGTTGCATCTCGCAAACTCGCGAGGGGACGTCAGGCCAGAAAGCCTGACCTACGAGGAGCCGAACGATGGCCATCTCTGCCGCTAAACTCGAAGCGAATCGTCGCAATGCCCGGAAGAGCACCGGGCCGCGGACCGAAAAGGGCAAGGAGCGCTCGCGTCTCAACGCCGTCACGCACGGCTTGAGGGCCGAGACGCTCGTGTTGCTGGACGAGGATCCACAGGCGCTCGAGGGCCGGAAAAAGGCATGGCGGGCCAGTCTCTTGCCGCAAGACGACGTCGAGCAGAGCGCGGTCGATGACGCCGTCGAGTACGCGTGGCTGCGAGACCGGGCTCGGCGAGCCCAGGCGGCCCGGCTGGCCACGCACATCGCCAACGCGGGCGTCGACCAGGCGAAACGCGAGGCGGACGAAGTTCTTCGGCTGGGCCAGAAACTCTTCTCGGACAATCGCGGCCCCCTGGCCGCTTACCCGCACGTTGATATCGAAAATGACTTCAGCAACAAGCGAGTTTCCCACTCTGAGCTCGTTGACGATCCCGAAGACCCCCAGCGCCTGGTTCTGCACCTGCAATTAACCGCTGGCGGCTGTCAGTGGATGCTCGACCAATGGTCCGAGCTGAAATCGATCTTGTCGCAAAGACTGAACTGGCAGCCGGCCGACAAGCTCAAGGCCGTCCGGCTGCTGGGCCGGCACCCGATCGAGGCGGTCGACGACCGGAACGTGCTCATGATCTTTCTCGCCTGCCAGACGATGGAGGGCCAGCCCATCACCGTCATTCCCGAGATCTGGAACGAGCTGCGCGATCACGAGCGGAAACCTTACGCAAGACGCCTGGCAGGGCGGGGCATCGATCGGCTCGCGCCGAGAGTGCCGCGGCCGCGCGCCAGGTCCTTTTTGACATCATCGAGCGGGAGTCGGCGCAGATCAAACTTAAAGCCGCCGCACATCGCCGCCGCTCCAAGGTCGTCGACGCCCTGGCCGCGGACCGCTTGCTGTTTGATGACAGCCCCGAGGGCGAACGTCTGCGCCGTTTCGAGCTGGCCTGCGGCCGGGGCATCTGGCGTTCGTTGGACTCGCTGCGCAAGATTCGCCAGGCCACAAAAGATCCGTTGTCAGTGGTCCATTGTCCGTTGCCAGTCGCCGATGCAACGACCGAAGCGCTCGACGAGCCCGAGAGTACGAACGAACCCACCGATAGTCCGTTGTCAGTCGTCCGTTGTCCGTTGCAAGCTGCCAGTTGCGCGGCTGACGCGGTCGTCGAGACAGGGACCACGAATGAACCCACCGAGCTTGCGGAAAACATGACAAACGAACCCACGGGGGAAGGACGGAGGAATGAGGACGGAGGACGGAGGAATGAGGACGGAGGACGGAACGAAGCGCCGAACGAACCCATTGAGCTTGCGGAAAACGTGACAAACGAACCCACGAGGGAAAGACAGAGGAATGAAGAGGGAAACGCTACGAACGAACCCAAATTGGCCGTCGCTTCCATGTTCGGCGACGGTCTCCCGACCGCGCCGGAGTGCCTCATGTTCGGCGAGGGTCTCCCGATCCCGCCGGAGCGCTGACCGCAGGTCTCGATACATCGGAGTGTCCTCGGAGATCGCAACCGTATTTGGAAAAAGGGCTTATGACTATCCAGGCAGACCTTCGGCGGAGTGATCGCGCGGTGTCGGGAGACCCGCGCACAACAAGAACGTCCGTGCGTCGCGTCACAAAACCAATACCCGAGAACGTCGTCGAAAACAGTCGCAACACTAACTTCGCATCAGCCGGGCCGTGGGCATCGAACGAACCCAACGGGGACCATGACAATGCGACAAACGAACCCAAGTGGGCCGGCGCCTTGGGCGTCATGATGAAGACGCCGTGAAGGCCAGCAGTCTTCGTATGTTGTTCCGGCGTCCGAGGTTGCTTATCATGATCGGGTCAGTACGAAAATTGTTAGGGCGCGCTTTCTTACAGCCACTCGACCCAAGGCTAGATCGGGGATCGGGAGACTGAGCTCCCTCCTACAGGTCCTGTAGGAGCCGGCTCTGTCCCGCGACGTTTCTAGCCGTGTCTCGGACCATTGCTTTCTTTCGGTGATCGATAGCCGACCTCGCGTTGAGAAGGGCGCTTGATCGGCAGCGAACCTCAAGCTTCAAGCTTGCGTATCAAGAAGCATCTCTCTTTAGCTATTAGGCTCGGCGCTCCGATCCATCGTTCAATGACACCATGCCAGGAGGATTGATCGAAGAATATGGCTGTCGACATCCAGAAGATCAAGGACCAGGTTCTTCAATATTCGGACCAGCTCGAACGGGTCAAAACGGAGGTTCGCAAGGCCTTGATCGGGCAGGACGTGATGCTGTCGCGGCTCTTGATCGCGCTCTTGACGGGCGGGCACGTGCTGCTCGAGGGCGTGCCGGGCCTGGCCAAGACCACGGCGATCAAGGCGCTGGCGGCCGCGATCCATTGCAAGTTCAACCGCATCCAGTTCACGCCGGACCTGCTGCCGGCCGACCTGATCGGCACGTTGATCTATAATCCGCGTGAAGGGGCGTTCAGTACCCGCAAGGGGCCGATCTTCGCCAACCTCATCCTGGCCGACGAGATCAACCGCGCACCATCCAAGGTGCAGTCGGCGCTGCTGGAGGCGATGCAGGAGCATCAGGTCACGATCGGCGACGAATCGTTCGCGCTCGAAGAGCCGTTTCTCGTCCTGGCCACGCAGAACCCGATCGAGCAGGAGGGAACGTATCCGCTGCCCGAAGCGCAGGTCGACCGCTTCATGCTCAAGGTGGTGGTCGGCTATCCCAGCACCGAGCGAGGAGCGCAAGGTCGTGGATGTCGCCCTCGATGGCCTGCGGCGCGAGGTTCAGCCGGTCCTCGATCCGGACGCAGCTCGCCGACATGAAGCAGACGGCCGCCTCGATCTATCTGGACGACAAGGTCAAGGATTACGTCCTGGACATCGTCTCGGCGACCCGGCATCCCGAGAAGTACAAGCTCAACGACCTGAAGCCGCTGATCGAGTATGGCGCGTCGCCGCGGGCGTCGATCAACCTGTGCCTGGCGGCCCGCGCCAATGCGTTTCTGGTCGGCCGTGCCTATGTCACGCCCCAGGACGTGAAGGACGTGGCGCTCGACATCTTGCGGCATCGCGTGCTCTTGACTTACGAGGCCGAGGCCGAAGAAACCACTTCCGACGACGTCATCCGCAAGGTGCTGGAATCGGTTCCCGTTCCTTGAAGATCGCAATTGCCCATGCCTGCTCGACAGCTTGAAGACGTTCTGAAAGAAGTCCGGCGCATCCAGATCGTCGCCCGCCGGCAGGTCAATGACCTGCTGGCGGGTGAATATCTGAGCGTTTTCAAAGGGCGCGGCATGGAGTTCGACGCCGTTCGCGAATACGTCCCCGGCGATGAAATCCGCAGCATCGACTGGAACGTCACCGCCCGGGCGGGCACGCCGTTTGTGAAAACGTTTTGCGAGGAACGCGAGCTCACGGTGATCCTGGCGGTCGATATCTCGGCGTCCGGCTCGTTCGGCTCATTCCGCCTGAGCAAGATGGAGACGGCCGTGGAGGTGGCGGCGGTGTTGATGTTCACCGCGCTCCGCAACCACGACAAGGTCGGCCTCCTGTTCTTTACCGATGACGTCGTGAAGTACATTCCGCCGCGCAAGGGACGGGCGAACGTGCTGCGCTTGATTCGCGAGCTGCTGGCCACCGAGCCGGTCAAGGCACAGACCGACATTTCGAAGGCCCTCGACTTTCTGGGCCGGGTTCAGCGGCGGCGGTGCGTCGTGTTTGTGATGAGCGATTTTCTGGGCCCGGATTGTTCGCGAGCCCTGGCGATCGCCAACCAGCGGCATGACTGTGTCGCTGTGACCATGAGCGACCCGCGCGAATCGAGCCTCCCGGATGTCGGGTTCCTGACGCTCCGCGATGCCGAGACCGATGAACTGCTGGAGCTCGACACCCGCCACCCGCGCGTGCGGGCACTTTTCGCGAAGGCGGCGCAGCAGCGGGAACAACGGCTGGCGGGCTGGCTCCGCCGGGCGAACGTCGACCGCCTTGAGATCCGCACCGATCAGCCGTACGCGACCAGCCTGCAGAAGTTCTTTCGCATGCGGGAGCGGCAACGATGATCGCAAACGCGGCCGAGCTCAAACTCTCGCGGCATCCGGCTCAACGTGGGGGCGATGAAAAGCTCGTCTGGTCAAGACTGGAGGGCCGTCTGCTTGGTGTCGATGTGAAGTCGACGCCCCCTCACCCTATCGCCTCTCCCCGTCGGGGCTGAGGGCGACAACTGGCGCTATCGCCAAGCTTTGAAGAAACGCACAGCGTTTCTCCCCCTCGCCCCCTTCGGGAGAGGGTGCCCGAAGGGCGGGTGAGGGGCATCGCGCGAGCGCAGCGCAGCCACTTCATGCCAAAGACAGCACACGAGAGCCGGATCAACCCCCAGCCTTCACGGGTCCGGCTTGGCCCTTCCCTGGTCCGGCCCGGAAGAAAGCAGTCGCTGCTCTCTGTGTTGAGCTGTGTGCTATTGCTAGCCGGCTGCGGAGTGACGCGACAAAACGGGGCCGTCGCCGCCGCCGTCGGAAAACGCGATCGAGCGAAAGGCCGAAAAAGGGCCGGTGAAGCTGTTCGGTGCGCGTCTCGCCGCGCGAGCCGCGGCTATCCGATCTGGTGGAAATGGAAGTCGACCGTCGAGTCGCAGCCCGACGTCGAGATCAAGCCGCCGGCGTTCGGACAGGCCGTGGGCGACTTTATCGTTCGCGACTACAGCGAGCGGCCGACGGAGGCGGGCACGGGCAACGTGCGTCGGTTTCACTATCAGCTGGAGCCCGCGCACGCCGGCAAGCACCTGATCCGGTCGGTGTCGATCGAATTCGTCGACAAACGGCCCGAATTCGGAACGCCGGGGTGAGCCGGCCCTGATCGAGACCGACCCGCTGGAGGTGAATGTCACGTCGGAGCTGGGGAACGAGGCACCGAGCCTGGCGAATCTCGAGCCGATGGTGCCGCCGCGGCCGGTGCCGCAGCACTTCGCGATCGGCTGGCTGATCGCGGCGTGATCGTCGTGCTTGCGGTCGCGATCATCGCCGTGCATTCTGCGCGGCGCAAGCGCCGGCCGGTCGAGCCGCGCCGTCAGACGCCCGAAGAAATCGCACAGGCAGCGCTCGCCGCTCTTACTGGCCGAGAATCTGCCGGCTCGCGGACTGGTCAAGGAGTTCTATTTGCGGCTCACGGGTATCGTCCGCCAGTATGTCGAAGACACGACGGGCATCCGCGCCCCCGAGCAAACGACCGAGGAATTCTTGCGCGACATGCGGTCGCGTGCGGTGTTTCCGCCAGAGCGGTCCGCCCGGCTCGCGGAGTTTCTCGAATGCGGCCGACCTGGTCAAGTACGCCGGGCAGCAGCCGGACGAAGAGCAAATCGACCAGGCCGATCGCGCGGGCGCATGAGTTTGTGAATCTGAAGCCGGCGCCGGCTGCCGCACTGGCCGGCGTCGGCGCGGGTTGAAGAAGCGAGCACAGAAGAGCGGTCTGTTAATTCGTGAACGCATTCGATTCTATTCTTCGTTTTGGCTGATCCTCGCGCCGGTCGTGGTCGGGCGCGCTCTGGTGGCGATTTCGTCCGCAAGCGAAGCCCGCGGCGGTTTTCTCCAGCGTGACCGATCTCAAAGGGCTGCCCGTCACCCTGGCGCAGCGGCTGCGACGCTGCTTGCCGTATCTCTATGGACTGGGCTTGTGCCTGGTGATTACCGGCCTGGCCCGGCCGCAGGCGGGCAAGGCGGAATCGCGGATCAGCGGCCAAGGGATCGCGATCGAGCTGGTGCTCGACGTCTCCGGCTCGATGGAGGCCATCGACTTTCAGCTCGCGGGCAAGGACGTCAGCCGGCTGGAGGCCGTCAAGCACGTCATTGAGGAATTCGTGCTCGGCTCGCGCGGAGTGGATTGTCGGGCCGCCCCGATGATCTCGTCGGACTGGTCGCCTTCGGGGGGTTCGCCGACAGCAAGTGCCCGCTGACCCTCGATCATGGCGCTCTGGTCGATATCGTCCAGGGGCTGGAAATTCCCAAGCCGATTCGCGACAGTCAGGGGCGAGTGATCAATGCCCAGGCGTTGCAGGAGGAACTGGCGACCGCGATCGGCGACGGCGTCGCGGCGGGCGTCGATCGCTTGCGCGGGGCGAAAGCCAAGAGCAAGGTGCTGATCCTGCTCACCGACGGCGATTGCAATGCCGGGGTCGTCGACCCGCGGGAAGCGGCCCGAATCGCGGCGGAATCGGGGATCAAGTTGTATACGATCGGCATCGGCCGGAACGGCACGGTTCCGATTCCCCAGGAAGACGAATTCGGCAATCGCGTGCTGGTGCCGGCGCGGTTTCGCATCGACGAAGACCTGTTGCGGGAGATGGCCCAGACCGGCAGAGGCCAGTATTTTCACGCCTCCGATTCCGAGGGCCTGGCGCAGGTTTACGCCGAGATCGACAAGCTGGAAAAATCGGAGTTCGAGGAAACGAAGTACTCGGAATATACGCGAATTGTTCCCCTGGTTTGCCGGGCCGGGGCTCGGCCTTGATTCTGCTCGATCGGTGTCTTGACGGAAACCCGGTTTCGTTCGTTGCCGTAGGGAGACCGGTGAGAGATGGAATGGCAACATCCGCAATGGCTGTACTTGATCCTGCCGCTGGCAGTCGGCCTGGCTGGCGCTGTCACTGTATTCGCGCGGACGTCGGCGGCGGGCGGCCGAGGCGTTCGTGGCCCAGGCGATGTGGTCGCGGATTCTGCCGCCGGATTCACGGGCCCGGTTCTGGGCGAAATTGGCTCTTGCGCGAAGCGGCCCTTGTGACGGGACTGGTCGCCCTCGCCGGACCGCAATTCGGGACGCAATATGAAGATGTGATTCCTCGCGGTAGCGATCTCTATGTGCTGATCGACGTCTCGCGTTCGATGCTCGCCGAGGACGTCCCGCCCAGCCGGCTCGGCCGGGCCAAGGCCGATGTGGCGGCCCTCGTCAATCGGCTCGAAGGGGAACGCGTGGGCCTGATCGCCTTCGCGGGCCAGGCGGTGGTGAAGTGTCCGCTCACGGTCGATTACGACGCCTTCCGCCGATCGCTTGATGAGCTCGACCCGGCGAGCGCACTGCGCGGCGGCACGGCCATCGGCGACGCGATTCGCAAGGCCCTCGAAGTGTTTCACGCCCGGGCCGACCGCGACCAGGCGATCCTGTTGATCACCGATGGCGACGACCAGCAGTCGTATCCCCTCGAGGCGGCGGCGGTCGCCGCCGAGCGCCATGTCACGATCTTCACCGTCGGCCTGGGCGACGCCGATCATGGTGCGCGCATCCCGCAAGGTGCCGCAGGCCAAATCGTACGTCGAGTATCAGGGGCAACAGGTCTGGACGCAAGCTGGACGGCTCACTCCTCAAGGAGATTGCGCTCAAAACGTCCGGGTGTTTATGTGCCGGTGGGAACCCGCGCCTACGATCTGGGAGAACTGTACGCGAAATACCTTCAGGGCCGGCGCGGCAGCGAAGAGCAAAGCCGCAAACGGATTCGTCGCGCGGACCAGTTCCAGATTTTCCTCGCGCTGGCGCTTCTGGCACTGCTGGCCGATGCGTTCACGCGGCCTTACCCGAGTGTCGTCAAGTCTCCCGAGCAGAGCGTTGCGAGCTGCGCGCCGCCGCACGCGGCGGCAGGGATGGCGTCGCCCGAGCGTCCGCCGCTGCCCGTCGCGACGGCACTGATTCTGGTCTGCGTCGCTCGCCGGCATCAGTCGGGCCGACAACCCGGCGGAGGCGGTTCGCGATGGATTGCGCTGGTATGAGAAGGGCGAATTCGACAAGGCGAGGGACAAGTTCGCGGCGGCCCGTGAGCAATTCGACAGCGCGAGACGCCGGCAAGGCCGCGATTGCCGCGTTCGATCAGGCATGTGCCGCCCACCGCAAAGGGGACGTGGCGCAGGCCCGGGAATGGTACCTGAAGGCGGGCCTCGCGCACGACAAGGGACTGGCGGCCTCGGCCCATTTCAATCTGGGCACGCTGGCGGCGGAAGAAGCCAGCCGGCTCGCGGGCGAACATCCGGAAAACGTGGCCCCGGAAAAGCGGCAGGAGATCCTCGACCAGTTGAAAGCGGCGGTGGCGTCGTTTCGTCATTGCCTGGAACTGCAACCGGATAATTCGCATGCTCGCCGCGACATCGAGCTTGTCCGGCAGTGGATCAAGTATTATAGCGACCAATGGGTGAGCACATGATCGCGAGAAACGGCGTCAGGAAACGAACCTGCTCGCTTTTCTTGAGTTTCTGATCGAGACTCAGCGAGTGTTGCGCGAATCGGTCAAGGCCCTCCCGCCGACGGCGCCGGCCGACGCCTTTGCCGAGCCCAAACGCGTGCAGGATGAGCTGCAGCGAGGAGATCGCGCCGCTCAAAGAAAAGATCAAGTCCGAGTTAACGCCCCAGCAATCCGCGAGCGGCACTGCGCCTCAAGCAAAGTCGAGCGAGCTGGAGCAAGGGATCGCGCTCTTGGAAAGCTGGGCCGACGCTGCCGGAGAAAAAATGGCATCGGCTTCGCGACACCTCGATGGCCGGCAGGCGGCGCCGGCGGTCGCCGACCAGCAAGCCGCGATCGACGAACTGGAAAAGATCTGGGACGCGGTGATCCCGTTTCACCCTCTGCTCGCTCGCGACCTGGCCGACCAGACGAAGATCGCGCGGGCCCTCACTCCGGCCACCGGCGCCGACTCGAAAACGGGGACAGGGGCACCCACCAGCGGAAAGAACGCCCACGATGAGGAGGCCAAAACCTCGCCAAAAGTTCCGGTCGCGGGTGCCGGTCCCGCGACGCTCGCTACCGAAAGCGAAGATCTGGCGCCACTGGCGGAAATGCAAGAGCGAACGCTGCGCCGGACGCAATTGCTCAAGCTCAAGGCCGAAGCCGACCTGACACGCCTAGAAAAGGCGCCCCCACCGGCGGAGGAAGAGAAGGGGAAAGGCTCCTCGGCTTCCGGCAAAGACGATTCACAGAAATCGAATGCGACAAAGCCAACACCCGTTGATCCCAAGCTGGTCAAGGCTGGTTATCAAAAGGCGATTGAACTCGCGCCGAAAGCCGCCGATCAGATGGAGCGAGCGATTAAGGGGCTCAAACAGAAGAATGCTAAGGTAGCCTTTCCGCCCGCCGAAGATGCCCGTAAGTTCCTCGAGGAAATTCAGAAGGCGCAGCCTCGCCAAGACCAGGATGATAAGAAGAAAGAGGATCAAAAGAAGCAAAACCAAGATCAGCAGAAACAGGATCAGAACAAGAAAAACGAGGACAAGCAAAAGCAGGAGCAGAAGGACGATCAGCAGAAAAAGGAGCAGCAGCAGAAGGACGAAGCCGAAAAGAAGGAGCAGCAGAAGAAAGAGCAGGACGAGCAGAAGAAGCAGGACGAGGCCAACAAGTCCGGCGACCAGAAACAGCAGCAACAACAGCCGCAGGTCTCTCGCGACCAGATTGAAGACGCGCTGCGCAAGGTACGTGAACGGCAGCAAGAGAAACGCGAACGAGACAGGATGATGAAGGCCCGCGTGCTTGGCAGAGTGCCCGTGGAGAAGGATTGGTGATGCGACGTACTCCCTTATACCGTGCGCCGGCTGATTTGAGACGTCCCGGGAGGGCGAGCCTCCTGGCGAGCCGAGTGCCAATGCAGGCTCGGACGGAGCCTCGCCCTCGGCCGATGAAAAGTCGGCGTCGATTGGGCCGTGGACGGCGGCATGCACTGGCTGCTTCTGTTACGCCGGTTGCGGCTCCCCCTCACCCGCCCTTCGGGCACCCTCTCCCCGGCGGGGCGAGGGGAAGAATACGGCCCGGCCCCTCTGCAGAGCCTTGCGCAGTGCGCAAGTCATCGCCCTCTCCCCGCCGGGGAGAGGGATGGGGTGAGGGGGCCGCGATGCCCCGCGACGATGCTATCGGCGCAACGAAAACGGCAGGAAAGCAATGGCGCCACCAGAACAGTTTTTCATTACCCCACCCTGCCCCCCCCCTCGCCGACGTCGCGGCTCACACCGCAGGCAGAAAAACCATGACCAGTTTGGCGGCCGTGGCGATCCTGCTTGTGTGCGCGGCGCAAGCCATGGCCGCCGCCGATCCGGAAATCGCGGTCGAAGCGAGCGCCAGTGAAGTCTTCATTGGCGAAGGCGTCGACTATGCCGTGGAAATTCGCAATGTCAAGAATCCAACGGCTCCCGACCTTTCGGCCTTACGCCAGGATTTTGACATCGTCCCCAATGGCGACGAATCGCACAACCAATCGTCGATGTTCATCTTAAACGGCAAGGTAACTCAGCAAAACACGTTTGGACATACCTACCGTTTCCGCCTGACGCCGAAGCGAACCGGCAAGCTGGTGATTCCCGGTCCGACAATGACGGTCGACGGCCAGACCATTTCGGGCCGCGGGCTGACCCTCAACGTCATTGCTCCCGAGAACCAAGACTTGGTCGTCGTGGAGATCAAAACGGATCGCCCGAAAGTTTATCCCACGCAGCCGTTCGAGGTGACGCTCCGCGTGCTCGTCCGGCCGTTGCCCGATGAGTCCGTTCGCGAACCGGTGTCTCCCCTGCGCCGAAATCCGCCGCACCTTGACGTCAACTGGGTCGATCTGCCCGCCGGACTGACGACTGACGACGATAAAGCCCATTGGCTCGAGAAACTCCTCTCCGACGACGGCAGCGGGTTTACGCTTAACGAAGTCACCACGCGGAGCGGTTCGTTTTTCGAGGGGCCCCGGCTGGCGGTTTTCAACCTTTACCGCGGACGTGAAAGCCGAAAGGGGCTCGACGGCCAGCCGGTCAATTACTTCGTCTACGAGCTCAAACGCAAGCTCACCGCCGAGAAGGCTGGAACGTACGCGTTCGGCCCCGCGATCGTGAAAGGATCGTTCGTGGACGGCAAGGAAGGAAGCAGTTACACAGGCCGACGGCTCGTTGCCGTCGCTCCCGTGGTTCCCGTGGAAGTTCGCGAAGTCCCAGCGCCGCGCCCCGCCACGTTCTGCGGCGGAATCGGCAACTACCGTCTGGCGGCTTCCGCGAGCCCGACCGCCTTACGCGTGGGTGACCCGCTCACGCTCACGCTCGCGATCGAACGGGGCCAGGGCAGTGGATCGCTCGACCTGATCTCGGCGCCGGACCTCGCGGCAATTCCTCGGCTCGCCGCCGATTTCGAGATCCTGGACAAGAACCCCACAGGGCGCAAAGAGCGAGAAGCGAAGCAATTCGAGTATGGACTGCGACCGAAGCGGGCCGGCATTGGCATTCCGTCTTTGGCTGTGACGGTGTTCAATCCCGACAACGAAAAATTCTCGGAGATTACCACCGAGCCGATCGCGCTGGCCGTGACGGCCGGCACTTCCCTCGGGGCGGGCGACATTGTCGGGACCGTCTCCAACTCCGCGACAAAGGAGATCAAGTCGCGTGAACAAGGGATTTTTCAAAACATCACCGATCCTTCGGAACTGGGTGATGAGCGGGTGAACTTGATCGCCCTCGGAGCGTCCACGGTCGGTCTGTGGCTAGGAGTGGGGTGCCTGATGGCTGTCGTCTCGACGCATCGCCGCAAGTCGGGCGATGTGGTTTGGCAGCGAAAGCGGTACGCGAAACGCGCAGCCGAGCGCAAACTGGCTGAAGCCCGGCAGGCGCTTGCCGCGGGACGATCGCTCGACGCCCTTCGCGGGATTCGTTCGGCCTTGGTCGGTCTGATCGCCGACCTTCGGAACGTCGTTGCCGAGGGCCTCACGGCGGCGGAAGCGGACGCCGCCCTCGCCCCAACAGCGGTCCCCACCGCCCTTCGGGCGGAGGTTTCGCGATTGCTCGAAGCCATTGAATCCGCGGAATATGGCTCGGGAGTGGCATCCGAGGCCAAGGCCATGATGGAAACGGCGGAGGGACTCATCGCGAGCCTGGCGCACCACCTGGAACGGAGTGCGTGAGCGATGAACTGGATGGTTCCGACTCTGATCGCTCTGGTGTTCCCCATTCTGACGACCGCGTCCGCGGCCGTGGAACCAGGATCACGCCAGAGAACATTCGTTCGTGCTCTGGAAGTCTTTGATGCCGCGAAGGCCCCGGGAGACTACCGCGAGTCGGCAGCCCTCCTGGAATCTCTGCTCGTCGATGGCTTTCGCAATGGCGCCGTCTATTACAATTTGGGAAATGCGTACTTCCGGGCGGGCGAATATGGCCGGTCGATCGCCGCGTACCGTAAGGCCAAGCTGTACCGGCCCCGCGATCCGTATCTCGACGCGAATTTACGGCAGGCGCTCTCGGTCGCCCCAGGGCACTTGCCCGAACCGCCTCCGCCCTGGTGGAAGCACGTGTTGTTCTGGAGCGGCTGGTTGTCGTTTCCCGAAAAGGCGCACGCATCGTTCGGTGGTTTTCTGCTGGCGGCGATCGCGGCATGCGCGGGCTTGTTGCTCCGCCGACCGCGCGTCTATTGGGTCAGTGCGGCAACGCTCGTCGTCGCCGCGGTCTTGAGTGTCGATGCCGGCCTGGCCTATGGCGACGTGGCCCGGTCGCGGCGCGGCGTCGTTACCCGCGAAACCATCGCTCGCAAGGGGATCGGCAAGGACTACGAACCGGCTTTCGACCAACCCCTCAAGGACGGCGCCGAGTTCACGGTCATTTCCGAGAGTGAGGATTGGATTTTCGGCCACTTTGAGGGCATCGGTGACGGATGGCTGCGGCGGGAGCACACGGTGCAATGGTGACTCGAGAAGCGGATGATAAGCGGCGTCCTCGGAGATCCGTCCCCGAAATCGCCTTGGCGATCCGGCCAGATCACCGTGCGGGTCACGGGTCAGGCGGTGCCGGCCGTCTCCGGCTGACGCGGTCGACTCGCCTCAACAGTCCGCCTCAATCCCTCGTCAAACGAGACAATCGGCTGGTAGCCGAGCACCTCGCCGATCCGGTGCAGGCTGGCCAGCGAGTCGCGCACGTCGCCCGCGCGGGGTGGTTGCAGCTCGGTTTCGAGCTGCGTCCCCAAGATCGTGTTCAAGGAAGCGACGACGTCGAGGAGTCGGGTCCGTTGTCCCACTCCGACATTAAAGACTTCCCCGCCCAGCGGTCCTGGATGCCGCATGGCGGCAAGGTTGGCGGCCACGGCATTGGCCACGTAGGTGAAGTCGCGCGTCTGTTCCCCATCTCCGAAGATGGTCGGCCGCCGGCCTTGAGACATCCGCTCGATGAACAGCGAGATCACACCGCTATAGGGGCTCGAAGGATCCTGACGGGGCCCGAAGATGTTGAAATAACGCAGGCTCACGCCGTCGAGCCCCATGGTCTGGGCGTAGACTCTCACATAATGCTCACCGGCCAGCTTCCCGGCGGCATAGGGGCTCAGCGGTCGGGGCAACATCAATTCGTGTTTCGGCAACTCGGTGCTGTCGCCGTAGGCGCTGCTGGACGCCGCGAACACGAATCGACGCGCCCGCGAGCCGCGCGGCCTCGAGCATGTTGATCGTGGCGGTCGGGCCGCTCTCATGCGAGGCCAACGGCTCGCGCACGGAGCGGGGAACGCTAGGGATCGCCGCCAGATGGAAGACGTAGTCTACACCTTCCGCACTCCGACGGCACACCGCGAAATCCGCGACGGTCCCTTCGATCCACTCGAAGCGCCCTTCGAGATGGGCAAGGTTCGACAGGCGGCCCGTGGCAAGGTTATCGACGACGCGAACCCTATAGCCCTCGGCCAGTAACGCCTCGACCAGATGGGAACCAATGAACCCGGCCCCCCCCGTTACTAATGCTAAGGCAGAATCCATTAATGTCGATCTCACATGCGAGTTTTGGAACTAGGCCGGGACAATTCTGGCATTCGCGGCGGTCACGTTTCTGGTCGCATTGCGGGTGTCGACGATGAGTGGAGCGTGCTGGGCGATCCACTCCCAGTCATAAGCCGAATGGTCGGTCACGATGAGCACGCAATCTCGCGACTGGAGGTACTCGGCCGTCAGATCCTGGCTCGACATACGGAGGTTGGGATACCGTCTCATCGACGGGAGGACCGGAATGAGTGGATCATTGTACTGGACCACGGCGCCCTTTTTCAAAAGGAGATCCATCAGTTCAAAACCGGGCGACTCGCGTGGATCGTCGACGTCCTTCTTGTAGGCCATGCCCAGCAAGACGATCTGGCTCCCCTTGATCGACTTACAGTTGTCGTTCAAGGCATCGGCGACCTTGCTCACGACGTACGCGGGCATGGAGGTATTAATCTCGCCGGCCAGCTCGATAAACTGCGTGCTCAGGCCGTGTTTGCGGGCCACCCAGGTGAGATAAAAGGGGTCGATCGGGATGCAGTGGCCACCCAGGCCTGGGCCGGGATAGAACGCCTGAAAGCCGAACGGCTTGCTCTTGGCCGCCTCGATAACCTCCCAGATGTTAATACCCATTCGTGAATAGATCATTTTTAATTCATTAACGAGCGCGATGTTGACGGCTCGGTAGGTATTTTCGAGGATCTTGCAGGCCTCGGCAACCTCCGGGCTGGAGACGGGCACGACCCGAACGACGACCTTGCTGTAGAGGGCGACGGCAAGCTCCAGGCTCGCCGGATCGAGGCCCCCCACGACCTTGGGAATGGTAGGGGCGGAGAATTGAGGGTTGCCCGGATCCTCGCGTTCGGGGCTAAAGGCCAGGAAGAAGTCGATGCCGGGTTTTAGCCCACCCGCGGCAAGCACGGGAAGGACGACATCGCGGGTCGTGCCAGGGTAAGTAGTACTCTCGAGCACCACGAGCTGTCCGGGCCGCAGCCGCGCCGCGATGGCCTTGGTTGAGTTCACGACGTAACTGAGGTCCGGATCGCGCGAGTCGGTAAGCGGAGTCGGCACACAGATAATGACGACATCGGGCTCGTCCAGGCGCTGGAAGTCGACCGTCGCCTCGAATCTCTGCGAGCGCATTCGGCGAATCGAAAGGTCGGTGATGTGCCCGATGTAGCTCTCGCCACGTTCGAGCCTGGCTACCTTGATCGGGTCGACGTCAAATCCCAGAACCGCAATCCCTCGTTCACTGAACGCCCGTGCCAATGGTAGGCCGACATAGCCCAGGCCAATGACCCCGACACCGACGGCCGCCGATTGGATTTTTGCCAGGAGTGTTTGATGGAGTGATTCACGAGCACCGCCGTTAGTGCCAGGTCCCAACTCATCGGCGTCCGGCAGATCAAGGTCGACATCACGTGACATTTCGTAATACCTCAATCGAACCAGGAACCGGGCCGCTCGTGAAGTCTACTCTATGCGATCGCACTTCGCCGGTCATTGGCCAAACGCATCGGTCGGTCGAAAAGCTTGATTTCGGCGCGAAATAACGAATAATGAAAGAGTCAGGGTTGTTTCCCGGGCATGTTCGACTTTGAGAATAGGGGGCGAACCAGGATCGACCGGATGTCGGAGGTGACTGGTGGCGTGTCGAGGTTGGTCAGCAGGCCTCGTTAAAAGCAGACCAAAACTTTAGTTGCCAACAACACTGTTGGTCTCCGTCTCGCTGCCTAAAAAACAGCAACGGCCTCGCGACGCGTTTTTGCCCACGAGACGCGGCCGGGGACGACAATGTGGGATCGCTTGAGCCTAACCGCCTGTTGCGGCTTGAGTTAAATTCATGACGGGATAAGCCGAAGGGGACCTTGCCGATCAGGGCTTCGAGGCTGACACACAAATGACCGGCTACACACGTAGAGGCCGTTACCAAAGCTTCTCGGGACGCGGGTGCAATTCCCGCCGCCTCCATAAGATTGCACACTGCTATCTGGTGGCAGCTTGCGACAACAGACAACGCAAACCCCGGCCGTGCCGGGGTTTGTTCGTTTCCGGGTTGGTTACTGGCTGCTCTTACTGTGTCACCCGGTGGAAGCTCCTGACCCAATGCGCCGCCCGAAATGCAGCCATACTCCCCCTATCACGGACGGCTGACGCGAATTGGGAATCGGCGAAGCAAGGCCCCGCGGGCCTGGCACGCGGCCTGATCGAGAGCGCGAGCCTCCGCCAGTGTGACAAGGCGAAATGTAATCGCATCGCCCGGTTTGAGCTGGCCGAGCCGGTCCAGATCGGCTGAGATCACATGGGCGACGTGGGGATAACCGCCCATGGTGCCGCAGGCGACCCCCAGCACAATGAGTTGGCCGCCCGCCACCTGGATGGCCCCCGGTGCCACCGGAGTCGAGAGCCGCTCGGGCTGTGCCTTTATCCCCACGGGATCGCCTTGCAAGCGCAGGCCCACTCGGTTGCTCTGCGAGCCGACTCGAAAACGGCGGACGGACCAGAATGCCTCAATCATCGCCGCATCACGGCCGTCCGGGCCCGCAATAATGCGGAGGGGCTCTTCGGCGGGGGACCTCCACGGGGGCTCGCCCAGTCGCCGAGCGGGGATCGTCGTCCCGGACTCGGCCGGTAAAATGTCGCCGGGCTCGAGTCGCTTTTCGGATGAGCGACTGCCCAGTCGAAGCATCGTCAGCCATCCCCCTTTGACTGCCAAGTACGTCCTGGCCCCGGCGAGGTTCCTGCCCAGGATCAGGCGCTCGCCGTTGTGGAGCGAAAAACTTGAGGGAAGCGAAATGAGATGTTCGTTTGAATTCGGCCCTACGATCTTGGCCTCCATGGGAGCGCCGGCCAAGGACAGGGACATCGCACCCTCGGCCTGATACGTGCCGCCGACAAGCGTGAGCTCCAGCACGGCGCAATCGCGCGCGTTGTCCAACAGGGCGTTGGCCAGCTCGGCCGCGCCGCGGTCGAACGCACCACCAAGCGGCACGCCCCACTCCCGATAGCCCGGCCTGCCCTCGTCCTGAACGGTCGTGCTCAATCCAGGGTCGATCACGATCAGCGGCATGGGGCAGCTCATTCAGAAGGGGGGCAATAGGCAGCAGGCGTAAGGCAGTTGGGAGTAAGTTGAGTAAGTTGATGATGAAGGATGTCAGGGGGGACCATCGAGGAAACTGCGAATCGCAATTCCGTGACGCGTCAAAACTCGTCGGACGAGCTCGGCGTTGGAAACGGCCCGTGGGTCGTCGCCATGGATACAAAGCGTTGCGACTCGGCCCTCCCTGACAAGTCGCAAGGCCTGAGCACCGATTTCGACAGGGTTTTCGAGGACCGCATTGGGTTCACTCCTTGGCACGACGGAGCCATCGTCGCGGTAACGACGATCGGGAAAGCCCTCGGGAACGTAGAGGAGCGAGCGAGACGTGGCCAATCGCTCCAGCAAAGTTTCCGGCTGGCCAACCAGGGGCACCGCGATCATCCCTTCCAATGCGGCAATGACTCCCAGAGCGATTTCCGGCTGTCCCTGGGCCTGGTTATAAAGAGCGCCGTGAGGCTTGAGGAACCGGACTTTCAAGCCAGCCTCGGCCGCCAGCGTGTTCATGACGCCTAACTGATCGAGGATCAGCTCACGGACTTCCTCACGGGACATTTCCCGCTCGCGCCGGCCGAAGCCTTCGCGATCTGGGTAGCCCGGGTGGGCACCAATCACCACACCGCGTGCCGCCGCCTCGTGCAGAGTGCGCCGGACCACCTCGGGGCTGCCGGCGTGCCCGGTGCAGCAGATGCTCGCCGAAGTCACCAGTTCCAGCAAGGCAATGTCGTTGGGAAACCCTTCGCCCAGGTCGGCATTCAGGTCGATCGATTCTAGGTGGAAAGGCGAGCCGTTCATGATCCCTGTCCCGGTATTTCCAAGATCTGGCCAGCCACTAGCCACTGCTCACTGCGAGCCGCTCGTGGCGTAGGGCCTCGAATTGAGAGGCGGAGATCGGCTCAAACCTGATTCGGTCGCCGGCACGGATGGGAAAGTACACGCATTCGGGATCGGCGATGCAAAGTGGTGTTGTCCCCAGCAAGTGCCAGCCGCCAGGCGAGTCGACGGGATAGACGGCCGTCTGCCGCCCGGCGATGGCGACCGATCCGGCCGGCACACGCAGGCGGGGCGAGTCTCGGCGGGGGATGCCGGACAGCTCGAGCGGCAGATATCCCGCGTACGGAAACCCTGGCAGGAAACCGATCGCGAATACGTCATACTCGGCCTGAGCATGCAGCTTTATCACCTCGGCCGGGCTCAGCGACATCCTGGCGGCCACGTCCAGCAAGTCCATTCCGTCGTAGAGCACGGGGATCACCAGGCTCTTGCCGGAACGGCGAAATTCCTCGCTCGGGGTCAAGAGACGAAGGCGAGACTCCAGCTCCGGCAGATCGGCCAGTTCCGGGTCGGCGCACACGGCGACTGTTTGATAGGCCAAGACCACGTCGGTCACTCCCGGCCGTTGCAAGTCGCGCACCGCGGCCGCCCAGGCCGCGGCCGCCGCCTCGGTGGCGAAATGGGCGAGAAAAGCGCGATCACCAAGCGGCTCGACCAGCGTCGGGGGTAACGATTCCGAAGTGTTCAGCATGACCGAGGGCCCCGCAAAAAATTCAATGTCCCGAGACACGGCTAGAAACGTTGCCGGACAGAGCCGGTTCCTACAGGATTTGTAGGAGGGAGCTCCGTCTCCCGATCCCCGGTCTAGCGCTGTGTCGGGTCGTTAAAAGAATTAAGCCTCCGTGCGGACGCCAGAACCTGACCGTGCGGGCGTGCAGAGAATCCTTGTCCCGTCACACGCCTTTCCGCCCGGCTCATGGTCACCTGGAACCGCCGTCATCAGTATAATCAGAGTTGGTTGGGATTGTTCCGCCCCGCCATAGTTTTGAGTAAGAATTAGGTACGCGGATAACCCTCTTCTGCCTCAAGAGGTCCTGACCCATGACAACCGCCACTCTCGGTTTGCTGGTGCTGGCCGCGGGAGTGGTTGGTGCCGGGCCCGCGCCCGCGGCCGTCGAAACGGCCGCCGATCAAATAACGTTGCGGGATGGCTCCGTGGTCCAGGGTTTGGTGATCTCAGCAACGACCGGTCCTCGCGCTTCGGTCGAGTTTTTGGTGCGCCGCGCCTGGGCCGAAAAGATGGTCAAGCGACACGTGCAAGCGTGGGATCGTTCGACGGCCGCGTCGACGCGATTGGCCGGGGGGCAACGGCGAAAAAGATTGGAATCGTGGCGGCGAGAACGGGCGCCTTTCGTCGGGCCAGACGACCGGATCATTCTCTGGATTGACCAAGAATTGGCCCGGCTGTCCGCGCCCGGCGAGCCCGAGCCGTCGGTGCTGCTGAAGGTGCGTGTCGCACGCACTGAGGTGCGTCAACTCATTCGCCGACCCGCGCCTGTCGAGCGGCTTTTACGTCTCGGCTGGCTGTGCAGGCTCCCCGAGCCCGAGTCGATGCTGGTCGACGAACTCAGAACTTCGCTCCGAGCTCGAGGCTACGCGGTGGATCTGACCGCGCGAAACGCGCCTGCTTCGCTCGATCATCTGCTCCCGCTGGCCGCGGAGCCGGAGCGGCACTGGCTGGCCCGCCGCGCAGCGACAGAGCTGGCGATCGATCCCGACCTCCGCTTCATTCGCTTCCAGGATACTCTCTTCCCCGACCCAGGGACCGGACAGCCCGGGCCTGCCATGGGGCTCTCGACGGCGGTCTCAGAGCTGAAACGGCTGCTTGACGTCGACGATGGCCCGCGAACCGACCCGTTGCTCGACAAACTCAAGGCGATCGGTGCTCGCGGACGGAGCGGGGCGGCCGTGACCGGCCTTGTAATTCAACCTGACATGAGCAGCGTCACCGTCGCATTAGCGCTGTGGGCCCGCGAGGGCCAACGATGGTTTTGCTTCGGGTCGCGGACGGCCACGGCTCGCCCTGATGAGATGGAGCAAGATGCGGGTAAGGACCTCGCCGACGACCCACAGGTCAAGAGTGTCTTCCAATTCGGCGAATTGCTGGGCCTGGGAGCCATCCCGGCCGAGGTCAAGAAGCGCAGCCTGCGCATCGGCGCCGCCACCGCGAGGGCGGTCAGCATGGCCCGTTCCGCGTTCAATCAAGACCTTGATGACCTAGCGCTGCCGATTTTGGAACCGCGGCTCGAAAACGATCGGCACCCCGCACGAGGCGCTGGCGACCCAGACCGGTAGGCGCCGCCAGACGCATTGCCTCAAGAAAGCGAGTGGAAGGCCTTGTTAACGGAGCGATCGGATGCGCTTTCGGCGCCGCCGCGGTATTGGGTTCAAAAGAGCGGTGTTTTCGTTTCTTACTCCGCGGACGGTCTGTTTGACGGTCTCAACGACGGCGGGCAAAAATGGAAATGGTAGACGACTTCGTTCGGGGAAACGCCCTGTGCGAAGCTGCGACCCCTTCTACATCAGCCTACGGCCTGATATCTGGCCCCTGGATGCAGGGGAACGAAACGCAGGTGCCTCCCATGCAAGACGGCTCCTGATTGAGGTTGGCGACGATGCATCGCAAACGAATCGAATTGAGCGTCGATGGACTCGAGGGCCGCATTCTCCTGGCGAGCGTGTCTTATACGTTGACCACGGATCAGCCGACCTACCAGGTCGGTCAGCCGATCCTGATCTCGTTCATCGAGACAAACACCGGCGATCAACCGGTGACGGTCTCGGTCAGCCCGACGGATTTCTTCGTCTCCGAGCAAAGCACGACTTGGGACGGCCAAATCTGGCAGTCGAACCCGGAGAACGACGGTCAGTCCCCCACTTCGATGACGCTCCAGCCGGGGTAGTCCGTATCCCAGACGGCGACATGGGATGGCACGATCCCGGCGAACGCCTATCAGCAGGGAGCGATGCCGAACACCGCGCTGAACCAATTTGGGACGTTCCAGGTCTCGAATCCCAACGCGCCGCAAAGGGAAACGGCGACGTTTCAGATCACTGATCCGCTCGAGGGCTCCTTAACGACTGATCAGCCGACCTTCCAAATCGGGCAACCGGTGCCGCTTACTTACACCGAGACCAACACCTCCGACCAGACCCTCTCGATCGTGCAAGGTAATCCACTCTATCAGATCCTACATAACGATCAGCCCGTGCTACCCGGGCAGGACCCGCTTGGACCGACCATCGAGACAATCAGCCCCGGCCAAACGATCACGAGCCAATACACTTATCAGCCACCCGGTTTTGGCCCTTACACCCTGGTAAACCTGACGGGGTCATTCGTCGCGAAGGTTTACGACGTGCCGGCCGCTCCGGGCGAATTCACCGCGGACTTCCAGATCGTGCCGCCCCCTGCCGGGGCGATCGTATCTAGTGTCACCACGGATCAACCCGTTTATCAAGACGGCCAGACGGTGACGATGACGTTCACCGAGACAAACGTGAGCAGCCAACCGGTTATGGTCGTGACAGGACAGAATGGTTTCGTATTCGATCAACCTTCGCTCACGCCAACCCTGGACCTCGAAGGCTTGCCCTCGCAGAACACCTTAGGTTGGTCGACTCTCCAGCCAGGTCAATCGTGGACACAGACAGAGACTTGGCCGACCGGTGACCCGGAGGGAGGCCCATACTCTCTGGAGATTTCCAATTTCTACGACCCGAATGGCAATGCGGCCACATTTGAGTTAGCGGGCGGTTCATCATCCAGCCAGACGTCCACGTTGCAGAACGGGGATGGTGATTCGGCCTCGACGGGACAGATCGCGCCATCGGTGACCGCCGCGGTGACCACGAACCACTCGGTTTACAAGCTCGGCGAGAGTGTACGCATTAGCCTGAAGGTCCCGGGCACGGGAATGGCGAAGACGTCCACAATACCATTCACGTTCCGTGAACAGATCACCATTTTTGACGGCACGCAGGTAGAAGGCCGGATCACCCGCCGCATCCCTGCCTCCGCGTTGAAAAAACTCAAGGCGGGCCGGACCGTCATCCTCAAGACGGTCTGGAATGGCCCGGATCGGTCCGGCACACATGGCCTGAAACCTGGGCAGTTCACCATCGGCGTCGCGTACGGCGAATACAGCGGCGCGACCGCCATCACTCTCCGCCCTAAGGGCCCGTAGGCATCTCGGACTCGGGAGCATAGAAGGTAACACATTTATAAATCACTTGTGTCGCGCGGCATTCGTGTCGGCGGCGGGGTATCGTGCTCGCTTGTTTTTGCCAGGAACGGCGGAAAGCGTGGTCGCAATCATCTCAAGCGGTTAATGTCATCTCGTCGTCGTCAAAGAACCCGATTGATTCACCGCGGAGAACGCGCAACCGATGTGTTGCTACTCGTCACGGTTCACCGCGCCTTGGGGTGAGATCTGAGGCCCCGGGACGGGATTGCGGTCGTTCGAGGTAGTCGAGCAAATCCGGCAAAAGATCGCCGTGCGTGTCGAATCCACCGTGAGAACGTGTCACGATTAACTCGTTCCACAGGTTCTCGTATGCGGGCTGGCATAGAAGAAAAATGGTCAGGGCGACGATGAGAACGGCGCTTCGTCGCGCTAACGCCGCGGCTCCTTCGGCGACGAGCAAATGGATCATCGGCACCAGGAACAAGAGGAGGCGCCCGTGAAAGGGATATTGACGCAGCGCCGACGCGGCGAGCGTGAAGACAAGCGGAACAACAAGCAAGTAAAGACCGCCGCGCCACCTGAAACCGAGCGATAGGCAGCCGATCAAGAACAATCCCGCAGCCAGAAACGCCGAGGCGAGCACCCCCAGCGGCGTCAGCACCCAACTCGGGCTATTGAATATGTTGAGCACTTGCCAGAAATCGCGGGTAAAGTCCGCCAATGAGCGCGGAGGAATCGGTAAGAACGCAAAATCCCACCACTTCCAGATGAATTGCTCTTTGCTCAAGATCCGATGCGAAACAAAGTAGCACGCCGCGAAGCTGGCGGCCCAGAGTAGACCGATCGCGAGGAGGCCAGGCATCGTCTTCCAATCCCGGCGAATCGCGGTTTTTCCAGCCAGGTAAGTCCCGACAGCCCCGAGCACCATGGCCAGTGGATGCGAGAACCAGACGCCGACCGTACCAAAGGCGGCGACAACGAAGAGACTTCGCTTGCTCGCGTCCGCGGCTGCGGACGAGAGGAGAAGCGCGATCAGAGTCAATGCAGTATCGCTGGAATACTGTTTGATTTCGGCCGAATAGTAAAGCAGCCAATCATTCAAAGCGAAGAGGCCCACCGCGATCGGAACGGCACTGGGCAATACATAGCGACGGGCGGCCAAACGCATCAGGAATATCGACGCGATTCCGCACAAGAACGGGAGCAGCCGGGCGGCCCACACCTGTGGCAAAGGTAACCTTACCATCATCCGCTCCATGATAAGGAAGCCCGGGGCAGCAAGCTGATCGTTCTTCAATATCGTGTTGAAGTCGAAGACGCGCAGGTCGACAAGGTTGGTCAGAAGTAAACGTTCATCCAGGTACAACGGGCGGTTGCCGGCGTACTCGACGACGCGGAGCAGCACGCCGACCCCGACGAGTATCCATGTCCACGTCTGGACGCTCAGCATGATCTGGCGATAGTCTAACTGCCGGGACACCCGGCCAAAGCCATGCTCTTCGCTCGTCGATCCCCGGGTCATTTCCGCACCTCGTCGATGACGCTAACTTCGATACCGGCGGAAAGTCGACGTTGAGTGGGCCGGTGAGTGCCGGTATTTTACAACGCTGGCGTTCAAGCGAGGATCAGCCGGACGAGTTTTTTAACATAACAAACAAAGCCGAAGGGGGCGGGGGATGGGATTATTTTCGGGCAAGAAAGGCATGATCCTGGGCGTGGCGAACGACTTCAGCATCGCGTGGGCGATCGCGCAAAAGCTCTTGGCGGAAGGGGCGGAGCTTGGTTTTACGCATCTTCCCGGCGATAAGATGGAACGGCGTGTTCGCAAGCTCGCCGTTCCGATCGGTGCCAAAGTGATCACGCCGTGCGATGTCCAGAACGACGCCGACGTGGCACGCGTGTTTGACCTGGCTCAAGAGACCTATGGTGCGCTCGACTTCACGCTCCATTCGATTGCATTCGCGCCCGTCGAGGATTTGAAGCGCCCATTCGTGCAGGCCAGCCGCGAGGGCTTCAAGACGGCCATGGATATCAGCGTGTATTCGCTGGCGATCGTCGCTCGCCACGCGGCGAGGGTCATGCCCGCGGGGGGCGCCATCGCCACCTTGACCTACTTCGGCGGTGAGCGGGTCGTACCTGGCTATAACATGATGGGTGTCTGCAAGGCCGCACTCGATGCCGCCGTCAAGTATTTGGCATACGACCTCGGGCCACAGAAAGTCCGCGTCAACGGGTTGTCGGCCGGCCCGGTCAAGACCCTGGCTGCCTCGGCCGTGGGCGACTCCGACAAGCTCGCCGGGCTTTACGAGATGTCATCGCCCCTGGAGCGCAATATCACCCGCGAAGAAGTCGGTGCGGCGGGGATGTTCCTGCTCTCTGACCTCGCCACGGGCATTTCCGGCGAGATTCTTCACGTCGACTGCGGTTACAACGTCATGGGGTCGCCCGGCCGGGCGATCGAGCGAGTGAAGGCACTTGTGCTCGAGAGAGTGAAGGCGGCGAGCCCCGAGGTCGCGGCCATGCTCGAAAACGACGACGATTTCAAGCGATTATGAGCGATCGTGCTCAAGAACCCATCCCTGTCGGGATCGGAATCATCCGCCGCGGAGACCGTTTCCTGGTGCGACAACGCCCGGAAGGAACCGTGTATGCTGGGTTCTGGGAATTCCCCGGCGGCAAATGCGAGCCGGGCGAAGACCCGGCCAGGGCGACGGCCCGCGAATGCCTTGAGGAGACCGGGCTGAGCGTCGTGGTCGGCCCGCTCCGGCGGATCACGCTTTACCACTATCCCCACGGGCTCGTGCAACTTCATTTTTATGATTGCACAACCGAGGCCCCCACCGCCGAACCGCGCGCCGGCTCGGGCTTTTTTTGGGTCGTGGCTGGCTCGCTCGCCTCGCTCCGCTTCCCGGAAGCGAACGAGCCGATCCTCGAAGAGTTGATCCGAGCGGCGCATTAAGGAACAGGATTGGGATGAAGGGGGATCGCCGGCTCGCGATCCACGACATTGTCGATCAGACCATAATCGCGGGCTTCCTCGGGAGACATGAACCGATCGCGGTCTGTATCCTCCTGGAGCCGTTCCAGCGTCTGGCCCGTGTGCTTCTGATAAATCTGGTTGAGCTGCTGCTTCATGCGGATGAATTCTTCGGCGTGGATCAAGATCTCGGTTGCGGTTCCCTCCATCCCGGCCAGCGGTTGGTGGATCATGATCCGGCTGTGGGGGAGAGCATTGCGCTTGCCCTTGGCGCCGGCGGACAAGAGTAGCGAGCCCATGCTGGCACACTGGCCGATACAGTAAGTCGCCACGTCGCACGACACCCATTGCATTGTGTCGTAAATGGCCAGGCCGGCGGTCACGCTACCCCCGGGGCTGTTGACGTAAAGATGGATGTCGGCCTTGGCGTCTTGATGCGCCAGAACCAGCATCTGGGCCACAACCAAGTTGGCAACCGTATCGTCGATCGGCGAGCCCAGAATGATGATGCGATCCTGGAGCAGGCGGGAATAGATATCCATTGCCCGCTCTTCACGACCGCTCCGTTCGATCACAATCGGAACCAGTGGCATGTTTGATACGCCCTTCTCGAAGAGGAACCGTCTGCCGGCGACTAGCAAGCTGCGCGCTCAAGCGACCGGAAGTACCTTGGGGAATTTAGCTCGTTGTTCGTTTCGTGTCTTGGTTCAAAAGACGGGCGCCGGGGAGGGGCCCTTCTCGGCGCCGACGATTCGCCCCACGACTTCGTCGACCAGACCGTATTCTTTTGCCTGGGTGGCCGTCAAATAGCGGTCGCGTTCGGTATCTTTGGTAATGCGCTCGATCGGCTGACCGGTATGCTTGGCCAGGATGTCGTTGATTACCTGCTTGCTCTTGACGATTTCCTCAGCCTGAATCTCGATATCGGAAACTTGGCCTCCCACCTGGCCATAGGGCTGATGGATCATCAACTTGGAGTGAGGCAAGGCATAGCGCCGGCCTTTGGACCCCCCGGCGAGCAAGACCGCGGCCCCCGAGGCGGCCAGGCCGATGCAGTACGTCGCGATTGGGCACTCGATGAACTGCATGGTATCGTAGATGGCCAGTGTGCTGGTGACACTGCCACCCGGGCTGTTGATGTAAAAGCTGATCCCTTGCGTTCGATTTTCATACTGCAAGTAGAGGAACTTCATGACCGCGAGGTTGGCCGCGGCGTCGTTGATCACTCCTTCGAGAAACACAATGCGATTCTCGAGGAGCATATCGCCCAGAGTCATCTGACGCTGGCGCGTGTAATCACGATAGCGCTGAAGCGTCGGATCGGCAAGCGGAGGTTCGAACTGCATGGAACGGTCCTTCAAATTCAAGGCCCGTCTGACTCGAGACCCGGTGTCAAAGCCGCGGGCCAGAGGACGGGCACGGGGGAAGATCACAGGGCCATTGCACCGGCCCCGGCGCGGGATAGGTTCATGATCGTTTTTCAGCCTCTTCCGACTTTGTTTCCGCGTCAGCCGCGGTCGGCGATGCCGCCTTAGGCGCGGTCGCCGCGATATTCAGGGTTTCAACCCTCCCTTCGGGCTGGATCTCAACGGGGAAGTCTTCGATCTGGCAGCCTTCCAGGATGCGATCGACCACCTTACGCTCGAGGAGTTGCGTCACAAGAGAGTCAGCACCCCCTTCCTTCTCGACCCGAGAGCGGATGCGGCGTACACTTTCGCCGGTCCTCGCCGCCATCTCCTCGATCTCGATTGCCAGGTCGTCGGGCTCGACCCGGATCCCTTCCACATCGGCGATCTCGGTAAGCAGAAGAAGCTCTTTCAAACTCCGGAGTGTCGTCTCGTGAGCGTTGGCGCGAATCTGGGCTTCGTGGGCGCGAATGGCGTCGTCCGACATTCCCTCCCGCTTCAATTGCACGACGAGCCGATTGATCGTGTCTTTTTCTTCGCGGGAAACCAGGTCCTTGGGAAGCTCGAAAGGCGTTTTAGCGAGTAGTTGATCGAGGAGCTGTCGGCTCATCGCTTGGCGCTGTTCAATGTGAATCCGCCGTTCCAGTGTTGCACGCACTGCCTGGCGAAGAGACGCCTCACTGTCGACGTTGATCGAGTCGAGGAATGCCTGATTCAAGTCGGGTAATTTCAGTCGTTTCAGGTCGTTCACCTGAACACGCACGGTGATCGTCGCCCCGCGCAATGCGGGATCGAATACGGAGGTCCCGAGCTTGGCCGCGACCTCGCGAGTCTCTCCCGGCATGGCTCCCTCGAGCGCGCTCGCATCGGCGATCACACCGTCTTGGAAGCGAATCTCCGGCCGCAGCCGGAACTGGACCTCGCGGAATTCGTTGAGATTCTCTCCCGCCGGGAGAATGAAAGCGAGGTCCGCCGTCAGATAGTCGCCCTGTTCAGCCGCCCCACCCAGTTTGGGCACAACGTTGCCGTGGCCTTCCAGAAACCGCGTAAGCTGCTCTTCCACATGCTTGTCGGTCAACTCGGCGACGGGACGTTTGATCTTCAGCCCCGCGTAATGAGGGACGTCGAACTGGGGCCGAACCTCCACATCCATCTCAAAATTCATCGGCCCCTGCTCGGGAATTTCAATCGCTTTCACATCAAGCTGCGGCTGTGTGATCAGCTCCAGCTTGTAATCCTGGTCAATCTGCTCGAGGGACGACTTCAGCAGGTTCGACTTGACCTGGTCTGAAACCTCTTTCTTAAAACGCTTTACGACGAGTGAGCGCGGAGCCCGGCCCAGCCGAAAGCCGGGGACGACGGCCTCTTTCAGAAGACTCTCCAAGGATTCTGTGAATTGCCGATCGATTTCGTCCCGCGGAATCGTGATCTTCAAGTGCTTCTTGCACGGGCCCGCATCAGTAATGTCGACCCCGATTTCCAGCTTCCGTTGCGGGGCTTCAGCAATCGCGCCTAAATCCTGTTCGCCCGACTCTTCGCTCGCTGAAACAGATGTCCCCAGGCGTAGTTCATCGCTGCTCATCAAAGGCTTTTCCTCGAGTGTCATCAGGAGGGGAGAGCTTGGTCCGCCATCACGCACCAGACGCACTCGAGCGACAGCCGCCAACCTGGGATGCATTAAATAAATAAAAGCGGGAGAAGGGATTTGAACCCTCGACAGCCACGTTGGCAACGTGGTGCTCTACCCCTGAGCTACTCCCGCATGTCGCAACCTAACCAGGAGATACGCACGAAGAAGAACAAATGCCGCCCGCGACGACTCGCCTGATCAAAATCAGTATAGCGCGGTCGACCGGGAATGCAAGTCGACTTCGGAAATCCAGCGATTTCATCCCGGGTTTCCATTTACTTACCTGGTGGCGCTACGATAACTTTAGAGATGGAGCATTTCGCCGGCAGATATGCGAATGCGCGAGCCAAGCGATCGGGGCGAGATTACGATGCAATACGTACTCCAGGTCGTTCGGGGGCGAAGCGCCTCGACGATTCTCAAGCTTGCCAATGGCGTCACCAGCATCGGCCGGCGCGATGACTGCTTGATTCGCATCAAGTCGTCTCAGGTCAGTCGCCGTCATTGCGAGGTGTTCGAGTTTTCGAACAAGCTCACGATTCGTGACCTCGGCAGTTCCAACGGGACCTTCGTGAATGGCAAGAAAGTCATTGGGCAGCAAGTTTTGCAGGTCGGCGACGAGGTCACCTTGGGTGCCGTAACGCTTCGCGTCGCGAGAATCGGCCAATTACCAGGGCCCGCGGGGGAAGAACCCGCCAGTCCCGCATCCAAGCCCAAGCCGGCTGATACCGCCGTCACCGCGGCCATGGCCGCCGAAGCAGAGCCGGAATTGGAAGAATTCGAGATGGAGTTTGACGAAGGCGACGCCGAACCGGAAGTGGAAGGAATTCCGCTCGTAGACGAAAAGTCCGGGAAACCACCCCACCCCAAGCATGCTCCCACGCCCACTTCGGAGGCGGAATCCCCCGCGGCGGATCACGCCGACATTTCCGCGAACCCAGACGAGCCGAAAGAGGACGACGCCGTCGCCCAGTTTCTCCTCGACCTCAAGCTCGACGACGATCATTGATCCCCTCTCCATCACTTTCTCGATCGGGCGAAAACCCTGGCGCACACGCACGACGAAATCGATTTTCCAACTTCCCTCGTGATCAGCGATGTCGCGGCGATGCACGAAAAAACAGCGATTGGTCGGAAACTGCTTTTAAACTCGGTCGGGCGTCCTCGCTGTTTTTGTTGAATTTTGGCAACTTCACCAACACTCGCATTGATTTTCGTCGCCAAAACGCTTTAAATAGCTCTGAGTACGGAGTCGCGTGTGCCAATCGTCTTTGGCGCCGCACGATGGAGTCGTGAAAAGGTTCGCTGGTTAGGAATTCCCAAAATGGCTCGTAGGAAAACTCTCCCTGAATCTGTTCGTGCAAAAATGGCACTCGCTGAGCGCCTGGCGGCGTTGCGGTCGGAATTGCATGGGGACCGTGGTGGGCCCGAGATGGCTCGCCGGCTGGGTATTCCCGTTCGGACGTGGTACAACTACGAAGGCGGGGTGACCGTTCCCGCGGAAGTGATCTTGAGAATCATCGAACTGACCGCAGTCGAGGCGGGTTGGCTTTTGCACGGCGAGGAACCGAAGTTTCGCAATCAGATCACGGAGCGTGGCGACCGCGGCGGTCCACCCGCGGTTACGGTTGGTGCCCTGCTGCGGACTGCCCTTCAAATCCTGGAAAAGAACGAGCCTCATGGGCCTACTCGCGAAGACATGATGACCGGACCAGAACAGTGGGATGGTACCGCATCGGGGCCCCATCGATTCGGTTCGTCATCCAATCCGCAAACGCCCGCGGCGCTAGACACCCTCGCGCCCACTGACCAAACCAGTGGAGACGCTGGTTCGTGGTTTTCGCAATCTCGCAACGAGTGGCTCGCGGCCCAGCGGGATAACCGTTTGATTCAAGTCAGCGGAGACTCGATGGCGCCGATCCTTGTCGATGGAGCATCAGTCGCCTACGCCGTGAACGAGGAAGACTTGGCCCAACTCGACGGCAAATTGGTCGTTACCTGGGTGGACGGCCTACCGCTCGTTCGCTGGTTCCAAAACTGTGGCCGTTTTGCCCTGCTCCGCGCTGAGAACCCCAGTACGGTCCCGCAGCAAGTCCTGGTCGACCTCGACGATTCCAAACAGAGACCTCGGTTCCGTCGGGTCGTGGGATTCAACTCACCCCACTAATCGTTTCGCCTCGCCGGACCTTGCCATTTAACCTGACCTCGCTGAGTTGCTACCAGCTCAGGTATTCCCCAAAACACGGTAGCACCAGAATTTTGCCATCGCCGATTCGACCCGTTCGTGCCTGGCCGACGATGGCTTTGATCGCGTTTTGGGCATGTTCAGCCTCGACGAATAGCCTTAATTCGACCTTCGGTAAGAAGGACGAACTGTATTCGCTGCCTAGGTATTGATGTAGACGATCTTTCTGGCGCCCATATCCCATCGCCTCGCGTACCGTGCCTCCCAGAATCTCCACCGTTTCGAGCGCGGCCAGGGCGGCCTGAGCCCGGAACGGCTTGACCAGAGCGACGATCTGCAGTACCCGCCCGCTCGAGACCACCGCGGCCCGATCGTCCATCCTGGAACCAACCTGCCTCGTGTTGTCCTCGTCCATATCAGCGGTTCCCCGTCCAATGCGTTGCCAGCGGCTTGACTTCTCACTCGATCCTACCGACAGTGAAATGACAGAGGGAAGAGACTGCCATCGGCGTCAATTGCTACGAGGTGATCGATGAGATGGGGTTGCGCGATTTTCGCGAGCGCGGGCCTGGTGCTCTCCAGCGGTTGTCGAGACTACGATTTCCGGCTCGACAAAACGATCGAGGAGATGAAATATCAACAGTCGCTCGAAAAAGCCTTGGAGAAACCGCCAACGAGCGGGCCTCTCCAGCAAGAACTGATTTTCATCCGCCCTCCCAAAGGTCTTGCAGGCCCGACCAAGGCTTTTACGTTGGCCGTCGTTCAGCCTGGAAAGTTCGACCTCGAAAACAGCTTTATCGATGAGTCGAAGCACGCCAGTCTGCACGTCTTGGCCCGTCATAAGAAGCCCAAAGCCACACCGAAGAAGGGAGCGAAACCCAGTGCCGAACCAGGCGATTTCACGACCGAGGTGATTGAGCTAGTCAAGACCGCCTACGGGATAGAGAACCTTCCAAAGTTCCAAGACGTCTCCAAGCGACACAAAGGCCGGGAGAACCGATACAAGGAGGTCGAATTAAATCTCAAAGACAAGAAGATAACAATTTATCTATATGGCGACAAGGCCGGGCCTTACAACGTCGCCCTGATATTCGATTATCCGAAAAGCAATTGGCTCATGTCGCTTGGTATTAACATGTGTCTGGAAACATTTGCGGTGGGTGAAGGTGCTAGTCGAGCATTTTCAGGCAGCGGCGACGATGGGCCCGAAGAAGAGGCTGGCGGAGCTCCCGCCCCGGCCATCTAGGAAACGAAGAGGCCAATGTTTGAAGGACCGGTCAGGAGGTGCTGTACCGCTAACCTCGTACGCTCTCGCCTTTCGGCGACATCGACTTTAATCTTTCCGCGAGAGAGTCGCGAGCCAGCGGGATGACTGACTTTTCGTTACGTTCAGTCGCTCGAAGAGGCTGGGAAGCTGAGATCGCGGGGGGGGAAGTCATCTTTATGCGGCGAGCGCTCTCCCGTTTTTTTCTCGTTGCATTCCTCGTGTTCTTCGACACTGAGTTCGCGACGCGAACCTGCCGATCCGAGCTCATCTATTTTCGCAAGGGGGGCGAGGCACAGCTTCCGGCGAGAATCGACGGGACTCGCATCATCCTGTCATTACCGGACGGCGAGTTCGTGTTGAACCGCGAAGACGTTCGCAAGCTCGTGCCCGGATTTTGGCCAGCGACCGAATGGGAGCCGCGACGCCAGCAAGCACGGGTTGTAGGATTTGACGCGAGGATTGCGGCCGCATGGTGGGCGATCGAGAATGGGCTCACTGCTGAAGTCGTCCCGGAATTGCGGGACCTCTATGCAAGTCACCCCGAGCATCGCTCGATCGCCCGGATGACGAACGTGTCGAATCGGCTTGGCGAGCCTTGCGGCGATCCCGAATTCGACCGATTTCAGAAGGCGCTCGGAATCGAGACCCGGGTCGCCCGCGGACCTCACTTGGTCTTGTTCCACCAACATTCTGACGCCGAGGCTGACGAACGAATCGCCGTGCTCGAACGGGTGATCACCGGCTATTACTTATTATTCGCCGCGCAGGGGATCGAGCTGAGCGTTCCGCGCCGGCGCTCATATCAGCGTGGTTTGCCAATCAAAAAGACTATCTCGCGTTCCTGCGATCGGAAAACGCACAGGTGTTCGCAACGACACGTGGTTATTTTCATCCCACTTGGAACGCCGTGGTTGCTTACGACGCGCGCGGTAGCGACCCGCAGCGAACGGCTCGCGAGAAACTCGCCATGAAGCGCGGCGAGTTGCAGCGGTACCGGCGATTGGTGCAACAAGCGCCGCGCGAAGCCGGATCAAGATCAAGCTCGGCGATGAGCCCACGCGAACCGTTGGCCGTGATGAGGCGAATGAACTGATAACGCGGATCGAGGGTGACATCGCTCGCGAGACGATGCTATTAGATCTGGAGTGGCGCTCTATCGACCTGGGCACGGCGGCCCATGAGATGATCCATCAACTGGCGAACGACAGCGGACTGGTGCGGCAACATGATGCGTTTCCGGTCTGGCTCCACGAAGGGCTGGCGGCGCAATTTGAGGTCATCCGAGGCGGTCGGTGGGCGGGTATCAGCCGCGCGCACGATCTGCGACTTCCCGACTGGCGGCGGTTGCAGGGCCCGATCCCTCTGGAGCGTCTGGTGCGCAACGCCGGTTTTGGCCACGGCTATCAGCGCGACCTTTATGCCCAGGCTTGGGCGCTTGTCTATTTCCTTCGCACCCAACATCCGCAGCAGTTTCTCACTTTCATCGACTTGTTGCGCAGTCCCAGCCCAGCAAGCGAATCGCCGGCCTCAGCCGGGGGAGACCGCGTTTTCGACGCATTTCAACGGGCCTTCGGCGCCGACCTGGAAATGCTGGACGGCAAGTGGCGCAAGTTCATGGCCACCGTCATGACGCCCTTGGAACAGCACGCACCTGGCAATGATCACGCCGTAAAAGATGGCCGTCTTTCCACGCGGGGCGAAAACTGATGGAATTGACAGAACCCACCAGATCGCTATGATCAAAGGATCATGCATTCACGGGGCGTAGCTCAGCTTGGATAGAGCGCACGGTTCGGGACCGTGAGGTCGCAAGTTCAAATCTTGTCGCCCCGATTTAAACCGAAGTCTGACAAGCACTTGCGACGGTGCGATCGCGCGGCCCACGAACGCGAGCTGGATTTGCCAACCTCTGAGTTCTCGACTTAAGTCTTTCTGCTCTAAGCACTTCTGAGAGCGCGATCGCACGGCCACGCGCCGCGTGGTCTCGCGACAACACGAGCACGCGTGCCTCGTACATCCATTCCAGTTACTGCGCGATCGCAGACCCTCCGATTCCCTTTAACTGGGCCAACCTCGTGGGGTGGAACGCGTCTACGGCGGAGATCCAGCTCGACATTCACCGCCAACCGAAAGCATCAGGATGTGAACTCGCCAAGATCACGCGCTCAGCGAGCGCATGCGCGGAGAGGTGGCTGGTAGATGCCCCCCGAAAAGTAGTTGACGGCATTAGGGCCGAGTGGGAGCTCTTTCTCACCGCGAAGCCGTTTCGTTCATGTACCCGATACCGGCATTGCCGAACGAAATGACCCTTTCTTTCGGTGGAATCATAACTTGAGGCCCGGAGCTAGGCTGCGGAACTTCGGGGCATTTTAAGTTTGTTACGGTTCGTTGAGAAAAAACAATTTCGACCCCAAAACGTCTGCGGTGTTCTAGTCATGGAACATGAACACCGTCACGAACGACGTGGCGATCGAGACCATCCGTCGGTGCGATCACCGACATGCGCACTGGGAACGGCGGGGTCATTTTCAAAATCAAGACCGACAAGCCGCTGGAGTATTCCCTCCTCGCATATGACGGCCCCGGCAAATGTCGAATCGTTGCGGCGCGGCAAGAACCGGGAGTGAGGCGCACAAGGCGGTTCCGAGAGCGTGAGCCAAGTTGCTTATCACCAGAGTTTGTTCATCACGATGGAAGCGAGGCAAACGTGAGGCGAAAGCTAACGCGCGATGCGTGCGTGCGTGAGAGCGGGGCGGTCGAGGAACGGCTTCGGCAACGGCGGCGGACGCAGCCGATGGCCATGGAACTGGAGGATCGCAGGCTGTTTTCGACATTCACCGTTACCAATATCGCCGACAGCGGCCCCGGGTCGCTCCGTTATGAGATCGGGCTGGCGACATCGGACAACACCAACGACACAATCCGTTTCTCATCGCTCTTCAACAACCATCAGACAATTACCCTGACCTCTGGCCAGCTCGTGCTCTCGAAGACCACGGGCACCCTCACGATCGAGGGCCCCGGAGCGAACCTGCTGTCGGTCAGCGGCAACCACGCCTCGCGGGTGTTCTACATGAATGGTGGTTCGGCGTATCTCTCGGGGCTGACAGTCAGTCAAGGCAGCGCCTACAGTGGCGGCGGCCTATACAACAACGGGGGCACGATCACGCTCACGGACTGCACCGTCAGCGGCAATTCCGCCTCCGGGAACGGCGGGGGCCTGTATGATTTCATCGGCATGACGACGCTGATCAACGACAGCTTCAGCGGCAACTCAGCCTCTGTGAGCGGCGGCGGAATGTTCGACTTTTTCGGCACGAGCACCCTGACCAGCAGCACGTTCAGCGGCAATTCCGCGTCGGTAGACGGCGGCGGCCTGTACGGTAACGCAAGCACGGCCACGCTCACCAACTGCACCGTCACCGGCAACTACGCGTCTGTGAACGGCGGCGGCCTGTACAATTATTGGGGTTCATCCTACCTTTACTACGGCACTTTAAGCGGCAATTCCGCAGGCAACAAAGGCGGCGGCGCGGAGACCCTTGGCGGCACGACCACGCTCACCAACGTGAGCGTTAGCGGCAACTCCGCCGGGACCGGCGGCGGCCTGTACAACTCAAACGGCACGACCACGCTGAGCAACGTGCTCGTCAGCGCGAACCTCGCCAACAACGGCGGCGGCTTGTCGACCTTCGGTGGCACGACCACGCTCACAAACTCTACCGTCAGCGGCAACTCCGCATCCGGGAATGGCGGCGGTGTCGATACCGAGTACAGCGGCACGACTACGCTCGCCAATTTTACCGTCAGCGGCAACTCTGCCGCCGGGAACGGCGGCGGCCTGAACACCGAGTACAACGGCACGACCACGCTCACCAACTGTACCGTCAGCGGCAACTCCGCCGCCGGGAACGGCGGCGGCCTGAGCACCGAGTACGACAGCACGACCACGCTCGACCAACTGCGCCGTCAGCGGCAACTCCGCCTTCGCCAATGGCGGCGGGCTCGATACTAAGTACGACAGCGCGACCGCCCTTGCCAATTGCACCGTCAGCGGCAACTCTGCCATCGGGAACGGCGGCGGCCTGTACACGACCAGTGACGGCACGACCACGATGCTCGACGTCACGGTCAGCGGCAACTTCGCCGGCGGCTCCGGCGGCGGCCTTTACAACGGCGACGGCGCGATGACCCTCGGCAACACCATCGTCGCGGGAAATACGGCCATTGCCAGCGCGGCCCGATGCCCACGGCACCTTTGTCTCCAGGGGACACAACCTGATCGGCGAGACCGACGGCAGTTCTGGCTGGGTCGGCTCTGATCTTACCGGTACCGGCGCCCAGCCGCTTAACCCCTTGCTTGCACCATTAGGCAATTACGGCGGTCCAACTCAGACGATGGCCCTGCTGCCCGGCAGTCCGGCGATCGACGCGGGCAATAACGCCCTGATTCCCGCTGGTAGTCACGACCGACCAGCGTGGCCTCCCCCGCATCGTCAATGGCGTCGTGGACATCGGCGCCTTCGAGTCGGGCGGGTTCACGATCTCGGTCACCTCGGGAAGCGGTCAGTCAACAGCCGTACTCACGGCGTTTTCGGCCCCGCTGGTCGCGACGGTCACCGCCAAGAATGCAAACGAGCCGGTGGCCGGAGGCATCGTCACGTTTACGTCGCCGCAGAGCGGGGCTTCGGCTACGCTGATGGGAAGCCCGGCGACGATTAGTGCCGCCGGCACGGTGAGCGTCACCGCCGCGGCCAACGGCATCGGCGGTACCTACGCCATCACCGCCGGGGCCAGGGGCATTGCGACATCCGCGAGCTTCAGCCTGACCAACAAGTGGGTCCCGACTTTCAGCGTCAGCTCAGAGACCATCGTTTACGGCACGTCCACGACCGCACTGACCGGCCATCTCGGATCCGGCACGGCTTACCCCACAGGCTCGATCGTATCGATCACGCTCGACTCGGTTACCCAGACTTCCACGGTGAGTGCTAGCGGCAGCTTTACCACCACGTTCAATACGGCAAGCCTGGCCGTCGCCGACAGTCCTTATACGGTCAGCTACGTCTTTGCCGGGAATTCAACCTTCACTGCCGCCATGAATACAAGCACGACAGTGACGGTCACGCCGGCACCGCTGACGATCACGGCCGATGGTGTGACGCGAGTCTACGGTGCTTCGGACCCCACACTTGGCGTGAGCTACACGGGATTCGTGAACGGTGAGACGTCCGCCGTACTGGGCGGAACGTTGACGGTTACCGACTCGGATGCGGCCCCGACGACGGGTGTCGGCGCGTATTCCGGCGTGATCACGGCCAGCGGCCAGACCGCGACCAACTATACGATCACGTACGTTGCCGGCAATTTGACGGTCACGCCGGCACCACTCACGATCACCGCGGAGAGCCTGACCAAGACCTACGGCCAGACCGTGACCCTGGACGACACCGACTTCACGACCAATGGTCTGGTCAACAGTGACTCGGTGTCGAGCGTGAGCCTGAGCAGCACGGGTACGGCGGCGACCGCCACTGTGGCCGGCTCGCCGTATGCGATCATCGCGTCCGGCGCCGTCGGCTCGGGCCTGTCGAACTACACGATCACCTATGTCAACGGCAGCCTGACGGTAACCCCGGCGCCGCTGACGATCACCGCTGATAACGAGACCAAGACGTACGGGCAGACTGAGACGCTGACAGGCACGGACTTCACGACCAGCGGTCTGGTCAACAGTGACTCGGTGTCGAGCGTGAGCCTGAGCAGCACGGGCGCGGCGGGGACCGCCGCCGTGGCGGGCTCGCCCTATGCCATCATTGCATCCGGCGCCGTCGGCTCGGGGCTGTCGAACTATACGATCAGCTATGTCAATGGCAGCCTGACGGTCACGCCAGCACCGCTGACGATCACGGCCGATGATGTGACGCGAGTCTACGGTGCTTCGGACCCCACACTTGGGGTGAGCTACACGGGATTCGTGAACGGTGAGACGTCCGCCGTACTGGGCGGAACGTTGACGGTTACCGACTCGGATGCGGCCCCGACGACGGGTGTCGGCGCGTATTCCGGCGTGATCACGGCCAGCGGCCAGACCGCGACCAACTATACGATCACGTACGTTGCCGGCAATTTGACGGTCACGCCGGCACCACTCACGATCACCGCGGAGAGCCTGACCAAGACCTACGGCCAGACCGTGACCCTGGACGACACCGACTTCACGACCAATGGGCTGGTCAACAGTGACTCGGTGTCGAGCTGTGAGCCTGAGCAGCACGGGTACGGCGGCGACCGCCACTGTGGCCGGCTCGCCGTACGCGATCATCGCATCTGGCGCCGTCGGCTCGGGCCTGTCGAACTACACGATCACCTATGACAGCGGCAGCCTGACGGTAACCCCAGCGTCGCTGACGATCACCGCTGATAACGAGACCAAGACGTACGGGCAGACTGAGACGCTGACAGGCACGGACTTCACGACCAGCGGTCTGGTCAACAGTGACTCGGTGTCGAGCGTGAGCCTGAGCAGCACGGGCGCGGCGGGGACCGCCGCCGTGGCGGGCTCGCCCTATGCCATCATTGCATCCGGCGCCGTCGGCTCGGGGCTGTCGAACTATACGATCAGCTATGTCAATGGCAGCCTGACGGTCACGCCAGCACCGCTGACGATCACGGCCGATGATGTGACGCGAGTCTACGGTGCTTCGGACCCCACACTTGGGGTGAGCTACACGGGATTCGTGAACGGTGAGACGTCCGCCGTACTGGGCGGAACGTTGACGGTTACCGACTCGGATGCGGCCCCGACGACGGGTGTCGGCGCGTATTCCGGCGTGATCACGGCCAGCGGCCAGACCGCGACCAACTATACGATCACGTACGTTGCCGGCAATTTGACGGTCACGCCGGCACCACTCACGATCACCGCGGAGAGCCTGACCAAGACCTACGGCCAGACCGTGACCCTGGCCGACACCGACTTCACGACCAATGGTCTGGTCAACAGTGACTTTGTGTCGACTGTGAGCCTGAGCAGCACGGGTACGGCGGCGACCGCCACTGTGGCCGGCTCGCCGTACGCGATCATCGCATCTGGCGCCGTCGGCTCGGGCCTGTCGAACTACACGATCACCTATGACAGCGGCAGCCTGACGGTAACCCCGGCGCCGCTGACGATCACCGCTGATAACGAGACCAAGACGTACGGGCAGACTGAGACGCTGACAGGCACGGACTTCACGACCAGCGGTCTGGTCAACAGTGACTCGGTGTCGAGCGTGAGCCTGAGCAGCACGGGCACGGCGGGGACCGCCGCCGTGGCGGGCTCGCCCTATGCCATCATCGCGTCCGGCGCCGTCGGCTCGGGCCTGTCGAACTACACGATCAGCTATGTCAATGGCAGCCTGACGGTCACGCCGGCACCGCTGACGATCACGGCCGACAGCATGACCAAGTCTACGGGCTCGACCCCACACGTTGGCGGTACAGCTTCACACCAGGGCCTCGTCAACGGTGACTCGGTCGCCGTAGCGTGGGCGGAACAGCGACGGTTACCGCGCGGATGCGGCCACCGACGACCGGCGTCGGCCTACGCTATTCGTCGTGATCACGGCCAGTCGGCTCGGCCGTCGACCAACTATACGATTACCTACGTCGCCGGCAATCTGACGGTCACGCCGGCGCCGCTGACGATCACCGCCGACAGCGTGACCAAGACCTACGGGCAGACCGTGACCCTGGCCGAGCACCGACTTCACGACCAGTGGTCTGGTCAACAGTGACTCGGTGTCGACCGTGAGCCTGAGCAGCACGGGTACGGCGGCGACCGCCACCGTAGCCGGCTCGCCCTACGCGATCATCGCGTCCGGCGCCGTCGGCTCGGGCCTGTCGAACTACACGATCACCTATGTCAACGGCAGCCTGACGGTAACCCCGGCGCCGCTGACGATCACCGCTGATAACGAGACGAAGACGTACGGGCAGACTGAGACGCTGACAGGCACGGACTTCACGACCAGCGGTCTGGTCAACAGTGACTCGGTGTCGAGCGTGAGCCTGAGCAGCACGGGCGCGGCGGCGACCGCCGCCGTGGCGGGCTCGCCCTATGCCATCATTGCATCCGGCGCCGTCGGCTCGGGGCTGTCGAACTATACGATCAGCTATGTCAATGGCAGCCTGACGGTCACGCCAGCACCGCTGACGATCACGGCCGATGGTGTGACGCGAGTCTACGGTGCTTCGGACCCCACACTTGGGGTGAGCTACACGGGATTCGTGAACGGTGAGACGTCCGCCGTACTGGGCGGAACGTTGACGGTTACCGACTCGGATGCGGCCCCGACGACGGGTGTCGGCGCGTATTCCGGCGTGATCACGGCCAGCGGCCAGACCGCGACCAACTATACGATCACGTACGTTGCCGGCAATTTGACGGTCACGCCGGCACCACTCACGATCACCGCGGAGAGCGTGACCAAGACCTACGGGCAGACCGTCGACCCTGGCCGACACCGACTTCACGACCAATGGTCTGGTCAACAGTGACTTTGTGTCGACTGTGAGCCTGAGCAGCACGGGTACGGCGGCGACCGCCGCCGTGGCGGGCTCGCCGTATGCGATCATCGCGTCCGGCGCCGTCGGCTCGGGCCTGTCGAACTACACGATCAGCTACGTGAACGGCAGCCTGACGGTAAGCCCGGCGCCGCTGACGATCGCCGCTGATAACGAGACCAAGACGTACGGCCAAACCGAGACGCTGACGGGCACCGACTTCACGACCAGCGGTCTGGTCAACAGTGACTCGGTGTCGAGCGTGAGCCTGAGCAGCACGGGCGCGGCGGGGACCGCCGCCGTGGCGGGCTCGCCCTATGCCATCATCGCGTCCGGCACCGTCGGCTCTGGCCTGTCGAACTACACGATCAGCTATGTCAATGGCAGCCTGACGGTCGACGCCGGCACCGCTGACGA
>CAWHKI010000312.1:0-87820 GCA_963829765.1 uncultured Isosphaeraceae bacterium | reverse complement strand
AATCGCCGTGATCCAGCTCCACGGCGTTCCGGACACGGCTCACCCATGGGTCAATACGCCGGCACCCTTGTTCAAGTCGTACGTCAAATATCTCGCCGACAACCGATACCGCGTGATCGCCCTCCGCGACCTGGCCCGCTATGTCGATCCCGCCGTCGTCCATTCGAACCCCTAGGGCGCGGATCGAGGCCCAAAGAGCCTACTCTCCTCCGGCCGCGATAGCTCGAATGCCCGTCCGGCCCGGTCTGACACCGAACTTCGCGGCTGGCTCTCGTCGATGCTCGTTCACCACCGTTACACCCCAGCAGAGGCAGGCACGGCCTCGGCTTGACCACCGACGAGGTGAGCGCTGCCGCGAAGCGTCTGGGCGTCATCACCGCGAACGTTTCGAAATAACCCTCGCCCTCGCGTTCTGCCCTATCCGGGCGGCCGCCATCCCCGCATCGGTTTCCTGGACGGCGCGATCCGGCCCCAGCGCAAATCCAAGGTCAGCCTCTTCGCCCCCTGGACCGACGAAGAGGACGCCGTTGCAGACGTCCCCGAGGCCGTCTGGCACGATACACCCGCCGGCGGTCGCAAGCTGCTCTTCCTGGCTCACACCCACATCCCCACACTTTGGGACGAGCGGGGTGCGACTTCTCCCACCGCTGGAATGGACCGCCCGCCCTGACGGCTCGTTGGAGTTGTCGAGTCCGCTGCCGAACAAGGTCACGCTCACCTCGCGAGTGATGCCCGGCCAGGACGGCACGCGGATGGAGTTCCGCGTGACCAACGGTTCGACGCAGACCCTGACCGGCCTCGACGTCCAGATGTGCGCGATGCTCAAGGGCCTGACCGGTTTCGCGCTCGCCTCGAATGACAACAAGATCTTTCAACCCCCCTTCGCCGCCGCTCACGACGCCTCCGGCCGGCGCTGGATCATCACTGCCTGGGATCACCCCCAGCGGTGCTGGGGCGACATGGCTTGCCCCTGCATTCACTTTCCGACCCTCGTATTCCAGACTGCCCACCCGGCGAGTCCCGAAGCGTGAGCGGGTGGACGTCGTTCTATGAAGGGCCTGACATCCAGCGGGAGGCTGAAGAGGGTGGCGGGAACGGCGTTCGGCGGAGCGTTAGAGACCGGCCGCCGGTTTCGCCCTGCAACGGCGCAGCGGGCTTTGGCGCCGGTACGGTCACTCACATAGGTACTGAGCTGGCCGATGTTCTCGTGGCTGAACTCTTCTATCCGCTCTCGCAACACCTGTTCCGCTCGATTGCGAGCCCAGGGGCGTCGCCGTCAACGCCTCGAAGCATCTTCATAATCAGCATGGTTGGTCTTGAAGAGCCGATCCCAATAATTGAAGTACAGGCCAAAATTTCCGTTGATTTTCTCGTGATGCATAGCATGATGGGTCGGCGTATTGACGAAGGTCCCCGCCCAGGTCCTCATAACCCGGTGCGGGAAGAGCTCATAACCGCAATGTCCGATCACATTGAAGACGACCTGCCAGAGCATGAACGCCAGGAAAGCCGAATAGTGCATCGGTATGGTATAGAGCGAAAGCGGCGCGATTCCCGCATGGACGTAGGCCTCGCCGACGTTGAAGCTGTAGGCGGCCCACGGTGTCGGGTTGGTCGAGGAGTGGTGAACCCGGTGCATCCTGCGGAAGAGGGCCCGATGGTGGAGCAGCCGATGCCGTTCCAGTAGAAGTAAGCGTCTTGAACGAAAATCGCCATGACAAGTGTCGCGACGTACCATCCCCAGCCATACTTATCGATCGGGCTATATAACCTCGTCGGCAAGCCTGAATTCGATGCAAATACGATCGTCCCGACCACGGACCCGAACACCATGACGCTCACCAGCGAATGGTAGACCTCCCGCCTCTGTTGTTTGAACGACGGCAAGTGAGGGATGGTGCCACCGCCGTCAGAGAGGCCTTGCGCAGGATCACATAAAGCGTGAGCGAGGCGACGCCCGCCGCGAGGCCATACCAGACGAGGTTGACCAGGGCGAACTCCGACGCCTCTGCGAAGGCTGCACCGATCTTCTGCTCGAAAGTCATGATTCATCATCCTTCTCAGAAGAACACGGCCACGCCCGTGAATTCCCGACAGTGCAGGGGGCATGAGAGTTTGGCAAGCTCGCTTGCCGATCGATGAAGTCAAGAATGCGAGTTGGTCGGTGGATCAACGTTCCGGCTCCCCAACGTCATTAATGTACCGGTACAACAGACTGTGTGCAGGGTCAATCGTTGACAACCATGGGTCATTTGTTGACAATCAAGTCGCGCGAGGTGACTCGAAGGATTCACGCGGATGATTGATCACGAACCCGTCTTGTCGGTGCACTACATCCGGCAGATCGCCGAACAGATGCGCAGCATGGGGGCGGATGTTGGTCACTGGCTGAAGCTCAGTGGGCTGACCGAATCCCAATTGAACGACTCGTCGTTCACGTTCGGCTTTTCCGTGTTCCGCCAACTGGTGCTCGACGCTCTCGCACTGACGCGGGAGCCGGCATTGGGCTTTTCGTGGAAAAGCGCTTTTTGGTCGCGACCACCCACCACATTGTCGGCTATGCGGCCATGAACAGCGGCACGCTCCGCCAGGCACTCGAGCTCGCGGAGCGATACATTCACCTGCGGATCTCTCTGCTTTCCATCTCGCACGAAATCCACCAGAGTGACGTCCGCGTCTGCTTTAACGAGACGTATCCCTTGGGCGACATTGAGCGGCCGCTGATCGAGGCCGTCGCACTCATCTTCAAGAACACGGTCGACTCCATCTCGATCGGCGAATGCCAGGTGCGCGAGGTCGCGTTCCCGTCGATGCGCTACTACGCCGGATTGGCCCGCGATCTCTTTAAATGCGAAGTCCGGTACGGCGAGTCGTGGGCAGGTTTCACGGTCCCGCTTGCGTTCGCCGACGTGCCGCTAAAGTTGGCCGATCCCGAGGCTTTCCGGCGGGCCGCGCTCATTTGCCAGCGCGAGCTTGACAAGCTGGTCGAGAACGAATCCATCGCGGGTCGAGTTCAACGACTTCTCTTGGAGAAACAAAACGGTTTCCCCTCGCTCCAAGTCGCCGCCCGGCTGTTTCACATGACGCCGCGCACCCTACGCCGACGCCTCTTGGACGAAGGGACGTCGTTTCGAGCGATTATCGAAGAGGTCCGCCACAAATTGGCCGTCGAGCACGTGAAGTCGGGTCGGTTCAGCATCGAAGAGATTGCCTACAAGCTCGGCTACTCCGACCTGGCGAACTTTCGTCGCCCTTCAAACGCTGGGAATCCGTTGCACCATCCACTTACCTCGCGTGCATCGGAAAATAACCATGCCGGGGAATCGCATAAGTATCCAGAGGAAACCGCCGAACGAGCTGTTGACCGCGATTAAAACAACGACCCGACACAAGGCTAGATCGGGGATCGGGAGACGGAGCTCCCTCCTACAAATGCTGTAGAAGCCGGCTCTGTGGCGACGTTTCTCGCGGTGTCTCGTGACATTGATTAAAAAGGGAGCCATATTTCCAATTGGACGGATTGTAGCGATGATCGGGCTGACACGCTGTAACGTATTTTTAAATCAAGACTTACGTCATTTTTTCTGAATATTCCGGTTATTCTGCTGACACGCCATAACATATTAACTAGTCAAGTCTTACGGCAATTTTTCCGGTCGTGCCGATGGGATCGTCCCAAATCACACATTTATGACTTGACACTTCGGCGGCCGAGTGGCGGCGGTTGCTGTTTTCGCCTTCGCGATGGCCTTCTCACTCGCAATGGCTTTGGCCAGTTCGACTTCGAGCACATTCCAGAAGTTATACGTGCTTAGCTTCAATCCCAAGTGCTCATATGGGCAGTGGCCTTTTCGCTTTCCCCCCCGAAACATGCGAGTGTTCCAGTACAGCCGCTTCACATCCAGCAGCCCCTGCGTCAACGTGTGGTGCCGCGATTGATGCACCCGCAGGACGCTGTTCAGGCCCTCCACTGTGCTGCTGGCTCGCACCGTCCCACTCAAAACCGCCGCGACTCTTCGATACGAGTCCTGCCAGTTTGGATCCATTTTTTCTACGAGAGTCTGCTGCACAAGGGGGGCGATATACCCATAACCCCCAACTTCCGTTTCACTCGATTTGCTAGGCCGTTGCCGCCGCAGCCACCACAGGTGAACTAGTTCATCAAGCAATGTCTCGGGCAGCCACAATTGGGCCAATTGTTCGTGCAGTCGATCCAAGAACGTGAATGCCTCTTTCATCTGAAGCAGCCGACGAAACTTGGACCACGCCGAGCTTAGCCGGGGTAGAGCCCAGGCGACTTGTTTTTGCGCCCACGCTCGATCGTTGAGCTGACCATTCGGACGAAAGACTTCAAGGGCTTGCTCGGCCCGTTTCAAAGCCGCTTCCTTCTTCTCGTACAACTCGAAGGCGCGCGACGCTTTTTCCCAGGCCAACTGCTCCGGGTACGTTTTCCCCCGAACGCTGATGCCTTGCTGCTTTTGTTTCTCGACCGCTCGGCTGGCGGCCTCAGCCAGTTCCCAGTTCCGCACCACTGGCAGCCACATGACGTTTAAAGCTCGTCGGCCTTCCCGCTTGGTGTGGAAGACGTCCAACCCGTGTGCTAGAACAACTTGGTTGAGCTGGCGTTGATACCGTTGCATCTGGGCGACCCCCGCCTTGAGCCCCACGCCCGCGTCTGATATCACGTCACGCAACCAGGTCCAGGGCTTCAATTCACTGAACCAGGTCGAGCCCTGGTGATTGTCGGCCTTTTTCCCCAGAAACCACACCATGCTGTGAGGTTCGATCCCCACCAAGACTGGCTGGCGTTGGACGAAGATTTCGTCGAGACAGCCCAAAAGCACCAGCGGCCGGCAAGATTGATCCAGTTGCTTGAGAAGCTCGCCTGCGGCGATTCCCGCGGCTTTGGCCCAGCGATGAATTGTCGTACGACTGGGAGCAGCCTTCGCTCCTTCGACAATCGCGAGTAAAACGTGGACTTGGCTGCTGCTCAGTCCCAAGGCCACGGCCGTCACCGCGAACTCCTGCTGCTTAGCCAGAGGAAACTCAATGGTTTTGTCGAGCCAGTTCCACAGTTTGCAGTTCTCCTCGCGGTGGGCTTTGTTCTCTTTCACAAGTTCTGCTCGCGTCGGCCCGCCGCCATGCTCTGCCTCGACAGCCGTTTTCACCTTTGCGGAATGGTCATAGACGGTCTGGCGACTGCAGCCCAACTCTCGGGCCTGCTCGGTGACGGCGCCGCGTTGTCCCAGAAAACGCGCGGCCGCATTGGCGATCCAACCAACGAACGATATTGCGGACATGGGGATGGCTCCTATTATGTGTGGTCTTCCTAACCCACAGTTGCGAGCCATCCCCTCAAACATCAAGGGGCTGTTGGTAGAATCTTGCCAAGTGTCAATTTGCAAATGGCTAAATTTGAACGATTTGGGACGATCCCTTCCGGTTATTCTGCTGACACGCCGTAACATGTTAACTAGCCAAAGTTTACGGCAGTTTTTCCGGTCGTGCCGATTGTCCTGCCGACACGCGGAACATTAATGGTAGGATAGACTTATGGCTCAGCGAAAGTTCCGATTGTAGGGCCGACACGCGGAAGTGACTGCTGCGTAAGCACTTGTGTCACGCGGCAATTGTGTCGGCGGCGAGGTATCGTGTGCGCGCTTGTTTTTGTCTGGATCGGCGGCAACCTCGGTTCAAACGTTTAGCGGAAGGCAACGAAGCCCGAGGGATTTCACTGCGGAGGACGCGGAGCACGCGGAGACGAAATCAGAGAAGAAGAACAGTGGAGTTGTGGGAACCGGGTCGGATGGGTCGATGGCGAACTCGATTAATTCACCGCAGAGCACGTAGAGCACGCGGAGACGAAGATAGAGAAGAAGGACCAAGGTAAAATCGGATGCGGCGCGGAGCACACGTGCGGCCGACGGCTCAAGGCACGAGGTGCGAGGAATTCATGAATCCTATTTTCGCGGTAGCGCGGATTTGAGGGGTTATTCCGGCGCCGTTGCCCATAGATGGCATGGAACGCCCATAGAGAAGCGCGCGGGCGCTGCCATCTATGCCATCTATGGGGATTTGTGCAATCTATGGGGAGGTCCACGATCATCACGCTCGGCCGGCGCGGTCGCCGGTCCTGAGTTACGCCATGCTCGTCCTGCCGCCTGCTTGGTTACGGTGCTGGCAACAGAACCTCGCTGGCCTGTCGGGTTAATAACACGCGATCGCTTCCTGAGCTGCGGACGTGACCCGTTTTTCGTGTCGCGAACCCGAGTGTACCGACTCCTTCGCCGAATTGCCCGATCTCGTTTCTCGGATCGGCAATCTAAGACGGAGCCTCGCGCAAACCTCGCCGTTATGTGCCAAAAAGTGCCATTTCGACGAATATTTATCCATAGAATGGAGCGGTTCCGTCTCAGAGCTGGTCGTGCCGATCGACATTGAACGCTCGCCGATCTACTCGGAGCGAAAGACAAGCGATTTCGTTTTGGCATTTTGTGGCAGCTTCGCTCGGGCACGCACCATTGTGAGCGGGAGGTACTCGCCTTTGGTCCATAAGGCGATTTGATCGTCGTAAAGCGAGCTGGCCGGGTCTTCGGACTGACCACCGGGATAGACGCCCACAGTACGGTCCAAGTGGCCGAAACCGACGATCATTCGCCACGACGTGCCGGCACCGACGAATCCAATGTTGCTTCCCGGGTTGACCGTAAAGCCCGTCCCCACCACGGGACCGCCGGTTCGCGCCCACTGGGGCTGCTCGGCGAGTGAGCCTATTCTCAGTTGATTGATTCCGCCCCAGTTCCATTTTCGAACGTCCGTGCCAAACTGCTTGCCCAGCGACTCGATGGCGGCCGCGAAGGAACGCCGCAGGATATCGTCGCGCGATTCCCGCTCGGGCGTCGACCGATCGTCGAACCAAACGGCGTGGGGATGCTCGCGTGTCATGAATTCCAAGACTTCCAGCATCGGCTCACGGCGATTGGTGCCGGCAAATCCCCACGAGCCGCCCGGTTGGTTGATGCCGCGGCTGGTCCATTCGTCATTCCATACCGCATCGCGGTATTTCTCGAACCAGCGCAGCCAAATGACCGGGCCGATCGCCGTTGTGCTTGCCACGTAGTCCCAGCGACTGAGTTCATCGATGGCATTTCGCGCCAGCGGATCGGCAGGCAATGCGCTAGTCAATGCGGCGAGCATGGCCGGCAAAAATCGCTCGGCCGCCTTGTCGTAGGCATCCAGTTGAATGGGCTTCATGGTTTCGATCGTCAGCCCGTTTGCCTTTTCGAGCAGATCGTTGATGCGACGAATTCTGTAGTTGCAATCCCACATCCAGCCCAGGTAGTGCGGATACGCCATTGGCGCCGGCCGGCCGTTGGCCGAGGCCAGAAAATGCTCGCTGGGATTGATCGATAGCGGCAGCTCGCCGCGCGGAATGGTGCCGGTCCAATCGTTCTCACCACTGGCCCCATCCATCGGAATGCGGCCCTGGCCGTGCATTCTAATCGGCAACGTACCACACGGGTGGATGGCGATGTTCCCGTCGATATCCGCGTAGATCATGTTGAGCGCCGGTGCCGTCAGGTCGTCTAAGGCCCGCAAGAACTCGTTCAGATTTTTGGCGTGCGCGATGCCCCGCGAGACGGCTGCATCCTTGGAAGGCTTGAGATCGGTCCATTGCAGCGAGATGGTGCGCTCCTGCCGACTAATGACGGGCCCATGGACGGTCGAGTCGATATGCAACTCATGCGGTAACTCGCCGCGAACGGGAATTTGTTCCGTGATTCGTTCCATGAGCTTCCACTCGCCGCGATGCCGGTAGCGAAGCGGGTTCTGGGGATCGACCGTCTCGACGAAGTAATCGACGGCGTCGGTTTGCATGTTCGTGACGCCCCAGGCGATTCTGTCATTTTGGCCGATGATCACCATCGGGTTGCCGGGAAACGTCACGCCGGCGACGTTCTCGCCGTCGACCGAGAGATGGCAGGTGTACCAAATCGCCGGTAAGCGGAAGCCCAAATGCGGATCATTGCAAAGAATGGGTTTTCCCGAGGCGGTCTTGGTGCCGTCGACGACCCAGTTATTGCTGCCAAAACTGAGGCCGCGCCCGAGTAGTCGCACTTTTGACAGCTCAGCCAGTGCGGCCTCATAGGCCGGCGCCGCCCCCGGCACTGGGGTCAACCGTGCGCGAGCGCTCTCTTTCCCATTCCGCGCTGAAGACTGAACCTTCACGGCCGGGATTTCATACGGGCGCTCCACCGGCCACAACTCTTCCACCGCGGTTGGACCCAGTTTTTCGAGCATCATGCCCAACCACAGGTCGTCGTGGGTGCCTGACTGGTCCCAGGCCATGTACTTGGAAAAGACCAGGGTATCGACGGGCGACCATGGCGCCGGTTTGTAGCCGAGCGCGGCGAACGCGGGGGGCAATCCCTTGGTTCCCAACTCCGCGATCCGAGCATTGACTCCGGCCGAGTACGCCTTGAGTTCCTCGCGCACCGGCGCGGGCAGATCGCCCGACTTCCACGTCGCCTCGCACGACCGACGCATGCCTAATTGCCGCATGAGGATGTCGGATTCGAGCGCCGGTTTACCGAATACTTCCGCGACGGTGCCTGAACCCTGCGCCGGAAAATGTCCATCTGCCATAAGCGATCACCGGCGTGCAAGTATCCCAGCACACGAGCGGCATCGGTCCACGAGTGCGCGTAAATATGGGGAATGCCGTGGTCGTCGATGTCCACGAACACCTCGGCCGAGAGCCCGGAAAGCTTGACCGGGTGCTCCGTCGCGTAGGCGCGGCCCAAACCGATCGCGGCCAATATCCAAACCACGCTTGTCAACTTCCGTTTCGTGATCACCATGCTTTGAGTCTCTGGTGAAAAGTGCTAACCCACGTCTGCCTCAGCTTGAGTACGTGCCGAACACGTCGCTGTCAGACGTGGAGGCACTGTTGCCGCTGATCGTCGTATTGACAAGCGTGGCCGATCCGCCAGTGATAAAGGCGGCGCCCCCACCGATCCCCGTGCTGAGCAAGAAGCCTGACGGTTCCCGGCTTGTCCGGCGTGTAGTCGAGCCGTTGAGCCCGGTAAGGCTGCCAGGGCCGGCGGCTACCCGCATCCGCGATGCCACCAGTGCCCTGCGCTGCCGGCTGAGCCCCGGTCGGCGTGGTTAGCGAGATGAGGTCCGTGGCCTTGGCCTGTTTCGATTTCTTTGGAGCCCCGAGCTGCGGATTGACGGAGAAGTTCCCTGTCGCCGAATTGTTTAGGCCGCCGCCCCTGCCAATGGCCCCTTCGCCGGGGTTGCCGCCATTACCGCCCGTGCCGTTGCCGCCATTGCCGCCGGTGTAGCCGGTGCCTCCGAGCCCGCCGGTGCCGGTGCCGGCGTCGCCGCCGTCGCCGCCGGCGCCGCCGACAACAGGGGCTTCGCCGTAGGAATCCAAATGTTCCGTTCGCCTGGTTCGAGGTGATGTTGACCGTCACCCCGTTGAAGGATGCGTTCCCGGCGTTGAACACGCCTCCCCCGTCGGCTTCATTTGCGTTGCCGCCATTTCCGCCATCTCCGCCCAACCCGTAGCCTGCGTTTCCGCCGAACGCGTGTGAGCCGGCCGCGCCGCCGCCGGCGCCGCCGGCACCGCCGGTGCCAGCTCCTCCAGACCCGCCGTGATTAGGGGGGAACCTCCCACATTCATGCCGGAACTCGCGACGACATTGCCCATGATATTGATGGGGGCCGGAAGACTTGGACTTCTTCGCGAGCGAGAACGAGACGGTGCCACCGCTGAAGTTGGCTAATCCACCACCGAAGGCAGGACCTGCCGAGCCCGCGGCGCCACCGGTACCACCCCGGCCATCGCCGCCATCGCCGCCGTTTTCGAACGACCCGCCGTTTTCGCTGCCTCCAGTGCCTCCGTTGCCTGCGCCACCATTACCGCCGGAACCGCCGGAACCGCCGATGGCGAGGCTCGACGTGATCGTTTCTGTCACGAGGCTCGAGAGCGACCCCCCAATACCGTTCGCAATGCCACCGCCAGCCGCCTGTCCCCCTGCACCACCTTTGCCGCCATCGCCGCCGGTCCCAGCGCCTCCAACAGGCCCCGGGAAACTGTTGCTGCCGATTCCGCCGGTGTTGCCGTCGCCCTGCCCACCCGACCCACCGTCGCCGCCCTCGCCGCCCAACGCCACATTGCTCGAAAAGGTATTGGCTGAACCCGAGAGGGTGGCGCTCGCCGCGTTGTAGAGCCCTCCTCCCGCGCCATCGCCCGCCTGCGCCACCGGCGCCGCCGGCGCCGCCAGTGCCAACGCCGCCGGGGCCGGCGCCTCCGCTGACATCGTCGCCTGCGACCCCGCCGGTACCGTTCCCCCCATGGCCGCCGTCACCGCCGCCGTTGAAACCTGCCGCGAAGTTTGACGTAAAGCTCGCTCCGCTGATGGTAAGAATCCCGCCAGGTGCATTCAAGACCCCGCCACCATGCGCCACTCCGCCGGCACCACCGGCCCCGCCGGCGCCGCCCGTACCGTTGCCGCCAGCGGCGCCCGAGCCACCGGCCCCGCCGGTACCGTTCCCCCCTAGGCCCCCGGCACCGCCTTCGCCACTAATCGCCCCGTTTGACGTAATGCTCGTGCCGATGATGGTAAGAACGGCGCCTGTCCCATTGTACACACCACCGCCGTACGCCGAACCGCCGGCACCACCGGCCCCTCCCGCTCCGCCCTTCGCGGATTCGCCGGCCACGCCGCTGGGGCCGGCGAGCCCCAGCGCAAACCCGCCGGTGCCGCCGTCACCGCCAGTGCCCCCAGCGGCAGCATTTTCATAGATCAGGCTCTTCACGAGGGTGAGCGATCCCACTTCGTTGCAGATCCCGCCGCCGTAGGCATTCCCGCCGGCTTGGCCCGCGCCGCCGTTGGAGGCTGTCGCTTGGCCGGGGGAGCCAATCGTCCCGGCGGCGCCACCGGACCCGAAGGCGACGTTGTCCATGATCTGCACTGAGGAAAGCTCGACATTGCCCCCGTCATTCAAGATCGCCCCGCCTTCTCCTGGAGCGGAGCAGCCTTCGATCGTGAGCTTCGAAATCGTCACCTTGCCGCCCTGGATGTCGAAGCCGCGCGAGAAACCGTTGCCGTTGATGATCGTGCCGGCCTCACTCTTTCCCTTGATGGTCAGGTTGTCGTCTATGACGAAGTCGTCGGCGGCCATCGTGCCCGCGGGAAGGATGATCGTGTTTTTGCCCCCGCGGGCGTTGGCGGCCATGATGGCCGATTCGAGCGAGATGTGGCCCGTGCTGTCTTGGCCGTTCTGGAGATTCACGGCCACTGTCTCCAGCAAGGTGTTGACCTTGAATGTCGCTGGCGCCAGCCGGCTTTCGAGCTGCTCGATCCGGGGCCGCATCCGTCGCGCCTGGCGTTTGCGATTCGCCGCTCGCATTGAAGGACCATTCATCGCGGCCGCCCTCCCACCTCAAAAGAGTCTCGGTTGAAGTCACCGTCATTAAACGAATGCAAGATGCGGACGGTCATCGCACCGAAAACCAGCCGGTTCCATCCGTCACAACACCTGGATCGAAAACCGCGCGTGCCGACCGTTCAGCCGACATTTCCCGGATAACTTCGGAGACGAAGCATTTTAGTGACACCCCAGCTTGCCCAATGTTAAATTCGAGCAGGCGGAAACGTTCCGGTCAAGTGGCCACTTGTTGTGACCCGGGGACACATCATCCAAAGATCAAACTTTGTTCTTTGTGTTTCTTCAAGCTATCCGCGGGCCGGTTAGCCACCGATACGCTGGGTGAAGATCTGGACGGGACCGGGAAGCGCCGACCGGACGTCGACGCGACGCTCCTTATCTCGCCGAAGGCGCGGGTGGTCACTTTGGTGTCGCGAACGCGGACGCCGTTTGGCGACCGCTCACGGCGACATTATACTTTACAAGATACTTTACCAGCGGGTGATACCTTACAACCAGGAGCTTACCCATGCGGTTCTTCCCAATTTCTAATCGCGGGCCAGGATCGCGCGCGTTTCAAACACGGCAGCAAAGCGGAACAGAACAGTGTCTGGCGCCACAGCGGCGGCGGTTTAGGCCCGTCCTCGCCGTCCTGGAGGAGAGGACGCTGCTGACGATCGCGACCGTGACTACGCTGAGTGCTTCCGCCCATTCGCTCTCCTATGGTCAAGAAGAGGTCTTCCAGGCAACCGTCACCTCGCCTGAAGAAGATGGCACGTTTGCAAACGGCGGGACGGTGAGCTTCATGGACGGTTCAACCAACCTCGGCACCGAACCGCTGGTGAACGGCACAGCATCGCTGCCGGTGATCTTGCAGGGCGGTATTCACGTCGTGACGGCCGCATACAGCGGCTTTGGCCAGTTCGCGGGCAGCAGTAGCGTGACAAGCGTGTGCCGTTCATCGCGACAGTCGCGGGGGACGGGACCTTCGGGTATAGCGGTGACAACGGGCAGGCCGCTTCCGCCGATTTGGGCTTCCCGTTCGCGGTCGCCGTGGATGCCTACGGCAACATCTTTATTGCCGATACCGGCAACAATCGCGTCCGCGAGGTCAACCCCACCACCGGGATCATCACGACGATCGCGGGGGATGGTAAATTCGGCTATACGGGCGACGGCGGACCCGCGACCGACGCCGAGCTCGGCGACGTCTCGGGCATCGCAGTCGACAAGTATGGCGACGTCTTCATCGCCGACCGGGATGACAACGTGATTCGCGAAGTGAATGCCGTGACGGATGTGATCACGACGGTCGCGGGCGACGGCGTCGCGGGTTACGGGGGCAGCATGATCCTAGCGATCAATGCCCAACTCAACCAGCCCGCTGGACTCGCCTTCAACAGCGCGGGCGACCTGTACGTCGCCGACTCTGGGAACAACATGATCCGTGAGATTCGCGAGGTGGACGGCTTAATCACCCCAGATCAGCGTGATTATGACTCTGGCCGGGATTGGTACCCCCGGATACGGTGGCGACGGCGAGCGGGCGACCCTCGCCGAGCTGGACGATCCCCAGGGTGTTGCCGTCGACTCTTACGGGAATATCTATATCGCCGACACCTTAAACGAGCGAATCCGCGAGGTGAGCGATGGGGGCATTATAAGCACAGTCGCCGGCGACGGCGTCGCGGGTTACGAGGGTAATGGCTTTTCGCCCGCAACAGCCGAATTAGATTCCCCCACGGGCGTGGCGGTCGATGCCGGCGGGAACATTTATATCGCCGACGAGATGAACAACGTGGTCCGCGAGGTTCCCTTCGGCCGTAGCGAGATCATCTCGGCCGTGGGCGACGGCACTTCCGGCTACTCCGGCAACGGCTCTAGTGCGATGCTGGCCGAGCTGAGCCTTCCTACCGGCGTGGCCGTCGACAGCGCGGGCGACCTTTATATCGCAGACAGCAATAATAGCGCGATTCGCGAGGTCCCGCCGGTAACGCCCGCCCAGACAATCTATGTCGAGCCGGCGACGCTGACGATCAGCGCAAACTCGCAGGCAATGTTCACGGTGCAGGCCGTACCTCGCTCACGGCGTCCTATAGCGGGTTCGTCAACGGCGACAATCCGGCGGTTCTGACGACTCAACCGATGCTCTCAACGACCGCGACTTCGGCCAGTCTTCCGGGAGATTATCCCATCGACGTCAGCGGTGCCTACTCAGTCGATTACAAAATCAGCTACGTGGACGGCATGCTCGCGGTATTGCCTGATCCTCCAATTATCCACCAGATCAAGATTCTGAACATGAAGACCGGCAAGCACAAAATGATGAAGGTGATCGAGTTGCAATTAAGTGGAGCGTTGAACGCAACGGATGCCGCACAATCTCTGGGCATACGACCTGGTCACGGTACCGAAGAACAAGCATAAGAAGGGAACGCGGGTGGCGCTCTCAAAGGCAATCTACAACCCCGCCAACATGTCGGTGACCTTGGTAACCCGTGCCCCGCTGGTCTTGAGCACGCCGATCCAGCTCACGCTGATGGCTGATGACCTTCTGGATACTTCGGGACAGCCGCTCGACGGCAATGACTCGGGGATGCCGGGGGCCAATTACGTCGCGCTACTCACGAAAGGTGGTATCAGCGTGACAAGCGCGGTTCCCGCGGTAGGGTGAGGCCCTCTCTCCAGGCGGGCGGTTGTAGGCTGGCCGGCGCAGCACGGTCTGCGGCGATCGTCTCAAATTGAACTTGTGTACGTGCCAAACACGTTGTTGTCGGACGTGGAAGCACTGTTGCCGCTGATAGTCGTGTTATCGATGGTGGCCGATCCGCCGGCGATGAAGGCGGCGCTCCTCCGATCCCCTCGCTGAGGGAATTGCTGGCCGTTCCCGCGGCGCCGGGGTGGACATGCCGCCGGGTCCGTCCAGAAAGCCGCCGAGGCCCGCGGTGGCGGCGCCGCCGCCGCCTGCGGTCGCGCCCGGGGCGCTGTCGGCCTGGTTGCTGGAGATCAGGTCGGTGGCCTTGGCCTGTTGGGAATGCTTCCGGGCCCCGAGCTGCGGATTCATCGAGAGGGTTCCGGCCGCCAAATTGGAGAGGCCGCCGCCGCTGCCGACTCCCCCTTCGCCGGAGTTGCCGCCGTTACCGCCGATGCCGCTGCCGCCGGCACCCCCAGGTAGCCGTAATCACTGTTGCCACCAGTGCCGCCGGTGCCGCTGCCGCCGGCTCCGCCGCTGCCGCCGACGCCGCCGACGCCGCTCAAGCCTCCGAATGCGAAATGACCATTCGCCTGATTCGACGTGATGTTGACCGTCACCCCGTTGAAGGAGGCATTCCCGGCATTGAACACGCCACCCCCGTCGGCATCATTGCCCGCGCCGCCGTTTCCACCGTTTCCGCCCTTGCCGTCGTCTGCCCATCCGCCGCCCTGGTTGTTGACGGCGGCGGCTGCCGTATACCCCCCACCGCCGCCGGTGCCGGCTCCCCCAGAGCCGCCCCTACTAGCCGCATCGTTCTCGCTGACGGCAATATTGCCGACGATGGCGATGGTGGCGGAAGACTTGGATTTCTTCGGGAAGGAAAACGTGACGGTACCGCCGCTAAGGTTGCTTAATCCGCCACCGAAGGCGGGGGCCGCGGCGCCCGCACCGCCACCGTCGCCGCCGGTGCCCTGGAGGCCGTCGCCGCCGTTCAAGCCGTTGAGCCCGCTCCCACCACCGGACCCACCGTTGCCGGCGCCACCACCGCCGCCGGAACCTCCGGAACCGCCAATGGCCGCGTTCGACGTGATGGTCTCTGCCGCGAGACTCGAGAGCGACCCCCCGAGTCGTTCGCGATGCCGCCGCCGGCCGCCAGTCCCCCCACGCCACCTTTCCCGCCGGCGCCGCCGGTCCCAATGCCGCCGTAACCCCCTGAGTTAGAGTTCCCGAGTCCGCCGACGCCAGCGTCGCCGCTGCCACCACCGCCGCCAGCGCCGCCTGAGCCGCCCAAGGCCCCGTTGGTCGAGAATGTGTCGAGTGAACCCGAGAGGATGGCGATACCCGAGTTGCAGAGTCCTCCTCCCTCGGCATAGCCCGCCGCACCACCGGAGCCGCCGGCGCCGCCGGCGCCGTCGCCGCCGGAGGCTGGCCAGCCCGGCATCGGAGCCCCCGGACCCGCCGTTACCCGACCCTCCCGTGTCCCCCGCGCCGCCGCGCCACCAATCGCGATGTTCAGCGTCAGGCTCGTGCCGATGATCATGAGACTCGCGCCCGCCGCGTTGAACACCCCACCGCCCTGCACCGACCGCCGGCACCACCAGCTCCTCCCGCGCCGAGCCCCCTGTCCGCCGCTCATGCCGGGCGAGCCGTCGGATCCCTCCGCATCCCCACCGGCACCGCCGGGACCGCCCGGGCCGGCGTCGGCGATATTGCCGAGAGATCAGGCTGTTCACGAGGGTGATCGATCCCGATTCATTGCAGATCCCTCCACCCTCGGCATTCCCTCCGCCTTGACCCGCGCCGCCGCTCAAGGCCACCGGCTGGCCATTGGCGCCGGGCGTCCCCGGTGAACCGTCGGACCCCAAGGCGACGTTGTTCATGATGATCACTGAGGAAAGCTCGACATTGCCCCCCTCGTTCAGGATCGCCCCGCCTTCACCTAGGGCCGGTGCAGTTTTCGATCGTGAGGTTCGAAATCGTCACCTTGCCGCCGATGATGTCGAAAGCCGCGTAAGAGACCTAAAATGCTAGCGTTATCGCTAGCCGTTGATGATCGTGCTGGCCGCACTCTTTCCCTTGATGGTCACATTGTTGTCGATCATAAAGTCGCTGGCGGCTATCGTGCCGGCGGGAAGGATGATCGTGTTTTTGCCCCCGCGGGCGTTCGCGGCCATGATGGCCGATTCGAGCGAAATGTGGCCCGTGCTGTCTTGTCCGTTCTGGAGATTGACGGCCACCGTCTCCAGCAAGGTGTTGACCTTGAACGTCGCCGCGCGCTAGCCGGCCTTCAAGCTGCTCAATCCGGGGCCTTGTCCGCGGCGCCAGGCGTTTGCGATTCTCAGCTCGCATTGAAGGACCATTCATCGCGGCCGCCCTCCCACCTCAAAAGAGTCTTGGTTGAAGTCACCGTCATTTCGCGAATGCAAGATGCGGACGGTCATCGCACCGAAAACCAGCCGGTTCCATCCGTCCCAGCCTCTTGAGAACGATCGCACGGTGAGCGTAAACCCGGTATTTCTCATATTCACTATACTCGCGCATCGCGGCTTTGGCAGTTGACTTGCATTATGATTCCATGGAACATGGACAAGTGGGGCCGTCCCCTTCTCCCGTGACGACACACGATGGGCGAAGGACCGGCTCACGATGCGTGAACTGCGGCCATTGGTATCCGTCAACGAAAGGAGACCATCATGGATCGTCGGGAACTGCTAGGTATTCTGGGCGCTGGAGCGACTGGGCTCGTCGCCATGGGCGGAGGCTCAGCCGTTGCCGATGAGAGCGGACACGAGCATGACGGGCACATCAAGACGATCGGCGACTGTGCCAAGTTCTGCAACGAGGCGGCTCATCACTGTCTCAGCCAACTGAAAAAAAGGCGGACCGCACTCCGAGTATCATGCCGCGGCGCATGAGGCGGTGATCGATTGCCAGGCGTTCTGCACGCTGACAGCCGCGCTCATGGCCCGTAGCAGTCCGATGGCGAAATACGCCCATCGGGCTTGTAGCAACGCTTGTCGCGACTGTGCGGCGACTTGCGAGGGACAACAGGATGAAATCATGAAAGAGTGCGTCATGGCGTGCCGCGAGTGCGAAAAGGTCTGCCGGCAGATGGCAGGCGCCAGCAGGCTGATAGGGCGCCGGCAAACGACTAGCCAAGGGGCCTCGCCCCGGCAGGACTACAGGGCGGGGCCCATTCGTGCAGAGACGAGAGGCGGCCGAAGCCGAAAGGGAAAAAACATGGCAGTCGTCCCCTCTCCAGTACTACGCCGTCCAGCGATCGGCGCCCGGGCCGTGTTGTTAAATTTGCTGGTGGTCTTGCTCTTTCAGCCTGCCCGGGCAGCGGATGCACCAGTCCCCGAGCCGCGTTTGATTGACCTCTCACTCTTGATTGCGCCTGAGTATCCGTGCACCTGGCCGACATTTCCGCCGTTTCAAATCAACCATTACGTGCTTATCGGCCCCTTGAGCCCGTATCACAGTGACGTCGTGGTCATCGACGGCAATACGGGAACGCAGCTTGACGTACCTCCGCATTCGGTCGCGCCGCCTGAGTCTTCGCTGCCCAACGCGGGCCCGTTTGGCCATACTTATACTGACGTCGTTCCCGCCTGGCAGTTTGGCGGCGAGGCGTGCGTGATCGACTGTGTCGATCTGCGCGACAGCTCGCCGGACGGCCATAGCCCATTGATCACGAAGGAGCGGTTGATCGCCTGGGAGAAACAATACCGGCCGCTTGGCCCCGGCGACGTGGTCCTGTTCCACAGCGGCTATAGCGACACGTATTACAAGGCACTCCCCGAGGGCCGTCGCTACGCGGCCCTTCCGCTGGAGGGCAAGTCTCCCGCCTGGCCTGGCCCCGACCCCGACTGCATGGAGTACCTGGCCGGGCGCAAAGTCATGACTGCCGGAATCGACAGCACCAGCATGGGCCCGATCCCCGACCTGGCCGAGCCGGCCCATTACGCGGGTCTCAAGCACGGCATGATCTGGACCGAGAGCAACACCAAGCTTGGCGCCTTGCCCTCGACGGGGGCCTTTTACTGCATCCTCAGCCCCAAATATGCGGGGGGCATTTACAGCGAATGCCGGGCGCTGGCCATCGTCGGCAACCCGCTCGCGCGGCGGCTGATCGACTCGGCCCGCAAGAAGAACGTCGTGGACCTGTCGGTTGTTCTGTCTGAGGAGCTGCCCTTATCGTGGCCCGGCCGGGGCGTGGGCAACCATCGCCAGCCTCTGATCACGCCAAAGTTCGGACTCAACCCCAACATGCGTACGCCTTTTGAAATGCACATGTTCGACAGCCATGTTGGCACGCACCTGGTGCCGCCGGCGTATGCTTTGCCGGGTGAAGGTTTTGACAACAAAAGCTATGCACCCGAGGTCCGGGAATGGCTGGCCCAATACGAGCAGACTTACGGCCGCCGCGGGACCAGCGATATCACAACCGAGAAGGTGCCGCTCTCCCAGACCTGCGGGCCGGCCCGCGTGATTGACGTGAGGCATCTCGCTGGCTCGACGGATCCGCGGAGCTGGCCGGCCTCGCCGGAGATCACGGTCGCCGACATCGAGAAGGATGAAAAAGAGCATGGCGAGCTGAAAGCGGGCGACGTCGTCATTTTTCACAGTGGCTGGAGCGACCGCTATTGCCAGCCGATGCCGCTGGGCAAAGCGTGCATGGAAGACCCCCTCAACGGCAAGTGCGAAGGCTGGCCCGCGCCGGGGCCTTCCGCGGTCTTCCACCTGGCGAAGAAAGGGATCCGCTGTGTGGCGACCGACGCACCGACATTGGGCGGGGTCGAGCCCGGGCGAGCGCTCATGACCTACTGGGCTCTCGGGGGCAGGGAAATGGCCGGCGTGGAGTTCTTGACGCACGTCGGCGAGCTGCCGAGGCACGCGTACTTTCTCTTCGCCGCGGTGAAGATCCGCGGCGGCCACGGCGGCCACGGCCGTGCGATCGCGCTTTATTGATTCGTCCGCTTGAAGAACGAAAGGCGGTCGTGCCGCATCTGGGTTCTACTGGGCGCCGTCAAAGTCCAGCCGATCGCGCAAGCACTCGGTCTGGGCTGACGTGTTGCAGGTGGCGGCAAATCAGCTCGACGTCGGGCGGGGTCAGGCCGAGGTTCAGGGCGATCGCGCGCTCGTCCGTCCCGGATCGGAGCAATATCGCCACGCGGTCTCGGTAAGCTCGAAGCGTGGGCGACAACGGGGGGCCCTCGACGTGAGCTCGGTGCGACTGCCACGGGTCGCCGAAGTGAGGAAATTCCGGGTCGAACCAGTACTCTCGACCCCTTTCCCGTAAGAGCGCGAGAAACCATTCTTCAAAGCTGCGGGCGATAATGCGAGGCCGACTGTGCGAGGCATCATCGCCCGAAGTGAAAATCGGACAACAGCCGTCCGGTAAACGGTAGGCCAGGTCGATACAAACCGTCTCCACGTTGGGATTGCCCAGCTCGAACCAACTCTCCGGCTGCACGATCAGATCGGGCAGGCGGGCAAAGGGAATCATGGGACCGATCGCGGAGATCGGGTGGATCAGCGGGCCCGTTCCGAAAAGTCCGTTTGAGAGTGTCAACCAGGCGCGGAGACTGGGCGGTAAACGATAGCCGTGCCGCTTTTCCCAGTCGCAAATCGTCCGCGTGTTTGCGCCTGGCCGGCAGGGCTCGGGGTTAACCGCCAGCCCCGAGCCGAGCGCGTTCAGATCGCCGGCCCAATGCAGGTCGATCCCGCCCCAGGCGGCCCAGCATCTTACGAGCTCCCCAAGCGGAGCAGCCATTCTGTTGTTATCCTTCACGCCCAAGTCGCGATTCGCTCGGACGTTTCCACCCGTCCGAAAAGGGTGACCGCGCTTGCGTCGTCGACCACGATTCGCACGAACCGGCCGATGAGCCGTTCCGGCCCGGCGAACACCGCGATCCGGTCGCACGCGGTTCGCCCGGTTAACTGGTCGACTCCATCCCATCCCTCGCGGCGAGCCGCCTTCCGGCTGGTCCCTTCGACCAAGACCTCGACAGTCCGCCCGACCCAACGCCGATTGTCTTCCAGGCTAATTGTATTCTGCAAGGCCAGCAACTCGTTGTTCCGCCGCTTTTTGACCGCCTCGGGCACGTCGTCGGCGTACACCGCGTCGGCCTTGGTCCCCTGCCGGGCGCTGTACTTGAAGATGAAGCTGTTTTTGAACCTAGACCGCTCGACCAAACCAACCGTTTGCTCAAACGCTTCCTCATCCTCGCCGCAAAAGCCGACGATAAAATCACTCGACACCGCCACATCCGGAATCGTCGCCCGCACGTGGGCCAGCATCTCCTCATAGAAAGCCACCGAATACATGCGCTTCATTCGTTTGAGAATGGCATCGCACCCGCTCTGAGCCGGCACGTGAAGGTACCGGCTGACCTTGGGGAGGTCGCGCACGGCTTGCAGTAGGTCGTCGGTCATGTCGTTGGGGAAGTTGGTGATGAATTTGATTCGCTCGATGCCGGCGATGTCGTGAATGCGTTCGAGCAGGTCCGACAGCCGCCAGAGCCGCCCGTCCGGTTCTTGGTACTTGTAGCTGTTGACGGTCTGACCCAGGAGCGTGATCTCTTTGACGCCTTGATCGGCGAGCGCCGAGCTTCGCTCATAATCGCCCCGGGGGAGCGACTCTGCTCCGGCCCGCGCACCGAGGGAACGATGCAGTAAGTGCAAAACTTGTCGCAGCCCATCATGACCCGGACGAAGGCCTGGAACGGACTGGGCCGCATCGCCGGCTCGCGATCGGCGTCGTAATTCTCGAAGCTGGCCGAGATCATCTCGAGCGAACCGTCATTCCGAGCTCGGCTTATGGCAAGCTTGGGGCTCTTGCTGATGACGGGCCCGCGCAAGCATGTCGGGCACCCTGGCGAGCTGCCCGGGGCCGACGACAATATCAACGTGCGGGCGCGCGCGGAAGATCGCGTCTTGATCTTTTTGTGCCATGCAGCCCAACACGCCGATCTTCAATTCGGGCCGTCGCTCCTTGAGCTTCTTGAGGCGGCCAAGGGCACTATAGATCTTGTCTTCCGCATGCTGGCGAACCGAACAGGTATTGTAAAGGATGGCGTCGGCCTGGTTCAGGTCGTCCGTCAGCTCATACCCCTCGTTTCGCAGCTTAGCGACGACCAGCTCGCTGTCGAGTAAGTTCATCTGGCAGCCGACCGTCTCTATATAAAGCTTCTTCCGCGTCGGCGCGGTCGGCGATTCGGCCATCATCACGGCTCCGGAGAGTGGGCAAACTAAAACCCGAGTATACCAAAGCCTCTGCCCTCTGAAAACGCTTGTTGATCGAGTGTGTTGATCGAGCGATCAAGCCGGGCTTCGGCCCTGAATGAGTGCGCCAACGGATTTCGAGCGTGAGGGGCGGCGATCGATACCAACCCGACGCGCTAGCGAGGGTTCCGTCGGTCCCCTCGCTAGCGCGTCGGGTTGGTGTCCCAGCGTAGACCCCGACCTCTCTACGGCGCTTTCCTGAGCGTTCGCCAGAATCTTTGCGCCCCCAGTGACATTTGCTCTCGCGCGCGATAAGCCCCCCAAAATTTCGTCGCCAGTTCGACGAACGCTGCGAGCCTCGGAATCAGCGTCTCACTGCGTAAAACAGGCGAGGATAGGAAGACTCTCGCGGCCAGCGAAATGAAAACTCCCGGAAACTTGCGTTGCCGAACCTGGTTCTTCTGGTGAACGGCACCATTTCATGCTAAAAGCGAAGCCACGATTTGGCCAATAACCTGACTCCAGAACGCTTATTCCGCCATGAAGATCCTCGCCGTTCATCCCAGCTCGCTCATGTACACCAAAGTCTTCCTGCGGTTGGAGCCTCTGGGCATCGAGCTGATCGCGGCGGCGGCGCGTCGAGCGGGGCACGACGTGCGCCTGCTCGACTTGCAGGTCGAGCCGGCCGGAAATTATCGCCGGCAGCTTGATTTATGGCGGCCCGACGCCGTTGCCATCTCATGCAATTACCTCGCGAACGTGCCCGAGGTGATCGATCTGGCCAAGGAGGCCACCATGGTCTTGCCAGGGGCTTTTGTGTTTGTGGGCGGCCATAGCGCGTCATTTATCGCCGCCGAGCTGCTCGATCATGGGGATGGTGCGATCGATTGCGTGCTCAAAGGGGAATGTGAAGCGTCGATTGCTCCTCTGCTCGAGGCAGCCGTCTCGGGCAACCGCCGCGATTTGCTCGAGGTACCAGGGGTCGTCGCCCCGGAAGGAAGCGGGCCGCCGGCCGCTTACGTCAAGAGCCTCGACGACCTGGTGGCGGCACGCGATCTCTTGCGGCATCGCCGCAAGTATTTTATCGGCGTCCTCGACCCGTGTGCTTCCATCGAGTTCAGCCGGGGCTGCCCGTGGGATTGCTCGTTTTGTAGCGCGTGGACGTTTTATGGACGCAGCTACCGGATCAAAGGTCCCGACGCGGCGGTCGCTGAGTTGAAACAGATCAAGGAGCCAGGCGTCTTTATCGTCGACGACGTCGCCTTTATCCAGGCCGAGCACGGCATGGCGATCGGCCAGGCGATCGCGCGGGCGGGGATCAAGAAGCAGTACTACCTTGAAACTCGTGGCGACGTCCTACTGCGAAATAAAGAGGTCTTCCGGTTCTGGAAAACGCTTGGGCTCCAGTACATCTTTTTGGGGGTCGAAGCGATTGATGAAGAAGGGCTCAAGCGTCATCGCAAACGGGTGAGTGTGTCCAAGAACTTCGAGGCGATCGAGTTTGCGCGGTCGTTGGGTGTCATGGTCGCGATCAACATCATTGCCGATCCAGACTGGGACCATCGCCAGTTTGAAGTGATCCGCCAGTGGTGCCTGGAGATTCCCGAGATCGTGAATATCAGCGTGAATACCCCCTACCCCGGCACGGAAAGCTGGCTGACCGAGGCGCGCCGGCTCACCACGCGCGACTACCGGCTGTTTGACATTCAGCACGCTGTGCTGCCGACGCGACTCACCTTGGCCGAATTTTATCAGGAGCTAGTCCGCACGCAGCAGATCTTAAACCGAAAGCACCTGGGCTGGCGGGCGGTCCGGACATTATCAGGAATTCTGGCGGGCAATCTAGCTCGCGGCCAAACCAACACGCTCAAAATGCTTTGGAAGTTCAACAGCGTCTACGACCCGCGGCTGCAAATCGCCGACCACGAGCAGCCCGTCCGCTACGAGCTTTCGCCGCCGCCCGATGCGAGCGACGTGGTCGATGCCAAGTCGATCTACGTCCACCCGACCAATGGCCACCGCAGCCGGGTGCTTGACGACGCTACCCAGTCGTTCGTGAATCAGACCCGATTGAAAGCCGAGCAGGTCCCGTGAGGGCCCTTCGAAGGCTGATGCCGACGCTCCGGGCGGGCGTAGTTCCCATAGGCGGCACGGAAAGCCCAGAAAATCCGAAGCGGGTGCCAGGTACCACGGGGTCGCCGAAGAGGGCGTGCCGTTCAAAGATATCGCAGGCGTGATTGGCCGACGCTTGAATGTGCCGGTCGTATCCAGGTCGCCCAATGAAGCCCCCGGCCATTTTAGCTGGCTTGCGTCGTTCGTCGCGACCGACAATCCGACATCCAGCAGTTTAACTCAGCGGCGCCCGGGATGGCACCCAACACAACCCGCACTCCTTCCCGATCTTGACCGTCCGAGCTATTTTAAAGCGTGAAAGCCTGGTGTCCGGAGGCGTGATTTACACGGCAACATTGGTAACGCAAGAGCGAAATCGAGAGTAATCAATGATCCTGACGATCGCCCGCTACCAGCTCGCCCCGGAGGCCGTAGAGGCGGAGATCGGATCGCGGCAGCCCGCAACGACAACGGCTTGAACGCCCCGCGAAATCGTTCGCGGGATTGGATCGATTTGCGTTGAACGAGCACGACGGGCGTGCTCCGAGTCGCAGAAGCACGCCGGTGGCTCGGGCTAAGGATCGTCGGTGGAGACGGTAAGCGATGCACGGATCTTAATGAGGATGCGCACGATGGTACCCTCCAGCCGATCCACGGCCAGTGAAACTTCCGCCGCCTCACGTAAGAGTTGATCAAGTTTTTTTATTGAGGTCGTCCGGTATCTCGGGGCGAATTCCTTCGGGGTTGCCGGTACCGCCAGAGGTAGCGCACGGACTGCTTTTCATGTCAGCTTAATGCAGGTCCGTAGACTTAACGAGCGGCTTTCGTTGTTCTGAGAGAGGACGAGGAAGTTCTCATTTCTTAGGGTTTTATAACCGTTTTCAGGGTTTTCCGTTTCAATGACCGGGGAGGGACTCGAACCCTCGACCAACGGATTAACTTACCTCATCGGCTTTCACCGACCACCGGGACTTCACTCGTGACGCGACTGGTCGCGTCTGGTCTCGGCCCCGTGTTGAAAGTCTGGACTATACCATCGCCATCGCAGGCGTGCCGCGTCTAGTCTCTGAGGCCGGGGCCGGCCAATGGTCGGTCCCTTGCCTGCTGATCACCCAATCCGCCCGCTTTTCAAACCATCACGCTTGCCGTTACCAGCGACGTTGTGGTGCGAGCGGCTTTCAGGGCGTTCCAGCATACTGCGACATGCACTCATCGCGGTTCGGCTTCTTCCCGCGCGAGGCTCCATTTATCTCCTTGAAGTCCGTTGCTCTACCGACTGAGCTACCCGGTCGGCAATACCCCTTTAGATTAGGCCGCGTGACCCTCCCGCGTCCAGTCTTTCTTTCGCTGGACCAGGGTGAGGTGGTCACGGAAGGCGTGCCCGTCGCTGATGCTGGCTGGCCCAGACCGCTATACCTTGGCGGCGGGTCGCTTGGGTAGAATCAGGAAACCGCCAACAACATGAGGCTCGTCCGGGAAGCGGACGCTGTCTCGTTTCATGAATTCCAAACCGCCGAAAGAGGAAAGGGTAAGCCGCATGCCACGGTCCTTGACGAGTCTGCTAGTTTTTGCGCTGTGCACATCATTTGTATCGGCCGACGACAAGCCCGCGGCGCCCCCCGATCCGGCCACAAAGGCCCTCCAGTCGCTTGTCCAGGAGTTCAACGTGGCTCAGAACAAATTCGTCGAACGGGTAAAGGCTGCTGAGGAAACCGCCAAGAAGAGCGGCTCCCCAGCGAAGCCGACCCGATTTGAGGACGGCCCCGCCCTGGAGTTCTCGCCACGCTTCCTCGCGCTCGCCGAAAAATACCCCAAGGGCGCAACCGGTTTTCAGGCGGTTTGCATTGCCCTCCAGACGAGCGGCGGGCCGACAAGCACTTCGGGTATCTGGAGTAAAGGCATGACATTGCTCAAGAACCGCTATGCGGTCACTCCTGAAATCAAACCGCTATTGGGGGCACTGGGTTCCGCCAATGACGAATCGGCCACAAGCTTGATCCACGAGGTGATCGCGAAGAACCCCGACCGTAAACTTCAGGCACTCGCTTGTCGTTCGCTGGCATCGGGCTTGGAGGGAATCGCCGAGATGGTCGAGAAGATCAAGAGAGATCCCGAGCTGCACCGGAACTTCGATTCGATTCGAGGCAAGCCCTACGTGGACAAGTTACTGGCCGACCAGGACAAGAACGTCAAGGAAGCAGCGGCCCTGAGGAAGCAGATTCGTGAAAAATATGCCGATGTGATCGCCGACGTGTCGATCGGCAATCCGGCCCCCGAAATCGTGATCGAGGATGTCGACGGCAACAAGGCGAAGCTCTCCGACTTGAAGGGGAAAGTCGTCGTGCTGGATATTTGGGCGACATGGTGCGCTCCCTGTAAGGCGATGATCCCGCACGAGCGCGAAATGGTCGCGCGGTTGAAGGACAAGCCGTTCGCCTTGATCAGCATCAGCGCCGACGAAAAGAAGCAGACGCTCAAGGAATTCTTGTCCAAGGAAAAAATGCCTTGGACGCACTGGTGGAACGGCAGTCAGGGGGGCGTGATCGACGACTGGAACGTCCAGTATTTTCCTACCATTTACGTCATCGACTCTCAGGGGGTGATCCGTCATAAGGACTTGCGCGAACAAAAGCTCGAGGCGGCTGTCGACGAGCTGCTGAAAGGCATGGTGGCAAAGAAAGCCGGCTGAGCGCTTCAGGGCGGCTGGTGCCGCCGCGCGTCCAGTTGCGGATCGGCCACCCGCGACGTGATCGATTCTCAGGGAGGTTTTTCACGCCCGAGAACTTGGGCATCAAAGGGGCCCTTCGGTATGTCTCAGCTCGGTATCGTAACCTATAACATTGCCAAAGATTGGGACCTCCCCACGATTCTGGCCCGGCTCGAGAAGCTGGGCTACGCGGGTGTTGAGCTACGGACGGGCCATGCACATAAGGTCGAGGTGAGTCTGACTAAGAACGAGCGAGACCTGGTTCGCAAGCGTTTTGAAGATTCGCCCGTGCAACTGGCCGGTCTGGGAAGTGCCTTTGACTACCACGCGGCCGACCCGGCCGTTGTACGCAAAAACATTGAGGGGACCAAAGAGTACGTCCGGTTGGCTCACGACGTCGGCTCACCGGGGGTGAAAGTCCGTCCCAATGGCGTTCCCAAGGGGGCCGACCTCGACACCACGTTGCGTCAGATCGGCCGCGCGCTTCACGAGATCGGCGGCGACGCCGCCGATTTCGGCGTCGCGATTCGGCTGGAGGTTCACGGCAGCGTGACGTCGGACCTGCACAACTTCGCGAAGATCCTCAAATATGCCGACCACTCCAATGTTTACGCCTGCTGGAATTCCAACCCAGGCGACGTGCGGAACGGCTCGATCAAGGAAACGTTTGCCCTGGTCGCGCCCAAGGTGCACGAAGTCCATCTCCGCGACCTCACGGATGAAGCTTATCCCTGCGCGAGCTATTCGCTCTCTTGAACGGCCAACACTACGAGGGCTTTACTCTGGCCGAGATCCCCGAGAGCGCCGACCCAGAGCGGGTATTGCGGTATTTTCGGTCGCTTTGGCTGGCGTATCAGCCGCGGGCGTAGGCGGGGATTCACCGCTTTTGCGTACTCTGTACTACGAACTTGCACAATCTCTTACGCCGAGTAAGATCGTCAAACTGGGCTAGTGCTTTGTCACGGCTAAAATGTCGGGTCACGGTTTTGTGTTTTCAGCAGTTTCTTCGAGGCTTCGCCTATAGACGAACCCGTCATTTTAGCTGTGACGCAGCACTAGATCGAACGCTGTGCCTTCCCCATTTGGTTTCGGCCGAATGCAGCGGTGTGAGCGCGTAATCGGAGGAATTGACTGTGAGCGCCGTTGTTGAAGCCCCTGTCGAAATGGTCGAAGCGGTCGCGGCTCTCCGGTTGCCGCCTCGAGGTGACCGCCGGTTGCAGATTCTCATGGACCTCAATACGAACGGGCGGCTGACTGCGGAGCAGAGAGAGGAACTCGAGGACTTGGTCGAGCTAAGCGAGACCATCTCCTTGCTGCGAGCCCAGGCACTCCACTTGTTAGGACGGGAGCCGGCGTGAGCTCTTGGAGCGATATCGCCCGCACGGTGGAGGCGCGGGCCGACGGGCGCTGCGAGTATTGCCACATGCATCGGGCCCGGCGCCCCGTTTGGGCCGTTTACCCGGAACTCGGGCTATAATAACTTTAAGTGGCTCGGCGAACATTGACGACCGCGATAGCGGCGGCGGAGATTCCAGCGTTGATTCCTCCGTTCGATGACGATGGATTTCTTCCTCCGGGTCTTCACTCGGCGAGCCTCGAGGAGACCGCTCAGCGGTTCGGCCAGCAATCGGAGATACGTCGAGTGCAGATGGAGTCGATCAGATGGATGCACGATGCCGCAAAACGGGCGGCGCACTGCGGTTGGCGATCAATGGAAGCTTTGTAACCGAAGTGTTCGAGCCTAATGACGTCGATTGCGCGTTGTTGATTGGCCCGGACTTCCCGACCGACGAGGGCGCTGAGGCGGAATTGCTGGCCGGCTTTCCATTTTTGGAAATCCAACTGGTTCAGGAGCCCGCATTCCGCGTCCTTGTTGAAGCCTTCTTTGCCTCGGATCGGTATCATCGACCCAAGGGGTTGATCGAGGTGGAATTATGACATTAAGTGACGACCGAAAGCTGGAAATAACGCGAGAAAAATTGGCCCTCCTGGAACGAACCTTCGATGAGGTAAAGGAGGGCTCAATGGGCACCGCTCATACCCGCGACTTGACTTTGCGCTCGCTGAGAGGACTTATCAATCGATTGAAGGAGGAGATCGTCCGTCACCAGGCGAGTGCAATAACGGGGTCTGAGAGGCTCTGATGCTCTTCAGTCCGTCCAGGGGCTCAATTCCGAGCGCACCCCTCGTTCACGAGCAACTGCACATAAAAACGAACACAATCTTTATACGAATCGACCGCGATGCGCTCGTTTGTTCCGTGGATTCGGCGCGTGTCGTCAGGACCAAGCACAAAGGGCACGAATCGATAAACGTCGTCCGCCAACTGCTCATAATGCCGTGTGTCGGTGGCAGCCACGACCAAGGACGGCGCGACGATCGTGCCGGGCATCACCTGGCGAATTGTTCGCTCGATCGTCGCGAATGCCAAAGAATCAACTGACGACTGTCGCGACGGGTTCTTGCCCGATGCCGGCTCAGTTAATCGGATGGTGACCCGGCGGTCGTTGACGACCTTGGCGACGTGAGCCAGGACGTCCTCGACGGTGTCGCCGGGCTTGATCCGGAAATTGACGACGGCCCTGGCGTGCGCGGGCAGGACATTGTCCTTGACGCCCGCCTCGAAAATCGTGGCGGCAGTGGTCGTGCGCAGAAGCGCGTTCGTCGTGGGTGATTTTTCAAGCTGGCCGACAATGAGTCTGGCGAAGAGCCAGCGGTTGGCCAGGGGGAGCCTCGACAAGAAGGGCATCTCCGGGCCGAGGCGGTCGAACAAGAGTCCAGCCGCGCCATCGAGGGCGGCCGGCATCGGGTGTCTTTCGAGTGCTGCCACGGCGGTCGCCACGATGCCGACGGCCGTTTGAGGCGGCGGCATGGACGAGTGGCCGCCCGGTGAATCGGCCGATAGCTCGATGCTGGCGTATCCCTTTTCGGCGATCCCGATCAGGGCGGCGTGCCGGGTAAGGCCGGGAACGATTCCCGCGGTGATCGCCGACCCTTCGTCGAGAACATACGCGACCCGCGTCCCCCGCGTCTTCAAGAGAGCCGCGATTTGGCCCGCGCCCGATTGACCACCGAGCTCTTCGTCATGGCCGAAGGCGAGCAGAATGGTCCGCTTAGGTCGAGCGCCCCGGTTCAAATGAACCTCGACGGCTTCCAGGATGGCCATCACGCCGACCTTGTCGTCGAGTGTTCCGCGACCCCACACGAAGCCGTCGGCGATGTCGCCCGCGAATGGTTTGTGCGTCCAAGATGACTCGGTTCCCGGCTCAACTGGCACGACGTCCATGTGCGCGATCAGCAAGACGGGCTTGGCCGACTGATCTTCGCCTTTCCAACTGAACAGCAGGCTATGACCATTGACGACCTCGCGGACCAGGGATTTGTGGACCAGAGGAAAGCACGTTTCCAGGTAGCGATGAAGCGACTCGATCGCGACCAAATCGGAAGGGGAACCGCCAGACCGCGAAACGGTCGGAATTCGGATGGCGCCGGCGAATCGCTCGATTGCTCGATCGGTAATTCCCAGCTTCTCGACCGGCCGAACCGCGAGTTGGACTGACCTGGTCGTCAGGGCCCGGATCACGACCACGGCGGAGAGCGCGAGCATGCTCACCACGATTAGGCTAATGCCGGTCAGGGTTCTGCGACCAAATGGCTTCATAGGAGTTCGTCGAAGTCGGCTTTTTCATCGCTGGGCAGTGACCAGTTTTGGGAGAGAATGATCCTCGCCTCGGCTGCCTGGTCGGCCGGCACCTGGAGCTCCACGCCCCCCGTGGCCACGCGATACATGGCTGGGGCTCCCATCCGCTCTCCCGCTAGAAAAGTTCGGATGCCCTCGGCCTCGAGCCGGCTCCGTGGTATGGCAGCCGAGAGACTGTCCGGGAAAACCTTTGACCGTCACCCACGATATCACTTGATCGCCCGCGATCGGCTCGCTGATGGGGGGCGGTCCAGCGTCCAGCGGGATGTCGTGCTTTGGGCATAAGTCGTCGACGGCGAGGCGCCAGAAGTGCTCACAGACCGAGCAATATCCCTGTGCCGTCAAGCGATCCCGCACACGCCGGACAGAGCGCGTCTTCGTAACGATCGGGTACTGCTTTTTTGCAGCTTGGGCAAAACCGCGGGGCAGGCTTCGATGTCATGCTTTTCGTAGACATTCCTGCGCATCCTCATGGTGGCGTCGAATGCGTCGAGCCGCGCTCTGTTGACCGTGGAGGAACGGCCGGCAGCCGACGTTCAGGTTAAATTACCGTCAGATGACCGCCAGATAAAGGGACCAGCCTTGAGGCCACTGCGGTGCCCTCCTCACTTACGCGCCGAGACGCATCGTCGCGGCGCGGCGGCAATTGCTTCTGGCTCCGATCGCGGCGGCCTCGTCCCGCGGAAGCATCTTGACCATGTGGATCGTCCCGGAGCGGGTGGCGACAGCCAGCAAGGCGCGTTCACGCGAGTAAGCCAGGCCCGTGGGTCGGGTGCGGCCCGAGGTTGAGCGGTCCGGTCAACGGCAGACGTCCCAGCGATTGCCTCGGCTCGGTCTGAAAGAGTTCGAGCACCGAATCACGGTGCCGCGTGCAAACCAGGTAATCGACATGCTGAATCGGAGCAGCTCCATTTGCCGATTGACCGGCAGGCCGGCTTGGGGGGCCCGGATCGCGATGCCCGCGGATTGCGACGCGACAGGCATCATGATCCAGTCAGAATCAGGGGAATAGGAAACGTATGGGCTATCCGAGCCCGTCGACTTGCTGCGCCCGATCACCATCGGTGACTCGGGGATCGACACGTCGATGCGCCAGCGTATGGTTGGTCCTGGTCAGCAATACGGCCGCGGCGCGTCCGGAGGCCGACAGGGATAGCCGGCACGGATCGTCAGTTTTGTTAAATGTGACCCGACCCACGACATGACTGGCCTCGGCCGTTCGGATCGAAGGCGACGATTTCGAGTGCCGGCAATGGCTTGGTCGGGTCTCCTTCGGCCTGGCCCGAGCTGAGCAATAGCAGATGCTTACCGTCGGGGCTGACGGCCAGGTCATCAGGATAATAACCAGCCACGTGCCGCCCTCCGAGACGGTTGCCATTGGTGTCGAACGTTTCCCACCAGCCGGGCTCGATGTGCCTCTGGTCGCCGGTAGGCGTTTCGAGGACGACGAAGCGGTCAGCGAGAGTCGCCATCGTGACTGGGCGTCCCTCGAGCTGGATCTCGCGGATCTGAGCCAGCGTGCCGTTGGGCTCCACACTGTAAACGACGATCCGGTCGTAGCGCGGGCAGGCGGCGGCGAGACGGCTTCCGTCCTTGTCGAACGCAATGCCATCTACCCGCTGCTGCCCGGTCATGACCCGGTCGATCTCGCGCAACGTCCACGGGCCCGCACTCACTTCGATCGGCTGGGTTGCATGCCGGTAAATCTGAATGCCGCCGATCAAGCCGAGTGAACACACCGCCAACACTACCAAGATCAGCAACTGGACGTTGCCGCTTGGGCTCGCGCCTGAGTGCCGGACTTGCCGCCGCGCCCACGAAAGCTAACCCTGCGTTCCGTGCCCGCCCAAATCCGGGCAACGTTGCCGCGATGGCGGACGACGAGCAGGACCAATACGGCTATCGAGAATAGGCTCATCGCAATGTGCTCACGATTAAAGGGTGCGGCCTCGCGCGCGAAATGGGCCGTCACGAATGCCAGCCCTCCCAAGAGCGACGCCAGCGAAACATACCGTGTCAGGCCCAGCGCGGCCCCAAAGGCGACAACCGACGCGGCGCACGAGATAGGGTCGAGCGCCAACACAGCCCCGACGCTGGTGGCGACCCCCTTGCCGCCCCGGAACTTGAGATAGACCGGAAATGTGTGTCCCAGAATGGCCGCCAACGCCACCACGACAGGCAAATCGGGCTGGCGCGAGCCGCCAAGCTGTTCGATCAAGAAGGGAAAGCCCATGGTCGGTAGAAACCCCTTGAGCATGTCGAGCACGAATACCAAGAGGAAATAGCGAAACCCCAGAATCCGCCCGACATTGGTCGCGCCCAGGTTACCCGAGCCGACGGTGCGGATATCGATCCCCTTGACTCGGTAGGCGACCAGGTAACCGAACGGGATCGACCCGACCAGGTACGCGGCCAGTACGGCCAGGCCCCAGATCGCTGCCGAGATGGCGGACGAGTCGTTGATCACTGGTCGCGTCCGATCATGAGTTTCTTGGTCGCGGGCGAGCCCAGGAATGCGCCGCGACGGGCCTCGAAGATCTCGTTGGCGGTGGCATAGTCGTCATGACGGCCGATATCTAGCCAGTAACATTCCTGGCGGTAGCAGTGGATCTCATGGCCGTCGATGACGCATCGACTCTAAGAGATCGGGCATGGGCAAGGGCCGGCCCGGCGTCAGATAGTCCCACGCAAGGGGGCCCAAGATGTACACGCCCATGCTCACCTCAAACGAATACTCTGGCTTTTCCTGGTATCCTGTCAAGATGTGCGGATCATCGCCGAAAACCAGCACGCCGAAATCGACCTTCACCTCGCGCGGATACGAGGCGATCGTGGCGGCCGCGTCGCGCCGGCGATGAAAGGCGAACATCTCGCCGTAATCGAGGGTCGTCAGAATATCGCCATTGATCACCAGCACCGGCTCGCGCGGGCGCTCGAGCAGCGTGAGGCCACCGGCGGTCCCCAGCGGCGTCGTCTCTCGGCGATAGGACGATCGTTCGTGCCGAATTGCGTCCATCGCCGCAAAACGCCTCGATCAGCTCGGTCAGATAACCGGTGATGATCGTCACGTATCAAAACCGAACCGACCGAGCTGGCGCAAGACCACCTCGATAATCGGCATCGGGTCGGCCTCGCCCAGCGGCATCAGCGGCTTGGGGAGCACATGGGTGTAGGGCCGGAGTCGCGTTCCCTTGCCCCCTGCCAACAGTACGGCTTGCATGCTCGAGCCCTCCTGGCTCTCGATTGATTCCGTCGTGTCAACTCTGGTGGGCGGAGCCCACCCTACTTTCGCTGTGTCGTTGCGATCGTTCAAGACGTTGCATGGCCCATCGTGAGCCTCGCTTTTTGGAATGGGGCGAACTTCGCTTTTTCGATGCGGCGACCTCTTCGAAGATGGCGATCAGCCGCGCAACGTGCACATCGAACGTCTGCAATTGGCCCAGCCTTAGTGCCTGTGCCGACATGGCACGCCGGTGTTTATCGTTTGTCATCTGGTCCAGTGCGCGTCGATCAGTTCTTCCTGGGCGTCGGGGGCCGTCAGGACATAACCGTCGACTCCATCGGTCAAGAGCTCGCTGGCCCCATTTTGCGCGGTCGTGATCACGGGCAGGCCGCAGGCAAGTGCCTCGAGAACGACCAGCGAGCATGGGTCGTAATACGTGGGCTGGACGAAGAAGTCGCTCGACCAGTAGCAGGTCTCGACTTCGGGGTAAAAGCCGAGGAAATGGACCGTGTCTTTCAGTCCGAGCCGGTTCGCCAGGCGGCGAAAAGGGCCGGGCTCGCCACTGCCGCAGACCAGCAAGTGAATGGGCCGGGCGGTCCGGTTCCGGCTCTGGCGGGCGCCCAGGGCCTCCATCAGCGGCTTCAGGCCCTTGAGCGCGAAGTTATGGCCGACAAACAGACCGGTCAGGTCGCTCGGGCTCCAGGCCCAGCCGGTTGCGGAAGGCGCAGCGCACCGCCCCGGGCTGCGACACCGCGAGCCGCTTGGGATCGATGGCGTTGGGGACCACGTGGATTTGCTGGCGCGGAATGTGGTGAAACTGTTCGAGATGCCGCTTGACCATGTTGCTGACCGCGACGACCCGCGGGTATCGAGACGGGTCGTACTGCCGGTTCTCGATCGAACGGTGCAGCCAGCTCTTGGGATTGGCGGTCTTGGCGAGCACGTAAGTCTGCCGAATCAGCGGCGACGAAAATCGCTGGGCGTTGGCCGTCAGGCTCCCCTGTTGAACGCCCCCCTGGGGAATGATCACGTCGTGGGCGTAGGTGTTGATAAAGCCGACCGAGCAATCGTGGTAGGCTTGCCGCAGGGCTTCCTCGGAATTCCTGGCGAAGCTGGCGATTCGCTCGAGCTTGGTTCGCCCTGTCACCTTGACCGGCACCACGTTGACCTCGGCGGCAGGCAGCCCTCGGCCCAGCTCTCGGCATAAAGGTCCACCCGGTGCCCGGCTCCGACCAGATACCGGCACAGATCCGCGACGTAAGTCTCGGCGCCTCCTCGCGCCGGATCAACCCGCTGAAAGTTCAGGGCCAAGTGCATGGTTTCCTCTCCCTCGCTTATCCGGAGCCGAGTTCCGGTGCGTGAGCTTGCCCGCCGGCTAGCCGCGGTACGTCGGCATGCCCACCGAATCGTCATCCCACCTCGCCATTTCGTCTTATCGCTCTTCCGAACGTTTCTGCCGCAGGTTTTCCCACGTTCGCCGGTCTGCCTTTAACGCGGCTTGCGGTTGTGCTCCAGATAACGCGCCGCCCTGATCCGGATCATCCGCGCATGCCAGCGCGGCCGGCGGATTCCGACCCTTCGGCGATAAATCCTCCAGAATCGCAAACGGTCGCGGTCGGTGATGCCGTCGACGCCGTAAGTCGAAAAGAGCAACTGGCCCAGGTCTTTCCACCGCCACCAGTCGGACCAGAGCGTGTGTTCCTTGAGGCGGTGCAGGTCGATCAGGCTGAGGCGTGACAGTTGCTGAGCCGTCGTGTCAAGTCGTCTGCACGATTCCTGCCGATCGAGGAAAAAGTGGCAAAGATAGAGGTCTTTGTGGAACACGCGGGCGCGCGTGCAAAGTCGCCGTGATCCGCGCGATCTCGGCGATCGACGCGCCGTTTCAAGCACTCGAATGCCCGGGCATCGAGCTGCTCGGCGAGTCGTGGCAGCAACTCGTTGACGGCCTCGCAGCCGGAAAGCTCGGCGATCATGACAAAGCTCTGCAAGTGAGCCCACGGGCCGATGCGTTCGCCGGCGGCGACGACTTCGGGCACATCGATCCCCAGCGCCCGCGCTCGCTCGAGATGGGCCCATTCGGCAGCGGCGGGGGAATGCTTGCCGGCCGGGTCGACGAGTGCGGCCAGCCGCGCCGGCCAGGGAAGCCGGAAATGCCGCTTGAGATAAACCGCCAGCGGCCGGTCCGCCCGCACCAGAACCACCCGCGCCGTCGACCGGCCTTGCTTGGCGTGGAACCGATCCCGGCTGTCGAGCGTCATCACATTCGTGGCGAGATCGTCGGGCACGCGTGCGCGATAGTGCTCGTTGATCCAGGTCCAGCTCACCCCACGGAACCATCGTTGCCAAAGCGAGCCATAGCTCACGGCGCCAGTCCTTCCCAGGTGCCGGGGCGGTGAAAGCGATAGAGTCGAACGCCGGCCGTTCGATCGCCGGGGAAGGCGGGGAATTCCTTGAGCGGAGTCGCCGTGTAGGCCAGGAGGGCCTGCAACGTCCTGGCACGCGAGCTGTGCGCATCCAGCTCGTCCAGGCCCACGATGATGTAGCTCAGATGCGAGTCGGTCAGGGCCTGGCGTACGTGCCAGTAGTCATAACCGGGCTGACCCGATACGAATCGGGCCCAGCCGCGAGTGTCGAGGACCTTTTCGGTCGGATCGGCATTGCCCGCCAGCCATTGACCCGCCGCACCAGTGACCCCAGCGGCTGAGATGATTGAGGTGGTTTGGCTGCATCTGGACCACGATCGAGGCCACCACCAGCAGGCTGGCGGCCGCGATGCCGGTGTTGCGGGCGAATCGAGGGCTCCACTGCCGCTTGACCGCGATGCCGCGCGCGCAGACGAAGCTGCCCGCCGCCGCCCAGGGCACCGAGGCGCACACAAGCGGCATGATGTGCCGGCCCGACAGGTAGCCCAGCAGGGCGCTGATGCCTTACCAGGCAAGGCCGTAGACGGCCGCGAAAACCAGCAGCAGCCGGCGTTCCACCTCGCCGTCGTCCGGATCGCGATCCGGACACAGGCTTCGAATATGCCGCTGGCGGACGATACCCCAGACGGTCATGACCGCGAACAGCCAGCACAAGTTCCTCCCACCACTTGCCGATGATCCGGAGCACGGCATATTGCCAGTTGCGGATCGGGATCCGGTCGGTTTCTTCCTTGGGAGAGAAGTCCCACCGGGGGTCGTCGAGCCCGCGGGCCGCCGTGGTGCGGGCCAGAGCGGGCCGCCGGCTGCCTGGGGCCGCAGCAACGCGCCATATCGAATCGCCAGCTTTTCGGAGATTTCCCCCTTCACCGCGGCGTACGACCCGATCACGGCCATCGCGGTCAGGAGCAGCACCGCGAGCGCGGGCCCCTTCGCGACCGTGCGTGCCGGGAATCGCCGAAACAGGCCGATGAACCAGGTCAAGCCGATGGCAAACGGCACGAGGATCACTTCGGGCCGCGCCAGGTAGCCGAGCCCCGCGGCAAGCCTGACCCGAGCCGCGAATTTCCAGTCACCGCGGCGGAGGGCGATCGCTCCCAGCCATAAAGCGAAAAATGTGCAACATGAGCCCCAGGCTATCGCTGAGCGTGTCGTGGCCGAGTTCCGCGGTGCGCGGCAACAGCACCGCGAGGCAGCCGCCAGGCAAGCGATCCGCCGGTCGAAGAGTGCCCGTGCGAGGGCATAGATGGGAAGGAGCAACCCGATCGACCCGAATACGGCCACGATCTGTGCCGCTAGTCGCCAGGCATCGGGCCCCGGCCCCCGAAAAACGCGACCACGGGCTCGGCCGCCGCAATCAAAGCCGGGTACAGCGGGTGTGTATCGGAGCCGCGGACGACGTCGGTCCACGGCTGCGTGTGAAACAGACTGCGCGATCCGGATGAACTTGAGGCCATCCTGCGCGGCAAAATGGTCTGCGTGATGGCGATCGCGTGCAGGATCACCGCGAACAGGACGACCGCGAGCAGACTATGGCGGCCGGCCATCGCGATCCTCCCTGATCTCTTGGCCCTACAATCTTCGTGAACGAGCGCGCAGCCGAATCCTCCGGCTGCGGCCGGCATTATAGAAAAGCAGGTGTCAGCGGTCAATGCCAAGCGCGTGCCGGTGCCAAGGGACCGATCTCGCGAACTCGCCTCGACAAAATCATCCGACTCTTTCAGCAGGCTCACGCGATCTCATGAGAGAGTTCGGTGTCCCACCACTGGCGAACTCGCCAGGAAAGGAGGATGCATCATTGCAAAAGCTCGACCATCTATCGGGCGACCGCCTCGGCTGAACTGCGGTGCGGCGCCCGAAATGATGGTTTTTGCGGTGAAACCCAGCTATAGTTTTATGTTATGACGAACGTCATCGAATTAAAGCCGTCGCATGATCCATTGTGCTCTATCTCGGCACGTGGATGCTGGATCAGATTTCGGTATCGCGCAATAAAGTATCGAAAAGGATGCTTGGCGAGCCGGGCTTGAAAAAGCTATGGGCGTGCAACTCCATGGACGAAATTCGCCGCGTCCTTGAAGCCGATCCGCGCTCGCGGAAAAATACAGGATGCTGCTGCATTTAGGAGGCAGAACGGGCGGGAAGGATCATATGGTAATCATGCGTGAAACAATTACCAGGTTTAACGAAGGATATCCACCAAACATTCCGGATAAGACTTCGGTATTTCCCATCATGGCCGTGACCACTGAAGGCCGTGGCGTCGTGGTACAGACATTCGACCGCGAGCGCGGCACACCTATCGGTTTTGTATTCCGCATGAAGAGAGAATGGCTGCTTGTCAGCGGAAAACACTATGGCAGGCAGACGCAGATCTTTCCTCGCTCGCCCATTTTTCGCTATTATCGCGACTCTTAAAAGACTGCTGCCATGGGGCAAAAAGGGGACAAGCGGACCCATTCCGGTAGCTGCGCCATCGGCAATACCAACCCGACGCGCCAGCGAGGGGACGCATTGCGCCGCCGCGAGTGACTCTCGGCAACGCTCGCTGACGCTTCGGTTTAATATGGCTTGTGCCGGATTCTCGGTAAGGAGAACGGCATCGTTCTCGGTGGCATCGCAATGTCCTCGCGGTGTACAAAATCGCCCGCTAAGGCGACGATGTCGGGCTTGAGCGCATTGGCCATCGACACCACACGCCGGCCATTAGGCATCGGCACAAACGGACCGTGATGGATGTCGGCGATGAGTGCGACCGTCGTGTCTTTAAAATCCGAACGTTTCCAGTTGGCCGGTGGTCTTCTCGGAAAACCGGCACGTTACCGAAATGCCATCGCTCGTCAATCGACTTCTCACATTCGTCGGGCCGTTTCAACATCTCGCCACGGGAACTCGTGTTGACCGAAGTCGCAAGGGGGGGCACACTCGCCGGGAATTCGGCAAACCTCATGCTTTGTTAATCGCCACGGCTCGCTGGGAAGGAGCCCATCGATGTCTCGGGTCGCTCCGCCATCAACCGACTCTGGTCGCGATCTTCCAGGCTGGCTGATCTACGTCGTCGTTCTCGGAGTTTATCTGAGCTTGCGCGGCTACCACAGCCTCGACGGCGACCAGAGCTATCGCCTGCCGCTGCTTTTGCATCAGCAGGACCCGTCGGTGTATGCCAACGACCCGTTTGTTCGTGCATTCGACGCATTCAACCCTCATCGAGGCTCGCTCATCGCACTCAACATGCTCACCGCTCCCTTGGGGCTGTCGGCGGGCTTGCTTCTCATTTTCATTTTGACCTTCGCCGCGACCTGCATGGCGATCGATCGGCTGGCGCGGGCGAACTGGCCCGACGTCGGGACCGCACGTTGGGCTCGTGGCGGTGGGGCTGCTGCTGGCTGCCAAAGCAGGCAACATCGGCACCAATCACCTGTTCGAGGCGATGGTTCTTGACCGGCTGATGGCCTTCGCGCTGGGCTGGCTGGCGCTCGCGGCGCTGATCGTGGATCCAAGCCGCGGTCGATGGCGGCCCGTGGCCGCGATCGCCGTGGCGACCGTGATCCATCCCTCAGTCGGATTGCAGCTTGCGCTCGTGCTGGCGGCGAGCTGGGTGCGTCTGGGTTCTGCTCGGCCGGTGGACGGAAGTTAACGCACCAATGGCCTTCCACGGCATGATAGGGCTGGTGCTTTCGGTGCTGCCGGGCCTGGCGGTCAACTTCGCACCGGGGTCGTCGTTGCAAGGAGACATGCCTGCCGACGTCTTCTGGCTGTTGAGTGTCGAGCTGCAAAGCCCGCAGCACATGCTGCCGCATCTATGGCGCATGCCGCAGTGGCTGGCGTGGGGGTGCTACCTCGTTCTGGCCACGCTCGCACTGATCGGGCCCCCGCGATCATCGCGGCGAACCGATGCCCGATTAAACTCGGCTGAGCTCAATTCGTCTAGGCCCTGGCCGGCCGCCCGGCTTCGCCTGGTCGCGGTGCTGGCGTCATCCTGATCGGCCTCGCAACGGCCTGGTGTGCCATCGAGCGATTCCATCCGGTGACGCATTGACGGTCTTTCAACCGTTCCGGATGGCCACGATCGCGCGAGGAATCGCCCTGGTTTTTATCGCGGGCCGGCTGGTGGCCCTCTGGCGCCGTCAGGACGATGGCTCGGGCGAGTGCGGGCCGTCCTCATCGCCGTCGGGTTCATCGGCGACTGGCTGCTGGTGGTCGTTTCCTTGGCCGAGTTGGCCGTGTCCGCCGCCGAGGCGATTCGACTTCGCTTGCCCTGGTGCGCGCGCTGGCGGTTTGTCGAGCCCCTGGTTTTCCTGACGATGCTCGCTCTCGGCCTGAACTTTCTGGGCCACCACGACACGGAGTATGGAAATAGAACCGCTCCTGGCCGGGCTCGGCGTTCGCGTTGGCGGTTTGGGGCGATCGCGTATTTGAGAAAACGCGTTGGCCAGGCCCGCTTGCGCGCCGTTCGTGACCCCTCTCCCGACGAGGGAGCACGGCGGAAGTGAGCCATCGCGTCTCCGGGGCGGGGCGGAACGCGTAAGTCGTTGGCCGCGGTCGGTCGCCCTGGCCTGGATCATTCCGCTGGCGGCGCTGCTCGCGGCGGCGGTGCCGCTGGATCATGCCGCGTCGCGGCATCCGCTGGTGCGCGGGCTGATCAGTCGCTGCCGGTTCGCGGCCGTTCCGGCCGACGACATCGAGCGACTGGGCCTGTGGTGCCGCGATCACACGCCCGCAGACGGCCCGCTTCATCGGACCGCCCGGTCCCAAGACGTTCCGGCTCTGGTCGCGGCGGCAGCCTGGCCTTCAACCGCGCAGCCAGCCCCTACCATGCCGACGGCCTCGCCGACTGGTTCGCGCGATTTCAGGACCACGTCGATTTTCACGGCTCGCCCGCCGAGTTTGTCCGTTCTTACGTCAACAACCGCCATGGTTTTGAAGCCCGCTACCAGGCGCAGAGCGACGCCGATCGGGCCGCCCTGGCTCTGCGCCAGGGGGCGACCTATGTGATCGCCGCGGCCCCGAGCCGTCGCGATCAAGCTGGCGCGCCTCGCTCGTCCGCCAGGCCCTCTCGAATTGCTGCACGTCGAGGGGCGTTATGCCGTCTACCGGGTCAATCCGGAGCTGCTCGCCCAGCGCCAGCGATAATGCAGCCGATGCGTGAACCCGCCGGGCTGGATGGCGGCGAAGACCTGCACGCGCGTCGCGGTTCGCCCGGCCTCGGCCATGACCAGCTGCGCTCGGGGCAACCGCCTCGAGCTCGAGCCGGCTGCCACCTCCGCCGTCGATTTCCCAGCGCGATCGCTTCCGGCCCGGCCGCGTGCTAGCGCGCCGCTATCGAGCCCCACCGTGTACGTCGCCGCCAGGCTCTCGACGGGCGACCGACAACGGTCCGCGACATCGATATCGAGCATCAGCCCGCCGGGCCGATCGGGATCATTTCATAACGTGATCACCGCCGAAAAGTGGTGCTTGGTAAAGCGTGCCGGTCGCCAGGAGACAGAGCCCGAGCCGGCCGCGCCCTGATGGCGCTGAAGTTCCTGATACACCGGGCTGACGACCCGGCCGGGGTGGTCGCGCTCGGGATCGCTCTCGACGGCTCGAACGATCTCGAGACCGGGTTCGCCAGGGAATAACGAGACCATGAGTCCAGACCGCGCCCGTCCGCGTGCGAACGCCACCGCAGACCCGGGACCGCACATGTCGGCCCGGTCTTCGGCTTGGTCCCAGAGAAAGCCGGCCGCGGGCTCGTTCGGAAAGGTCATCACTTCTTGGCCAGGTCCGTGCCCCCCTTGGCGAGCTTCATCCGCAGGTAGGCTTCGATGAAGCCGTCGATATTGCCGTCCAGGACCGCGCGGGGGTTGCCCGACTCGTGGTCGGTGCGCAGGTCCTTGACGATCTGGTACGGCTGAAGCACGTACGAGCGGATCTGGTTGCCGAAGCTGACTTCTCCCTTTTCGTCGTACTTCTTGGCAAACTCGGCCTCGCGTTTTTCTTCCTCCAGGCGGATGAGCTTGGCCTTCAAGGTCGCCAGGCGCATTGGTGTCGTTCTTGTGCTGCGAGCGTTCGCTGCGCGACTCGGCGGCGACGCCGGTCGGCAGGTGAGTGTACCGCACGCCCGACTCGGTCTTGTTCTGGTGCTGGCCGCCGGGACCGCCCGAGCGGAACACGTCGCGCTTGAGGTCTTCGTCTCTGAGCACGATATCGATCGTGTCGTCGACCTCCGGCAGGACGTCGACCGACGCGAACGAGGTGTGCCGTCGCGCATTGGAGTCGAACGGGCTGATCCGCACCAGGCGATGGACGCCCGTCTCGCCGCGGAGGTAGCCGTAAGCGTACTCGCCCTTGATGTGGATGGTCGCCTCCTGGATTCCGGCCGCGCCGCCGTCTTCACGGTCGGTGATCTCGGTCGAAAACCCCTTGGACTCGGCCCACATCAGATACATGCGCAGCAGCATCTCCGACCAGTCGCACGCCTCGGTACCGCCCGCGCCCGGCGTGGATCGTCAGAAAAGCGTTGCAATGATCGTTGGGACCGCTGAGCATCGAACGGAACTCGAACGCATTGAAATCCGCGTCCGCCTGGCGGCATGCCGGTCCGGATCTCGTCGTCGAACTCGTCGGTCTCGGCCTCTTCGGCCAGCTCGATCGTGGCCCCGAGATTGTCGGCTTGCCTGACCAGTGCCTCGAACGGCTTTAAGACCGTGTTCAAGCTCTTGACCTCCTGGATCACCGCCCTTGGCTTTCTCCTGGTCGTTCCAGAATGTCGCGCTGTTCATCTCTTGCTCGAGCGCGTCGCGATGTGCCTGTTTTTCGCCGAAGTCAAAGAGAGTCTCGAAGATGGAGAATCTTGTCGATCACGGCCTTGGCGTTGCGTTTCAGTTCGGCGTCCACGGTGAGTCTCTCCTTCTTTCGTCGACTTCGTGCGAAATTTCCTGAGCAATGACGACGGGTAAATCGGTCCATCGTCTCCATCATTAGAGCCGAATCGAGCAGTTGACGGCCAGTCGAAGTCATGGTGTCGCCCTCAGTACAAGCCCCGCTATCATTGATTTCCTGGAGGTATTCGTAGCTTGATCGTGAATTTTGACGGCATGCCCGCGTCGCGATTATCGGCCGGCTCGCCCCATCGCCGACTGGCGGGCTGCACTTGGGGCACGCCCGGACGTTCCTGATCGCCTGGCTGGCCGCGCGGCATTCGGCGGGGCGCAGTCATCCTCGCATCGAGGACCTCGATTTCTCCCGCGTTCGCGCCGACGCCCTGGCGACGGCAGTCGTTGATCTCCGCTGGCTCGGGCTCGACTGGGACGAAGGCCCGGATGTCGGTGGGCCATCGGCCCCTTATCTTCAATCCAGCGGCGTTCGGCACTCTACGAGCAGGTACTCGAGCGGCTCAAGACCAGTGAAAGCGTTTATCCCTGCACCTGTACGCGTGCCGACGTCGAGCGTGCCGCGACGGCCCCGCACGCCGACGACGAAGGGCCGACTTATCCCGGAACCTGTGCCCATCGGACCGCCGCCGATGCCCTCGCCCTTGGTAATCAGCCCTTCGCTTGGCGGTTTCGCGTGCCCCCGGGACCCATCGCCTGGGATGACCTATTCCTCGGCCGCGTCGACTTCGCCCCAGCGCGACTCGGGGGTGATTTCATCGTGGCTCGCCAGGGCGCCGGCCACTCGTATCAGCTCGCCGTGGTTACCGACGACGCGGCGATGGGCGTCAACCAGGTGATCCGAGGCGCCGATCTCGTGCCGAGCACTCCTCGGCAGATCTTGCTCTTCCATCAGCTCGGCTGGCCGCTGCCGGCCTTCGGCCATGTTTCGCTCGCCATCGGCGCCGACGGGCGACGCCTGGCCAAGCGCGACGGCTCACTCAAGCTCTCGACCCTCCGCGCCGCCGGCATCGATCCCCGGCGCCTGGTCGGCTCGTTGATCCATTCCTGCGGCTGGTCCGATTCCATCGTCCCCATGACCCCGACCGACGCCATCGAACTCTATGCACCCGCACGCCTCCCCACCAAGTCCTGGGTGGTCACACCGGAATGGCTCGAATGGCTGCGGAAACCGACCTGAATGGGTTGGTTTCGCAGGGACCAACAGCAACAGCCAGGGCAATCTCAACGCGCAGCGCGGCGAGATCAAGCGCCCACATAAGCCGCCGCCCCAAGAATGATCACAGCCCTCATCGACTGGACTGGCTTGGATCGTCCGGTTCGATGCCGAGTTCCCGCAGTTTCGCGGCGTACCGCCCGGCCCGCTCGTCGGCGTTCTGGGCCCGCTGTCGTTCGGCCTCGGCCCGCTGTTCGGCGGCCTTCCGTCGGTCGATGTCCTCGCCGTGGGTCAAGAACGGCTCACCGTCGGGGCCGAAAATCATGAGGGCGTCTGCACCTTCGCCCGGCTCGAACCGGATTTGCAGCCGCGGACTGACGAACCCCGCCATCGTGGGTATTTCTTCCAAGCGATCTCCCACTCGCCGCCAACCCTCGAGCGTTCCGTCGTCGGGATCGTAAACGTAGTACTCTTCGACCCCGTATTTCTCATAAAACGCAAGCTTGGCGGCCATTTCGCCGGGTCGGTTGCCGGGCGAAAGGACCTCGAAAACGACCTGGGGCGCGATGTTCCCTTCCTCCCATTGTTTGTACGAGCCCCTTCGTCCCTTCGGTCTGCCGAACGCAATCATCGTATCGGGAGCGGTCCGAATCGTCGGTTCTCCTTCAACCGGATACCACAACAGATTTCCCGCGACGAATACATTGGGCTCGTTCTGGAACAGGTGTTCCACCCCCTCCTTGATGAGGACGATCCACTTGAACTGCAGCGTATTGTCAGCCATGGGCTCGCCGTCGTCGTCGGGGTAATCGATCGCCGCAAGTTCAAAAACCTCGGTCGTGGTCGTCATGATCGTCGATGGCCTCAGAAGGACGATCTCAGAACAAAGTCACCATTCAGATGGTCTCACAGGACGAGCGAATGGACCAGATCAGTTGGAAGGACGGAAGACGGAGGACGGAGGACGGAGGATGAAAAACCGAGGATGAATGGCGAGCGGCGCTCGCATTTCGGGTCAGCGGAAATCTTCAGTCCTCCGTCCTTTTTCTTTCCTTCGTCCTCCGTCCTTCGTCCTCCGTCCTTTCGTCCTCCGTCCTTCGTCCTCCGTCCTTCGTCCTCCGTCCTCCGTCCTCTTTCCCTCCGTCCTCTTTCCTCCGTCCTCTTTCCTCCGTCCTCCGTCTTGACCGCTATGGTCCTCTTGCCCCTTGCTGCGCGGCTACGAAAGGCAAATTCGGATTGTAAGTCTTCCCTGTCGCCGGATTGGCTGGGTTGTCGAACGGCGGGTTTTCATTGGTCGTGATTTGTCCGCTGCGGGCAAACAGGGTCACCAGGCGGTACTCCCCCTTGAGCTCGAGGCCATTGAAGAGCGTTGGTGCCAGCCCCTGCGGCAAGGGCAAGAGCGGGGCCGCCGTCGTGGTCGCGCTGGGCGCGGCCAGGTCGCTACGTTCGGCAAGCCAGAAATGCAAAAACGCCGACGCCAGGCCGAACGACGCGGGCGTCGAATAGACTGTTGTCGGCACCACCGTACCATTGGGATTGATCAGAATATCGACATAACCCGTATAAAGATTGACCGGCAGCCGCGATCGCTCGCGGGTCGAAGTCCACGTCGTCAAGTCGACCACCACCTGCGTGGGCAGCGCGATCTCGCGCGCATTGGGGCCAGGGGCCGGCCTACGCTTGATCACATACGGGACGTTGTCGACGCTCTGTGTGGCGGGCGCCCAACCCATGTCTCTGATTCCCATTCGGCCAGCTCGTCGATCTGGCCATTTCCATTGTTATCAACGCCGTCCCAGCCCTCGTCGATCCATCCATTGCCGTTATCATCGGATCCGTTCACCAGCAGAAGAAACTCGGGATAATAGACGATGACCTCGTTGCCATTCGCGTAAACGGCAAACAAGGGTGACTTCGTGCCGGGCGGCCCGACGTTGACGAACAACTCGGAATTGCCGGTGCCACTCGCGGGCGATACCGTCATGGGGCCAACGACCGTGTACCATGGCCCGGCGTTATTGATCTGCAGCTTGTCGCCGATGCGAATGTTCCAGAACCACGAGGTCGGCGGATTGGGGATCGCCGGATAGACGGCGGGGTTGTACACGTATTCCTGGAGGAGCAGGACATTCGGCCCCGAGCCGGTGAGGGGATAATAGCCCCCGCCTGGCCCCGGATAGGGGAGTTCGAGCGAGTAGGTCCCAAAGTTGTACAGGGGCTTCACCAAGCCCTCGTTGTAATTGGGGGCCGGCTCGATCGGGATCACGCGATTGCTTGCCAGGATCGCCCCCGAATCAAGCTGGCCGGTCGACGCATTGATCCCATTGAACACCGGATCAGGCAAGAGCCGGATCCCGCTGGGCGCGTTATTGCGGATCGCCGCGTCGCGCGCCCCCGCCAAAACCGCCTGCAGCAGCCGCGCCGACTCACTCACCTGCCGGTGCGAGAGACCGGCCAAGATCGTCGGCAACGCGAGATCGCTTACGATCAAAATGATCGCGATCACCACCAGGATCTCGACAAGTGTAAAACCATGGCGCGGCGCTGAACGCGACGGCATTGTCACATGAGCCTCCCGTGTCACTATCACTGCGCGTACGAATCCTGATTCACGGGCATCTGCTTACAGTAGAGAGGCAGTCGGCAGCCCGCGGGCGTGATGATCTTCGAGTAGACCGTGCCGTCGATCGTGTTCGTGATGAAGCGAACCGCGCCGTCACAGAAAGCCATGTTGCTACCGCTGGGATGAGCGCTGTTGATAAAGGGGTATTCGCCCTCCAGCGACAAACTCTGGCCGCCTCCTAGGTTTTCGAGCGTGCCAACCTTGTTGGCATTGGCCCAGGTGGGCCCGTCAGAGCTATTCGTGGGCGCGAGAAGCATCTGTTGCGCCGCCAAAGATCCGCCGGCCGTGCAATCGAGACTTGTCGCCACGACGATCGGCACGGTCGCCGAGCAAACGTTGGACGATCCTATGAACATGCTAAATTGCGGCATCGGCGTTGCCCAGTTGGTCTGGTTATTGCCCGAATACTGGTTGCCCGAGCTATAGCCCGCTAGCGTGTTTTCGCCCACCATGATCGTCGCACTCGTGCCGTCGACAATATTGTTGGGCGTTGAGCGCAGGTTCCAGTTGGGCTTGAAACCCGATCCTTGCCCGTATGTCGACTCCAGGAAAAACACGCCGAGCTTCTGGCAAATCGCGTAGACCTGCGGATACGTCGCGGCTTTGCCCCCCCACATGATCGTGGTGGGGGCCGGTACACCATCCGACGTTGAGCTTACCCAGCCGTAGCCACCGGCATGCCAGAGGGAGTAACCGCCGTTGACCACGTAGCTGAGGTTCCCCTCGTTGACTTGCGTCGTGTAATCGTCAGGGCACTTCAAGATCCCGATCGTCGTGTTGCCGATCACATAATTGCTGGCCTGGCCTGGGATATAGCTGTTCTGGTCGAGGTATGTGACGCACGTGGTGTTATTAAACATGGTCCATTGATTGAATAGCTCTTGGTTGTCCATGTAGGGCAGGATGGGAACCACCCAGCTATACATCGGGGCCCCGGTCGCGGCGGTCGGGTTCGAGATCCAATTGTTGATAACGGATGTCGCCGGGTGGTTTTGATCCGTAGCGGTGGTTGCCGTGATCGGCTCGCCGAACTCGCCCGCCGGGGGAAAAGCGTTGTTTGTGTTCGACGTAACTCAGGATCGCCAGGGCGATGTTGTGCATGTTGCTCTGGCACTGGGCGCGGCGGCCGGCCTCGCGGGCCGACTGGACGGCGGGCAACAGCAGCCCGACCAATATGCCGATGATGCTGATCACCACCAGCAGTTCGATCAGTGTGAAACCTTGGCGCGGCGCGGAACGTGACGGCATTAGCACATGAGCCCCCATTTCACTTACGTCGATGTTGTCGTCCCGTTTGCCACCCCAGCCGACACCACTGGGGCCTGGCTTAGGTTTAGTAGGACATCGAGTTCACGTTGGCAAATCTGACGGTGCCGTCTGCCCGTGTGATGTGTTTCAACAGGCCGAGAAGACAGTTAAGCGATCGCTCTGTTCACCGCGACGAGAAATAGGCCATGTCGCTTGCAGAAAGGACTTTGCGCGACTGGTCGAGATCCTCGACGACGATTCCGGCGTCGGCGGGACGGTCAGTGGGGCGTGCCAGCGTGGCCCAGCGGGGAACCAACTCCGACCGGGGGCACGCCAGGAGCGGTCGGATCGAACTGGCAACTACGCGACTGAGCGCGAGAGCACCTTGACGGTTGAGGTGGGTATGGTCTGTGAAAAGCGACGCCGGATAGCCCCCACGGCGAGCGTCGAGCACGGTCAACAGCCGAGGATAGCGGGTCAGGAAGGACCTGACGAACCGTTCGTAGCCGGCCTCGGCCCCGCTCTGGTCTCGCAGGGCTTGAAGGACCGGCGAGAGTGGGGTCAGCAGCCAGAACACGGGGATCTCACGCGCGGCCGCCAGTTGCAAGAGCCTTTCCATGGCCTCGGCATTGGTCGGGTCCACGAAAAAGAGCCCGGGGTGCAGCCGTCGCTCGATTTCCGGCTCGTCGTCGTGCCGCTCCGCACGCACAGCCGCCACGTTGGCCCCGCGGTTGACTGTCCAGTTCCGCAAGAGAATGCGATTCATCCCGGGGATGGGATCTGTCTCCCCGTGGAAGGCCGCCATCACTTGCGAGCGAATTTCCAACCGGCAGCGCAACGATGGCAAGAACCGGCCGACGAGCGTAGCCAGGACGAGTGGGCCGTTGCGGGTCAAGAGCGAAAACTCGACGCATTCGCGGGGCGTGAGTACTTCCTGCCAGTAACGAGCGTTGAACTCCGGGCCCGCCAAAAGGACCGCCGGCTTGGCATTGATGATGATGGCCTGGGGCCGCGCGCCGCCGTCGAGCGCCCTGCGCAGCAGAAAGTAGGTCAAAAGCACCGGTGCTCGCGCGGCCGAAAGGTTCACGGTGCGGCGGCCGGTCTCCTTTTCGATCACTTCGGGCATGAGCCCGTGCTTGATCAGGCTATCCCCGAGGCAAAGCAGATCGCCGCCGGGTGATTCCGTTCCGACGGTCGCGGCGCTGTAGCGCCAGCTCAGACTGACCGGATCGCTGAAATCGAGCCAGTTTCGACTGACGAAACACTCGATGGCCATGATCAGACCGATCATCCCCACGATTCCCCACGGAATCGTACTCCGGCTCGCTGTGTCGTCAGCCAGCTCGCCGGCTCGGAGCGCGGGCGCATCTTCTTGTCGCGGTAATGGCCTCGGATCGATCGATCGCGGCCAAGGCATTTAGTAACCCCTGCTCGCCAGAGATTGCCCTTGGTCAGGCTCCGAGTCCGAAGGTGAGAGCCCCGGAAGTTGCCCGTTGCGCAAAATCGCGTCACGCAGGGCCTCGAACATCACGCGATGCCCCTGGGCGTTGGGATGCTTGTCCCAGTCGGAGACGCGGAACTCCTCGACTTCCATGTGATCAAAGGCGTTGGACACGTCGATAAACGCGAGCCCGTTCCGGACGCAGAGCGAGCGGATGGTCTGAAAAACGCGTGGCGACTTCGCCTTGCTGTCTCCGCGGGGCAGGATCACGATCGACAATGGAATGTGCACTCGCGCGGCCTCGGCGTTCCAGGCAGCATAGACGCCCGCGAGCACTCGCTCGGACCCTCCCCGAAACTTGTCGCGAAAGACCTCGATCGAGTCGGCGGCCGTGACGCCGGAACGGCGGATCGCTTCCTGGACGAAAGGGTACGGAATCGGCAGTCCCCGTTGAAGGGCCGTATGAATGTGATTGTCTTCTAGCCATGGGTCAAGCGCGGATGCATCGCACAATAGCCAATCGGCGTTCCATCGGCCTGCTTCTTTCTTCATCCTCTCGAGCCGGCGAGTCGGCGAGTCGCCCGCCACGGCCAAGTTGACGACTTCCACCTGTCGAGATGGGCCCACCCATGCGTTCAGGAAACGCTCAAGGTGTCGCGTGTACACATCGTCATTGTCGACGCCGTACCCCATGGAATTCGACGACCCGAACACCAGAATCCGGTAGGTTCCCGCGGGTTTCTCGAGACGGACCTCGGGGGTGCGAAAGCCGAGGCTGTTGGTTTGAAAAACGGTGCCGTTCCAGCGGAAATCGAGGTTGGGCTTCATTTCCCAGCGGAGGTACGTTGGCAGTTCCCTCACGATCCCGGTGACGTCGCCGCCAAACGGCAGCCAGCCGGGCGGGGGATGGGCGTCGTCGCCGCCGTTTGCACGCCCAGGCGCGTTGATAAGGGCCTCGTAATAGCCCAAGGTGGGTGCCGGATGAACATCATTCTCGACGACAATCCCGCGTAGGGTTGAAACCAGGGCCGTATCGCCGGCGAGACCCGCCAAGGCCAGCAGGAACACCATTGCGGCCGGCGTAGAGCCGTTCCGGTGAACTTTCAACCGTGAGATGTCTCGTGGCACGTTGGGTTCCCTCCCACACGAGCAAAGACAGCGATATGACGCGGTGCGCCAAAATGACAGGACAGGTAAGGACAATCTCGTTCTCGGTTACCATAACGGATTCGAGCGAGTTCGTCGATGCGACTACGCTCGATGCCTCGATCCCGCGACGCCGGGCGATCTCGTCGATGTTGATTCCCATCTTCCGGCTACCCGCCGAATCGCGACGGTTTACGACAGCGGCGGCCAGAATATGCCCCTTGCTTGCATGCGCCGATGGAATATCAACCAGACGCGCCAGCGAGGGGAGTGCCGACGGAACCCTTGCTGGCGCTTCGGGTTAGTGGTGCACCGATTTCTTGACCACGCCTCCCTTGACCTCGGCGAGCGGATGGATCGTGATGAATGCGGTTTCATCGAAATCGTGGACGATGTTGATGACCTTGCCAATCTCAAGCCGGGTCACGACGCAGAGCAAGATCTCCTGCTCGGCGCCGCTCATTCCTCCACGCCCTTTGTAGATCGTCACGCCACGGCCTAACCCGACGGTGATGGCCTCGCGGATCGCCGTGCTCTGTTCGGAGACGATGGTGATGGCGGTGTATTCCTCGAGCCCGTGCAGCAGAAAATCAAGCGTCTTGGTGGCAGACAGATAGGTCAAAATGGAGTAAAGCGCCGGTTCGACCCCCAGGAAGAATTCGGCGGTGAGAAAGATCGCGACGTTCAGACCGAGAATCACGTCCCCCACGCGGAAGAGGTGGCTGCGTTTGCTAATCAAGAGCGCGGCGATATCAGTGCCATCGAGCACGGCACCGCCGCGCATCGCCAGTCCCATGCCCGCGCCGATAAAGAAGCCGCCGAAAACCGCGGTCAACAACTTGTCGGGCGTGACGTCCGGATAGCGGACCGTCGCCAGGCAGACGGCCAGTCCGATGATCGCCATCGCGCTCCGGAACGCAAACGCCCGGCCAATGTGACGATAACCGAGAGCGACAAACGGCAGATTGATCGCCAGAATCAACAGAGGCAGCGGAACGCCGAGTACGTTCGCGACCAGCATCGAAACACCGGTCACGCCCCCGTCAATAAAATGGCTGGAGTCCAGGAAGCCATGGATTCCCATTCCGGCCGACACGATGCCCAAGAGGATGAATACGCCATTGGAGAGTTCACGTAGCGCTTGTTTCATGCGATAAAAAGTAACCGCGATGTCTCCGATTCACAACCCAGCGGTCGAGAGGGTTGCGAGTCGACGATCGAGATCGACACGGTCCCACTTGGTTGTGTAGAGTCGATTATGGAGCCCTCAGAGGCGAGAGAACACCTGTGGACCAGGCTGATGTCCAGGCATGAGGCGAAAAGAGTGAGATACCGTGGCCCCGGGGGAACCCAATCATGAACCGGCCGGAGGAATTGATGCAGCCTGCTTCCGCCCAGCTTGTACTGGTGCGCCGATGGTGAAGTACGGATCGTGGGCCGACGGATCGGGTTGTTCCATATCGTGAAAGCGCATCGAGTTGATGGCAAGTCGTCGGCGAAGATCGCCGAGGAGTTCGATCTCGCACCTGAAGTGACCGCTGAGGTTCTGGCCTTCGCTGAAGAACACGAGCCTGAAGTAGGCGCGTATGTAGCCGAATATCAGGCCGAACTCGACCGGCAATACGCGGCATACCAGCCGAGCCCGGCGGTCCGGCGGATCAGCCGTCTCGTCGCGGAGCGACAGCCCCGGGACCGGAAGCCGGAATCCTGATCGATGCCCATTGCCTTCGTCGTCGACGAGAACCTTCGCGGTAAGCCTCTTTTCCACGCGATCCGTCACCACAACCTTGGCGGAGTAACGCGGATTGATGTGACACGGGTCGGCGACTCGGTCGACCTTCCCCTCGGCATGTCGGACGCGGACATCCTTGCATGGGCGGAGCTCGCCAACCGCATCGTCCTAACCGAGGACGCGGCGACATTCCCCGCCGAGTTGGCGGCACACCTTCGCCAAGGCCGAACCTCGCCGGGTGTGTTCCTACTGCGGCCAGGTGCAACGATTGTGGCGGTCATCGCTTGGCTCGAGCTGGTCGTAGCGGACAATCATCCGGACAAATGGCGGGACCAGGTCATCTATATCCCTTAGCTGACCTCAGTCGTGGCCGAGCCGGTGCTTGGCCTTGTCCGAGGGAATGGCGCCCTGCTGACATTGAGCCGGGCGGCCCATTGGTCGGCCGGGCACCCTAGCCGGTCAGGCTAAGATCCCGGCCAGCTCCGCCGAAATCCGCTCCTTGCCATGACGAAAGACCCGTCCGGTGTAGTTGACCAGGAAATGTCGTCAACGAGTTTTGGATCGGACGAAGAATCGGCAGTGAACGAACCAGGTAGGACATGATTGATCACTGACACAAAGTACAATATACAAATGACTTTCATCGCGAGTTTGGAGCGCCGCGGTGCGGGGCGCAGGTCCGTGTCGCCCCCCAAAGCCGCTAACATGTCGGCTAACGCGACTACACGGTTTGGCAAGGCGACGATTGGGTCGTTGGGGTCGGACGGTTGCCTCCATTCGGCTTTGTGATGCTTGCCGATCAGCGACGCCATGATGCTTTTTTCGCCTTAAGCTGGAATCGGGCGGCGATCGCGGCTATAATTTCGCTAGTTGGCGAAATACCGATATTGAGCCGTGGCGATAGGCAGTGCCTCGATGAACAAAGTGTTCCAAGCCTTGGGAGATCCGACTCGTCGTGAGATTCTGCGCCTGTTGCGGCGCGCGACATGACGGCCGGCGCGGTCGCTGAGCGATTTCCGCTGGCGCGTTCGACGCTCTCCAAACATTTCAACGTGCTCAAGCACGCGGGACTGATCATCGCCGAGAAACACGGGACGACCGTCGTCTACAGCCAAAATCTGTCTGTTGTTGACGAAACCGTAGCGGCCGTGCTTGACCTGTTCAACGTTGTTCATAAGAGAAAGAAGGCCCCACAATGCAAACCACTTGGCGCGGTGAAATCCCGCAACTCGTCATGATTCTCGGGATGTTGTCCGTGGCGGCGGCTTTATGGCCAATTGCGCCTGATCGAATTCCTGTTCATTGGAATGTCGCGGGCGATGTCGATCGGTACGGCGGTAAGGTCGAGGGATTGTTGCTGTTGCCGCTGATCGCCGCCGCGCTCTATCCGCTAATGCTCCTGCTGCCGCGCATCGACCCGGGGCGGGCGAACTATGCGACGTTCGCCAAGGTTTATACGCTCATTCGTCTGTCGATCATCGCCGTGCTTGCCGTCGTGTACGCAGGCATTTTGCTGGTGGCCTTTGGATACAACGTCGACATGGGCTTGCTTGTGTCATTGGCCGTGGGGCTGCTGTTTTGCGTCCTGGGGAACGTGATGGGAAAGATTCGACCGAATTGGTTTGCGGGCGTGCGCACGCCGTGGACCTTATCGAGCCGTGATTCTTGGAACAAAACGCACCGGCTGGCCGGACGCTTGTTCGTCGTGATCGGATGTAGCGTCATCGCGTATGGCTTCTTTCAGAATGGCTGGATGCTGGCCGTCGTGCTCGGCATGAGCGCCGCAATGCTGTTGTGGGTGGTGATCTATTCGTATGTAATTTGGCGCAACGATCCGGACCGACTAAGCCCGGCGGGTACGTCTCCGTCGCCGGAATAAACTCGCGGTCCCTTCGGGAAAGATCGAAGGGTAATCGCCGGCGCATAGCCCGTGATTTGCGCCGGCAGCATGCGCCCGTCCGGCCCTCGGGGCGCCTTTGGGTCAAGCACAAAAACGATGATGAGATGGACGACCGACCGGTCGCCTGGGACGGCCTCGGCCGCCGGGATCCGATACGTCTTCCTTGCAATTCGTGTGCATCTTCGTGTAAACGTACGACACCAGATACGGCTGCGTCCTTGCCCATCTCCCGAGCGACGCGGCGGACCGAGGATTCGAGCCCCATCGGATCGTCAGGATTTCGATCGCGGCGGAAGAGGATCAGCCACGCGTCGATATCGTGAGGCCGACGTTCCGGCAAAGAGCAAGGCTTTTTGCGTTGTGACGCAGGTCTTTTCTGGATGACGAGGGGGCAACCGACCACACCTCTGTTCCGATTGGGACATCATCCTTGCTCAACCCAGTAAGCAGGATTACGACTTCATGCTTGGGCCTCGATCTCGGAGGGTTTCGGGGTATTGACAACGAGAATTCGAGTCGAATAGCATGACGGCATATTGATCGACTTCTGACAGGTCGATCACTCTCGGCTAAGATGGCCCTGGGATCGCGACTCATCGCGGTTCCGGGGCTTTTTTTTGGCACCGTACTGGAGAAACTGCAAGGACGCGTTGGCGGTATTCCGCGGGAAGGGGTATCTCGATGAATCGGCTCACGGGGCTTAGAGGTTCAACGGCGGGGAGCGATGGCGGGAGCTGTTGAGACTGTCGAACCAGCTCGATTCTAGCATCCCGAGGGAGAGGCATGCGATGGTCGGTCGCGGCCCGGGGGCTGACCGCCACGCAGCACGGGACGGCCGACCAGAGACGTCGGTTCGACCGGTTCTGTCATCGGGGCAACACACTACTGGAGGGAAGAATCATGGGCCTTCTCATACGCCGGCGTCGTAGCCGTGCGGTCGTCGCAGCCGCATCGTGCATCGTCGAAGCACTTGAGAGCCGCAGGCTGCTGTCGGTCTTCGTGGTCACCAACACAGGCGACAATGGCGGCGTTAACCCCCAGCCCGGCGCCGGCACCGGCACGCTTCGCCAGGCGATCATCGACTCCGACTCCTCGAACACCACCGGCACCAACACCATTGACTTTGATATCCCGGGCAGCGGCGTTCAGACCATCGAGCCACTAACGCCCCTTCCGACGATTGTTGAACCGACCGCGATCGACGGCTATTCCCAGCCCGGCGCCAGCCCCAACACGCTGACCGTGGGCGACAACGCGGTGATCCTGATCGCGCTCAACGGCAACGGCCCCAGCACTTCCATCGGGCTTTATCTCAGTGCCAGCAATTCTTCGGTAAGCGGATTGTCGATCGGAGGATTCGCCGACTACGGCATCTATGTGCAACCGGCTGCCTCCGACGCCAACATCACCGGAAATTTCATCGGCCTCGATCCCAGTGGAAACGATCTCGGTAATGGTCTTGATGGCATCGCGACACTAGGGGCCAACACGACGATCGGCGGCACGGCGCCGGCCGCTCGCAATGTCATTGCCGCCAATTCAACGACCGGTATTGACTTGTTTGTTAATGCGACCGCCAACATCTACGCCGTCAGCACCGGCCTGATCGTGCAGGGCAATTACATCGGCACGGATCCCTCGGGAAATTCCACGCGCGGTTATGCCGATCCAATCGATGGGATTGATCTTGCGGGTAATGGCACCACAACGGCGCAAGGCGCCCAGATTGGCGGCAGCAGCGCGGGCGAGGGAAATGTCATTAACACCTATGGCGAGAGCGCCGATCCGATCTCGATTTCCGGCGGCGCGGGTAATGAGATCATTCAAGGCAACTCGATCGGCGTGAATCCCGCCGATACCGCCGGGGTCAGCGGCGGCTTTAATGGCATCTACATTGACTCTTCCAGCAACAACACCATCGGCGGCCCCAGCGCCGGCGATGGGAACGTGATCGGCGGCGCCGGCGTTGGGATCGCCATCGCCAATGTCTCCAACGGCATCCTCGGTGCGGCGGCCTCGGGAAATGTCGTTCAGGGAAACTGGATCGGCATCAACCCGGCAGGCACGGTCCAATTCTCCAATCAGCAAGGTATCGAAATCCACGGCGCATCCAACAACCTCATTGGTGGCACGTTGCCGGGAGAAGGAAACACGATCGAGTACAATCTCGGTGACGCTGTGAACATCTTCGGCGGCGCTGATTTCAGCAACAATCTTCTGGCCACGGCAACCCAAAACCAGGTCATCGGCAACTCGATCTACGCCAACGGCGGACTGGGTATCGACCTGGAGCAGGGACCTCTGGACGATCAACCCGGCATCACCATCCCCGTCGGCGGCATTCACACTTCCGGCAGCAACAATCTCCAAAACCAGCCGACGATCGCCGCCGCCAATATCGTTGCGGGCCAGTTGCAAATCAGCGGCAATTTTCTGAGCGACAAGGCTTCGGGCAGCACGCTCACGCTCGACGTGTACGTTTCAGATTCCTCATCTTCGAGCATCTACGCTCAGGGGCAGACTTTCGTCGGCGAAACAACGCTCATCAGCGGGACGGGAACAGTCAATTTCGGCCCGCTGAGCTTCAACGGCGGCTCGCTGTTTCGATACGTCACCGCGACGCTGACCGATGCCAGCGGCAATACCAGCGAGTTTTCCACGCCGATCCTCATTGGCAATCCCTTCCTGGTGACCAACACCAATGACAGCGGCACCGGCTCACTGCGCCAGGCAATCATCGAGGCCGACTCCATCAGCAGTTCGCAGCCGAATGTCATTCAATTCAACATCCCCGGCGACGGCGTTCAAACCATTGCGCCGCTCACGCCGCTGCCCGCGATTCTTCAGCCCACCTTCATCGACGGCTACTCCCAGCCCGGCAGCAGTCCGAATACCTCGACCACCTCGGACAACGCGAACCTTGAGATCAATCTCAGTGGAGCAAATCTGACGACCGGCGGGTATGGGTTGTACATTTCCGGATCGGCGGCCAGTGGCTCGGCGATCGAGGGCCTGGCGATCAATGGATTTACCGCCGGCGTGGTGGTCGACAAGGGCGCGGCCGGCAATACGATCGCCGGGGATTTCATCGGCACGGATCGCACTGGCATGACCGGCGTTACAGACACCACCTACGGCGTTGAGATCGAAACCGCGAACAACATCATCGGCGGGACGACGCCGGCCGCGGCCAATCTGATTTCCGGCAACGGCGACGATGGCCTATTGATCGACGGCACGTCGGCAACGGGGAATACCGTCCAGGGGAACTACATTGGCGTCAACGCAGCCGATACCGCGGCACTGGCCAACTCGGGATCAGGCGTGGCCATTCTCGATGGCGCATCGCACAATCTCATCGGCGGCACGTCTTCCGGCAACGCAAACATCATCGACGACAACGCCAAGGGTGGCGTTTACGCCGCATCCAACAATGGTTCCGGCTCGCTCGACAACACCATCGTCGCCAATTCCATTTATCAGAACGATCTTACCAATTTTGGCTATCGGGGCATCGAATTGGTTGGCAGCCCGCCGGCTTCAATACCCGGCAACTTTGGAATCACCACGCCGATCCTGGCCAGTGCCGTGTACCAGGGCAACACCCTCACGCTCACAGGCCATTTCCCCGGCACCGGTTCTGGTACGTTGTCGCTTGATGTCTATTTGAATACCAGCCTGGATCAGAACAGCACCGGCGAGGGTCAGACCTATGTCGGCCGCTATGCGGTCAACAATGGTTCTGGCACCGTCAGCCTGGGCTCAATTCAAATTCCCGGCACATTTGCGCTGGGCGGTTTCATCACCGCGACATTCACCGATTCCTCCGGGAACACCAGCGAATTCTCCAACCCTGTTCCCATCGTCTCCACACCCGGTCAAACGACCTTCGTCGTGACCAACACCAACGATTCCGGACCGGGTTCGCTGCGGAATGCGATTGTCCAGGCCGATTTCAATACCGTCACCGCAAGCACCATCACCTTTGACATCCCCGGCAACGGCGTGCAGACCATCGAGCCGCTGACGCCCCTGCCGGAGATTACTCAGCCGACAACGATCAACGGTTATTCCCAACCCGGCTCCAGCCCCAATACTCTTGCAGTTGGAGATAACGCTGTCATCTTAATCGATCTCAACGGCAGCAAGGTGGTCGAGGGATACGAGGGCTTATACATCGTTGCGAGTAACAGTGCCGTCAGCGGACTGGCAATCGGAGGCTTTGCGGGGATTCCGGCGCTACCACCGGTTCCATCCCCACCGGTGGTACTGGTATTTACTCGGATTCCACCGTATCTCACATTTCGATCACCGGGAATTTCATCGGCACCGATGCCACCGGCAACACAGCCGACGGAAATTCGAACGGCATCAAAGAGCAATCTTCCCATGACACGATTGGGGGAGTGGCGCCGGCGGACCGTAATATCATCGCGGGCAATAGCTATAGCGATATCTTCAGTGTCGCAACTGGCAGCGTTATTCAGGGAAACTACATTGGGACGGATACTTCAGGCATGAAGGAGCTTTCTACTGGCTCCACGGCCGGTATCCAGCTCAGCTCTGCCACCGACGGATCCATCGCTTCGAACTCGGTTCAAATCGGGGGAAGCACGGCGGCGGCGAGGAACGTCATCGTTTCCCCCGACAATCCCGTCATATTGTTCGTCGGCTCGTCCAACGAAATCGTTCAGGGCAATTACATCGGCGTCAACGTGACGGCTTCAGCAGCGTTCCCCAACACGAACGGCATTTATGTCCTCAATTCCAGCAACAACACGATCGGCGGCGCCGGGGCCGGACAAGGCAATGTGATCGGCGGTGCTGTCGGGACGAATGCGGCGATCGAGGTGCTGCGCGAATCCAATAACACGATCGGCCCTGACAGCACCGGGAACGTCATCCAAGGCAACTGGATTGGGATCAGCCCCACGGGTACGGCGCTTTCGAATGGCATCGGCATCACGTTTCAAGGCACCAGCAACAACACCGTCGGAGGTACGGCCGCCGGCGCAGGCAACATCATCGCGGACAACGCCGGCGACGGCGTGGACGTCTTGGCAACGAATACACCAGACGGCAACAACTTGACGACTGCTTCGGGCGACACCATCGTCGGCAACTCGATTTACAATAATCCGGATGGCTTGGGCATCAACCTTTATACAGGGCCAGGTGAGAATCAGCCCGGCGTTACGCCCCAAACACCCGGCATTCACAATTCCGGCAGCAACAATCTCCAAAACTTTCCCAACATCACATCCGCGAACATCGTAAACGGACAACTGCAGATCAGCGGCAACTTCCTGAGCGACACTCCCGCCGGGAGCAGCCTGAGACTGGACGTCTATGTCTCAGATACCTTTGGCTACGACGGCTACGGTCCCGGTCAGACTTACGTTGGCGAAACAACGCTGACCAGCGGCAGCGGCACGCTCAACTTCGGCCCGCTTAATTTTTCGGGCGGTGCGCTGGGGCAATTCGTCACCGCGACGCTCACCGATTCGACCGGCAACACCAGCGAGTTTTCGAATGCTCTGTATATCGGCGACCCGTACGTCGTGACCAACACCAATGACAGTGGTTTCGGCTCGCTACGGCAGGCGATCATCAATGCCGACACGTTCCCCGACAATCCCGATACCGACCTGATCCATTTCGATATTCCGGGCTCGGGTGTGCAAACGATCAACCTGCTGTCGCCCCTGCCGGCCATCACCAGCGCCGTGACGATCGATGGCTACACGCAACCTGGCAGTAGCCCCAATACGCTCGCCACCGGCGACAACGCGGTGATTGAAGTCGAACTTGACGGTGCCAGTGCCGGCGCGGCGTCGGGCCTGGTTATTTCCGGGGCCGGCGCAAGCGGCTCGATCATCCTGGGGCTGGACGTCAATCAATTTCAAGCGGCTGGCATCGAGGCCGCGAACGGTGCGAACGGGAACACGATTGCCGGCAACTTCATCGGCACCGACCCGACCGGCACGATCAATCTCGGAAATGCTGAGGACGGCATCTTCCTCGAAACCGCCAACAACACGATCGGCGGCCCCTCACCGGCGGCAGCCAATTTGATCTCGGGCAACATGTTTAGCGGCGTGGACCTGTACCAGATAGGGGCCACCGGAAACATCATTCAGGGCAACGACATCGGCTCAAACGCAGCCGCCACGTCCGCTCTGGGCAACGGGCAAAACGGCGTGATCATTTCCGATGGCGCTTACGATAACACGGTCGGGGGAACGGCGGCAGGCGATGGGAACGTGATTACCGGCAACGGCGCCGATGGCGTCTATGTGAACTACGACGTCGGAGCCCTTTATTATCCCGTTAACAATACGATCGTCGGCAATTCCATGTACCTTAACACCGGCCTCGGTATCCAGTTGAGCTTATACACTGTCGGCACCGTCAATCCTTATCTCCAGAACATTCCCTTCCTTACCGACGCCATTTACCAGAACGGCACTCTGACCATCAACGGCGTATTCCCGGGCACCGGCAGCGGCACGCTGCTCCTGGACCTGTATGAGAGCAACGTCGCCGATCCCTCCGGCTTTGTCGAGGGCCAGACCTATATCGGGCAGGTTACCATCAACAACGGCACCGGCTTCGTGAGCCTGGGTTCGATTGATGTCACGGGACCGTTCACCGTGGGCCAATTGATCACCGCCACGTTGACCGATTCTGCGGGGGAAACCAGCGAGTTTTCCTACCCGGTTGAAGTCTCTGCACTCGATACGAATCCCCTCGTGGTCACCGATACCAATGATTCCGGAAACGGATCGCCTGCGCGCAGCCATCCTCTACGCCAACGCCAACCCAACGACCAGCGGCGCGCCCAACGTCATCAGCTTCGATATCCCGGGCAGCGGCGTTCAGACCATCACGCCGCTGACGCCGTTACCGGAACTGACGGAGCACGTGACGATCGACGGTTACACGCAGCCCGGCGCCAGCCCGAACACTCTGACGACCGGCGACAACGCAAACATCCTGATCGAAATCTCCGCCGCGGATTTGCCAGATAGCGGAAGCACCGACATCCTGGCCGTGAACACAAGCAACTCGCTGATCCGCGGGCTGATGATTGACGGTTTCAAAGAATTCGGGAACGCGATTCACATCCTGCCGAATAATACGAATGACGTCATCGCCGGCAACTTCGTGTACGGAGCGGAACCTGCTGACACAATAAATACGTATGAGCAATATGGCGTGTTTATCGACTCGGCGCCGGGAAACATCATCGGCGGCACAACACCGGCGGATCGAAACGTCATCGCCGCGAATGATACGGGCGTCAACGTCAGCGGAGCCAGCGCGACAGGAAACCTCATCGAAGGGAACTACATCGGCATAAATGCGGCGGCCACCCCAACAAACACTCAAGGTTATGGAGTGGATATTGAAACAGCGGGCAACAACACGATCGGCGGAATTTCCGCGGGGGCAGCGAACCTCATTATTGGCGACAAAGTCGGTATCAATCTAAACCCAGCCGGCACAACCGGCGACGTCGTGGAGGGCAATGATATCGGGATCAATGCGGACGGAACCGCCCCTCTCGGAAATATGTATGACCGTGGGATCGACATGTTCGGCCCCGACAACATGATCGGTGGAACCGCGCTCGGTGCCGGCAATCTCATCGGCGACGGCATTGTAGTATGGGGACCTGGGGCATACGGGAATTCCAACTCCAGCGGAAACACGATTCAGGGAAATGAAATTATCAACATCGCCGACGCTAAGAACACGGACTATGAAGGAATTGAGATCTTTGGATCTGCGAACAATCTTATCGGCGGGACGACGGCGGCGGCAAGAAATGTGCTGGTCGGTATCGGCATCTCAGACCCAGGCTCCGTCAACAACACGATTCAGGGAAACGATATTGGCATCGATGCGGCTGGGACCGCGGCTTTGACGGCGAGCTTCGGCATGATTCTCTTTGATGCCGGGCCGACGCTTATCGGTGGGACGGCGACGGGTGCGGGCAATGTCATTTCCGGAGCAACGGCAACCTATCAATGATCGGAGACTACCTGCCCGAGGCGGCGGGCGCCGAAATCACTGTCTTCTACCCGCAGGGGCCGGTGCAGACACCATCCAGGGTAACATTATCGGATTAGATCCCACCGGGACGTTCCCAATTGGCGACACCGGCGGCATACTTGTCTACTATGTACCGGATACCCTCATCGGCGGGCCCGTCCCCGGCGCCGGCAACCTCATTTCCGGCAATGCCGGCGATGGAATTGAGGTCGAGGGCGCCACCGGAACGATCATTCAGGGCAACGACATCGGGACCGATATTACCGGTACGGTCGCCATCGGTAATACCGGTGACGGAGTCGACTTGATCGGCGCACCGAATACCACCGTCGGTGGAACAAATGCCGGCGATGGAAACCTGATCGAGAACAACACCGGCGACGGCGTATACGTCGATGACGCCACATCGGACTACGCGATTCTAGAAAACTCGATCTTCACCAATGGCAATCTCGGCATCGAGCTGGAAGGTTACAACCCGAGCGGCACTCCTGTTGCCGGCAACGCAACCAATATTCCCGTGATCGTCTCGGCGGTTGCCGGCGCCTCGACAACGAATGTCGAAGTGCAGCTCGACGATGCACCGAACCAGACATACCGCGTCGAGTTCTTCTCCAATCCTGCCGTGGACCATTCGGGATTCGGAGAAGGTCAGGTCTATCTGGGTTATGCGAACATCCTCACCGACGGATCCGGCAACGCCGACCAGACCATAACGCTTCCCGTTTCCGTGCCCGCGGGACTTTTCATGACGGCGACGGTAACGAGTGCCGCCGGCACCAGCGAATTCTCGGCGGCGACGGAAGTCGTTGCGGCAACCGCGGCCCCGCTGGTCACGACCAACCCGCTCAGCCAATCATTGACGGTTGGACGGGACGCGAGCTTCACCGTCGCCGCCACTGGCAATCCGACGCCGACGGTGCAGTGGATGGTGGAACTGGCCGGCGGCAGCACGTTCTTGCCGATCAGTGGCGCAACCTCCGACACCCTGGACCTGGGGGCGGCGGCACTCGCCGAGAGCGGCAACACCTACGAAGCCGTCTTCAGCAATGGCGTAGGAAGTCCGGTCACGACCACCGCGGCCACGCTGACGGTGAACCTCGCGCCGGTGGTGACAACGAATCCGCTCAATCAAACGTTGACCGTCGGACAAGACGCCAGCTTGACGGCCGCCTCGAGCGGCGATCCCACGCCGGCGGTGCAATGGATGGTGGAATTCCCCGGCGGCACCGCGTTCTCGCCGATCAGTGGCGCAACCTCCGACACCCTCGATCTGGGCGCTACCGCTCGCGCCGAGAGCGGCGACCAGTACGAAGCCGTCTTCAGCAATGGCGTGGGCAGTCCGGCCACGACCACGGCGGCCACGCTGACAGTGAACCTCGCACCGGCGGCCCCGGTGGTCACAACCAACCCGCTGGGCCAATCGTTGTCCGTCGGACAAGACGCCAGCTTCACCGCGGCCGCGAGCGGCAATCCCGCCCCGACGGTGCAGTGGATGGTGGCGCTCTCCGGCGGCACCACCTTCGCGCCGATCACTGGCGCAACCTCCGATACGCTGGATCTGGGCGCGGCCACGCTGGCCGAGAGCGGCAATCAATACGAAGCCGTCTTCAGCAACGGCGTGGGCAGTCCCGCCACGACCACAGCGGCCACGCTGACAGTGCGTAGCCTCGTAGCGGCGGCCCCGGCGGTCACAACGAGCCCGCTCAGTCAAACACTGACGGTCGGACAAGACGCCGGCTTCACCGCCTCCGCCAGCGGCAATCCGACGCCAACCGTCCAGTGGATGGTCGAATTGGCCGGCAGCAGCACGTTCTCGCCGATCAACGGTGCGACCTCTGGTACATTGGACCTCGGCACGGCCATGCTGGCCGAGAGCGGCAATCAGTACGAAGCTGTCTTCAGCAATGGCGTGGGAAGTCCGGTCACGACCACCGCGGCGACGCTGACGGTGAACCCCGCGCCAGCGGCTCCGGCGGTCACAACGAGCCCGCTCAGTCAAACACTGACGGTCGGACAAGACGCCGGCTTCACCGCCTCCGCCAGCGGCAATCCAACGCCGACGGTGCAGTGGATGGTGGAATTAGCCGGCAGCAGCACGTTCTCGCCGATCGACGGTGCGACCTCTGGTACATTGAACCTCGGCACGGCCATGCTGGCCGAGAGCGGCAATCAGTACGAAGCGGTCTTCAGCAATGGCGTGGGAAGTCCGGTCACGACCACCGCGGCGACGCTGACGGTGAACCCCGCGCCAGCGGCCCCGGCGGTCACAACGAGCCCGCACAGTCAAACACTGACGGTCGGACAAGACGCCAGCTTCACTACCTCCGCCAGCGGCAATCCAACGCCGACGGTGCAGTGGATGGTGGAATTAGCCGGCAGCAGCACGTTCTCGCCGATCAACGGTGCGACCTCTGGTACATTGGACCTCGGCACGGCCATGCTGGCCGAGAGCGGCAATCAGTACGAAGCGGTCTTCAGCAATGGCGTGGGAAGTCCGGTCACGACCACCGCGGCCACGCTGACGGTGAACCCCGCGCCAGCGGCGCCGGCGGTCACAACGAGCCCGCTCAGTCATACATTGACCGTTGGACAAGATGCCAGCTTCACGGCCTCCGCCAGCGGCAATCCGACGCCAACCGTCCAGTGGATGGTCGAATTGGCCGGCAGCAGCACGTTCTCGCCGATCAACGGTGCGACCTCTGGTACATTGGACCTCGGCACGGCCATGCTGGCCGAGAGCGGCAATCAGTACGAAGCGGTCTTCAGCAATGGCGTGGGAAGTCCGGTCACGACCACCGCGGCGACGCTGACGGTGAACCCCGCGCCAGCGGCTCCGGCGGTCACAACGAGCCCGCTCAGTCATACATTGACCGTTGGACAAGATGCCAGCTTCACGGCCGCCGCCAGCGGCAATCCGACGCCAACCGTCCAGTGGATGGTCGAATTGGCCGGCAGCAGCACGTTCTCGCCGATCAACGGTGCGACCTCCGATACGCTGGACCTCGGGCCGGCGACGCTCGCCGAGAGCGGCAACAAATACGAAGCGGTCTTCACCAACTCCGCCAGCGCGGCGACAACCACGGCCGCCAGCCTGACGGTAAACCCGGCTCAATCGACTACGGCCCAGGGCGCCGCACCGACCGTTGTGCTCTTGCAGCGTTTTGGAATTCACATGCAGCCGACGGTGGTGGTGCTCACCTTCAGCTCCGGGCTCGATCCGACAACGGCTCAGGACGTTCGCAATTACCGAATCCTCGGGCCGTTGGGAAGGCGCTTTGCCATTGGCTCGGCGGTGTATGACCCGGCGACCCATACCGTCACCCTGCGGCCGGACGAGAAGATCAATCTTCACCACGATTATCAGCTCACAGTCATCGGCACCGGCCCAGGTGGCGTGGCCAGCGCCTCGGGCACGCTTCTCGATGGCGACGGCGACGGTTCGTCGGGCAGCAATTACGCGGCGACGTTGAACTGGAAAAACGTCGTGCTCACCCCCGCCGAGTCACTGAAGCTCCATGCACAGGGACTAGGCAAGCCGAGCGGACCTCTTGCCCATCGCTTCGCATTCCGGCGGCGCTGACCGCACGGAGCAGGAGCGTCACCTTTCGTCCCTATTGGCAGTGGAGGCGAATCTATGAGCCCCGATGACGTAATAGCGGCCAACAGCTTGTTCTGGGCCGCTATCTGCGGTCTCTTAGCGATCGTCGCTCCGTGGGTCGCATTACTGTTCAGTCGGTGGGCAGCCGTGGCTGTCGGGGGGCTGCTGACGGCCATAGGGACGATCATGGCGTTCATCTTAAATAGCCATGCTCACGTATCCCCCAACGTCAACATCCGACCGGACGTGTTGATCTATCCGCTGCTGCTGGTGGCTTGGCTGGAGTGCGTCGGCTTGGTGGTCTTCGCGGCTCTCAAGGAGTCGCGAGCCTTCCTAGGTGAGACACCCTCGGCCGGACCGATCAACCACCGAGCGCATCCGACAATCAGCATCCCAAGAACAGTCATCATCGACACAACCAGAAGAACTGGCAGGAGATAGAGGGCCAATGCGATCTGAATCAGTCGGCATAGACGATCGGTTGCGGTCTGGCGTCGTTGCGTTGACATGGCCGTGATTCCCAATTCTTCCCCTCGATCTCTCGCGGGAGAATACCGCCTAACCATGGCGATGATCGTCTCCCCAAGAATGATCTAGCACACAGAGATCAAGTTTGGTTCACAATTCGGTTTATTCGGGCCAGACAGGGCGATTTTTCCGATCTCCCGGCTTTCTTGTATCGGCGAGGATCGAGCGACACTCTCCCGTCCTCCAGCCTGCATGTGCGAAGACCACTCGTTGAGCGCGCTGGGATCGAACCGGGCGGCGGCGGGCGAGGCGGTGCTCACATCTCGCCGGGGATCGGAGACCAGCTCGCGGGGCGCAAAACCATCACCGTGACGCAAAACGCCAACCAACGGACGCAAACGGCGAGAGGGCCGGCAATTTGCGTCACGGCGCAAGTCATTTCTGGTCGGCCACTTAAAATTGCCTGTGACGCAAATGACGCAAATGACGCAAATCCGCGGACCTTGCGGGCCGGCGGCGGCGAGGGGGTGGGCCGAAATCTGGGCGTGGTTCGCGTGGCGCAAAATCGCGGATTTCCCTTCCAGGCCGCGGTGAAGGCTTTTTCTCCAGAGGTTTGCCGGCACAGAAGGCTCGGATTGCTGGGATCAATCGTCAGCACATGCCGGACAGGAAAAGCGAGAAGATTCGAATAACTCATCATAAGCATCATCCCGGGGACGAGAAGAGCCCTGCTCGTGGGGCACGAAGAACAGCCGTGACCCAAACCGGCGAAGCGCCGTACGCAAACGGCGAGGCGCCGTACGCAAACGGTAAACGGGCCAGCAATTTTGCGTTGTGACGCAAGTCTTTTCTAATCCGCTACTTTGGAATGGCCACAACGCAAACAACGCAAACAACGCAAATCCGCTGAGGTCACGGGGAGGCGGCGAAGGCGATGCGGCGAGCGTCTCCATCCGTTTCGGGGCGGCGTTTTCCGAGATGACGCAAAATCGCGGATTTCCCGGGCCGCCGCGGTAAGGCGGGGCGAAGCTCTCCATGAGGTGAGGCGCGGGGCAGAAGAAGCAGGCGAACGGCCAGCCCGCGGCGACGCAGTCGTCGCCGCTACGAATGGCCGCGTGATTGGGGCCGTTCGGTTCGTCATGGCCCCTGCCACGGGCTCAGGGCACTTTCGTGAACGACAGGCCCGGATCTGTCGTGCCGGCGCCCAGAACCTTGAACGTAAAGTGAGTCGCGTCCCTCCAGAGGGTATGGCCGACCATGGTGTTGCTGTTTTGGTCCTGGACCAAGGTGAGGACGCCGTTCTCGTAACTGGACTTGCCGCCGAACTGTTGTTCCTTTCCCTGCCGAAGTACTTTCCAGGTAAAATGCTCGTTGTCGACAAAGTTCACCGTGATCGTGGTGTCGGGGGACGGCTGGGCCGTCCAGCCTCCTTCCAATTTGCCTTCGACGCCCACGGGAGCGTTGCCGGCGGCGACAGCGGGTGCCGTCGGGACGGCCGGGGCCAGGCCCGGCGAGAGGCCGGCCCCGGAGGCCGGTTGCTCCGTGTGCTGGAGCTGTTGGATTAACTGCGCCGTCAACTGGTCCTTGGGCTGCAAGGAGCTCACGAACTTCAATTGCCCGACGGCTGCCTCGGCATGACCTTGTGTCAAATAGTGGTAGGCGAGCACGAACCGCGCGGCCGCCGACTGGGTATGCTGCGAGCAATAGTTCTCAAGCGCCCTGAGTTGCTGCGTATAAGTTTCCGGATCGCCGTAGAGGCCGATCAAGGTCGTCCAGTCCCAGCCGGGCCCGACCGACAACACGGCATAAAGCACGGCCGCCGCTTCATCATAGCGCTGGAGCGCGAACAGGCAGAGCGCCGAAACTCGTGCAGGGCCGCGTCGTTGGGGGTTGTCTTTAGTGCCTGGTCGTCCAGCTCAAGTCGCCTTGGCGTAATCGCCGTTTTTAAAGGCTTCGCGAGCGATGTCAAAGACGGTGCTGGCCTGACTGACGACGGCTTCATCCGGCGGCGCACTTTGGGGGTCGATCGGCTGCGAATAGTCGTAAACGATCGGCTGCGCGACTCGCAACGTTACCGCCATACCCGTAGCCACCGCCGTAGTACGGGTTGTTGTAGTTGGAGTACCCCCAGTTGTTGAGCATGGGGCCGTACATCCACGATGAGAGCCCCCAGCCCAGGCCCATACCCAGGCCCCCGGCGAGTCCGTAGCCAAAGCCACCCAGGCCGTACCCACCCAAGCCATAACCGCCGTAGCCGTAACCATACGGCCTCCAGCCCCAGCCGCCGCCGAGATTCCCGTTCCAGTAGCCGTGGTTCCAGCCCTGATGGTAGCCGTTATAGGGATTATTCCAGCCCAGACCCATCCGATTGACATTGTTGAAGTTATTAACGCGGTTGACGCTCGCGTTTGAGAAGCGGTTCCCTTCGTTGAATGCGCCAGATCGATTGGCGTTGCCAAACTCGCTTCTGGGCGTGACCGACGTCATTCGGGGCTGGGTGAACGACGGAGTGCGATTGAACGACGGCGCTGCGTACCCGCCGTGATAGCCGCCATTACCGCCATGATAGCCGCCATAGCCGCCCACGATATCCGCCGTAGCCGCCGCCGCGAAATCCCCCACCACCGCCGCCGCGAAATCCTCCGCCGCCGCCACCGTGCCCCCCACCACCGCCGCCGTGAAAGGCAGAAACGGGGACGGCGAGGTTCAGGGCGATCAGTCCCACAACGATGGGACGCAGATGGACGCGTGTCATGTGCTCCTCCACTTTATTGTTCGTGCCTGGTTCGCTTTGTGTGCGGTTTGGTTGCGTCTGAATTATTTTGCCGGGGGCTGCGTTTGCGGCGACGGCGGCCGGCGGACCATGACCGACTCGTGCCGCTCGGCGGCGACCTCGTCCCCGACGGTGCGGTCGCTCGAAGCCCAGCGGGCCGAGTTGGGGCCGGTACGGGTCAATACGTTGGTGGCCGTGACCACGCGCCCGTCCGGTAAAACGCCCGTGGATTTGATGGTCCACTGATTGCCGTTTCGCGTCCAGATCGCTTGACCGTAACCACCGTCAGAGTCAAAGACCCACGACTTGATCTGCTTGCTCAACGGGTCCCAGCCGATGCGCTGTGTCACGCTCAGCACAGGTTTCCCCTGAACGTGAATGACGAAATCGCGGAGCAGAAAATTCTTATCGTCGGACCAGCGGCAGGTCGTGTGAATGATCGACTCGGAACTTTCGTCGAGCCACTCACCGAGCAGCCATTCCAGCTCCTTCAGTCGCTCGTGATGAGCCAACCCGGCCGCGTGCTCTTCACGGACGGTGGCATACAACCAACGCCCTTCCTCTTTCACGAAAAGAACCGTGTAATCGCGAACGGTCGCAGGCGCTCCCTGCGCTCGGTCTGACTCGCGTCTGGCCTTGCTCTTTGGCGGTGTCGGAACCCAGGAAGCGGAGCGAGGTCATGGAGACCTCGATCGTGGCTCCCTTCCGCTCGTTGAAAAGGGCGGAATAAAAATCCTGTATCGCCGTGCGCCCCTCGATGCGATCGCCGAATTCGTCAATCAGCTCGGCATTGTGGGTGTAGAGGGCGGCAACCGCTTTGGCGTCGCCGGCGTTGAACGCGCGTGTGAACGTCTCGGCGACCTGCTTGATCGCTTTCTCATCTTCGGGGCGATTGGTGAGAGCCGCCCCGGCCGGCTGCGCTGTGTTGGCACCCGCCCGCTCGCCAGCCACCGGCGGCACGGGCTCGCCGCGAACCGTTGATGGCACCTCGCCTCGCGCCGGTCACAACGGCCCCGCTCGCCAAGACAAGGATGATGCCTGACACATTGATCTTGTACTTTGGCCGCCTCATGGTGGTACGCCCCCGTGGTGGATACGGATCTAAACGATACGACATGCTCGCAATTGGCATGCCGAGGCTTGCGAGCCTCCACAGTTCACCGCGACTTCCATCAATGCATAGGATGGAATCCATCGCTGAGCTAGAGAATATCGTCCGCTTTGCCTCGCATCACTTCCATGGGGCACTGAATTTGCAAGGCTTCCTTCAAGCGCGGATGCGCGGCGCAGTGGGCACGGATGCGTGGACTATGTGGATTTGCAGCATGAGGAGATCAGTCATGAGAGAACGGTTTGCTCGATACGCTTCGGTGTCGACGTTGGTCATGGCGGTGATGTTGAGCCCGTTTGCACGGGCGCAACAGGACACGCGACGTGAAGGTGGTGAACAGCAGTCGGGCACACACAAGGGCGAGATGATCCATGGGGTCATCGCCGGAATTACCGCCGAAGGGGAAACCTTTTACAACTACCAGACCAATACCGCGGTAAGGGCGGAAGGCGCCTTTCTCACGGTCGTCGGCTCGCCGATGCGGCGGGAGGCTGGTGAGAAAGAACATCGCTCCGTAGCGGACGCACGAGACCGCCGTACGGCGGCTGGCGAGCGTGAGGAACAATCCGCAACCTCAGGGCGCAGTGAAAGGCGTGCGGACTTCGGCGGGCGCAGGCACAATGTCTACATCGTTTGGTTGACGCCGAAGACCAAGATTTGTGAGGCGGCCCGCGAGGCCGGCGCGTCCGAGCATGCGAGGGCGTCCGAGCGTGAAAACGCATCTGAGACGTCAGCGCACGCCAAGAAAGAATGTCGGTTCGACGAACTCGAGGTCGGCGATCGCGTCGAAATCGAGTTCAACCCTGAAGAAGACTCGGCTGCCCATAGCAACGTCCACCAGAACCAGCAGATGAGGCAGAAACATGGCCGTCACCGTACCCATGTCGGCTATGCGATGGTGATCACGATCTTGCCACCCAGGGAGCATGGTCAATCGAGCTCGGAGCATGGGACGAAGTCGAATGAAGGGTCGAAGTAGTTGTTAGCAGGCCAGAAAACGCCTGCAACCTCGAACGGCCGGGCGCAGCCCGCACCCCGGCCAATAGCTTCAGATTGCGGGTCAACAGTTCTGCCGTGTGGGGCCAGGTGTTCTTCACGCAACCGAATGAGTGCCGCCCTTTTCTTGGCCATGCGAGTTCTCACCGCTGACTTGCCTCACTAATCGTGCAACGTCCCCGGGTGTTGTCACGGGGCCGCCAGCGGCGTATCAACCCATCTCCGCTCAGCATGCGATTGGAGCACGGCGTCGGCAACAAGCTGAGCATTGAGGCCGTCGTAAAAGCTCGGCACGGCTGGCCGGCGTTCCGTGATCGCCGAGATGAATTCCCATATGAGGTCGTACCGAAAAACCGTCGCGGGGGCGCCTTCGGCAGGGTCGCGGCGGCTGCCGGCGGGCTTCAAGAACTCGGCGGGGACTGGAACCGAGGCCAGGTCGTGGCCCGTCTTGCCGATGAGAATCGTGTTGGGCTCGTGGAGGCGATAGACGGCCGAGCCTTCCGACCCGTTGATCTCGGCCCACTCGTGGCCAAAGCCATCGCGATGGTAGCCTTTGGCGAGCGTGGTTCCTTCCCAGACGCCGGTCGCGCCGCTGGCGAACTCGCCAATCAAACTCGACCAATCGTCGACCTCTGAGGGGGGGCACGGGTTGCCGTCGACCGTGCGGTCGCGGTGCGCGAACCGTGCGACCGCGCCGCAGACCTGGCTGATCGGGCCCATCAGATCGATGGCGAAGTCGATGCGATGGATCGTCATGTCGAACAGGTCGCCCGCGCCCGCTCGGGATCGATACTGGCGCCAGCCCCAGCTCGTCTCGGGCCAGTCGAGAAAGCGCTGGGAGCGGAAGTGGCGCGGCGTTCCCAGTGCACCTGACTTGACCAGGTGACGCAGATACCGCATCGACGGGGCGAAACGATACGTGAAGGCCGTCATATGAACGACCCCGGCATCGCGGGCCGCCTCGTACATTTCCCGAACCTCGTGGCGCTCAGGCCCAATGGCTTCTCGCACATCACGTGCTTGCCGGCTTTGGCTGCCGCCAGCGCGATCGGCCGATGCGTGTCGTTGGGCGTCGCGATCACGACGGCATCGACCAAGTCAGAAGCACACAATGCCGCGGGATCGGTCGTGGCGTGCTCGACGTGCCACTCGGCCCGGCGCTTTTCGAGGAGCTCTGGGACTGTGTCGCAAATCGCCACGAGCTCCGCCCGTGGGTCGAGCCGCAGGCCCGGTAAGTGATGGTACGCCGTCACCGCCCCGGTGCCAATGAACGCCACTCTGACTTTCGGGCCCGCTGACGCTTGAGCCATCTTTGTACTCCTCTCGTTTTCTCCGGGTGCTTGCCTTGGCATGATTGTCCTACTATCCTGCACAAATCATCGCAAGGGAAGTCACTCTTCGCGCAAAGGACAACCAACGATGGCGAGCGAACAGCCAATCCGTGTTGCAATCATCGGCCTGGGCTTTGGGGCCGAGTTTATTCCAATCTATCAGAGTTACCCCGGCGCTCTCATGTACGCCGTGTGCCGGCGCGATCGGACGGGGCTCGACGAATGCGCCGACCGCTATCGCATCAAAGCCCGCTACACCGACTACAAAGAGCTGTTGAAAGATGCGAACGTCGACGCCGTGCACATCAACTCACCGATTCCCGACCACGCCTGGATGTCGATCGCCGCACTCGAGGCTGGCAAGCATGTCGCATGCACCGTCCCGATGGGGACATCCGTTGACGAATGCCGCCAGATTGTTGAGGCCCAGCGCGCGAGCGGCAAGATTTACATGATGATGGAGACCGTCGTTTACAGCCGGGAGTATCTGTTTGTGAAAGCGCTCTACGACAAAGGCGAGCTCGGCCGGCTGCAGTTTCTGAGAGGAAGCCACCAGCAAGACATGGACGGCTGGCCCAACTACTGGCCCGGCTTGCCGCCCATGTGGTACGCCACGCACTGCGTCAGCCCGTGCCTGGCGATCCTGGGCAAGCACGCGCGGCACGTGGTCTGCCATGGCTCGGGCCGAATCCGCGACGAGCTGATCGGCCGATACGACAGCCCATTCGCCATCGAGACGGCCACGTTCGCCATCAAGGATTCCGACGTGGCCGCCGAGGTAACCCGCAGCTTGTTTGACGTGGCCCGCCAATACCGCGAGAGCTTCGACGCCTATGGCAGCAAAAAGAGCTTCGAGTGGCAGCAGGTCGAGAATGAAAATCCTGTGATCCATACCAAGAGCACGCCGGAACATCCGCTGACCGAGCCCGAGATCCCCGTTCGCGTGCAAGTGCCGGACTATGCGCATCTGCTCCCCGAGCCAATCCGGCGATTCACGCAGCCATCGGCCATCCAGGATGCCGATCACCTCTCGTTCCTCCAGGGAGGGGGCCATGGCGGTTCGCACCCTCATCTCGTGCATGCCTTTTTATCGGCAGTCAAAGGCGACCGCCCGGCCATGCCTGACGCCGCCACATCGGCGAACTGGACCATGGTCGGACTGTGCGCCCACGAATCCGCGATGAAGGGAGGAGAAAAGATCGTCATTCCGACATTTTGAACCGCGCGGGCGATCGGGGGTAGTCGAGCGCTCGCTGTGGTGCGATTAACGGCTATTTCGACACTCCTAGCCGAACGCCACCTCGGGCCGCCGCGGAGCCATAATAACCCGAAGCGCGAGCGAGGATTCCCGCGAGTCACACGCTGCGGCGGCCTGCGTCCCCTCGCTGGCGCGTCGGGTTGGTAATGAAAATGTTCTTGCGCAAATCACCATGCCGGTTAAATTCGCGGAATGGCATCGACGCGGCATTCTGACTGCCACGCCGCAGGGATAAGTGAAGAGCAGAATCAAGGCCAGGATATAGCCCAGCTTGATCCGGCCTTTCTCGCGGCCTCGCAACATTTCGGTACCTTCGGCGATCAGCAAAAAAAATGCCGGGACCAGTTCGAGGATCAAGCGTCCGTGGAGCGGGTATCGCTTCATCGCCGAGGCCACCACCGCCAGGGCGATCGGCACGACCAGAATCGCCCAGGCCGACAACGATCGCCGCGCCAGCGACCAGGCGCCCAGAAACCATAACGACACGGGAAGAATAACGCCCGCCCAAGGCCAGATCGGGGCGACCAGATTCAGGGGGGTGACGAAGATCTCGAGCAAGATTCCCGCGGTTGCCGCCAGTCGGATTCGATCCATCGGCAAGGGCGACACCGGCAAGAAGGCGAAATCCCAGAAGATGTACATCGTTGTGTACGGGCTCAAAATCGCCGCCGAAGCCCGATACGAGACGAACAAACTCCCAAGCCAGCCGATCCCAATCACGCTCCATACCGCCGCGTCTCGCGGCCTTCGGGCAAGCGCGGCGGTGACGATCAAGGTCGCTCCGCAGCCGGCGACGATGAACGCGGACGCGAACGAGAACCACGGAGCGGCGCTCGCGAGGAGCATCATGACCGCCGCTCGGCGTGCCGAAACCGGCTTTCCGAGAGCATCGACCGCGGCCAGGCCGACGGCCAGCCCTACCGCGAGGTCCAGCGAGTACGGCTTGAGCTCGCTCGAGTAGTAAATCAGGTCGTCCGAGAAAGAAAACAGGGTCAACGCAATCAGAGCAGGCCGACGCGATACGATCCGTGGGCAGAGGCGTGCGAACAGGAAAAGCGAGATCAATCCGCAGGCCAACGGCAGCAGCCTCGAAGCATACTTGGAAACGCCCAGGACCGCCATGAGCGCACGTTGCGCGATCAAGAAACCGAGCGGTGCCAGTTGATCGCCGGTTAGCGGCGCCGAGAAATCGAGGATCGGCTTGCCGGCCAGGTTTCCCCACAGCGACCCTTCGTCCATCCAGAACTCGCGGTCGCTCAGGTAGACGATCAACCGAAGGAAAACACCTAGGGCCAGAACAACGGCCTCCGGATGGTCTTTCAAGGCGGCCCACATTCGCGTGAAATCATCATCGAGACGCCGCTTGAACAGCCAATTGCCGAGAGTCGTGCGCCAGCTCATGCCTGGATTATAGTTCTCGAAGTGCCGAGATCACATCGAGCCGCACCGCCCGCAGCGCGGGAAACATGCCGCCGAATAGGCCCATGGCCAACGTCATGATCAGAGCGACCGTCATGACAAGCGGGCCAAAGCGGAACGAAATCAGCACAGAGGCGAAGGTGTTGAAATTGCTGGTCTCAAGCGTCAGCGCGCTTAGAGGGGAGCGTCGCCAGTCAATCCCACCAAGCCGCCCAAGGTGCAGAGGAGGAGCGATTCGCTCAGGAACGAGATCAGGATATCGAACTGCGAAAAGCCCAGGGCTCGCATCGTGCCGATCTCGCGGGTGCGCGACTTGACCGCGGAAAACATGGTGTTGGCCGCCGCGAACATGGCACCAAAGGTCAACAGCACGGCGATCAACGTGCCGACGACTTTGAGGAACGCACCCGAGCGCGACTGGCTCTCGAAGTAGAGCGATTCGGGGATCGCCGCCAGTTTGAACTGGGTGTCGTCGTCGATCGTTTTCTGCAAGCGATCGAAATCGTCCGAGCTGGCTGCCCGGATCTGAACGCTGGAGACCGAGCCGTCGCGACCGGTGTTCTTCTCGACGTCCTTGAGGTCGGCCCAGATCTCGCTTTCGGCCGCGCTGCCGCCCGGCCGAGAATGTACCGACGACGCGATAGATCTCCTTGTCACCGAAGTTGAGCACGCCGCCGACCTGGGCCCCTTTGAACGACCGAGACAGTTTCCGGCTGACGATGCACTCGCCTTTGCCCGTCGTCGAAATCCTTGCCGTCGACGATCTTGAAGTCCGGGCGAAGCTTGCGCGAGGCCGGCTGCACGCCCCGCAAAGATGATATTGGTGCGAGTGCCGTTGGCGCGCTCGGCGAGCGGGATGTTGAGCAGCTCCTTGGCGGCCAGGGGCTGCCTTGCTCGTCACGCGCGATGCCCGGCAGGTTCAAGATCTCGTCCGCCTTGGCACTCAAAAACCCGCCGCCGACCTCGCTCGACGAACCCTTGCGGAGCACGATCAGGTCGAGCGGGTCGCCCGAGATCGTCAGGCTATACTCCAGCCCCTCGACCATCCCGAACAGGATGCACGAAGACCAGACGACCAAGCCCGTGGCGAGCACGGTCAGGAGCGTCGTCTTCCAGCGGACCCGCAAGTTACGAACGTTGTATTTGATCGGAATCATGACGCGCTCATATTACCTTCCTGAGTCCGTCGATGACCGACGCGTTGGCCGCGCAGTATCGCGGGAAAGAAGCCGCTCAAGAAGCCGATCAAGAGCGACACCACCACGCCCTGCAGCGTGATGTTCCAGGGAATGTAGAAAAACGGCAAGAAGCCGGCGGTGTAGGGGGTGATGTCGACGAAGTCGAACAGCGCCTTGCAGCCGAATGCGCCCAGCGACGCCCCCAATTCCGGCGACCAGGACGGCCTCGGCTCATCACGAGGAACGAGCACCAGCCACTTGTTGAAGCCGATCGCCTTCAAGACGGCCACCTCGGTGGTCCGCTCGCGCATGGCCATGGCCATGGCGTTGCCGGCCACGAAGATCAGCGAGACGACGACGGCCGCGCCGATCCAGTAAATCGCGTTCTTGAAGTCGCCCAGCATCTCGCCGAACATCTTGCCGAAGGCTTCCTCGGTCTGGGTCCGGGTGGGATATTCGCTGTTTCGGTACAGCTCGTCGATCCGCTTGCACACGCCGGCCATCGACGCCGGCATCCTTGCACTTGATGAAAATCGCCGCCGCATTCCCGGACAGGCCCGTGTCGACGGTGATCGCCGACGATCGCCGCGTCCGGCCGGAAGCCACGCGTTTCAGGGCATCGTCGAAATAGTCGAAACGAAACAGGCACATCCGCAGGTCGCGGTTGGCAGGGTCCGTCGTAGATGCCAGCGATCTTCAGATTCAAGTCGATCGGAAACAGCGTCCCCCTTGAGCGGCAGAGGATCGCCGATATTTAACTTGCGGTCAACCGCCAGCTTGCGGCCGATCACGCAACTGTCCTTGTTTTCCTTGAACGACTTGAGCTGGTCGGCGGGAACCGTGAACTCATCCAAGACGTCGAAGACAACATCGGCGTCGACGCCGAACTGGGCGAACGGCATCACTTCATCCTGATATTTGCCGCCGTACCAGCTAAACGGCGTGGCGGCGACAACGCCCTCAACCTCGGCCACTTCTTTGACCCGGGCAACCGGCACCACGCCGGCGAAGCCGTTGGAATTAAGGGTCATCACGCGATTGTAGATTCGCGTCGCGCCGCCCAGCTCGTCGTAAATCGCGAAAAACGAGAGCAGGCTCATTGTAGAAACAAACAGATCGCCATCGATGCGATGGTCAGAATCGACCGAACGGGGTTGCGCCGGGCGTTGCGAAAAATATAAGTGATGTATTTCATTATGTGTGCGACAGCTTGCTTTTCTCGGTCAGATAACGACTGGTCATTAGCCTCTGTGATTCATGACGCGGCGATGATCCGGGGTTCCTTGACATCGTCGACAAGCCGGCCCTTGTCGAGGTGAAGCACGCGGCTGGCTCGCTGGGCGGCCAGAGGGTCGTGCGTGACCATCACGATGGTCTTCTGGAATTCTCGGTTGAGCTGGTCCATGCAGGTCGAGGATCTCGCCGGCGGTCACGCGGTCGAGGTCGCCGGTCGGCTCGTCGGCGACGAAGAGGTAGGGATCGGTGACGATCGCCCGCGCGATCGCCACTCGCTGCTCCTGACCGCCGGAGAGCTGGCGGGGATAGTGGTGCTCGCGCCCGTCCAGGCCGACGATTCGCAAGGCGGTCATCACGTTTTCACGCCGCCTGCGCCTGCGACAGCTGGGTCAAGCAGGAGCGGCAGCTCGACGTTTTCCAGAGCGGTCAAGCACCGGGATCAAGTTGTAAGTCTGGAAGATGAAGCCGACATTGTTGGCCCGCCAGCGGGTGATTTGGGCCTCGCTCAAGTTCGCCGAGGTCTTGACCGTGGACGACGACCTCGCCCCGGGTGGCGCGGTCGAGCCCGGCGATCAGGTTCAAGAGAGTCGTCTTACCCGAGCCGGAAGGGCCCATCAAGGCCAGAAACTCGCCCTCGTCGACAGCGAGATCGAGGCCGACCAGGACGGGGATCCGGAACTCGTCGCGCCGGTATTCCTTGTCGACGCCGCGCAGCAAGATCGACGGCATTTCGGCCATGAGCGAATGAACCTTTCACGAATAAGTGCTCGCGGCCGTTAATCGGCGATCCGGACGGTTTCGTTTTCCCGGAGGGCCTTGAACGGATTGAGAACGACCTTCTCTTCGGGTTCGAGCCCCGACTCGACCCGCGCCAGGGCGTCGGTCGTGGTCGCGACCTCGACCGCCCGTTTTCGGATCGCATTCTTGGCGCCGACGACCCAGACGAAGTCGTGGCCGTTCTCGGCGAAGACGGCCGATTTGTTGACGAACACAAACGAGTGACTGGCGTCGCGGCTCAGCGGCCGACTTCGTGGGCAGGAAGTGCACGGTGGCGGCCAGCTCGGGAAAGAGCTTGTCGTCGGGGTCGAGAATTTCGACCTTCACCTTGACTGTTCCGCGGGTCCGGTCCCCCATTGGCATCACCTGGCGCAGCCGGCCGCGATAGCGCTTGGAGGGAACCGCACTGACGGACACCTCGGCCGGCTGGCCAAGCTCAACCCGCGACACCAATCCTTCGGCTAATGTCGGTCTCGACATCCATCTTGTCGAGGTTGGCGATCGTGACCACGGCCGTGCGGCCCAGCGACGAGCTCATCGCCATGGTCGCGATGACCTCGCCCTCTTCCCCTTGCTTTTCGACGACGGTGCCGTCGAAAGGGGCGTAGAGATGCATCGTGACGATCGTCGCCTTGATCTCGTCGACGTTGGCCTTCATCAGTTTGACGCCGGCTTCCAGGGCCGCGACCCGCGCCGCTCGCCTTCTTCAGCGCCGCGACGGCTTTCTCCGATTCCTCCGGCGTCGCGCTCTTCTGAGCGAACAGCCGGCTCACGCGCCGATTCTCGCGGTCCTTCTCCCAGAGATCGGCCCGCGCTTCCTCGAGCTCGGCCTCGGTTCGCAACGTCTGCGCTTCGCGCGAGGCCAGCATGGCCTTCAGATCGTTGTGCTCGAGGACCGCCAGCGTATCGCCCTTCTTGACCTTCATGCCTTCCTCGACGCACATCTTCTCGACACGGCCGGGGAGCTTGGTTCCGATCATCGCCTGATACCGCGACTTGAGATAGCCCTTGGCCGTGAGCAGCTTTTCCGCCTCTCCCGTCGTCATCCGCTGCACCATGGCCACCGTCACCTGCGGCCGCGACCGAAGCTGATCGTACTGACGGTACGCGAATGCGCCGCCAGCCCCCAAAAGGCCCAGGGGTATCAGCCAGAGCAGCCAAGACAAGACCCGCAGTCCGTTACCGCCGCGGCGACGGCCCGACGATTTCTCAAGCTGGAATGCCGGGAAAATTCAGGGTCAGGACGATCGATTTTGAGCGAAGCGAGTCTGTTCGCGAAGCGTTGCCGTCATGGATGACCTAAAAACCAAGAATTCGTTGTGAGATCAATGACAACTTCAATCGACCTTGAGCGTGTACATCTTACTCCGCTCGTTCAAGTGGCTGAACTTGCCGTGATACACGTTGACCTTGCCGTCATGCTTGACGCGGACCTGCCAGTGCGTCGGCCGGGCGATCCCGCCGAAGCCGCCCCAGTAAACGACAAACCACCTGTAAACACCGGCAGGGCCGGGCCCCTTGACCTTAGCAGACCCCGGGCCCTGCGACTCGACCATCCAATAGATATTCTCGGGCCCGAATCCCTTGGTGTTGTCGACGTCGAGCTCGCCCCCGCGTTGGCCTGTTGGCTCTTCCCAGTAGATCTCCTTGCCCCCCGGCTCGATCACATGAAGGTCGAGGTCGACGCTGTCGGTATTCCAGATCAGGGTGAACTGCGGGTCGCCGACCTTGACCGCGACGCCGCGGATCAGCTCGCCCCCCTCGCCGAATCGGGCCAGTCCAAAGCCATCGCCATCGCCGGCTCCGGGGTTTTCGTTGGCCTCGCCCCCCCCGCCGCTGGGGTTCTTGACGGCGCGAATCTTGACGCTGGGCTCAAGCGGTGCCAGCTCGAGCTGGGCCAGCGACGAAGACTCGGCGGCCAGCTGCGTTGTCGGCGAGCGGCGCGACCGGCATCGGCAATGGGGTATTGAGGCCCCCGGTCAACATCTCGCCCTCGTCCACGCCATGGGGCGAGCCCGCCAAACGCGAGTCAAACGTGACCACTTTGTGGAGCGGGGGCGCGAAATACCAGCACGCAAGGATCACCAGGAGCATGACGTGAAGGGCGACCGACCCAGCCCAGCCCTTCATCGCTTCGGGGGTCCACCAATCCCACTCCATCGGCGGCTCGGGATCGACGGGCGTCCAACCGGCTTTGGGTGGACGTGGAGGCCCGGCAACCGGCAGCGGCGATCCGCCGGCCTTTTTCATTGCCCGCGAGTGTGAGGCACTAGCCGCCATCGTCAAAGTCGGTTTCACACCAACCCACAGCGATCTAGGAACGCCGGCCTCAGGCCAGTCTCATGATCCAGATCGCCTTTGGCTTAAACCGGACCCATTCCGTTCGTTTCGAAAAGTTCATGGAGATATCGAGCTTACCACGCGCCGGCCACGACTCGAAAGCTCAAATTAACGTTCGCTGGCTCGCCTTGATGAGCTCGCGGGAACAGAATCTGGCACTTCTTGGCCCATGGCACTGCCGCGCCCGCCGACAGCCTGTCCGCCGCGCCCACAACGCCCCAGCGACGCCCTCGCCTTGAACCAGGATATCGATTCTTTCATTCTTATTCATGGAAATGGCACTTTCTGGCACGGAGTGACGCGGTTTGAGCGAGGCTCCGTTTCGGACGGCGACTTCGAGAATCGCGTTAGGGCAATTCGGCAAACGAGCAGGTACAGCCGCGTTCGGGGAACAAAAAACGGGTCGCCGCAAGGGGCCAGTGGCGCCTTCGTGGAAGCAAGCCCCCCCTGCACGAGCTCAACTCAGTCTGAATCGGCATTTACTGTAACCCGCCACCCGCCACCCACCACCCATCACCCATCACCCGCCACCCGCATGAACGGGCTCAGGCTCAACGTGAATCGGCATGTCATGGAGCCAGAACGAACCACGAAGTGAGTACTTCAACCGCTCGAGGCTGTACGTGACGTGAATCGAATCGGGCTGAGAGACAATTCATCGCGAAAACACAACCATCTTGACACGATCGTGGCGGCGCCCCGGCGACCTCCGAGAAACGGTCCGTGCGCACTTTGCGCAGACTGCTCATGCTAACAATATAACACGGTTCGCAGATTTCGTTAATGCACCTACGCCGGTTTTCCAGTAAATCTCGATCAGAAGCTATTGTTTTAAAATGACTTAAAAATTTTTCCAAACTTTTTGTCCGCGATCATTGCGCGCACGACATCACAGCCAGGGGGCACCGACACATCGCAAAAACTCGGCAAGACCGCGGCAGCCGCGACGGCCGGAAGAATCGCTCTGACCGCTCTTCCGGGGGTGGTAAACAGCCGATGAGGCGCTTCCACCACGGACCTGATGCGCAGCGTGTGTTGGCGGCGCGGCCGACCCTCTCGCCAAGTCCGTCGAACGCCGCGCGGGCCGGCTTGCTCGGCCCGCCGGGCGGTGCCATACTGAGGTCCGCTCACACGGAGTACGCCGATTATTTGGTGTGCTTAACTGTTTGACGAGAGGAGGCCAAGCCATGGCGGCCGCGCCGACGACCACCAAGATCATCGCCAATCTCATTGTGGGGAACGAGACCACGGTTCCCCAAAAGTGGCCAGGCGATCGCTTTGACGTCGTCTGGGTCTTCGACCTGGTCACGCCGTCGAGCTCTTATTCCTTCAGCCAGGTTCCCCAGCGCTTGCTTGCCGGCGACTCTCCAGATCCGATTCAGGGCTCTTGAGGAGACCCTGACCGCGAAAGGTGCAGCCTCGTGGGCTGCGTCCTCAGGTCCCTTCAATAGAAGATCTAACCACGGAAATCGCGGAATTTCACGGAAATGAACTTCGGGGCAGGTTCGTGAACGCTTTGATCAACTCGTGCCGATCCCCGCACGCGTGGTTCAATGCTCAAACGATACAAGAAACCTGCGGTGCTCCTCGGGCATCGAAGGCCTCCGGTACGGTGATCGAGAGCAGCCGATCCGTCGCCGCATCCTAAAACCTGCACAACCCTAAAATTCGTTGCGTAACTGGCAATCGAGCTCGCACACGAGCGCAAGCCCCAAAGTTGCGTCACAGCGTCACGGCCTTGCAGGGATTGGACTTACGTGTGACGCAACTTTTTTGAGCGAGCACGGTTTTGGCGTATCCACTGATGTGCCATGGGGTTAAGTGTGACGCAACTCTCGTGGCGCGACTTGTCCTCTTCGTGATGAACAACCGTTATAGAGTCTCATGGTGGACATAATTTAATATATTGGTTAGTGATGCCAGGGCTGCCGATCGTTCGCGAAAACAGGCATTCCTCGGCGCCCCGGCACTCGAGGCGCTCGATGATTGAACCCATTACGGGTGACAGAAAGCGGGTGATCGGCGCTTTGAACGCGAAATAGAGTCTTGAAAACGGGCTGAAACCCACAAGCCAAGCAAGGATCGAACCACTGATCACACTGATCGGCACGGATAAGACGTCGGCTTGCGAGCTGAAGGCTCGTCACGTTGGACAGAAACTGACAGGTGTCGGTTGTCATATCGATTGTCACCGGCTGGGCCTGCGCCGCGAACGGTACGAGAATGAGATCCGCCCAAGGGCCCCGCCGCCGCGGGCTCGGTCCGGCGATCGGCGACTCGCTGGCTGTGCTGGAACTAAATGGCCTTGCGTGATTTGGGGAGGGCGAGGCTCCGTCCGAGCCGGGCGGCACCGCGGCTCGCCTGGAGGTTCGCCCTCCCCGCAGAAACACCGCAGCCTGCCCCGCGTGCAGTATAGGTTCCGGGGGTCAGCGTGTTGTGGAAATATCGCCAAAGCTAGGCTTTCGGATGACGACGCTCGCCTCCACAAGTTTTCGGGCGATGGTTTTCCTGAGCGTGGGCGATACAGCGATAGAGCTCTTCCTCGTCGCCAACGGGCGGTCCGTGCGGGCCGTCGCGCGTGGCCGACCCGGCCGAGTCATTGGACGGTGCCGTTAAGAAACCAGCGAATCAGCCCGACGGCCGTGTCAACCCTCGACGCTGGAAACGAGTCTTCCTCTTCGACTCCTTGCTCGGGGTGCCACTGGAGGTAGCGAATCGATGATGGCGACTCGAATTCCAATTCCAGCGACTTCGGACCATCGTGCCACTCGAGTTGGAGCGTTCCGTTGGACATGGGCACGACGCGGGGCCGAGACACGAGGCTCTCCGGCAGCCGGCTAATGAACGACTTGGCCGCGTCGATCACCGCCGCGTCGATCGCAGGGGCGCCGTAACCGTCCCAGTTCGGGGCAAGCATCCGCAGGGCGTCGAGCGCCGCGGACTGAACGTCACCGATAACGCCAGGGTCGTGATGTGGGATCGTCAGCCGCGAAGACGCCATGATTCACCTCGGGGAAAGACCGTCTAGAACGGGAGCGACTGTCACTCTGCATTCATTATTCGCCGGGAATCCGATGGATGCAAGCGATCGTACGGCTCTCGCAACCAGCCGCTAGCCATTGAAACATGGACACTTACCTCGTCGCCTACGATATCCGTGACGCGAATCGCCGCGTAAGGTCGCCAAGATTTGTGAGGATTTCGGCATGAGGCCCCAATACTCGGTCTTTCTCTGCCGGCTCGCGGCCGTGGATCTCAACCCAAAAAGTCAGCCTTCCAGCCGGGCCAGTGCAGGTGACCATTCAGCCGGTGGATGAACCGGTCCAACCGGATCGGTTCTGGAAAATGATGGAATCCATTTGGGTTGAGCAGAACACGAGCCGGCGACCGCCGCGCACCCGAGAAGAAATCGACGCCGAGATTGAGACGTTGCGCAATGAAGCCGAGGAGGAAATGCAGTCTGTCGAACGCCCCCAGCAAGAGTGTCGTCGGGCGGGGATTCAAGACGTGCGGCCGAAGGAGTGACCACCGTCATGGTGTTTCTGGACTCAAGGGCACACGACGGTCACGATCGCCCCTTCTGGTAGGGAGTGATCACCTTCCAGAACAACGACGCCGTTTTGGACTCGACCACGGATTTGCATGCGGACATTCTCGGTCATTTGGCCAGCGAAATCAAGCAGAGAAGGTTGTCCACGGAAGGAACGGAAGGGCAGCGAGAACCACGGACAACGAACCACGGACAACGGACAATCTAACCACGGACCACCGCCAACTTTTTTTCGATTTTGTTCTGACGAGGACAATCCCTGTCCTTCGACGCGGTAATATGCGTCCCGAACCGATGAACGGGTGGGTGACTCGATCGTTGGCGGCAGGGCTGTGAAGTGCGGTCGGAGCGACATCACCGTGCTGGCGATCGAGTCCATGGGGGCCAAAGCGATGCGATATCGCGCCACGCGGCCATTCATGAGGCGGGTGCAAGCGATTGACCATGCGCTGCGGACGAACAAATGGCCGACCGACAAATCGCTCGCGAGAGACGTGAAGTTCGATCCCCGCACCATTCGGCGTGACCGAGAGTTCATGCGGGACGAGCAGCACGCCAAGATTGAGTTCGGCCGGGTTCGCGGGGGCGAATAAGACGTCGTCCTGTGCGCTGAACGCTCGTCACGTTGGACAGAAACTGACAGTTGTTGGCGGTAATATGTATCGTCACCGGCTGGGCTCGCGCCGCAAGCCGGACGAAAAGGAGTTCGCCCTTGACACCGGCCCCCGTGCGCTTGGGCTGGCGACCGAGGGCTCGCAATCTATGCTGCCACCAGACGCATAACGGCTTCAACGACCGCGCTCAGCACCGAGGAGCCACGATGAACGACGAACCGACCGTCATCCGCCAGTGGCGAATGCTGCGCATGCTGGGCGTCCGCCGCCATGGGATCGTCGTCAGCGACATGGCACGCGAGTTCGGCGTCGCTGCCCGCACGATCCGCCGCGACCTGGAAAAACTGCAAACACTGGGCTTCCCGATCTGCGAAACCACCGGAGAGCGCGGAAGCAAGGTCTGGCGCCTCGCTCACCACGCGGTCGTCCCTCCCCTCGCATTTACCTTCGACGAAGCCATCGTACTGCACCTGGCTCGCCCGTTCCTCGAGCCCCTGTGCGGCACCCAGCTTTGGGAGTCCGCCCACAGCGCCTTGCGCAAGATCAAATCGACGCTGAGCAAGCAATCGCTGCAATACCTCGAGCAGTTTCCCCGCGTTTTTCACTGCACGACCCACGGATACAGCAACTACGCCGACAAGGCCGAGATCATCGACACCCTGACGATCGCCTCTGAGGATCGCAAGGCGGTCCTCTTAACCTACCAGTCACAACACGCAACCGAGCCCGCCACGCGAGACGTCTATCCCTACGGCCTGACGCGCCACAAAGGCTCGCTTTATCTCGTCGCGTTCGCCGTCGAGCGAGAACAGATTCGGCATTACAAGGTCAATCGGATCGAGGCGGCCGACATGACCCCCTTTGTGTTTCAGCGACCCGATGACTTCGACATCGCGGAATTCCTCGCCGATTCGTTCGGCATCTTCGGCGGATCGGACGACATCACCGTCGTCGTCAAGTTTCTGCCGTCGGCGGCGCGGCACGTCCTCGAATCGTCCTGGCACGCCAGCGAGGCCCTCACGCGCCAGCGCGACGGCAGCGTGTTGGCCCGGTTTCGGCTCTCCACCACCGTCGAGATCAAGGGCTGGATTCTCAGCTTCGGCGCCAGCGCCGTCGTGCTCGAGCCCGCGGCCCTCCGCGCGGAAATCGCCGCCGAGCTCGACCAAATGGCCAAGTTCTACGCGTCGCCCAGCGCCGCCGCCGCGACAATCCTCCGCCGACGGCCAGGCCGGGACTGTTGAACCACCACGAGACGCGGAGCACCGCCGGCGAACACAGGAGCCCCTGCGATGAACAACGACCCTCCCCCCGACCTGATCCCAGTCCGGGCCTTGAACCAGGTCAGCTACTGCCCCAGGCTCTATTACCTCGAATACGTCGAGTCGGTCATGCCGATCAACGAATTCGTCGAGGACGGGCTGTTCCAGCACCGGCGCGTCAACGATCCTCAGCTCGCCAACCGCACGCGCAAGGAAGGCGACGTTTTGCGCACCCGCAGCGTCTCGCTGTCGTCCGAACGCCTGGGGATCACCGGCAAGCTCGACCTGCTCGAAGAAGACGGCGACGCGATTCGACCGGTCGAAACCAAGCGGTCGGCCGCGCCGAAGGACGACGACGGCGAGCCTGGCTTCTGGGAAAACGACGCCATCCAGCTCTGTGCCCAAGCCCTGCTGGTGGAGGAAAGCCAAAGCGTCACGATCCCCGAGGGAATCATTTACTACGTCGGCTCGAAGGCCCGCGTCGCGGTCCCGTTTGACGAGTCGCTGCGAGCCCGTACGCTCGCTGCGATCGCCCTGACTCGCGACCTGGCAGTCCGCGACGTCCCACCCGAGCCGCTGCCCGCCGAGCTGCGCCATCGCTGCTTCGGCTGCTCACTCGCCCCCGTCTGCCTCCCCGAGGAGACCCTCTTCCTGATCCATCAGCCGCCGCGGGCGGCGGAGGAGCTCGGCGCCCGCCGGGCCCGCGCTGACGACCGCACCGGACGTCCCCTTGCCGCGCGTCATCCCGCACAACGACGACAAGGCCGTGCTCTACGTGCAAGAGCAGGGTGCGTATGTCGGCCGCCGCGGCGAGCACCTGGTCGTCTCGCTCAAGGGAAAGGAGATCGAGCGCGTGCCGATCGTGGCGATTCGCCAGGTGGTCGTTTTCGGCAACATCCAGGTCTCGACCCAGGCGCTGCAGACCCTGGTCGAGGCCGACGTCCCGCTTGCGTTCCTGAACATGTACGGCAAGTTCATCGCCACGGTCATGCCCGCCCCTCCCAAAAACGTGGCGTTGCGGGCCGCCCAGTACCAGGTCTTTACCGACCCGGCGCGCACGCTGGCCCTGCTCGCGCGGTCGTCGCCGCCAAGATCGCCAACCAGCGGACCCTCTTGATGCGGTCGTTCCGTTCGCGCCCGCGCACCCGGCCGACGCGACCGATGGCGAAGCCGCCGAGCCGGCGACCCCCGCCCCGCGCGCCAGCGACGAGCCGGCCGCGCGCGACATGGCCGACATGCTCTCCCGCGTGGCGACTGCCCCCGACCCGGGCGTTCTCCTTGGGCTCGAAGGCCAGTCGGCGGCCGTCTACTTCGCCAACTTCGGCCGGATGCTCAAGGCCAGAGCCCCCGGCGCGGCCTTCGACTTCACCTCGCGCAACCGCCGCCCGCCCCGCGACCCGGTGAACTCGCTGTTGAGCTTCGCCTACGCGATGCTCACCAAGGACTGCTTCTCGGCCGCTTGCACGGTCGGGTTTGACCCGTACCAGGGTTTCTACCACACCGGCCGCCACGGCCGGCCCTCGCTGGCGCTGGACCTGATGGAGGAGTTTCGCCCGGTCATCGCCGACTCGGTCGTCCTGACCCTGATCAACAACGGCATGCTGACCCACGCCGACTTCCTGACCTGGCGCGACTCATGCCAGCTCACCGACGCCGGCCGCAAGACCTTTTTCGAGGTCTACGAACAGCGCAAGGCGACGGAGGTGACACATCCCGTCTTCGGCTACAAGATGAGCTACGGCCGGATGCTCGAAGTTCAGGCCCGGATGCTGTCCGCCCACGTTCGGGGAGACATACCGAGGTACATAGGGTTTACGACAAGGTGACCAGCTTCAACTTGCTCCCACGCTCTGCGTGGGAGCACAGGCCAACGACGCACCGCGTCCCGGGACGACATCCTCGCTGGGCCGCCGCCGAATGGGTTGGCGCAGACCGAGACTGAGATTCCCACGCGGGAGCATGAGAACGAAAGGAAAAGGCGGGCAGCGGACCACTGACAACTGACCACGGACCACGGACAAATTGGACACTTACCTCGTCGCTTACGACATCTGCGACCCCAAGCGGCTGCGAAAGGTCGCCAAGATTTGTGAGGATTTCGGCATGAGCGCGAATATTCGGTCTTTTTTTGTCGGCTCGCGGCCGTGGATCTCGTGAGGCTGAAAAGCCGCTTGTACGATGTGATCAACTTGGACCGGGATCAGGTT
>CAWHKI010000311.1:0-19747 GCA_963829765.1 uncultured Isosphaeraceae bacterium | reverse complement strand
ATGCTCCGGCGGCACAGCACTCTGTCAGATGTGCTGGCCCGGCCGCGACGAGGTAGGCCAAATGCTGACTGGCATTTCTCTCAACAAAGTCGATCTCTTCGATACCATCCAACTCGATGCCGAGTTCAATGCCCAGAGGGCTAAGAAGGAGCAACAACCCAATGCCACCTCGCAAGAACCAGTCCAAGAATCCCACGGTGAAGGCCAAGCCGGAGCCGGCGAAGCCGACGGTGAAAACTGAGCCCGAGCCAGCGCCCGCGGGCCTAGATAACGAAGGGACTTCAAGTTTTAAATCAGAGGGAGACTTGCTGATGGACGGGTTTGATGAAGAAGGCTCAATGCAGGCGGCGGTGGCGCCGGTTCCGAGTCAGCAATCGCTGCCGGGGCGGGACCGGCGCGCCTGGCTGGTTACGATTCCGTTGGCCTTGATTGTGAGCTACGCCTTCATTCCCGTCCTCGCCAACGGCTTCATGGCGTTGTGGGACGACCATGAAAACTTCCTCGACAACCCCTATTTCCGTGGTCTGGGCGCAGTCCAGTTGAAATGGGCGTGGACGACGATGTGGGTCCGCGCTTACCAGCCGCTGGCGTGGATGCTCTTCGAGACCGAATATGTTTTCTGGCAACTCGACCCACGGGGTTATCACCTGACCAGCCTGCTCCTTCAGGTTGCGAGCGCCGTGGTCCTCTATGTCTTGACGGCGGCCTTGCTGGTCCGTTGCGATGGCGGTTACTGCCTTGAGAGCCCGTGGACGTGCTCCTTGAGCGCGGGCCTGGCGACCGCCCTCTTCGCGGTGCACCCGCTGCGTGTGGAGGTCGTGGCCTCAGCCTCCTGCCAACCCTATCTGCCCTGCACCCTGTTCTGCATGCTGGCGGTTCTCGCCTATCTTCGCGCATTTCCGATGAGGTCATCGCCGCGGTGGGGTTGGCTGGTCGGCTCGTTCCTCCTTTTCGTGGGGGCCCTGTTGTTCAAGGCACCGGCGGTCAGTCTCCCCGCGGTGCTCTTGATTATTGATGTCTACCCGCTCCGCCGATTTCCGGATGATACCGGGCGATGGTTCGGTGCGTCGGCGCGCAGAGCCTTGCTGGAGAAGGTCCCGTTTGTGATGATGAGCATCCTCTTCATGGGCCTCGCGATCGCGGCCAAGCCGCAATCACAGATTCCGCTCGACCGTGACAGCGCCTGGGGAGGCATTGCCCGGGCGTGCCACGCCACTTGGTTTTATCCCTTCGAGACGGTGTTCCCGCTGAACCTCATCCCCTCGCACCCGTCGCCCATGGAGTTGAAGTGGCTCGCGCCGCCGGCGGTCAGATTGACGATTCTCACCACGTTGGCGCTCTCCGCCGGCTTGTTTCTCGTGCGCCGGCGCTGGCCCGGACTGCTGGCGGCTTGGCTCTGTTACCTGGTGATCCTGGCGCCCACCTCGGGCCTGATTTCGATTAGCGACCAGGTCGCCGGGGATCGCTATAGCTATTTGTGCCTGCTGAGTTTGGTCACGCCGGCGGCGGTCGGTTTTTGTCGGCTCTGGCGGATGTCGTCGCGCTGGCGTCCTGCCGCCATCGGGTTGATCGCGATTGGCCTGGGATCGGTCCTGGCTCTGACCGCCATGACGCGGAAGCAGTGCCTGATCTGGCGCGACTCGGACACTCTGACGACCTATGCTCTGACCCACGGTTTAAACTCTTACTTCTGGGTACACCACAATTTGGGCATCGGCCTTGATAAACTGGGGAGATACGACGAGGCGGTGGCTCATCTCAGCGAAGCGGTACAGCTCAATCCCGACGACGACGTTTCCCACATCAACCTGGGGAGGATTCTCTGCCGCCGCGGCAGGTACGCGGAGGCGGAGGCTCATTTCGCTGAAGTCGCTCGGCTTCATCCCGGGGACGACAAAGCACAAAACGAGTGGGGCAAGGTCGTCTATACCCTGGGGAAGTACGAGGAGGCGGTGCCTCATTTTAGCGCGGCGCTGCGGCTCAATCCCGGTGACGCCGATGCCCACAACAACCTGGGCGTCGTCCTCGACAAACAGGGGAAATACGAGGAGGCGGTGGCTCATTTCACCGAGGCGTTGCGGCTCAATCCCGGCTTCGCCGATGCCCACAACAACCTGGCGACGATCCTTTCCAGCCGCGGGAAGTACGCGGAGGCGGAGGCCCATTTCGCTGAGGTCGCGCGGCTCCGTCCCAGGGACGACAAAGCCCACAACAACCTAGGCAACGTCCTCTCTAAACGGGGGAAGTACGAGGAGGCTGCGGCCCAGTTCATCGAGGCGCTGCGGCTTAATCCCAACTCGGTCGATTCTCACTACAACCTGGGCCTGGCCTTTTCCCACCGCGGAAACTACGAGGAGGCGAAGGCCGAGTTGGCTGAGGCCATTCGGCTCGAACCCGGCGACCCCAAAGCGTACAACGCCAGGCGCTGATCATGGCCGCCTGCCCCGAAGCGAAGTTCCGCGACGGCAAGAAGGCGATCCAGTTGTCAACCCTCGCCTGCGAGTTGACCCGGTGGAAAAACCCCGTCGTTCTTGATACCCTTGCCGCGGCGCAGGCCGAGGCCGGCGATTTCGCCGCGGCGGTAAAGTGGCAGTTGAGCGCGATCGAGCGTCTGCCGGACGAGCGGCAGAAAACCGACTATCGCTCCCGGCTGGCGCTTTACCAGGCCAAGCAGCCCTATCGCCAGGTACCCACACAGCCACGCACCAACTGAAGCTCGCGCATGATGTGGCGTTTTAATCCTCTTTGACAGCTTGAAGCGGGGCACATCCGCTGCCGATGCGAAAGAATTCAACGGCCCGACACAGGGCTAGTAGGGGGATCGGGAGACGGAGCTCCCTCCTACAGTTCGTGTAGGAGGCGGCTCTGTCCGCCGAACTTTTTAGCCGTTTATCGGGTCGTTGAAAAAATTCAGTGGGCCCCGTTTGCGGGCGGAGACGGCCCTGCCGTTGAAATCGCCGTACAAGTGTGATGAGATGATTTTGGGTGAAGGGCAGATTCCGATTTCGCGGGCGAAAGATTGCCAATACCTCCCACTATCACTCGGTTGTTGGTTGATTTCGATCGGCTGGTCGTCCTCGGCCTCTCGAGCTCGGCCCCCGGGATATCGAACGCCGTCGTTCCATCGACCGATCCGCGAATACTGATAAGTCGGGCATTGCTGATGAATGAGCTAGGTCAAGAAGAGCACAACGCAGCCGGTCGCGTGCTCCGGTCCCGAGTCAGGCACCGCCGGCGGCCTGGGACCGCCGCACCTGGCTGGTTGCGATTCCGTTGGCCTTGATCGTCATCTACGCGTTCATCCCTGTCCTCGACAACGGATTCATGCCGTCTTTGGACGACAATGGGGGCCTTCTCGAGAACCCCTATTTCCGTGGTCTGGGTGCAGCTCAGGTCAAGTGGGCCTGGAGTACGACGATGCAGGGCTTTTACCACCCGCTGGCGTGGATGCTCTTCGAGGCGCAATATGTCCTCTGGCAACTCGACCCACGAGGCTACCACTTGACCAGCCTGCTCCTCCAGGTTGCCAACGCCGTAGCTTGCTGTATGTCTTGACCGTGGCCGTGCTCGTCCGATGCCGGAACAGTTCCTGCCTCGAAAGTCCGTGGACCTGCTCCTTGAGCGCGGGGTTGGCGACCGCCCTGTTCGCGGTGCATCCGCTGCGGGTTGAGGTCGTGGCCTGGACCAGCGTCCAAAAGTATCTGCCCTGCGCCTGTTCTCCATGCTGTCGGTTCTCGCCTACCTCCGTTCATTTCCGGAGGATTCATGCCAGCCGCGGCAGGGTTGGCTGGTGGGGAGCCTCCTTTTGTTCGTGATCGCCCTGTTATTCCTGCCGGTGGCGGTGAGCCTGCCCGCAGTGCTCTTGATCCTCGACATCTACCCACTCCGGCGATTTCCGGACAGCACCGGGCGATGGTTCGGGGCGTCGGCGCGGCGGGCCTTGTTGGAGAAGGTCCCGTTTGTGATGGTGAGCGTTCTCTTCATGGGGGTCGCTATCGCCGTCAGGGGGCAATCGCCGTTCCTCATTGAGCACTACGATGTCTCCGTAGGCATTGCTCAAGCGTGTTATGGGATCTGGTTTTACATCCTTAAGACGTTGGTACCGCTAAACCTTACCGCGTTGTACCTGTTACCCCTGGAGTTGAATTGGCTCAAGCTCCCATTCAGTTTGAGCATCCTCGCCACGCTGGCGGTGAGCGCCGGCCTGTTTCTTTTGCACCGGCGCTGGCCCGGCGTACTGGCGGCTTGGCTCTGTTACCTGTTGATCCTGGCGCCCGTCTCGGGCATCATTCCGAACAACAGAGACGTGATCGCTGCGGATCGCTATAGCTACCTGGCCATGCTGCCATTTGTGATGCTGGCGGCCGACGGTTTTTGCCAGCTCTGGCTGGTGTCTTCGCGGTGGCGTCCTGTGTCCCGCATCGGAATCATCACGATGGCCCTGGGAGTGCTCCTGACGCTGGTCCCCATGACGCGGAATCAGTGCCGGACCTGGCGGGACCAGGAAACCTTTTGGGCCCATGAATTTACCCATTGGAAAGACTTTAAGGACTTGCCACTATACAATTTGGGCACACTCCTCGAAAACAAGGGGAGCTCCCAGGCCGCGGTCGCCCATGACACCGCGAGCGCCACGGCTCAATCCCGCCAATGACGTAGCACACAGCAATTTAGGCAGTGTCCTCTCGAGCCGTCGGCTTTCTTCACCGATGACGACTTTGCTGTCTTCAGCACTCAGCAATTTGGGCAGTCTCCTCTATAGCCGCGGGAGATACGCGGAGGCGGAAGCTCATTTCGCTGAGGCCGCACGGCTCCATCCCGGCGACGACAAAGTACGCAACAATTTGGGCAAGGTCCTTTTTGCCCAGGCACAGGACGAGGCGGCGGTGGCTCAATTCACCGAGGCCCTGCGGCTCAATCCTGCCTTCGCCGACGCACACAACAACCTGGGCGTCGTCTTCGATAAACACGGGAAATACGAGGCGGCAGCGGCTCAATTCACCGAGGCGGTACGGCTCGATCCCGGCTTCGCCGATGCCCACAACAACCTGGGAGCGATCCTCTCGCGCCGCGGGAAGTACACGGAGGCGGAGGCCCAGTACGCCGAGGCCGCGCGACTTCATCCCGCTGACGATAAGGCCCACAACAACCTTGGCAAGGTCCTCTATACGCAGCGGAAGTACGACGCGGCCGAGGCTCAGTTCAGTGAGGCCCTGCGGCTCAATCCCGGCTATGTCGATGCCCACAACAACCTGGGGACGATCCTCGCCCGCCGCGGGAAGTACGAGGCGGCGAGGGCCCAGTACGCCGAGGCGATACGATTCGATCCCGCCGGCGCTTATGCGTACAATGCCAGCGCGATGATCATGGCCGCCTGTCCCGAAGCGAAGTTTCGCGATGGCAAGAAGGCGGTCCAATTCGCAACCCGCGCCTGCGAGTTGACCAAATGGAAGAATCCCATCGTTCTCGATACCCTCGCCGCCGCACAGGCCGAGGCCGGCGATTTCGCCGCGGCGGTCTCGTCGGAAAAGAAGGCGATCGAACTCCTGATGGCTGAACAGCAGAAGGCCGACTATCGCGACCGGTTGGCGCTCTACCAGGCCAAGAAGCCCTACCGTCAGGTATCCCCACGGCACGTCGCGACTGAACCTCACCCGTGATATTGGACATGATAAGGGTAGTGTGATTATAACGTTGGGATCAACTCGACAAGCTCGGCGCCAGTGATCGAGGGCGCCCGCAGGTGGATTGAGGCTTCCTGATGAGAGAGTCTTGGCAAGAAGGGTCAATGCAGGCAGCCGTGGCTCCAGTTCCAACTCCGAGCGCCGGACGGAATCGGCAGCCGCTGCCGGCTTGGAACTGGCGCACCTGGCTGGTTACGATTCCGTTGGCCTTGATCGTCAGCTACGCCTTCTTTCCCGTCCTGGACAATGACTTCTGTCCGGTGGACGACGCTAAGACCTTTCACGGCAACCTGAATTTCCGCGGTCTGGGCGCAGCCCAGGTGAAGTGGGCTTGGAGTACGTCGTGGATGGGCGCTTATCAGCCTCTGGCGTGGCTGCTTTACGGTGCACAATATGTTATCTGGCAGCTCGACCCACGGGGTTATCACCTCACCAGCCTGCTCCTCCACGTCGCCAACGCCATCGTCCTCTATGTCTTGACGGTGGCCTTGCTCGTCCGATGCCGGACCAATTCCTGCCTCGAAAGTCGGTTGACGTGCTCCTTGAGCGCGGGGCTCGCGACCGCCCTGTTCGCCGTGCACCCGCTGCGCGCTGAGGCTGTGGCCTGGGCCTCCGTCCAATTTTATTTGCCCTGCGCCCTGTTCTCCATGCTGTCGGTTCTCGCCTATCTCCGTGCATTCCCAACAGATCCGACACACACACACACACACAGACGTGTGTGGGCCTGGCTGGTGTGCTCTTTCTTCCTGTTCGTGACGGCCCTACTGTTTCACCCGACGCCAGTGGGTTTGCCCGCGGTGCTCTTGATCTTGGACCTCTACCCGCTGCGCCGATTTCCGGACGAGACCGGGCGATGGTTCGGTGCATCGGCGCGAAGGGCCTTGTTGGAGAAGGTCCCGTTTGTGATGGTGAGCCTTCTTTTCATGGGCGTCTCTATCACCGTCAGGGTCCAGTCGCGGTTCCTCATTGAACACTATGATGTCTCGGTAGGCATTGCTCAAGCGTGTTATGGGATCTGGTTTTACATCCTCAAGACGGCGTCACCGCTGAACCTCACCGCGTTGTACGTGTTACCCTTAGAGATGAAGTGGTACAAGCTCCCATTCAGTTTGAGCATCCTCGCTACCCTGGCTGTGAGCGCTGGCCTGTTCCTTCTGCGTCGGCGCTGGCCCGGCATGTTGGCGGCTTGGGTAAGTTACCTGGTGGTCCTGGCGCCCAGCTCGGGCATCATTCGGAACAACACAAACGTGATCGCCGCGGATCGCTACAGCTATATGCCCATGCTGTGCTCGGTGATGCTGGCAGCCGCCTGTTTCCACCGACTGTGGTGGATGTTCTCGCGGTCCCGTCGTGGCGCCGGCATCGGGATCATGGCGATTGGCCTCGGAGCGCTCCTCAGTCTGACCTTCATGACGCGGAACCAGTGCCGGACCTGGCGCAACGCGGAAACCCTCTGGACCCATACATTTACACATTGGAAAGATTTTAGGGACTTGCCACAATACAATCTGGGAATAGCCTTCCAAAACAGGGGGAGCTACCAGGCCGCAGTCACCCATTACACCCAAGCGCTGCGGCTCAATCCCGCGAATTGCCTAGCACACAACAATTTGGGCAATCTCCTCTATAGCCGCGGGAAGTACGCGGAGGCGGAGGCTCATTTCACTGACGCCGCACGGCTCGATCCCGGCGACGACAAAGCACACCACAACTTGGGCAGGGTCCTCCATATCAGGGGCAAGTACGCGGAGGCAGAGGCTCAGTTCACCGAGGCGCTGCGGCTCAATCCCAGCTTCGCCGCTGCCCATCACAACCTGGGCGTACTCCTCGACAAACAGGGGAAACACGAGGCGGGGGTGGCTCATTTCACCGAGGCGCTTCGGCTCGATCCCAGCTTCACCGACGCTCACTACAACTTGGGCGTTGCCCTTCAGGCAATGCGAAGGTACCCCGACGCGGAGGCTCATTTCACTGAGGCTGTACGGCTTCGCCCCGACTACGCCGACGCCCACAAGAAATTGGGCTTCGTGCTCTATAACGAGGGGAAGTCCGAGCCGGCGGCGACTCATTTGACCGAGGCGCTTCGGCTGCATCCCCGGTGGGGCGACGCCCACAACAGCCTGGGGATGATTCTCTCCCGCCAGAGGAGGTATGCCGAGGCTGAGGCTCATTTCGCTGACGCCATACGGCTCGACCCTGGCAACTTCCAAGCACACTACAACCTTGGCCTCGCCTTCTCTCACATTGGGAACTACGAGGCGGCCCGGGCTCAGTACGCCGAGGCCATACGGCTGCAACCCAGCGACCCGAAGCCATACAACGCCAGCGCGCTGATCATGGCCGCCTGTCCCGAAGCGAAGTACCGCGATGGAAAGAGGGCGGTCCAATTCGCATCCCGCGCCTGCGAGTTGACCAAATGGAAGAATCCCGTCATTCTCGACACCCTCGCCGCCGCACAGGCCGAGGCCGGCGATTTCGACATGGCGGTCAAGTCGCAAAAAAAGGCGATCGAACTTCTGACGGCTGAACAGCAGAAGGCCGACTATCGCAACCGGTTGGCGCTCTACCAGGCCAAGAAGCCCTACCGTCAGGGATTCCCCCGGCACGCCGCGACTGAAGCTCGCCCGTGATATTGGACATGACAAGGATGGTGTGATTATAACGCTAAGATCAACCCGAAAAGCTCGCCGCGCAGCGCACGGGTGAAGGATTTCTGGTGATCACCAGAGAGCCTTGGGAGGTCTTCTTCGAGGGGATCGAGCAGCTTTCCGACAAGTTCTTAAGCGGCGAGCGAGTGCAACCCGAGCTGGAGTCACGGGATTGATCGGCGTGCTTGACGCCCGTCGAAGTGTTCGATTACGACGGCGCGACCTGCCCCGCGCTGACGTTTGTTGTGAACCGGTGCGCGGTTGGCGCCATGTGACACTGACCCAGCGCGATGCTTAGCGTACAAAAGCTGCGTGAGCCTTTCTTCATCGGCTGTTCTTCGGCAAAACAGCTATAATTAGCGCCTATTCTCAAGGACGTGGGGGATTGCGCCGATTATGACGGCTATAACAAACGTGTTTTCTCCTTTCTTCACCTCAATGCGGGAGGCGGTGTGACGTCATGCTGCGCGACGGAGTCGTGAATATAGTCGTGAGGCTGCGCGAGTGCGGGTTCGATCCGCTGAGGGTGGGCGAAGACGCGTGGGAGTCGCGCTGTCCGGGACATCGTAGCGTCGACCATTCGCTTTCGATCACCCGCAACGAGTTCAACCACGCCGTGCTCGAGTGCCGGGCCAGCCAGAACTGCCATCAGACCAAGATCATCCGTCGGATTGTGCGGGCTGGCGACGGGTACCGGCTTCACGATCCGTTCGTTGGGCACCGATGACGAGGAGGTCGTTTTCGTGGCCGAGCGGCCCATCATCCTGGATGGGATCGGCGATTTCGTGGCCCAGGCCGATGTGGCCGACCGGTCGTTCTTCCTGCATCTCTCGCCCATCTCCCAGGCGACGCGGCGGACCGAGGAAGCGTTTTGGGCGGACTTCGATCGTGATTGCCCCAAGCTGCTGGGGGGCTTGCTCGATGCCGTATCGGCCGGCATGCGCATGATGCCGAACGTGCATTTGGAGGCGCTGTCGCGGATGGCCGATGCCGAGCGCTGGGGCGAGGCCGTGGCGCGGGCTCGGCCGCGTGCCAGAGACATTTACAAGCTCGCTGGAATCGAACCGAACAGCGGCGGGCGAGGCGGTGCTCGAAGACTCACCCGTGGCCGAGACCTTGATCAAGTACATCGTCCAGAAGGGGGCTTTTTCCGGGGCCATGCAAGACGCCGAGGAGGAAGATCAGCCCCTCGTTGATGGCACGAGGCCGACGTTCAGGCAAAGAGCCAGGGCCTTTCTCCAGAGGTTTGCCGGTACGGAAGACTCGGATTACGGGGATCAATCGTCATCACATGCCGGACAAGAAAAGCCAGAAGATTCGAATAACTCATCATAACTATCATCCCGCCCGGGATTGGAGCCCGGCTCGCTGGCGCAAAACGAACACCGTGACGCAAAACGCCAACCTTGTGACGCAAACGGCGAGCGGGCCGGCAATTTGCGTCGCGGCGCAAGTCATTTCCGGTCACCCAGTTAGAAATGGCCGTGACGCAAATGACGCAAATGACGCAAATCCGCGGACCTTGCGGGCCCGGCTGGCGGCGAGGGGAAGGACGGAATCTGGGCGTGGTTCGTGTGACGCAAAATCGCGGATTTCCCTGGCAGGCCGTGGTGATGCGGGGCGAGCCTGGCGACTTCCCCGCGGCGGTCAAGTCGCAAACGAGGGGGATCGAACTTCTGATGGATGAACAGCAGAAGGTCGACTTTCGATCCCGGCTGGCGCTCTATCAGGCCAAACGACCCTACCGTCAGGTATCTTCACAGCCTCGCCCCACGATCAAAATTCGGAGGTGAAAACCTTGAGAATGGCCGTTTCGAGCATATAGTCGTCAGAGCCGGAATCGTTCAACGCGGCGGTCTGATATGTAGTGGCCTCCATGGCATACGCGGGCGCGGCGAGATAGGCGAGATTCCGAGTAAAATCGGGGAAGAGTTCGAGTTTCGACTCGATCTTCGCTGATTCTAAAGGACTCCCGCGCAATAAGAAGGTTTCCCAATCCGACCCACTCACTCCGGCCGTCGCGGTTCCCGGCTGGCTTCGAGCCTTGGCTTCCAAAACCCGAGAAAACTTGCGTCGCTGCCGATCCAGAACGCGACGAGTGTTGCGATACCGGTCATGACCATGGTCACGGGGGTCAGAGTTTTTCCATGGCTGAGGAACTCAAGAAAGCCGTCGTCCGTGATGGTGCAATACCAATCCGCGAATTGAGAAAGGCCCAAGGCGGCGACCCCGCAAAGCAGCCCACGAACCATCGAACGGTGCCTCGACGCAAGGCTGCAGCCAAGGCCCAAGAAAGCACCGGGAATGATCAGACCGTAGTAGCCCTGTTTCAACAGCCACAGAAATGTGTAGAATCCGATCGCGGCGCCAAGCACCGCACCGACGAGACTGAGAACATGACTGATCAGATTCTGCGGCATGCGCCACACTCCCCGAGAGAATCGATTTTGCCTCCGCGTCGCCCGATCATAACCCTCCAACGAGATGACGGCCATGTCTGATGAAACCACGAAAGCGATCTGGCGATGGGAAGAGTCGGCCGGTGGTGTGCGCACACTCTGGTTCGATCAGCCGGGCCGGGCGCAGAATAGGCTCAACGATGCAGTGTTCGCTGAGCTGGAGGCACGGTTGGCCGAAGTCGAGAACGATGGCTCCGTGTCAGGGCTTGTGCTCCGCAGCGCAAAGGCGGCGGGGTTTTGCGCGGGCGTCGATCTCGAGTATGTTCTCACGCTGAGCACGGAATCGGAGGCGGAAGCCTTTGCACGGCGCGGATTGGCGGTGTTCGATCGCCTGTCCGCCCTGGCGGTCCCAACCCTCGCGGTCATTCATGGTGCCTGTCTTGGTGGCGGCCTCGAGCTGGCGCTAGCGTGCGGCCGGCGAGTGGCCCTGGCCTCGGCCGCGCCCCTCCAGTTGGGAATGCCCGAGGTGCATTTCGGATTAATTCCAGCTTGGGGAGCAATCGCGAAAATCCCCCGCATCGTTGGCCCAGACGACGGATTGAATTTATTGATCACGGGCCGGACGATCGGCTACCTGCTGGCCCGATCCTTGGGCATTGTCGATCGGCTTGCCTCCGACAACGACTCAATCGAATCGCTGAACTTGCTTTCATCACCCGGCGAGACCGAACGAACCTGGCCGAAAGATGCCTGGGAGGAGGCCTGGAACCACGCGCGGGAAGCGATCGACGAACGGCCGGGTGAGCACCCCGAGGCTCAACTGCAGATCCTCGCCATTGTCGCAATCGACCTTGCACATGGTCGCGACGCAGCCCGCGAGGCCGCTGTCAAAGCCATGGCTGAGTCGGCCGTGTCAGACGTCGTGCGCGATTATTTGACGGCGTTTCTCGATCGCGGGGAAGACCCGCTGGCGTAAAAGTTGGCAAATCAGTTGTGGTCGATGCCGATCAGCTCTCCCTCGCCCATGAACCGCGGAGCGAAGACGAGTTCCCTCGGCCGTCGCACGCTCAGGGGCAAGAGGAAAGATCGATCAGACTTGTCTCGAAGCCATTCGTTTCGATTGCAATCCGAGCCAGGTTGAGCCAACGAGGGCTACGGTCGAGTACCGCGCTATCGGCGGTGGCGACGATTTCGGGCGAGCCGGCGAGTATCGGGTCGGGGTCGTCCACCAGCTCGACGGACCAGTCCAAGCCTCGCTCGGCAGCTAACTCAAGGATGATGCCCCGAATGCGCCCGCTGTTGGAAACCGGTCGGTCGAACAGCCAACGGCACCGGCGCACCCCCAGTCTTCCCAGCACCGTGACCAATCTTTCGAGGGCGGGTCGGGTCTCGAAGACCCTTCGGTAACTGCCGTGAATGCCGGCGATGTCGCGGCACGTGGTGTCGCGGCAGACGAGCACGACCGCGCCCCCCAGGGCGGCCTCGATCGTAGTGAGGACATTGAAACCATCGATCACCAGATCCTTACCAGCGACGCAGTCCGCGGCGACCCGGCACGCCATACGTCGCTCGCGGGCCTCGTCAGAACACGCCGACCGGCGCACGGCCTGGCGCTGACGCTCGATTAATGACCAACGATCGCCGACCAGCTTGAGCGCCGACACCGGTGCATAGCCGCGGCTTAATAGCCAGGAGAGGTCGCTCACAGCTCCACGCAGGGCCGGTAAGGCCGATGGCCCAAAGGCCTCGCCATCGCGAGGGTCGGGGCCGCGGTGAGCACGCTTGTCCGGCATGACGGGTTGGCCTCGGTCCTGATGCTACCGGTCGTGGCTTTGTTATACCAAAAAGCGACCTTCGCAGTCGGGCAAGGCCGCGCTTGCACCTTCATGGGTGACTGCTCGCGCTTCTGCTCTTGTACGATTTGGTCCCCCCTGGCATTCTGCTGCGTGGGGGCAAAAAACAAGGACAAGCCTGGGCGATCGGGAGACCCAAGGATGTGGCCGATCTTGTTTGTCATTCCAGGTTCGGACTTTAAGATCCATAGCTATGGCGTAATGGTCTTGATCGCCTGCTTTAGTTCGCTCGCGATCGGTGTTTGGTGCGCGCGACGAGAGAACATCAACACAAACGCGGTTTACGAGCTGGCAACGTGGCTTTTCTTGGGGGGCGTTGTCGGTGCACGGGGGATGTACGTGCTGTCACACCTGGATACGATTCACAACTGGGGCGACGCGTTGCGGAGCTGGCAAGGAGGCAACGTTTTTTATGGATGTATCCTGGGTGGGTTCACCGGCTCCGTCCTCTATTGGTATCGACGGCCGTTTCCGTTCTGGGTGATGACCGACGTGGCCGCGCCCGCGGTGGCGATCGGCATTGCGATCGGACGGATCGGTTGTTTCTTGAACGGTTGTTGCTACGGGGCCGTTTGCGACCGGGCGTGGGCCATTAGTTTCCCCGCCGGGTCGCATGCATGGGTTCGCCAGGTCGACGCCGGCTTGATCTCGCCGCTCGCGAGCCATTCGCTGCCGGTGCATCCGACGCAAATTTATGCCTCACTCGCGGGCTTTGCCGTGCTGGCCGTGCTCTTGGTTTACTTGCCCCGCCGGCGCAACCCCGGCCAAGCGATGGCCCTGCTCATGATCATTTATCCCCTCTCACGCTGGCCGCTGGAAGTGTTGCGCGGCGATGAGCCCGCTATCTTCGCCGGCATGACCTTGTCGCAGAATATCAGCGTCGGCCTGTTCGCTGGCGGGTTGGCGGTGTGGTTTATGCGTAGCCGGCTGGCTGCCTTTCACCGACGGGACGGAACGCCCGTCGCCGCCGGCTGCGCTCGCCTGTCCGGTTCCAATCTAGGGCTCGGCGTTGGGCCCGGCATTCACGCCCGGACGAGCCGGAGGAGCAGGCGAGTAAGGATAAAATGGCGTCCGGTCGAAGAGATTCCGCGGGCGCAGGTCAAAGCCGCTCCACATGACGAGCGCCGAGCCTTCCCAGGCATCGTCCCCCGGCCAGAGCCGCGGGCCCGAATTCGGCTTGCCATCCTCGTGCCGCGGCTCGTGATGGACGGCCGAGTTGGTCCAGAGCACGATATCGGTCTCTTCCACCACTTCTTCGTCTTTGATGATGTTCGGCAGGTTCGCGATAGATAAATTCCATGGGCCGATCGGGATGCGACCGCGTCACCCAGAGGTCGTGCCGGGTGAATTCTTCGTGATGACGCGGCGTGCCGTAGCGAAGGGGCATCAGGTCATAGCCGATCAGCTCGCCGCGAGCGTTCTGCTTGTCGCACTGCACGCGGATCATCGTGAATTCCTTGGGGTCCCAGTCGACGCCCCCCTCGAGCCCGCCGTTGAACGGCTCTTTCACGTCCTCGGCGCTCAGGCTGGATGGGTCTTCGACGTGCTTCATCAGCATGGCCGAGTTTTTCTTGCCGTCGAACAGGTCGATATCGATCCGCCAGTGGGCGCTGTGAACGTGGGCCTCGTAGCGGTGCCCCGGGAAGGTTTTGCCCGGTCGCCCCGACCCGAAAGGCGATCGTGCCATCATCATGAAAAGCATACGACATGATGTACATGTAGTTTCCCGCCTCCAGAGCGGCCCAGATGACCAGCTCGCGGCCCCGGCGCACGCCGTGGGCGTAATCTTTCCACGCCAGCCCGCGATCGCGAATTTCCTTGACCACGGTGGCGAAAGGATCGCCCTGAAACGGGGGCATCAGCGTGCCGAACGGGCCGGCGTCCTCGGCCTTGACCTCGTTCAAGGGAAACTGAAAGCTCGTCAGATCGTAATAGCGGATCTGGCTCGACTGGTGATACGGGACGAACAGCTCGGCGACGCGGGCGTCGTTGAGCACCTTGATCCATTCTTCGCTCAGATCGCGCTTGAACCAGGCCCCGGTGATATAAAGCCCCTTGTGCACGCCGCGTGCGAAATGAACTTTCCAGGCGGTTCCCTTGCGCGGCTCCAGCCCGCCCGACTCGCTGATCAAGAATTCGGTCGTCACTTCCTGCGCCGGCGGATCGGCCAGGGATTGGCGAAAAAACCGCTGCGCCGCTCGCCGTCGACGGCATGCCACGGCAGTGCCGACGAGCACGAGTAACGCACCGAGTGCGAACAGGCGAACGGAGCATTCGGGGTCCCTCGGTAACGATCGGATCGGTTTCGGGCCACTCTTGATGGCGGCGGGCCACTCTTTATGGCGACCGGCGGCGTGGGCCTTGGGCTCGGGCTGGGTTGCTCGGGGCCGGGCGTCTCGACCTCGCGCAGCGTCAGGTCGACCTGCGGCCGCGGATAGCTCAGGTCGCGCTTGCCGACCCGGTACGTCAGATGAACGACCCGATGAACCCGGGGATCGTCCTTGACCGTGAACTGGCTGAACTGCGGATAAACGCTGAGCTGGTCGCCGAACCGCTCGTAAAGCTGTTTCACCTCCGCGCTTTTTTCGCGGGCCATCTCCTGGGCCTCTCGAACTCGGTTTGCGAGAGCGGCGTGCGCAGATGCTGGGCGGCCTCGACCCTGACCACGCGGTTGGTGGCCAGATCGACGGTTGAAAAGACCGTGATGTCATCAAAATAACGATAAGACGTCACGATCGCCAGCGGCCCGCGCGGCCGACTCTGTTTTGGTCGATTTCGCCCCCTCTTTCGGCTTTTCTTGCGGCTTGGGTTGGGAGGCGCCGCCTCACGCCGGCAGCAGTCGAATTGCCGGCGGGCCGTGTGCTCGGCTCGCTGCTCGACGAGCAGCTCGACGCCCACGACATATTCGCGCCGGTCTGCGCCGGGTTCGAGGCCCCTTCGGTTTTCTTGCGGAGCTCGACCATCGCCCCCTGGGCGAGCTTGACGGCCTCCTTGGTTTGCTGAGAGGTCAATCCGGGACGCGGCCGGGCGGGCGGCTCGTCGGGACCGGATGGCGATGCCAGCACCGAGCCCGACCAAGCCAAGGCTCACCACGCCCAGCGCTGGTAGCATCCGTACGCATTGTCGATCATCATGTTTCCTCGGTGCGGGAACAGCGATCGTTCACTCACGGCTCCCGCATGTCGAGGTTGGCTTCGAGAACCTTGGCGATGCGGTGGCGGCACTCTTCGAGGTGTGCCCGGCTGGTGTCGTCGATGGCCAGGTTCCTGGTTTCCAGGACCTTGGTGATCCGGCTGGCGATCTCCTTCAAGTGCAGCCGGGCGAGGGCACGCGCGTCGGCCGGAACCGAGCTTGTTCCCCCCTGAGCAAGACCATGTAGCTGAACATGTCGCCGCTGCCGCCGCGACCGCCGCCGATCACCATGCCGCTGAACCGCCGCAGGTATTCGCGCTGCAAGTTCCGGCGGATCGTCGAGAGCGCGAACTGGGCCGGCCTTGTCGTCGGTGGCCGCCGGGGAGGTGGTCGAGGTCGGACCAGATCCCATCGGTCAACGAGCGGAATACCTCGTCCATTCGCAGCGGATCGGCGCCCGGTCGGCCTGGAGCTGCTGGTTTTCCAGCCGTGCCAGCGTCGCGCTGCTCAGGCACTGGCCGAGCACGATCTTCTGGATTCCCAGGATGCGCTCGAGCACCGAGATATTGACGCCCGGCCCGAACATCCCGCCCTCCGAACCCCAGTGCGACCAGCGCTCGGTTCCCAGCCGGCGGAGCAGGGCCGGTGAAAACTGGAACGACTTGTCGGAGAGAATCGACTCGGTGATGAACTTGAGGCACTCGCGCTGCTTGGCTCCCGGCACGGGAACGATCGGGTCGTGGCCTCCTTTGTCGGCCTTGTGATCGCGCGAGACCGACTGGCCCCCCACATACTGCGAAGCAAGGGTCGCGCCGTCGCCCCATTGCTCGAGCAAGATGCTGAAGGCCCGGCGAGTCCGCGCCCAAGATTCGCCGTCCTTGACCACACGAGCGTCCAGGTCTTTTAAAAGCTCCGTCGCCAGAGCAATTCGCTCCTTGCCGAACTGGCACGGATCCGCAGCCGAGGTCCCAGCGATTGACGTAGGGGTCGTCGTTCAAGAACGAATCTTCGTCAGTCGCATAAACCAGGTCATGTTCCGGGGCCTGCGCGGCGATCTTCTTGAGCTCGGCCGCCTCGTCGCCTTCGACGACCTTGTAGGCATACTCGATGGCCCAGTAGTCGTAGGGACCGATCGTCGTCGTGTAGTAATCGCCTTGCTTCTTGCCCTTGGGGGCGATGTTGATCGGGCTGTATTCCATCACGCTTCCGACCAGCCCCTTGACGTGGGTGATCGCGGTATCGTTGAGCTGATCGGCCGTCAGCATCGTGCTGGCCTTGAAGTTGTGCCGCAGGCCCAGTGAATGGCCCACCTCGTGCATCACGATCTCCTTGATCGCCTGGCCGATAAACTCTTCGGGCAGCTCGTTCTTGGGCTCGGGCTTCTTCTTCTCGGCGTCTTGTCCTTACCTTGTCCTTGGGTCTTGTCGGCGGCGGCTTCGGGGCCTCGCCGGTTTCGGCCATGGCGATGGCGGCCAAGCCGAAGTCGCGCTGCAGGCCCGACTGATACTGGCAGAAGCCGCGGTTGCCGGTGCGAGGTTTTTCGCCAGTTGCCACGACAAGGAAGTTTTGGTCGGCCGGAACGACCTCGGGCACCATCTGGTTGGGGGTTCTCTCAAGGGCACTGACACCGAGCAGGGCGTGCTTCGCCGGGCTGACCGTAGCCCATCTTCGAGGCCAGGATCGGGCTGATCACCTCGCCGATCGCCAGCGGGGCCGACTTGCTGCTTGCCGTCCTGGGCCGTCGTGCTGCCGATCAAGAGGGCGTACTGTTGCTTCCAGTAGCGGATGAAGCTCGCGTCGAAGACGACGTCGCCGTCGATCATCTCGCCGGTGAGCGGGTTGGCCCGCAAGCACGACATGGCATAGCCGTTGTCGGACGTGATCCAGCGGAACGTGCAGTAGTTTGTGTCTTCCGGGTCGAAATCATCGCGCCCGGATTCCTCCCAGCGCACGGCGATCGCATCCTTGAAGCCGATCTTCTCGAACGCCTTGTTCCACTCGCGGATCCCTTCCTCGACGTAGGGGCGGTACTCGATCGGCACGGTATCTTCGACATACCACACGATCTGCTTTTTGGGAGGCGACAGCTTGGCGTGAGGGGTGGCTTTCTCGAGCCGCCAGCGGTTGATCAGCCGGACGAAATTGGAGTCGGGGTCGTTGACGCCGAAGTCTTTGGTGGCGCTCAAGAAATGGCCCACGCGGTCGTCGGCCGCCCGGGGGTGATAACCGGAATCAGGGGTCTTCATCAAGCTGTAATGGATCACCACGGTGATGCCGCGGTGGTCGGCGACGCCGTCTTCACCACCCATGAAATAGCGGTGCCCGCCGCCGCTGAAGGTGGCCTCGACCTCCAGCTCCATGTTGTTGGGGAAGCCCTTGACCTTGGCCCAACTACTGCGGCTGCGGTCGAGCATCCCCAGCCCGAGCTGCGCGAAGTCGGTCATGAAGATGTCGGAAAAGTCGATCAGCAGCGCGCCGCCGCGCATCGGATTGACCGCGATAATCGGCAGTGCCATCAAAACCGAGTCGGTATAATTCTGCTTGACGGCCTTATCGAGTGACGATCCCGCCGGTGCCTTGTAGTGGATGTTGCGCCGGACGAGCTGAATGCGGTCGCCCACTCGTTTGAAGATCAGAACCATCTCGTCGTCACCGACCGGATGGCCGGCCTGGGCCAGGCCGCGGGCGATGGTTACGGGCACGAGCAGCGGCTGATTGAACTGATCGGGACGAATCTCTCCATAAAGGTGGTCGCCCGCTTTGTAAAGCGTAAATAGCCCATCGATCTTTTCGGCCCCCTTGGTGACTTCGTTGAAATCGCGAAACTGAGCTGGGCGTTCGGCCACGAGCCCCGCCGGCCCGGGCGTTGGCGATCACTTCCTCGAAATTGACGGCGCCGTCCTGCGTCGGCTCTTGGCCAGGCAGATCGGCGGCAATCAGCCATACGGCAACCGCCGTGGTCACAACTTAACGCGATGATGCGACTCATGAAGCACTCCTTACATCGGCCGGAACTCGCAGCCGAGCCCGGCCGCCGTGATGCGTATTGTCAGCGCCCCCTCAGGGCACCCGATGTTTATTGAGGAGAGGACTTCCGGCCTGATTCGTTGCCTCGGTATACACCCTACGTCACGTCTTACCGGAGCGGCCACTCTTTATTATCTTGGCCAACGATGCGGCCGGAAGCAAGGAGGGCCTTTGTCATTTGTCGTCGGCCAGCGGCGCCGAGATGGCAGCCGCCCAGGAATGCGTGGACTGGGGAAACTTCATGATGCGGTTCATTTTTCCTGGGGAAAAACGCACTGACTCTCGTTGTTCACTGGCTCTACTCGTATTTGTTCCGCTCAATGGAGAATAAACCGACACTGATTGTTTTTCGTGCCATCCATGGAAATGGCACTTTTTGGCACAAAGTGGCGAGGTTTGACGAGGCCTCTGCCTCAGAATGCCAAGCCGAGAAACGAATTCGCGGAATTCGCCAGAAGGGCAGGTACACTCGCGTTCGGGGCACGAAGAATAGCTCGCTGCCAGTGGATTGACGCGAGGACGCAATGCCTTTAAGTACTCTCAAAATGAAGGTTCCAATATCAGAGGAACCGATACCATCTGCCAATCATGTGGCGACGACCAGTAGGCCCAGAGCAAAGCGACCGCACAGTCTTTTCATGCTACCTAAATTATACACATTGCCTATATTTTCATCGGCTCGCAGCCTCCGTTTCGAGGCCGAGATTCGATCGGAATGTTAAAACCACAATCAACTTAAATCTTTTACAAAAAGTTTGTTTGTGCCATTATGGACACTATGGAATATGGGACTGTTCGATACCCATTGCTGGCATGGCTCAAAAACGCCCGTCTATGGACGAAGCTTGGCCGCGAAGATCGATTGCCTGGCGTGGGCAGCCGGGGACACCGAGAACTGGACGGCACCGATCTCGGCTTGATCGCCCAACGCTTAAACGGAGTATCGAGCGTCGCGATCAGCCCGTCGACCAGCCTGCTCCACCTCACAAAGGGCGAACACAACC
>CAWHKI010000310.1:0-47993 GCA_963829765.1 uncultured Isosphaeraceae bacterium | reverse complement strand
CCTCGTGTTTCTGGGGACCAACGGGCTAACGCTCTGGCGCTGGATTGTTACAGGGGCGGCCCCGACGATCGATCTGTTGCCGGGACTGGCCGTGCTCGTCGTCGCTTGCCCATGCGCCTTAGTGCTGGCGACGCCGGCGGCCGTGCTGGCCGCGACCGCGCGGCTCGCCCAGCGCGGCGTGCTCGTCAAAGGAGGCGCGGCCATCGAGGGGCTCGCTCGGGTCGATACAATCGCCTTTGACAAGACGGGCACTCTCACCGAAGGCAAACCCGAGCTGGGGGATTGTATTCCTCTCAACGCCTTTGCACGATCTGGGGAGGGCGAGCCTCCCGGCGAGCCACCGTGGCCCCCGGCTCGGACGGAGCCTCGCCCTCCCGGAATCACGCAAGGCCATTTAGGACCCGCTTGCGCTGATCTCAGCGAGAGTCAGGCCGAAATCCTCCGTCTGGCCGCTGCTGCCGAGCAGCCCAGCGAGCATCCGCTGGCCCGGTTGCTGGTCGCCGAGGCCAATCGCCGCGGGCTCGCGTTGCCCGATATCGATGACTTCCAGGCCCGGCCGGGAGCGGGCGTCTTGGCAAAACTGAGACTTGACGGGGCCGATGAGCGCCATTCGCGGCAAACCGTCCTGCTGGTCGGTAACCTCCGCTTGATTGGCGAACATGGCGTGGCGATTTCCGCCGAGCTCGAACGAGCGATCGAAACTTTGGACCAAGCGGGGCAGACCGCGCTCGTTCTGGTCCGCGACGGCCAGGTTTTGGGAGTGATCGGGGCTCGCGACCGAGTCCGACGCGAGGCACACGATGTGGTCCACGACCTGAAGCATCTGGGGCTCAAAGACCTGGCCATCTTGACCGGCGATCGTGCCGCGCCGGCGCGTGCGGTCGCGAAGAAGGTTCACGTCCAGCAGGTCGAATGCGAGCTCACCCCGGCCGCCAAGGCCGAGTGGATCGACCAGAGGCGCCGTGACGGCCGCGTCGTGGCCATGGTGGGCGACGGGATCAACGATGCCCCGGCCCTGGCGCGGGCGGACGTAGGGCTCGCGTTTGCCGGTGTCGGCGGCGACCTGGCCGCCGAGGCCGGCTCGATCGTGCTCCTGGGCGACCCGCTGTCCGCACTCCCCGAAACCATTCGCCTGGCCCGGCAAACGGTGCGCGTGATCCGTCAGAATATTCTGCTCTTCGCCTTCGGGTTTAACGCCGTCGCCGTGGCCCTGGCCGGATTGCGGGTCATGGGCCCCGTCGCGGCGGCGATCGTTCATCAGATCGGCTCGCTCCTGGTCCTCTTGAATGCGATCCGGCTACTCGGTTTTGAACGCTGGCAGACGTATGGATTCGTTCGGGCCATCGAGCACGCTGCTGCCACGTGCCGGCGCCATCGGCCGTCGGTCGTGCTCGACCGCGCCTGGCAACGACGGCGACCGATCGTGCGTGTCGCACTCGTGGCGGCCGGGCTGGCTTATCTCGGGACGGGAGTGGTGGTGATCGGGCCGGGTCAGGTGGGTTTACTCAGACGATTCGGCCGTTTCAGGCCGCCGCTTCTCGGCCCTGGCCTGCATATTCGCTGGCCGGCGCCAGTGGAGAGCTTGGTCGTAGTCGAGCCCGATCAGTCGCGCCTGGCGCGGATCGGCCTGCCGGCACAGAGCACCGCGGTGACGAAGCCGGTGGGCTGGAACGCCACGCACGGTGTGATCCGCGACGAGTCGGCCCTGTTCTTCACTGGCGACGAAAACCTCGTCGAGCTGGCCGGAGTGGTGGAATATCGCTTTATTGAGACAGAGCTGGCCGAACTGCTTTTCAAGGTGGCGGACGTGGAAAACACGGTGACTCGCGCGGCCGAGGGAGCCTTTCGCGAAGTCGTCGGCCGCATGCCGCTCGAGGCCATCTTAGTCAGCGGCCGATCGGAGCTCGAAGCGATTGTCGGCCAAGTGTTGCAACAGCGGTTGCAAGCCTCGGGGGTGAAAGTGTTGGTCGAGAGAGTGCGAGTGGTCGATGCGCATCCCCGCGCGAGGTGGTGCCGGCCTATCGCGATGTTTCGTCGGCGGTCTCCGACGCCGAACGAAGCTTGAACCAGGCCCGGGCGGATGCCGCGGTCACTCACTGGTCGGCGATCGCCGAAGGCGAGGCCATCCGCGATGCTGCGAAAACGCGAGCCGACCGCTTGATCAATCGAGCGGCGGGTAACAAGGCGTCGTTTCTAGAGATGGCCGCATCTCATGCGACCGCGCCCGCTTTGACCGAATTTCGCCTCTTATGGGAGACGTTGGCCAAGACGTTGCCCGGCCGTCCCAAGCTCGTACTCGACCCCCGCGCCGCCGGCCGACGCCACCTCTGGCTGACTGACCCGGCAGGGTTGAGTCCAAGGCTTGGCCGCGTCTTGGCGCCGGCAACCATCGAGACACAAAACCTGGAGCCCAACGATTGAATCCTTGTACACAGATTGAAGGAGGTTCCGGCGATGGGAGGGCACGCGAGGCGGCGGTTGAGTCCCCGGGAGGGCGAGGCTCCGTCCGAGCCGCCTTCACGCCAGGCACGTCGATGCGCCGGCCGCGCGTTGAGGCCCCGGGAAGGCGAGGCTCCGTCCGAGCCGGGCTGGCCCCAGAGGCCGCGGGTTGCCGCCGCCGAGCGACCAAGGGAGGGCGAGGCTCCGTCCGAGCCGCCTTCACGCCAGGCACGTCGATGCGCCGGCCGCGCGTTGAGTCCCCGGGAGGGCGAGGCTCCGTCCGAGCCGGGCTGGCCCCAGAGGCCGCGGGTTGCCGCCGCCGAGCGACCAAGGGAGGGCGAGGCTCCGTCCGAGCCGCCTTCACGCCAGGCACGACTAGGCGCAGGACGGCGGGCGAGGCGCGGGGAGGGCGAGGCTCCGTCCGAGCCGCCTTCATGCTAGCCAAGTCAGGGCACAGTGCGGTATCTGAGCCCACTTCGCACAAGTCAAGGCGTAGCTTTCCGGACGTTCGCCGAACCCGCGGAGTTGAGCGATGACGCCCAGAACGAAACCAGTGCATGGCGTCTGGATCGACCCGTCGCATCCCACGATCGTCTTCGTCACGGTCTGTACCAAGGATCGAAAGCCTTGGCTGGCGACCTGCGAGAATCATACGGCCTTGTGTGATGTGTGGGCCGAAGCAACCGGATGGCTGGTAGGGTGCTATGTTCTCATGCCGGACCACGTTCATTTGTTCGCCGCCCCAGGACGGCTGGAAATTGAGCTCGATCGTTGGGTGCGATACTGGAAATCTCAATTCAGCCGGAAGCGGCCTTCTGTTGACCAAACGTGGCAGACGAATCATTGGGACAGGCGACTGCGCCTCTGGTGAGAGTTACGACGAGAAGTGGTTGTACGTCCGAGAGAATCCGGTACGGGCTGGACTTGTCAACAGCGTCGAGGACTGGCCATATCAAGGCGAGTTGAACGTGCTCCATTGGGTATAGAAATGTGTCGTAAGAAGAAACGAGGCGAATCGGTTCGGGTGCCATTCCTCGATCGCGCTGCGCGGTCTGAGGCCAGCCCGGCTCGGACGGAGCCTCGCCCTCCCTTGGTCACTTGGCGCCGGCTACGCGCGCCATCTGGGGCCACCGCGGCTCGGACGGAGCCTCGCCCTCCCTTGGTCACTTGGCGCCGGCAACTTGCGGGCTCTGAGGCCAGCGCGGCTCGGACGGAGCCTCGCCCTCCCTTGGTCACTTGGCGCCGGCAACTTGCGGGCTCTGAGGCCAGCGCGGCTCGGACGGAGCCTCGCCCTCCCTTGGTCCCGCCCTCCCGCATTCTCGCCTTACGAGAAAAGGAACGAGCATGACACCTCGCGTGCTTCGACGGACATTTCTCATTGCGTTGCCACTTCTTGGCCTGCTCGCGGTCGCTCGCTCGTTTGTCATCGTCGACCAGACCGAGTCGGTGTATGTCACCGAATTTGGCCGGCCGATTCGCTTGATCGAGCGGCCGGGGCTTCATTTCAAAAGGCCCTACCAAAATGCCCGCGCGTTTGACCGCCGGCTCCAGCTCGACACCCCTCCCGCCCGCGAGATGCTCACCCGTGACAAGAAGAACCTCGATATTGCGTGGTACGTGAGCTGGAGAATCGCCGACGTCGAGCGTTTTCTACGCACCGTGCCGCACGGTGCCCGACGCGAAGGCTCGCTTGGAAGACATGGCTGCCTCGGTGCTGGCGGCCGAGCTCGGCGTTCACGATCTGGCGGGACTGGTGAACGTGGGCGATCGCTCACGGCTCGACACGATGATGAGCGACTTGACTGAACGAGTGCACGGGCAGGCTTCTCGAGAGTATGGTCTGGAAGTCGTGGCCGTGCGGCTGCGGCAGCTGAATTATCCGGAAGAGGTCCGTTCGGCCGTTTTCGAGCAAATCCGTAGCGAGCGCCAGCGGGTCGCCGCGGCCACTCGCGCCGAAGGAGAAAGCCAGGCCCGCGTGATCAAGAGCGCGGCCGACCGCGAGCGATCGGCCCTGATCGCCGCGGCCGAGTCCGACGCCGCGAGGACGATCGGCCAGGGAGAGGCGCAGGCGGCCCGCATCGCCAACGAAGCGCAGGCCGCCGACCCCGCTTTCTTTCAGTTCTTGAAGACACTCGAAACCTATCGGGCTGCCCTCGATTCCAAAACAACGCTCGTCCTTTCGGCCGACAGTCCCTTCCTTCGGCTCCTCACCCAAGGTGTCGCCGATCTCGCCGAGCCCAAGCCCAGCAAAGCACGGGCGAACGCGAGTGAGCCCATTGCGAATGCGACCTCCGCCGGCCGCGGCGCCGCCGCGTTTCAGTCGACTAATGGAGCTCACGGCCCGAATGCCCGTGCTGCCGCGACCAATGCCCAGGAGCAACCAAAACCATGAGCCGGCGCGCAGCGTGGATTGGTACGTTTCTGTTGGCAGTGACTGGCTACCTCGCCACCGGGGTGACCGTCCTCCAGCCTGACGAGGTCGGGATCGTCAGGCGGTTTGGGGCGGTTCAGCGCGAGCCCTGGGAGCCGGGGCTCCATTGGGGCTTACCTTGGGGAATGGACCGGGTCGACCGGATCAAGCCCAACCAAACGCGCACGATTGCCGTGGGAGCTTCTAGCCAAACGGCTGCGCCGCTGCTCCGCGCTCCAGACCCTGTTGCTGACGACTTTCTCACCGGCGACCTCAACCTCGTCACCGCCGAGGCACTCGTTCAGTACCGCGTTCGCGACCCGGCCGCTTATCTTTTCCGGACAACCGACCTGGATGGGTCGCTCTCGGCCATTTCGGAATGGGCGTTGACTCGCGCATTCGCGAATCGGGGCATCGACGAGTTACTCACGACCGGCCGGGCCGAGGTCGCCGATGGACTGACACGCGGAATCCAGGCCATGGCCGATCGACAGGGCCTGGGGATCTCGATCGTCGCGATCCGCTTGGGTCGGGTCGTCCCTCCCTCGGCCGTCGCGCCCGCGTTTGCCGACGCCGCGCGTGCACGCAGCGATCACCGCCAGGCGGTCACGCGGGCGCACGAATATCGCGACCGTACTGGCTCAGAAGCCCGCGGCCAGGCCCGTGAGATCGCCGACCTGGCGGCCGGCCGGTTCGACCGGCTCGTCCAACCCGCCCGCGGCGAGGCCGCCCGATTCACCCAAGTTCTGGCCGAGTTTCGTAACAACCCCGGTCCATTCCGCCAAAGAGTCTTTCTCGATACGCTCACCGAGCTGTTGCCCCGGTTCCGTCGCACCGTCGTCGTCCCGCACGGGCAGGGCCTCGATATTAGCGTTTTCGGCGACGAAATGTCGCCGCGAACGAAGGAGGATGCTCGGTGAACCGCTTCATCGCCGGCTTGATCACAATCATTGTCATGAGCTTGATGGCCGGGACCGCGCTTTACCGGTCGCGCACGCCGATCGACCCAGGGACGAGCCTCACGACGGATTCCCGATTCCAGGATTCCCCATTTGGGAATCAGGATCAACTCACAGGCGCGACGGCCTGTGTTGAGGGCTTGCTCGCCAGTGCGCGGGCGGGGGATTTGGGCTCCTATCTCAATGCGTTCGGCGGGCCGCTCAAAGAGCGTCTCGAGCGTGAGGCCAATGAGATCGGGCGAGATGCTTTCGCCCTCCGTCTCCGCCGCGCGGGCGAGGCCCGCAAGGGGCATGCGATCTTCATGCCGCAGCCTGACGGTGACGGGTCTCAAACGGTCCGGGTGACGGTTGAGTCGACGTTTCCCGACCGCATTGAACGCCAGGTATTCTGTCTCGAACAAAAGAGGAGCGGTTGGCTCATCACCGAGATCGAGACCGCTCGCGAACACGTGCCGACGATCCCGCTCGGCTCGCTGGCAACTTACGAAGAGCCGGAGGGGGCGCCCGTCGGCGCTCGTCTTCGATGCGGCAGGTAACGATGAAAACGACAGATAGGCGCAGTGAGATGCAACGTGACGCGGCCCCATTTTCCGCCCAAACTGATCGGCGCTCTCAGAGTGCAAGGAGCTAACCATGAGTCATCGTTTGATCGCGCTTCTCCTCAGCTTGGTGGTCATCGTGGGTTTTTCCGTATCGCTGGCGCAAATACCGGCGACCGACTCGTCGGCCAAGGCCCTCGATCCCGATGTTGTCGCGGTGCGTCTGGTCCTCGGCATCGGCGATGCAACGCCGCGAGATTGGAGCGGCCGGGCCACGGTCGACAAGGGTGAGGTTCTGGACGTCGAGGGCCTACGATTTCGTGATGGCGACAAGGTGACCGGGCGTGATTCTTGGAAGTCGAGCAGCCGGTTCATTCGCAAGGCGGCCGCGGCAAAGAAGGCCGCGGCGAAAGCCAAACAGAAAGCCGCGTTACTGGCCAGGCAGTATGCCGCGGCGAAGGCCAAGCAACAATCGCCGGCTTTCGGCAAGCAAGAACCGCCAGCCAAGACGTTTGGAGGGCCGGGTAACACCGGCCCGACGGTTACGCCCAACGGCGTGATTCTCTCGCTCAAGAATGTTGCCGGCGCTACGCTCACGTTCGACACGGAACAAGGGAGATTCTCGGTCGTCGTCGATCGGCTGGCTGACGGCACGCCTTTATCGTTTTTGAATGATCGTGTCAGTGTCCAGCGCGTTTTTCCGCATGCCCCGCTCTATGAGGGCCCGAATCAGCAAGACTTCCCCGCGGCCACCCCCGACTCGCAAGGGGCAGGCGCCTGGATCGCGGCGGTCTGGCACGAGCCCAGAGGGCCCGAGCTGCTGCCCGCCGTCAGAGAACGGCCCAAAGATTTCGCCGAGTTCACGCCCACCGGGGGCGGCGATCAGGTCCGACTTTTCCACTTCCAAAACGGCAAACCCACCGCGCCGCTCGATGTGACAGAGCCCGGACGCGACGTCTGGCGCCCCGCGGTGGCCACGGCCGGCGACGGCGGCGTTATCGTCGTGTGGACCGAGAAGCGCGGCGATAACTGGGACCTGTTCGGCCGCCGTTACGATCCCAAGACCGAATTGTTTTCGCCCGAGCTGCGCATGACCGAACAGCCCGGTCCCGACAGCGACGCCGTGCTGGCGACCGCGGCCAACGGCACCGTCTGGTTGGCCTGGCAAGCGTGGACCAGCGGCCAGGCGGATATTTTGCTTGTCCCGCTCGACGGCACCGGCAAACCAGGCACTCCCCCGATCAAAATCAGCGACAGCCCCGCCAACGAGTGGGCACCCAGCATCGCGGCTGACTCGAGCGGCCGCGTCCACGTGGCGTTCGACTCTTACCAGGCCGGCAATTACGACGTCTCGCTCCGTACCCGCGAGGCCGACGGCACCCTGGGCCCCGCGATCACCGTCGCCGGTACGTCGCGGTTCGAGGCCCGGCCCCAGGTGGCCGCGGATGCACGCGGACGCGCCTGGGTCGCTTATGAAGAGCGAACACCCCACTGGGGCAAAGACGCCGTCAACCTGCTCGACGGCAAGGGCTCGAGCTTGTATCGCGCGAGCAAGGTCGTGGTCAAGGTCGTCGACGGCGGGCGAGTCTATAGCACCCCTGATCCGCTCGAACACGCGCCGGCGGCTCTCAAGAACATGAACAGTTACCCCCGGCTCATCATCGATCGCGCGGGACGGCCGTGGCTGACGTTTCGCCACCGACAGGAGGCCATTTGGGGTAATAACGCCGTGATTGTGACCGGGGCCGTCTGGACCGGCCAGGTGACGTCCCTCTCGGGAACGGCGTGGTCACCCCCACAGCCTTTGACCCGCGGCGACTCGTCGCTCGATAATCGCCCCGCCCTGGTTCAGCCCGCCGAAGGACCGGTCCTCGCTTTCTATAGTAGCGACGGCCGCCTGCGCCGGGAGGTCGAAATGAACCCACAGGCCGCCCTCAAGTATTTTAGCAATCAGGGGACGCCGCCGGGCGTCTTCAACGTCGACCTGGAAGTGTCCGCGCTCGCCGCCCACCGACCGCTGGTTGAACCTCGCCTGACTCCCGCGCCACGGACCAGGCCGAGGGCGAGCCGATCGCGCCCGTCCACCCTGGCGAAGCCGCCGACCTCGATCGCATTCGCGCTTTTCGAGTCGTCGCGGGGGGCAAGCAGTACCGCCTGCTCCGCGGCGAGTTCCACCGGCACACCGAAATCTCCGCCGACGGCGGCTCCGACGGGTCGCTTGAAGATATGTGGCGATATGCACTCGATGCCGCCGCGCTCGACTGGATCGGCAACGGCGACCACGACAACGGCGGCGGCAAAGAGTACACCTGGTGGCTGATCCAAAAGACCACCGACCTGTACAGTCAGGCCCCGAAGTTCGTCCCCATGTTCACCTATGAAAGAAGCGTGTCGTACCCCCACGGCCACCGCAACGTGATGTTCGACCACCGGGGCGTGCGCACCCTCCCCCGGTTGGTCGGCGACGGTGGCGTCATTGATGAAGACACGCTCATGCTATACGATTATCTGAAAACACATAATGGCATCTGCGCGTCGCACACCTCGGCCACGGGGATGGGTACCGATTGGCGGGACGTGAATCCGGTCTTGGAGCCGTTTGTCGAGATCTACCAGGGGCATCGTCAGTCTTACGAGTACTTCGGCACGCCCCGGTCGGCGCGGCGGCGCGGCGAATCGATCGGCGGCTGGCAGCCGCTGGGCATGGTCTGGAACGCCCTGGCCATGCAATATCGTCTCGGTTTCCAAGCGTCGAGCGACCATATCTCTACCCACATCAGCTACGCCATCGCCCTGGCGGAAGAAGCGACCCGGCCGTCGCTACTGGAGGCATTCCGCCGCCGGCATTGCTACGCGGCCACCGACAACATCATCATGGACGTCCGCTCAGGTGACCACCTGATGGGAGATGAATTTGACGCCGACGGACCGGTCAAGCTCAGGGTTTTTGTCCGCGGCACCGACAAGTTGGCTCGGGTAGACATTATCAAGGATTTTAAGTACGTCTATTCGACCGATCCCAAGACCGAACAGGTCGATTTCGAGTGGACCGACGACGAGCGCGGCCGTCCCGCGGGGCTGAGCTGGTATTATGTGAGGGCCATCCAGGCCGACGGCGAGCTCGCCTGGGCCAGCCCGCTTTGGGTGCACACTCGCTAACTGCGGCGGGTGCGCCAACAGATTTCTGGCAAACGCTCAGGAAATCGCAGTAGAGAGGTCGGGGTCTACGCTGGGATACCAACCCGACGCGCCAGCGAGGGGAGTGCCGACGGAACCCTCGCTGGCGCTTCGGGTTGGTATCGGTCGCCGCCCCTCACCGCCGGAATCCGTTGGCGTACCGCCGCAGTCAGTCATTAACGTCGAAGCAGAAAAGTCTCATTTACGGGCCCTTCCTCGCGCGGTATACAGTGGTGCCGTTCCGAGGGCGTTTCGCCATCTGCTGACCGCGATCTTGGCGAGACCCACGTCGTTTCTTCGGCATATTCCAGCGCCGCCAGCGCAAAGGCGAGGATTTGCTGATCCCAACCGCGGTGATCGGCCGATAGGAGATCGGACACATTCAGGAGTCTCGCGGATGCGCAACCGCAAACGACGCTGTGCTCGGCCAATGCTGGAATCCATGGAACCACGCGTCGTACCGAGCGTCGTCGGCATCGTCTCACACCACCACCCTGAGAAAGTCGCACCAGCCCATGTTGGCCAGGTAAGCACCTCTGTTCGAGAGGCCAATGCGAGCGAGCGCAAGAACAATGAGGCTTTGCGCAGTCTGGAACAGCAAGAACACCTTGTCGAAGTCCATGCGCGAGAAAAATCCCCTCAGCCCTGCCAACGAAAGCGGAACAGCAGGCCGCGGAAGTATCAAGCTTTGTCAAAAATCTAGAGGGAGCGCTCTAAGACGGCCAGCAGACCCAATTGTATCGTGGGACGGATTGCCAATCCGTCCTATAACGACTCAGCCCATCGTATCTGCCGATCCGCCGCTCGCCTAAGCGCTAAGCTCCGCCTGCAAGACGACCTTGACAGCATCGCCATTGAGACTATGATGCCGTCGCCTGTCTTGTTTTCAAAAGGTTCCTTGCGCGCCATGGCGGGCGGGCACGGTTCCGGTGATCGCGGTCGCCTGCTGTTCATGCCGGCTGGCCGCTGACAGCCAACGAGGAAGTGATGCCGTACTTCTCGCGCCTCTGGCATCGGGATTCACGTCGCCGCCCGCCGGCGCCGGCACGCTACGTTCTTGAGGCGCTCGAAGAACGGACAATGCTGAGCGCGAACCCTGTGTCGCTCGCGGCGTCCCAGGCAAGCATCTCCTCCATGACTGTTCTCCAATCATCGTTGAACACCGCGGTGGCAGGGTCCAAAATCACCTTCACCGCCACCGTGGAGAACAGCAGCACGGATGCCCCCATCACGTCCGGCCAGGTCGACTTCGTCGTCCAGTCCCCCCAGAAAATCGTGCTGGGCGATGTCACGCTGAACAAACAGGGCCAAGCCAGCGTCACGACCACCGACCTCACCGAAATCAGAAATTACCAGGTGGAAGCCAGGTACATCCCCACGAATTCGACGGTGTCACCCAGCGCCGCGGTTCCTGTGACCGTGGGTATTGTTTCCGTGCCGCTGAACGTTCCCACCACGACGACACTCACGACCGGAGCCACCCTGGCCGAAGCGGGTCAGGATATCCCATTGGTCGCCACCGTGACGGACGCGGGCACGGGAGACCAGATCGACGCGGGCAAAGTCGAGGCGATCACCGGCTCGGTGGCGTTTCTCACCGATTCGCCCAATCCCATCGTTCTCGGCGAGGTTAAGCTCAACTCGGCCGGACAAGCTTCGATATCGGCAACCGCCCTTCAGAACGCGGGGCCTTACCAAATCATCGCGGAATTCTTGCCCGCCAACAACTATTTCGCCGAGAGCACCTCGGCGCCCGTCGCCGTGACGATCACTCCCACAACGGTGAATGCTCCCACTGTGACCAGCCTCCAGGCCGAGCCGAATAGCATCGAGACGGGAGAAGCGATCACCTTCACCGCCAGCGTTCAAAACGCCAATAGCGACATCGCTCAGGGAACGATTGAGTTAAAAACCGTGGCCCGTCACCCCGTCGTCTTGAGCCAGGTCCCCGTGAGTAGCTTCGGCGTGCCAGTCACCTTGACAACCGCCGCGCTGCAAAAAGTTGGCACCTATCAGGTTGAGGCCGTTTACATTCCGGGCACCAATCGTTTCGCGGAGAGCACTTCGCCCCCTGTCGCTGTTTCGGTCACTCCGCTGACGGTGGCTTCCTTCCGGGTGACCCCCGTGGTTAGTCACGGCCGCCTCGGTAGGCCGCGAAGCTTTCAGGTGATTGCGCTCAATGCGAAGAGGCAGCCCGTGACGAATTATACCGGCACAGTGGTATTCACCAGCCCCACCGGTTCCTGGACGCTCTTGAAGCCATCGACATACGTAACCCTCGGCCTCCCCATTCCGCCAGCGAATTCTCCTATCTTGGCGACATTCAATCCGCAGACGTACACATTCACGACCGACAATCACGGGCAGCAAACGTTTCTAAACGCGGTTACTTTTGGAAAAGGGGGGGCCGAGACGGTTAAGGTCACCCAGGCGAATAACCCCAAGGTCTTCGGCATCGGCACCTTCGCGATCCAATGAGTGATCAACCGTTAAAACGGCCAGACCTCTATTCGAGCTAACTGGGTCGGTTCGACTTGCTACTAAAAAGCGATGCCGATTGTGCCGGATTCGGCTAAACTCAATCAATTGACGCCGTGACAGACGGCTTAGAACCGGACCAGAGACAGCAGCCCCATGATCGACACGTTCACACACACACGCGAGCCCCGCGCGATCGAACGCGCATCGCAGGTCGGGCCTACGCCTGAGCGACCTCGTCCGCGGACCAGGCCCGAGTTACTGGCGCCGGCCGGAGATCGCACCTGCCTGATCGCCGCCGTCGAGAATGGCGCTGACGCCGTCTACTTCGGCCTGGAGCGCCATAACGCACGGATTCGCGCCCACAACTTCACCGCGGCCGACTTGCCCGAGGTGATGGCGATTTTGCACCGCCGAGGCGTGAAAGGGCTATACGACCCTGAATACGCTGGCATTTCCCGGCGAGCTGAGCGACCTTGAGAGCACGGTCAGAGAGCTGGCGTCAGCCGGCGTCGACGCCGTCATCGTGCAAGACTTGGGACTTGCCCGGTTGATCAACACGATCACGCCCGACCTGGAGATCCACGCGTCGACGCAGATGTCGATCACCAGCGAGGAAGGGGTGGCGCTGGCCCGCGAGCTCGGTTGCACGCGGGTCATCCTGGCCCGCGAGCTGGCCCTGACTGAGATCGGCCGCATTCGCCGGGCGATCGACTTTCCGGTCGAAGTGTTCGTCCACGGTGCCCTCTGCGTCGCCTACTCGGGACAATGCCTGACCAGCGAGGCACTCGGAGGTCGCTCGGCGAATCGGGGTGAATGCGCCCAGGCGTGCCGCATGCCTTACGAGATCGTCTGCGACGGCAAGCGAGTGGATCTCGACAACATCCAGTACCTTCTGAGCCCCCAAGACCTGGCCGCTTATGACTTGATACCCCAATTGATCGAGCTGGGGGTCGCCAGTCTGAAGATCGAGGGGCGGCTGAAGACGGCCGAATACGTCGCCAACATCACACGCCACTACCGCATGGCGATCGACGCCGCCTGGGCCGGCCGACCGGTCGCGTTTACCCCGCGCGACGTCCAGGAAATGCAGCTCTCATTTTCGCGCGGCTTTTCCCACGGTTTCCTGGATGGGAACAATCACAAGGTCCTCGTTCGCGGCGATTACGCCAAGAAGCGAGGGATCCTGCTGGGCGTGGTCGAATCGCTCACGAGCGCGGGGGTGCGACTTACGGCGTCCGCACCGGTCAGACCAGGCGATGGCCTGGTCTTTGACGGCGATCCTACGGCGGGCCGCCCCGAGCAAGGGGGCCGCGTCTACGAGGTCTTTTCCCTGGATCAGAGTGCGAATAAGTCGGCTCGAGCCGAGAACGCCGCCACATTCGTCGGACATGTCGAGCTCCGTTTTGGCCGCGAAGCGATCGATCTGCGACGGCTCGAAGTCGGCCAGCGGATTTGGAAGACCGACGATCCGGAGCTGAGCCGCCGCCTGCGTCGATCGTTCGAAGGGCCGCCGATGCGTAAGGTCGTGCTCGACCTGAAAGTCGTGGCCATCGCGGGCGAGCCGTTGCGAGTGAGCGCGACGACGCCGGACGGCCGGCGTGCGGCCGTCGAATCGGCGGAGGTGCTGGCGACAGCCGAGTCGCGGGCCGCCGACCTCGATCTGTTCCAAACCCAGCTCGGCCGCCTGGGGGGGACAATCTATCAGCTTGGCGATATCGAGGCGACGATCGAGGGCCGGCCCATGGTGCCGATGAGCCTGCTCAATCGACTGCGTCGGGATCTGGTCACGCAGCTCGACGCCGCGGCCGTCGCCCCGGTGGCCCGGACGATCGCTCCCGACCCCGCCTTACCGAAGCTTCTGCAGCCGATCCTCGCCGAGCGCGACCGCCAGCGGCGTGCTTTACACGACCAGCCCGCTCCGGACCAGTTATCGGTGCTATGTCGGCGCACCGAGCAGATCGAGGCGGCCATGCTACTCGGCATCTCCACGATCTACGCCGATTACCAGGACATCAAGCAATATGCCGATGCCGTCGCGACAGTCCGGCGATCCAGCGGCGGGGCAACGATTTATCTGGCGACCCCGCGGATCGAGAAGCCGGGCGAAGCCAACCTCTTCAACGTCCTGGCCAGGCAAGGGGCCGACGGACTCCTGGTGCGCAACGCCGGGGGGATGAGGTTTTGCGCGGATCGCGGCATTCCGTTCATCGCGGACTTCTCGCTGAACGCCGCCAATCCCCTCACCGTCGAGCTCTTGAAGAACCACGGCGCCGCCCGCGTGACAGCCTCTTACGACCTCAACGTGGACCAACTTCTTCAACTGCTCGATATCACGCCTCCCTCGTGGCTCGAGGTCGTGATCCATCAGCAGATCCCCATGTTTCACATGGAGCACTGTGTTTTCTGTGCATTTCTTTCCCCGGGGACCGACGCGACGAACTGTGGCCGTCCGTGCGACAACCACGACGTAAAGCTTCGCGATCGCGTGGGCAAGGAACACCCCTTGAAGGCCGACGTCGGCTGTCGCAACACCCTGTATAATGCCGTGCCGCAAACCGCCGCCGAGTACCTATCGCGGCTGCGACAGCACGGTGCTCGCTTTTTCCGAATCGAGTTTCTCGATGATTCGCCCGCGGCGGTCGAGCATACGATTCGTTTGTATCAAGAGGTGATCGCCGGCGAGCGCCAGGGCAAGTCGCTGTGGCGCGAGCTCAAGGCCATCAACCAGTACGGCGTAACGCGGGGGCCCCTGGCGGTCATTGAGTAACCCTCGTCGGAAAATGATGGACATTCATGAGTGGCCCAAGGACGGTAACACCGCCTTGCCACGAACGCGCGATCGAACGAGCGAGTGTTTGTCGCTCTGATCTCCCAGTGTTTTCGTCGTTTCGTCGTTTCGCACTTTCGTGATCCGTCCGGATGGGCAAGACCTCGGATCTGCCCCGAGCACGGGGCGACCAGTAATATTGGGGAGAGACAAGAGCGGCCAAATCTACCTAGAATCAGCCGCATAGCAAGCTGATTAATGGCAGGCGAACCGTATGACACACACTGAGTTCAACCATTTACTGGGCAGCCTGAACGCGCTGTCGCCGGAGCAGGTGCGACAGCTTCGTCGGCAGATTGAGAGCCAGCTCGCGCAACCAAAAAAGAAATCCGTTCCGTCCTCCGGCAAGGCCGCCAAGCCCCCGAAGGCTGCTATACAGAAGCCCAAGAAGCCGCTCACTCAGGCGGAACTCGATCAGTATATGCTGGAAATCGGCTTGATGAGCCAGTTGCCCGATACCGACGCGGACTTTGACGATCCCGATGACGAGCCGATTACCATTAAAGGCGAACCTCTTTCCGAGACAGTCATCCGTGAGCGCCGTTGATGGCGGGTTACTTTTTCGATACCAGTGCCGTCGTCAAGCGGCATGTCGACGAGATCGGCAGCCCGTGGGTTAAGTCGCTCGTTCGTGCCAAGGCCGGGCACCAGCTCTATATCGCCCGCATCACGGCTGTCGAGGTCACTTCCGCCATCACCCGCCGCCAGTACGCCGGCGACCTTTCCGCCGCGCAAGCGGCGGCGATCCTCGGCCACTTCCGCCGTCATCTGACACAGCGCTACCGCGTCGTTGAGATTACCACCGCCCTTTTTACTGAGGCCATGCGTGTGGCCCGTAAACGCCGCCTCAGAGCTTACGATGCCGTGCAGCTTGCCGTGGCGCTTGAGGTCAGCCGTAAGACTAACCCTGGGACCGTATTTCACGCGAGAGCAAGGTCTAGTCCAATTCGACAAAGGAGCCGGCTTCGAGGAACTCAAGGCCGCTTGGCCTAGACTTAATAAGCAGGTGAGACTCGTAGGATCTGAATGAACACAACCTCCCGAATATCGGAAGCTCTCCACGAGATCATCGATCATCCGACCGGTGGGGTCGTGACCTTGGTCGACGATCTATTGGCGTTGTGCAGGGATGAGGGCCTCGGTGTTGAATGGCAAGGCAGCCTGCTCCCAGTAAGGTCCTTTGAGGGCGACGTGGATGAATCACTCAACCTGTCCGTTCCCACGTCCGCCTTTCGCACGATTTTGGCTCGAATGGCCGCGATTTGCAATGCTCAGAATCAAGGTTCCGTTTCTCCGTATGGCGGGAAAGCGGTACTCTCGTTGATACCCGGGTGGCATTCGCCGTTTCATTCGTCAATACTCCCGCCGAACAACGGTTGGAATTAATTCCAAGTGGCCCGCGAAAGGGGGCGAAGATCGCGGAGCTGGCAGAGAGGATTTCCGATGTTCCGACGAACTGATGTCAACGTGGCCGAGCTAGGCGCCGTGGGCCTCTACCCGTCTTTCTGCCCTTCGTTTCTGCCCGGAAAAGTGTCGGATCGGCCTGAGATCCAGCGATGCGATCCGGCCCTGTTACAGCCAAGTTGCCATGCGAAGGGGCCTGCCGTTCGACGTCCGCATCCCCAACGCGACGACCCGCAAGGCCCTCCGCGATAATCACGTCGGCCGGGACATGAGCGACTGCGCGAGCGTGGACGAGATGTTCGAGGACTTGGGTCTCTGACGTGCAACCCAGAGATAGAACTTCTCCGGCTATTGATTGCGAGGCCGTCCCGGGGCGGGGGTACAGGCACAACTCCAACGAGACGCAAATCGCGGTCTCGCGAGTCCGGGCCTCTGCTCCCTATCGCCGGCTTCTTAAGAGCGAGTTTCGCAACGGCTCGAGGTTGCCAGTTGACACCAACTCTTTGACTGTGGGGCAGGCCGATGACTACGGCCATGAAGGCGTAGTAATCAGTAGCCTTGTGAGGATCGGCCACGCATTAAGTAACGAACTTAGCCACCTCACCTTAGCGGAATCTTCGTCCTTTGATGTGTTCGAGCAGTGGTTTGCCCGGTCGTTCCGCCGGCGGTTTGAACGCGTGGTGCCCAGAATGTTTCGGCTTTTTCGGCGCAATGTTGACGTAGACAAGTCCGTTATTCGTGAGTTCTTCCGCGACCGGATAGCCCCCTGGAGGTGTGACCGTCGCCGTGATGATGTAGGTTCCTTTCGCCAGCGGTCCGACGGTTAGCGTCCACTGTCCGCTGGCGTTTGTGACCGCCTCGCCGAGCGGTTGGACGGCGTCGATGCCCCAATACTTGCCATAGAGTTGCACGGTTGAGAACGGAACCGCGGTTCCGCTGAACGTCGGCTGGTTTGTATTCGTGTATCCCGTGAAGGCATGGCTGCCATTGACGCCGTTCAAGGCTAGCCCGCCGGAGAACCCAAAGTTTGCCGGAGCTGTGGTAATATTGTTTGTAACGACTGCCGTACTGTCGATCGTTGTCGAATCGCCAGAACTGTCTTGGACGGAAATTGTCAGCGGGTAGGTCCCTGCTGATGGGTAAAGGTAATTCCCTAATACCACAAAGAGGCCGGGGGTCGTCGGGGAAGCCACGACGGTTCCCAGCGAGGTCTGGCCGGCGCCCAGTTGATTGACGCAGTAAAACTACTTGACTTGGCGCCGGCGTTACTATCGGAGAAGTAGCCCAGCGTCACCGGGCTGCTGGGCGGTGAGCCGGCCGTGAAGTTAAGGGTCAGTGGAACGGGAGTGAGGACTTGGGCGACAACCAAAGCGGTGCTTTTGACCATTGCGGTCTGTCCGCTGGGGTCTGCTATCGTCACAGTCACAATGTACAACCCGCTCGAACTAGGGATCGTATAGTCGTGACTCCCGATAACGCTGTACACGTTGGGAGTCGCCGAGGCCCGAACATCCCCAACCGTTGTCGTTCCGTCGCCCCAATTGATCACGGCATGAATCGTCATTGCTGTCGCATCCGTGTTTGAATCGGTGAAGTTTGCCACCACGGCGCTGATAAGTGCCTGTGTTGTTGAAAAGGTCGTGGCGGTTGCATCGATTGTCGGCGCGGCCACAGTGGCAGTACTCTTCGCCGTAACTGTCTGCCCGCTTGGGGTGACGATCGAGACCGTGATCGGGTATGACCCGCTGGCGCTGGGCGCTGAGAACACGTGGCTGCCACTCACGACATAAAAGCCGGACCCATTGGGCCCGCTGACTGTGCCGGGTGTTGATTGATTGTCGCCCCAGTTGATGACAACCGAACTACCAATTGCGTTAGGATTAGCATCGTAGAACGTCGCAACAGGCTGGTTTACCAGTGCCTGGCCGACTGTGGCGGTGAAGTTGAGACCGGTTGCGGTGACCGGAGATGCCAGGATGGCGGCGGTTATCGCCCCGGCGTTTTGTCCGGTTGGATCAACGATCGTAACTAGGACAGTGTATATGCCCGTTGATCCGGCGCTGGAATAGGTGTGGTTTCCGGTCACGGTATAGTTCCCGGCAGCGCCTTGTACAGTTCCCGCGCTGGTCTGGCCGTCGCCCCAGTTGATCAAGGCTGTTATGTTCGTCGCATTTGCATTCGGATTGGTGTCCGTGAAAGTAGCGACCTCTTGGCCGCTAAGCTGCTGGCCAACAGTCGCCGTGAACGATGTGCCGTTCGCGTTGATGAATTGTCTGACGGTCCCCGTAGTCGTGATCGAAAGCTGTTGCTGACTCGGATCGATGATTGTGACCGTGACATTATAAGAACCGTTTGCGTTAACAGGTGAATAAGTATGTGATCCTGTGACGGTGTATGACGCAAGAGATGGTGTGCCACCAATGAAGTTGACTGTTCCGGCGCTGGTCTGTCCGTCGCCCCAGTTAATCACTGCTTTGATCAATGAGGGGTTGGCGTTGGCGACAGAGTTGGCGTCGGCGAATGTAGCAAGAACCGTGTTTGCGGGGAGAGCAACTCCCGGGGTCGTCACAAAGGTTGTGCCGTTTCCGGTTAAGGGCGGAACGATGATCGCGGTGCTCGTGGCCTTCGCGGTTGGGCCATCGGGATCAGAAATGACGACGCTAACAGCGTACGAACCCGCGGCACTGGTGCCGGTGTATGTGTGACCGGCCGTCACCGTGTAGGTGCCAGCGACCCCGTGGGGTTCACGACTCCCGGGCTCGACTGTCCGTCGCCCCAGTTGATTACCGCCGTGAGATTCTGGGCATTCGCATCCGGATTGGTATCAATGAAGTTTGCCACTATATTGCTGGTCGGCAGCTGGCACTCCCGCGGCGACCGAAAAGCTGGTACCGGAAGCAACCAGGGGACTCGCGACGTAGGCGGTGCTCTTGGCGTTAATCGAGGGACCGTCAGGGTCGGCGATCGTCACGGTTACCGAATAGGAGCCGCTGGTGTTCGCGCTCGTGTAAATGTGCGAGGCAGTCACCGTGTAAACGCCTGGTGTGCCGGTGGCGTTCACCGTGCCGGTTGCGATCGGCTGGCCATCACCCCAGTTGATCACCGCAGTCAGATTTTGAGCGTTTGCATTGGGGTTCGTGTCAATGAAATTAGCAACGACTGTATCCGTCGCAATCGCGATTCCTGGTGTTGCCGGAAAGGCTGTTCCGGTGGCGGTGAAGGTCGGCGCGGCGACGACGGCGGTACTGGCGATCGTTGTTGACTGGCCGCCGTTATTATTGATCGTGATGCTGACTGGGTAGGTACCGGCGTTCGCGTAAGTGTTGGTCCCGTAGACGTCAAAGAGTTCTGGTACTCCGAGACGCGGCACGATAATACCGCTGGTAATGTTCCCATTTCCCCACGTGATGGCCGCGTTGAGCGTGTTGGAGCTGTCCGCCGTGTTGGTGTCGAAGAACGACCCGACGAGGCCGTTGCTGAATGGTTGGTCGAGGGACGGATAGAACGTGGTGGGCAGCGGAGTAAGTACGGGGCCTGTCACGTTGGCCGTGCTTGTCGTGTATGAAGCGGTATTGTGCTGATCGACGAGTGTTACGGTTACGCTCTCGGTTCCGGGAAACGCGTAGACGTGCGAGCCCGTGATCGAAAATTCTCGCTCACCACCGGTGATCGGACCCTCGGCGATCGTACCTTGGCTTGTCTGTCCATCACCCCACGCGATCGTCGCGCTGAAGCTGCTGGCGGTATCGGTCAAGGTCGGATCCGTGAAGGTTGCGACCGTCGTGTTAAATGGCGTGCCGGCATTGGCCGTGAATTGCTGCCCTGTCAGGCCGTAAGGTGACGCGGGACCGATTTTTGCTAGCCCGGTGGCGTATCCGTTGAGACCATTGTTCGTGCTGATCACCGTGATGGTCGTATCGTAGGTGTTCTGAGCACCGTAAGTGTTAGTGCCGTAGACAGTAAAGGCGCCATTGCCACCCTGAATTTGGCCGATGGATGTACTTCCATTTCCCCAGGTGATGAGGGCCTGGAAATCGGAGGAAATGTCGGACGGATTAGGGTCAAGAAAGGTGGCCACGGCCACGCCGGTTAGAGCCGTCCCGGCACTTCCTTTGAGCGTGTTGGCGGCGATCGTCAATTCTGGAGCGGATTGGGACGTCGACACGGTTGCTAGACCGGTGGCAATGGCGCTATTTCCACTTTGATCGTTGACGGAGATCTGCGTCGAATAGATATTGGCCTCTGCGTAGGTGTGAGATGCATCGACATAGAAAACGCCAGGTGAAATTGGCCCGACCACGAGCCCGGTGCTGGTTGCACCATCGCCCCAGTTGACCTGAACCGAGCCGGGCGGGTCGTTAAAGTCAGAGGGCGAAGCCGTGTGGTCGCTGTCAACCAGGGTAGCCACCACATTACTGAACGGAACTTGCGCGGTCGCGGTAATGCTGATGGGCGACAGCACCAGCGACAGCAATGTACGGAGCTCTAGTTGGTCGAAGTCACCGTAGCGCCGGCTTCTTCTTTGTCGCGACATCATCACATCTTGCCCCTCGACTTACAAAGTCTGCTTCGGAGGACTTGCTTCGGCTACCGCGATCACGCGAGCGTTTCGTGCGGGGAAATCAAGCACAAGCTCGCCGGTGCTCGATTCCCCCAACGGTCAACCGAGTTTCCAGGATTAAGACTGGTACTGAGAAACCTTCTGGATGCCGAAGGCTCCGTTCTTAAGGATGCTCACGCCGTTGAGAATTGCGTCCTGGGCGGTCTGAATGGCGTTGTCCTGGCTGAGCGTATAGAGCGATGAGGTTGGCGCCGAAGTACCGGGCTGCGGGATCGTGTCAAGCAGTGATTTGGCCAACGATCCCTTGGGCGTTTGGCCTTGAGGCCCGATGATCTGTTTCGAAATAAGCGTCTTCAAGGCGTAAGGCTGGTTCGGAGCTTTTGCCGTACCTTCAGGCGACTGGATGAGGATGTTGATTAACTGTTGCGCGAGCAAAGAGACCCGCTGCTCGGTGTACAACGTAAACGCGTTGGTCGTCGCCGCGGTTGGGGTCGCCTGGTTCTGGATCGACGCGAAGTAGGTCGCGCGTGCCTGGTCGTAGTCGCTCTGGAACGAGCTGAACGCCTGATTGATCTCTGCCGTGAATGCTTGCTTCTCGCGATTGAGCGCCTTTAAGTGCGGCGAGAGACCGCTGACGACGACCGACAGCCCCTGCGTGGTCTTGCTCAACACGACTCGACTCTCAAGTCGGTCGTACGTCGAAGGAACGAACCGATGTCTCCGTTTCATTTCCGAATCACCTCCGTGAGATTCCGAGGCTGGACCCCTCAATTCCCTGCGCAGCTTCGCGCGATCTGCCAGCATTCAGCGAGACCGTCCCAAAATCATTCTACGATCCAATGTATCACATCTTTTTTGCACTGCTCAACAATTCGGTGGCTTGGCAATTCCGCGAAAGTTCGCGGTGCTGATTCGCCTCGCAGTACGGCGCATAATTAAGCGCCCTCGCGGCGTCGTATTCAACGCGGAGGATCGTAACACTCGTGAGAAGCCGCTGGGAATGCCCCGCTTCCATCACCGTGCTGTCCGTAAGTCGTCCGATCACGGAATGCGGTCGGATTACGCCTTGATAAGCGATTTATCCGCTCTTGCGACATCGTCTTGCCCTCTGGTTCAAGTCGAGCCGCCGCCGCGCTTGCGTCGCGGACTTTGCGGATCGTCCGGTTTGGGGAGATTTTGCTCAATTGGTAAAGTGGTCGATCCGATAAGGATATTAACTTGCATGCCCCGAGGCTATGGAGCACCGGATTCCGGTCGATCCCGTAAGTGCATTGTCCGGAGCGAACGGCCACGGTCGTCCACCGGAGTCCTGCCGCGAGCGGATCGTCTGGGAACGGGTCGACGCCGCCCCGCTAAGGAGGACACGGATGTTGCTCGAAAGCCTGCGACGAGTGCTGCTTGTCGCCGCCATTACGGGTGCCCTAAGTGCGCAAGCAGTCGCCCAGGCGACGCTCGGCGAGGAGATCGTCGACCAGTTCAATGCGATATTCCCCATCGACAAGTCCCGGGAGATGACCGTCTCGGAGCTCTGCTGCCGGCTGGACAGTCTGACAGAGAAGCTGCGAAACAACGGCCTGGTACTGGTCAAGCAGCCCGACGTCTTCAGCCAAGCCCGGATGACGCGGTTCCGCAACGACTTCGAGAATCAGATGAACAGCGACCTGGCGAATTTCCATCTCGTGCTCGCGGCGCGGATCAACCGGCTCGACTCTGCGACGACGACATCCGCGACCGCACTCGGGGCCACGCTGTCGGCGCCGGGGACGACAAACGTGCAGGCGCCATCGGCGGGGAGCAACTCGGCCGCCGCCAGCCTCCTGAATCCGAACTCAGGCCTGTTTCCCAGCTATACCCAGCCGAATCTTTTTGGCTCGTCGGTGCCCGGGGCATTTAATAGCCTGGCCGTCGGGCCCAACACACTCAACCTGCCCCAGCCGTCCGCCGCAAACGCCGCGGCGCTTTCACTGGGCGTCGAGCCAACGGTCTATCTTGACGAGAAGAAGCGGTTCCTCGACTATCTCAATCACCTCCGTCGGCTCAACCTCGGCCCCGATCAAAATGACTCGTCGGGCTACGGGCTGTACCTGGTGCGACTGCCAGTGTCGATCACGCCGGGCGAATGCACCTATCAGGGTCACGGCGCCGACCTGTCGGTCCAGGTGGAGCACGAGTTCACCCCCGGCTTCCTACCCTCCGCATTCCGCCGTCTCGTGATCAACGACGTCGTCGATCAGCTTGGCCCCTTTCTATACGAGGTCATCCGCAGCGGCTATTACGAGAAGACGATGAAGCCCCGGTATGATTCGAGGCAGCAGCGGCTGTCGCTGAGCCTTGAGCTCGCGGAGTTAATCGCAGCCCAGATGAAGGTTCTCAACAAGAAACCCCAGCAAGAGGTCGCGCGAGAACTAACGAATTATATCCTTCGCACTGGATCACATCGGGCAGGCGGTCCGGGAACCAATTTGTCTGGCGGCAAAACATCGATTCAGTACCGCAGGGACCTAGTCGAGAGGTACGTCCACGATCGCCCCTCGGTGGCGCACGTTCCGCCGTTCACCGCGGACTCAGAAGAACTGGCGTACCGACCGACGACCGATCTTCGACTCCGCACTGATGTCCACGTTCAGCAGTCCGTTTTTGCGGATATCACCGCGCTCATCGCCGCTAGCTCGCCCCTTGATGACGGGTCCATGAATCTCAGATTCCGCGAGTTCCTTCAAGGGCTTTACTACGACGCGATCGCCGACGATGTCGAGCGCCTTGACGATCTGCTCGGGGTAGCGCCGAACAGAGGGCGCAGATTACCGCCAAGATGGCCAACCTGAGAGAACCTCGGCTCGATAGCGTCCGCAAGTTAATGAACGTGTCGCTGCCTTCATCGCGAACGGCCAAGCAGGCCTATCCAATTACGCCTCGCGAGATTTGGCGATTCTTTTTGGAGGACAATATCGCGTTGCTCGCGCAAGAAGTGTTGGCCGCGTCGCGCTCTCCCGAGAAGATCCGCAGCAGTGAGATCCGCGACTATCTCAGGCACATGCTCGAAGGGGCCTACAGCGTCATGGCGCAGGCGCCCACCGGTGCGGTACCATCCGCGCCGCCGCTGGCCGACGATCAATTTATGGCGTCACTAAGCCAGGCCCTTTCGGAGAGGGATTTCGAGACAAGAGCGGAGACCCTCGCCGGCGCCGAGGGTGCCGGCGACCCATCTCGACTCGCGGCGCTCGATGCGTTTCTCAAGAGGCGGCTTGAAGAATCACGCCGCAATATCAAGGACTTCCCGATCGGCTCGCTCTGCTGGGCGATCGCGGTAGATGCCGCGTTATTGGACGAAGCGTTAAAGCGTGACGCCAAGCGAATCTTTGCCGACAACGGGATGCCTGTCGAGCCAGTCGGCGCGGCCCGCTTTTATCGCCCCGACAATTGCTGCGACGACGCCTCCCGAAACGTATTTCGCGAGTACGTCCGAAAGCGTTGGCCGATCATCACATTCTCGCTCGACCCGGTTACTGACCAGCAGAACATCGCCGATTCCTTCAGCCTCAATCGCGACCTGCAACTGGCGGTGTCCTTCGCCTTCGCCACCGGTCAGATCAACTTCAGCCAGCTCAATTCGTTCCGCCGCCAAATCCAGCAGTCGTCAGACACGATCGCCCTGAACCGGACGGTCACCGGCTTCATGCAAAGCAACGACACCTTCGGCTTCCGTTTCACGCCGCGGTTCCAGAATCCCCCCAACCAGAGGACCAACTTCGGCGTGATCGCGAGCCAGCTCATCTGGGGGGGGCCACCACCCAATTACCAAATCCGAAAGTCGAAGCTCCAGCCGGGCGTCCGCGAGCTCAACGCGGTCCTGTTAATTCCCACGTTTCTGCCCGTCATGCGCATGAACTTGTCAACGAACTGGTTCAAGTTGACCGACCCAGAACATCTGGTCCATCACACAGGCAAAATGATGGAGCGGGGTCGGCAAGTTCAGGAGCTGCGCGACGCGGTGCAGGTCTTGTGCAACGAACACGAGTACCGCGAGTCCGACTTGAAAGTACTCCGGTCGAAGATGGATCAGCTCGACACGATGCTGCCGATGCAGTCGCGGGTCGTCCAGCTCCCGTTCGAGAACAGCGCCGCGGGCTTCGACCTGTTCATCGAGGGCTCGGCCGCTCTGGTGCCTGAATTGACGGGATTTTCAGGGGTCGACGTGATCACTTTGCCGTCCGGCACATCCACCAGCAACACGAGTGGGACCAGCCCGACCGCGCCGACCGGAACCGGCGCTAACGCGGCCACGACGACGAGCACGACCACCCCAGCCACGTTCAGCATCGCGAGCCTCGCGAGCCCCAACCAGACGGCGGCCACGACGACTTACACGATCGCTGGCGGATCCACGGCGATCGCCGACATCTTCGTCTTTGGTAAGTACATTAGCCTGTTGGATACGCGCGTGATCGCCGGCGGGCGGGTAGCGTCGTTCGAGATCCTCAGCCGCGAGGTGGTGCACGTCCAGATTCCCCCGAATGTGATCCCCACAACGACCGTGGACGGCGGCACATACGTGGAACTCTTCTTGGCAACGCCCAACAGCATCAGCAACAGCCTGCTCATCCCCTGCGTGGTGCCATCCAAGACGGTGACCACACCAAAGGTTGCCTACGACGTAGATGCCACGCCCGCGCTCGACATCTACTATCAATGGCTCGCCGGCCCCGACGGCAAAGCAACGCTGGCCCCTTCGAATGATCCCAGCAAAAATACCGTAACCATTAAGTGGGACTCCGACACCGGCCTGGCTCCACGGCAAATCCAGGCGCAATTCGCCGCGACGGTGAATAACCAAAACGTCGTCATCGAGCTGCCGGCCACGGCATCGACCTCGGGCGACTACAAGATCGACGGCACGTTGTTTACCGCGAAGCTGTTAGATCGGCTGCAAAGTATCACTGTCTACCCCGCCATACCGCCGACGCCCATCACGTTCACCGTCACGGTTCTCCCGTGGACACCTGCCGATCCCCAGGGGCTGCGGGCCATTACCAAGCCGAAGACCCTGCCGACAAAGCTCACGGTCAATATGAACTACAACGCCGTGGGCCACCTGCCGCCTCCGCCTCCCAAACCGCCTGGCGGCGGCGCGGGCGGCGCGGCGGGTACGTCGAGCCGGTTGATGACTCCTGGCGCCCTCGACAACGTTCGCCTCGGTTTGGCCGCGGGCAGCGAAGATCCGGCGGTGGTCCGCACCGCTCAGGGGCTGGCGTTGCCGTCGATTCCCTCGGCGCCGACCTTGCCGTCGGTCCCCTCGCAGTCACTGTCCACGTTCCTTCAGCGCCACAGCCCCCACCGACGCTCTCTATGCCGGCCCTCCTGGCGCCGAATATCGCATCGGAGGCGGAGCAGATCTCAAAGGTGATGACCGGTCAGCCCGTCGCCACGACGGTGACCGGCCCCAACCAACAGGGGCTGGCCGCTCTTGCCCCTGCAGTCACCAGCCAGGCGCCCACGATCATCGTGAACCCGGCCCCGGTCACGGTCATCGCGCCCCCGGGAACGACGGCCACGAAAAAGCGCGTATCCGCCGTCCACAAGGCGCTCAATCGATTGGGCAATCGCGTGGGCGCGGCCGTGCCATCGCAATGACACGCGGCGACGGCCTGCCTCGACAAAACCGCGATGCCCTGGTGGTGGGGCAGGACGATCGCAGAAGACCATCGACGATTTCCGAGGCATCAGTTAACGCGAGGGTGCAAGACTGCCACTGAAAGGCTTCGCCTCGATCGTGATTGGGAGCACATTCATGGTCCGGACTGGCGACACGCTCGAGTTGTCTGGATTCGATGGACACTTGCAGTACGGCGAGACAAAGACCACGGCAGGGCAGTCCAGATAAATGGGACCGCACAGGTCGTAACACCCAGTTAAGAGAACCTGTTTTATTACGAAGTCGCCGAACTCCTTCAGTGACACGCTAAACGAGTTATCTTTATTATTGAGTTTGACCGACGAAGCTTTGTAAACTCCTTCCCGGCCGTGATAACAAATATGAATTTCCACATCGATACAAGTCGCTGGGCAGGAACCGGATGACCCGTCCCATTGAAGTTTCAGCGTATCGGGGGTTGCCGCTGCATTGGGCTGGTTTGGGTCCTTCGTTACGTCCTGCGGCGGAGGTGGCTGACTTTGGCCGGTCGTTGAGGCGTTACCCCCGGCGCCAGTACCGGAAGAGGCGGTCCCGGCGGTGATGGTCGCGGTGCCGCCCGAAATGGACATGGACGTTACAGTGCCCGTGATGGCGGCATTGCCGCCGGTGATGGTCGTTATGCCGCTGGCGACGACGATCGTTCCGCCTGTGGTAGCCGCTTTGCCGGTGACAATGACAGACCCCCCATTGAATGTGGTCGTACTGCCTGTGAGATTCGTGGTGCCATTTGCGATCGTTAATGTTCCAGCGTTGGCCGTCGTGGTACCCGTGCCAGACGCGCTAGCACCGCCGGAAATCGTGACGGTGCTGTTGTTAATAATCGCGGGATCGCCGGAGATTGTGACGGTGCCGCCAGCGATGGTCGTGATGTCGCCGTTTATGGTCGGTATCCCGCCCGTGATAGTTACTGTGCTGTTGGCAACAGTGGCGGTGCCGCCGGTGATGGAGGCAGTGTTGCCCGCTATCGGAATTCCCCCGACGCTAATAGACGTGGCGGAGACGTTTGCGGTTGCCCCGATGATTGACGCGCTTCCACCAGCGATCGTCGCAGTGCCGCCGGCGATTGTAGCCGTGCCGCCAGTAATCGTCGCGCTGCTGACGCCGGCTGTGGGATTATGGCCGACGGTGCTCGAAGCGCCGGCGGGGGGACAGGGACCCGTTGCGCAGGCCGGGACGATCTGAATCTTCTGCGTGTATGGATTGAAGTAGGTCTGATACCAGATTGTCACGCTCTGGGTCGTTACCGAGTAGCCGGAGCACGGATTGGTCGGTTGGTTCGCCAACACGACGACCTTAGGGGTCGGCGTCGTCGCCGATGTGGCCGCGCCTTGACCGCTCGGTGCAACCTGTGCAAGTGCCGGGATAGTGCAGTGCCAGGCGGCCAGGACGGCCAGGATTCCCATCGCGGCTCGATGGATGGAAGAGCGTCTCAACCTGTCCTTCGCGTTGAGCATCAGTGTAGCCTCGCGAACTGCTCGACCATGATCGGCTTAACATCAACACGTTTTCCCGACCGGCTATCATGACGGCCGAAAGATAGCTTGTCAAGGGAAAATGCGTCGACCAGAAGATCTGGGCAAAACAAGGCCAAGGGACGGCCGAGCAGGAATTGATCGCGATGTGACCATCGTTGGAGGCAAATGAATGCGACCATCATTGTGAGCATTGTTTGGTCGAGACTGGCCCAAGATGATCGTCATCAGTTCCCTAATTCCGCTCGCGGGTAATCATCTGGCGATCTGGGCTTGCTCTATCCATCCATTTACTCAAACAGAGATCTGGTCTTGCTGCCGGTCTGCCGGCAAGCCCACGTGGAGCCTGGCAGGCCTCGGTCCGAGATATCGCCTCCAGGCAATGCTTCGTTCTACGGCTGCTAGCTTGGGCGTGTGAACACGTCCACTTTCAGGAGCGTCAACGTCACGTTTTTCGTAGCCCAGAGCTTCTCGCCAGGGACTTACGGTCATCCTCCACACGCCTCACCCGGCAACGCCGGGCGGCCTGTGGTAAGGTATGCGGGTCGACTTGAGATTCGTCAATTTCGAGGTCCATTTGCGAAGAAGAAAGAGGTCAGCATCATGAGCGCGGTGAGAGGTCAGGCGCGGGCTCTGGGCGTCCCGTTTGACGGTACCCCCGGCCCGAATAACGCGATCATCGACGTCAGGCGGGTCTGCGTCGGTCACGACCAGTTGTCGGCAGGAGACACCCAGACCGGTGTGACGGCGATCTTGCCGATCGGGATCGACGCGAAGCTTGGGCTCGACACCTTCGTGATGGCGGCGTTTTTCAGCCTCAACGGCAACGGTGAGATGACAGGAACCCATCTGATCGAGGAGACGGGATTCCTGGAAGGGCCGATCATGCTCACCAACACCGTAAGCTTGGGTGACGTCCGGAGCTGGGTGATCAGGAATGCCATGGCGCACCCGGGGACCAAGGTCAGCCCCGACGATTTCGGGCTGATCGTACCGGTCGTGGCCGAGACCTATGACGGTTATCGTCATCCGTGGGGGACCGATGGGACAGGACACGCAATTCGCGCCGCCGCCCCAGAGCCCGGACTCTCCGCCCGGGAAGCCTCTGCCGAAGCGGAAGGCACGAAAGAGTTCGATCATCGTCGTCATCGCGACCGACGCGCCGCTGTTGCCGTACCAGCTCAAGCGGCTGGCCCGGCGCCACTCACGGCATCGCGCGGACCGGGACCATCACGGATGACGACTCGGGAGAGCTCTTCATCGCGTTCACGACCGCGAACCTCGACGCCGCCGATGAGGATGAGGTCGCCCCGGCGGGCTTGATCCCAAACGACAGCATGGACCCGTTGTTCGAGGCCACTGTCCAAGCCACGGAGGAGGCGATCCTCAACGCCCTTTTCGCCGCCTCGACCGTCACCGGATATAAGGGAAATGTCGCCTACGCGATCACAGACGATCCGCCCCCCGCGAACCCTCCGACGCTATCGCTGGTGGGGATGCTCAAGAAGTACAAAAGGTATTGTCCGCCGCAAGGTCAGCGCGGGCCTGCCCGACGCGCCTACGCACGCCGTCTGCCCGAAAGGGCATTGTGACACCCAGGTCCCAGGATCATGAACAGTCGCTGTTGTGAGGCTCGTGTCGATGATTCCATCGCCCTGCTGTAAGCCTCCCTTGCAAAGCACCTTACAGCGAAAACCCCACCATTGACGCTTTATGCGGGTTACTCAGGCGCCCAGCCGTAACTCTATGCGGTTCCTAAACATACTCACATTTGGCGAAAAGACAGGAGACGAGGTTGGGATAGGCCGATTAGTCAGTCGCCCAGCGGAAGCCGTTGACGTGCAAGGATTTAACTCGTGTTGATTATAACGATTAGTCAGTCGCCCAGCCAAGTTCCAGCTGGCATAAAGACATATTGTAGGGCTGCCGTTGACGTGGTCCGGTCAAGGTTGAGCGACGGCTGAGTCAGGTGATGATGTCATCAACGGAAATCCAGCCGACTGTCGTCCCGCCGATGACGACGGGTACGTCGGAGCCTGACTTGTAATCGACGCGCGACGCGTACCCGTTCGTCTGCGGCCCTGTGTAGACCTCGATCTGGTGGTCGACCAGGTTGACGATCCAGTAGACCGGGATTCCCGCCGGGCCGTAGACGCTGGCCATTTGGCGGTCGTCAGACAGGCTTGAGTCGGCAATTTCCACGACCATAGCGACGTCGGCGGGCCCGGGCTTGCGATGCCGGTACTCCTTGACCGCACCCCGAGCTACGGTATGGTCGGGTTCAGGTTCGCAGTCGGGCGGGATTCTCACCGGTTTTCCGGAGCGCACATGCCAACCGGCGGTTAGCAGGCTAGAGAGAGCGTTTCCGAAAAGAATATCGGCCGTGACATGGGCATCCCCTTGTGTCATTTTGGCTACCAGTAGCCCATTGATCAGATGGAGTCGATCGCGTTTGGTGAAGGCTCCCGATGCGACCAAAGACTCGTATTGACCGACCGTCATCCGATAGAGCGGGGAAGGAAGCCATTCTGTAACGGCGGGCGGTTCCGTTGACTGGGTCGCGATCATGACTGAGGTTCCGCGGAGTGTGCCGACGATCCAGGCCCGCGCCAATCGATCGCCGCGGCAGGAAGACGGGGCGTACCGGCTTCACAGCCGCACGTTTCGCCCGTGTAAAGGAAGGTCCGCGGACCCGTGGGCCCTGGCGGACGAGACACAGTCGCCCTCCATGCTACCCGCGCCGCCCGCTGTCGGCCAGTCAGCCCCTCGGCCCTCTTTCCAAAGGGACTCGACGAAATCATCAAGCGAGGGCCGTGTCTTGCGGACGTCGTCCATCTGATCGCGCAATCGCCCGAGAGCGTCTTCGACCAACGCTTCCTCTCATTGATATGGGCCGTTCGCGCTACCAGGCGAACCATGTCCCGCGATCCTGAACGGTCGCGGTTGTGAGGACGGTGCCGATGATTCCAGTGCCATGCTGTAAACATGTGCGAGGTGGAGGTATGTGATCGTCTCAAGGATGATCGCTCTCCTTCTCAGTGTAGTATACAACTCCCCGCAGAGCGGATAGAGCACATGCCGCCGCAGTGGGTGCCCCTCGGGCAACGATGGGTGGTCGAAATCGTCTGCCGGCGACCGGGTCATCCCGATTCTTTCCATGACGGCTCGCGAACGGACATTCCGCGGAACGGTGAATGCGACGATTTCACCGAGGCCCAGTTGCTCGAATCCGTAATGAAGCGAGGCGCGGGCCGCTTCGGAGGCATAGCCTTTTCCCCAATGCTCGCGGGCAAGACGCCAGCCGATTTCCACACACGGCGTGAAATGCGTCTCGAAGGGGGGGATGGCGAGTCCAACCATGCCGACCAGCGCGGCCACATTCGGTGCCTCAACCGCCCAAAAGCCAAAGCCGTGCCTCTCAAAGTGAGCCAAGATACGCGCGACCATGGCATCGCTCTCGGAACGGTCCAGTGGCTTAATGAAATGCTCCATGACCGTCGGGTCGGCGTTGAGAGCCGCGAACGACTCAAGGTCGCTCTCGCGCAGGGACGGAGCAGCAGACGGCCGGTGTTCAGGATGGGGTCAGGCATGGGCTTATTCGCTTGAAATCTCAGCACCGGCGGAAGGCCGATCAGAAGGGTTCTTCCGGCCGTCGCGGCTGTCGCGATCGCACCGATTTCTTGCAACGTATCGGTCGCGTCAGGCCGCTACCCGCGTGCGCAATGATCGCGGACAAAAATTTCGGAAAACATTTTAAGTCACTTCAAAGAAATAGGTTCTGATCAAAGTGTACCCGAAAACCGGCATAGGTGCATTAACGAAATCTGCAGATTCTGTTATATTGTATATAGGAGGCCTTCGCAAGGTACACGAAGGGCGCTCGCCGCCGATCGCGGGGGCGTCGTCACAATCACGCCGAGTGGTTGGTAGGAGCCCGCGCGAAGGAGGGCAACGCGACGTCGTTCCGCCGTTTCTTGATCCGTTTTGCCTCGATCAAGCACAGGCCGATTCACGTGGAGTTGAGTTCGCTCTTTGGGTCGTTCTTGGCCCCAACGAAGGCGCCACTGGCCACTTGCAACGACCCGTTTTTCGTGGCCTGAACGGGGGTGTACCTGCTCCTTTTCCGAATCGTCCTAATGCCGTTCTTAGATTGGCCTCCTGCGACAGAGCCCCGCTCAAACCGTTTCATTTCGTGCCAAAAAGTGCCATTTCGACGAGTACGCACGAAAAGAATTCGAGTGCGGCCGGTGTTCGCTACGGGTGCTATGATCGTGACAGGGTTCGGCCTTAGTGCCACTGCAGCGGCTTGGCCTTGCGATTCACGCCGTTCTGTCTAGAATTTCAAATGAAATTGAAAGTTCCGTCCGAATCATCCGAATCTTGGCCGCCGTGGGTTTCGCGGCGGAAACCGCGGAGAATTGACACGCAACCTGGAGGGCTGGGCACCATGGCCGCGCCAATCCGGATCGGAGCGGTGAGCTACCTCAACGCAAGGCCTCTTTATCACAGGCTTTGTGAGTTCGCGCCCATATCCGCCTGTCGATGGATGTGCCCAGCCGGCTTGCCGAGCAGCTTGCGGGCGGCGACTTGGATGTTGCGCTGATTCCTTCGGTGGAGTATCTGCGCGGGGCCAGCCTGGGGTATGAGATCATTCCGGGCTTTGCCATTGCCGCTCGCGGGCCAGTGCGGAGCGTGAAGTTATTCAGCCGGGTGCCCTGGGAGCGGGTCGGGCGGGTGGCGCTGGATGCGGGGTCGCGGACGAGCCAGGTACTGGCACGGATCTGGTTGGATGGCGCGCATGGGGTGCGCCCGGACGAGATCGAGGAACTGCCCCTGGGGGTCTCGGCACTCGAGAGCACCGCCGATGCCGTGCTCGTGATTGGCGATCGGGCGATGAAGGTACCTGGCGAGCCATTCCACGACGTCGTCGACCTGGGCGAGGCCTGGCACGCCATGACCGGCTTGCCGTCTGTCTTCGCACTGTGGGTTGCACGCGAGGGGGCGGAACTGGGTGATTTGCCTTACGCTCTCGAACAAAGCCGCGCGGCCGGGCTGGCTTCGGCAGCTTCGCTGGCCCAGATTCACGGGCCTCGACTGGGACTCGATTTCGCCACGTGTTATGATTATTTGACCCGGATTTTGTCCTACGACCTTGGGGAGCCGGAGATCGCCGGGCTCGACGCGATTCGCCCGGATGGCGGCAGCGCTGGGCCTGGCACCGGCAGGAGTGACCTTTGGATTCCACCGTCGCCGCGATCTTGCACCGCGCCATTGACGGGCATCGCCTCAGCTTCGAAGAGGGGGTCGAGCTCTACCGGTCGGCATCCCTGCTCGAGCTGGGCCGGGCTGCCGATCAGGCTTGCCGGCGGCTCCATCCTGAGCCCTTTCGCACGTTCAACATCGACCGGAACATCAATTACACCAATGTCTGCACAGCGGTCTGCGACTTTTGTGCGTTCTATCGCAAGGTCAACGATTCCGACGCGTATGTTCTCGACCGCGACGTCTTGTTGGAGAAGATTCGCGAGACGGTCGCGCTGGGGGGCGACCAGATCTTGATGCAGGGAGGCTTACATCCGCACCTCAAGCTGGAGTGGTACGAGGAACTCCTTCGCGACATCAAGAGCCATTTCCCACAGGTCAATGTGCACGGGTTCAGCCCGCCGGAGATCTATCACTTCACGAAGGTGGCGAAACTGCCGTTGCGAGAGGTGCTCAAGCGGCTCAAGGCGGCAGGGCTTGGTAGTTTGCCCGGCGGCGGGGCCGAGATTCTGGTCGATCGCGTGCGGTCCGAGATCACGCGAGGTAAGGTGATGACCGACGACTGGCTGGATGTGAACCGGGCCTGGCACGAATTGGGGGGCGGTCGACGGCCACGATGATGTTTGGCCATATCGAGACGATCGAAGAGCGGATCGAGCATTTCGAGCGGGTCCGGCAGTTGCAAGACGAGACCGGCGGCTTCACGGCCTTCATTTCCTGGACGTTTCAGCCGGATCATACCGACATGGCCAGCGTACCCGCCGCGGGGTCGTTCGCGTACTTGAAAAATCAGGCGATTTCTCGCCTCTACCTGGATAACGTGCCGAACATTCAATCGTCATGGGTGACCCAAGGCCCCAAGATCGGTCAGGTCGCGCTCTTTTTCGGGGCCAACGATATGGGTAGTCTGATGATTGAGGAGAATGTCGTTTCCTCGGCGGGTACGGTTTACCACCTCTCGTTGGCCGAAATCAAACGCGCCATCCGAGAGGCCGGGTATATCCCTCGCCAGCGGAATGTGTTTTATCAGTACATCGATGAAGAGCCCGCCGGAGGCTCTGGTCGAGGCGGCAGTGTGATTTGATCCAGGTTCAAGGGCTCTGCAAGCTTTCTCGACTATCAGCGCGGCTGGAAGAACGCGATTACGAACATCACGTTCGAATGCACGCCCGGTCAATCTTCGGGCTGCTCGGTCCCAATGGGGCCGGCAAGACGACAACGCTGCGCATCTTGAGCACGGTCCTTAAGCCGACGGGAGGCCGGGCGATCGTGGCGGGGCATGACGTCTTGCTTGATCCCCAAGCGGTGCGGGCGAGCATCGGCTACATGTCGGCAAGCACGGGGATCTATGATCGGATGACCGCGTGGGAGCTGGTCGAATACTTCGGACGGCTCTATGGAATGCTCGCGCCAGCGGTTGCGCGAGCATGGAAGACATCTTCCAATGGCTGCAAATGAACGACTTTCGCGATGTGTTCGGCGCGAAGATGTCGACCGGCATGAGACAGAAGGTTTCGATCGCCCGGACGATCGTCCACGATCCGCCGGTCCTGATTTTTGACGAGCCAACGTCGGGGCTAGATGTGCTGGTGGCACGGGCGGTGCTTCAGAACATTTTGGAGCTGCGGGACCGGGGCAAGACGATCCTGTTTTCGACTCACTCGATGCACGAAGTCGAGAAGCTTTGCTCACGAGTGGCCATCATTCACAAGGGGCGACTTCAGGCCGATGGAACACCTCACGAGCTGTTAGATCAATTTGACCAGCCGAATCTTGAGGAGCTATTCTTCTTCCTGGTCGAGCAAGCCGAGTCAGGCGTCAATGACGCCGATTCGAAGCCCTGGGCGGGCGGTGGGTTCACGGGGCAAGAGCGCCGGCCTGTCGCGATCGACGAGTGAGAGTGATACCCAAAGCGAGGGCCTTCATGCGCTGGTCGAACCTCTGGATCATCTTCCGCCGCGAGGTTCGCGACCAGATTCGCGACCGCCGCACGCTGTTCATGATCTTCGTGTTGCCGATCTTGCTTTATCCGATCCTGGGGATCGGTGTGATCAAGTTCACCGCGGCGCTCGAAGAGAAGCCGCGGCTGGTGGTCGTGGTGGGGGCCGAGTATCTGCCTGGCTCGCCCGCGCTACTGAATTCAGGGGGCGACGGCTTCATTCCAGCGCTTTTCGACGCCCCGGCCGAGGTTGAGCGGATCGTCGTTCGGCCGGAACCAGCTTCGGGCCCCTGGGGCGAGCGCGATTTCCGCCAGCGCGCCATCCGCGATGGCCACGTCGCGGCGGTGATGGTGATACCACGCGACTTGCCGGCTCAACTGGACCGCGATCACGCAAACGAGATCGACATTCAAATCCAGTACAACAGCGTCGACGAGCCCAGCCAGATCACTTACCTGCGATTGAGAGAGATGTTGGTCCGGTGGCGCGAACAGATCGTTGACAGCCGGCTGAGGCGTGACCAGAAATCCAGAAGCTACGCCGAGCCGATCCAGGTCAAGGCGGAGGACGTGGCGACGGCCCGGGAGGTCGGGGGAAGCGTCTGGAGCCGTTTGTTTCCGTTCTTGCTCGTGATGATGTCGCTGACCGGGGCGTTTTACCCGGCCATCGACTTGTGTGCCGGCGAGAAAGAGCGCGGGACGATGGAAACGCTGCTGATCAGCCCCGCGACCCGCTCGGAAATCGTCTTGGGGAAGTTTCTGACCGTGATGCTGGCGAGCGTCACCACTGCGATGCTCAACCTGCTATCCATGGGGCTGACGGGGGTTCAGCTTGCCAGTCAGGTCGGGGCCCTCACGGGCCACGGGGCCCGGCGGTCGACGACGGCCGCGTCGTCTTCTTTGATTGCCCCGCCAACATTGCAGGCCGCCTTCTGGATGATCCTCCTGTTAATCCCCCTGGCCGCCTTCTTTAGCGCCGTCTGCGTGGCACTCGCGGTACTGGCGCGGAGCATGAAAGAAGGCCAGTACTACATGACACCCCTTTATCTCATTTGCATGCCATTGATCTTCCTCACGCTGATGCCCGGCCTCGAGCTCGACCTCTTTTACAGCCTGGTTCCGATCACGGGGGTCGCCTTGCTCTTGAGGGCCCTGATCATGGAGAATTACGACATCGCGCTCCGGTTTTTCTTGCCGGTACTGGTGCCGACCTTGGTTTACGCGGCCGTGGCGTTGCGCTGGGCCGTCGATCAGTTTCAGCGAGAGGACGTCTTGTTCCGTGAGTCCGAGCATTTCGGTTTGACGACCTGGGTTCGCCACATCTTGCGCGATCGAGCGCCCACCCCATCGGGGGGCGAGGCGGTCCTCTGCTTCACCACGATCCTGACCTCGACATGGTTCTTGATGCTGTACCTGGCGCGTCAGGGCTCGGACTTTTCCTTGGAAAGCGTGGTGGCGGGTCAAACAATCATCTTGCTTCCCCCGGTGATCATGGCGGTTTTGTTGACGTCGAGACCAAGGAAGACGTTGCGGCTGGTGTGGCCGGAGAAGCGGTTCCTCCTGTTGGCGGTCGCGCTGGTGCTGGCACTCAATCCGCTGGTGAATGAGCTGCGTCCGCTCGTCGAATGGCTTTTTCCGATTTCGTCGATTATGAAAACGTCGCTGGCCAAGTTGATGTCGCAGGCGCCGGGGCTCGGGGCCTCAATTGTCGTCTTCGCCCTGATTCCCGCGATCTGTGAAGAGTTCGCGTTTCGCGGCTTCATCTTATCGGGTATGGAGCATCACCGGCGGACTCGGTCCGCGATCTTGCTGTCGGCCTTGATGTTTGGGTTTCTTCACGTGCTTTTGAGCCTGTTTCAACAACTTTTCAACGCGACACTGCTGGGGATTGTGCTGGGCCTCTTGGCTGTCAGAAGCCGGAGTATCGTTCCCGGAATCGTCTTTCATTTCGTCAACAACGCCCTTGCTGTCGCGCTGGGCGTAGCGGTGCACGCGACGTGGGCGGCTGGCGTGGTCCCCTGGATCTATCGCAACGCGGATGACGGGCTTTATCATAAGCAATGGATCGTGCTGAGCGTGCTGGTCTCGAGCATGTTGCTGTATTTTTTATGGAAATGGAAACCGGAGTACTTCGCCCGACAGGCCGAGAGCGTCGCGGGGCCTGGCGAGGCGGCGTTCTAATCCGGGGCCCGTTCGCTCTGTCGAAGGGACTCAACCAGGGATGAACCGCCGCCGTTTGGTCCCACGGGCCTTGGGCTCGGGAGAGTTCCCATGAGACGAGGCACGCTCACGATTCAGGGCCGGTACGTCTATCCGGTCGAGGGACCGCCGATCGAGAACGGCTGCGTAACGATCGAACATGGGCGGATTGTCTGGGTCGGCTCATCGCAGGATCGCACGTGCGACATGGACCTCGGCAATGTGGCGATCGTGCCCGGTTTCGTGAACGCACACACCCATCTCGAGCTCGCGTCGCTGAACCAGCAGGCGTGCCAAGAAGAGAACATCGTGTCGTGGCTTCGACACGTGGTCGAGCAGCGGCGGTCAGGTCGAGAAGAGACGGCACACGCGAATGTGGAATGCAACGTTCAGGCCGCCACGGAGGCGGGGACGACGCTGCTCGCGGACATTACTACAGCGGGCCTTTCATGGGATGCGGTGGCGAGCCGCGCCTTTGCGGGCCGTGGTATTCGCCGAACTGATTGGCCTGAAGCGAAAGCGAGCGCCGAGACGAGCGACGGGGCTCAGACTTGGCTCGAAGCGATCCAGCCCGAAAACCAAGTGGCGGCTTGTGCACGCCCCGGCCTGAGCCCCCACGCTCCCTACAGTTCGGCTGGCTGGCTTTATCACAGGGCGGTCTTCAGCCGATTGCCGCTCTCGACGCACCTGGCCGAGATGCCCGAAGAGTTACGATTGTTGCGGCACCGCGACGGCCCGCTGCGCACTTTTCTCGAAGACTCAGGCGCCTGGGACGACGACTGGGAGCCAATCGGCCCGCGCCCGGCCGACTACGTGCGCAAGGGCGAACTGCGCGATGCCGATTGGCTGATTGCCCACGGGACCTATCTCGAGCCCGATGACTTTTGGCAATTGCGGCCCGAAGCAGCACCCAACGGCCGACGCGTAGCCATCGCCTTTTGCCCCAGGACCCATGCCCGGTTCGGGCATGCTCCTCACCCTTATCGCGCGCTGCTCGAACGGGGCGCGATCGTCTGCCTCGGCACGGATAGCCTGGCCTCGAGCCCGAGCCTGAGCGTTCTCGACGAGATGCGCTTCCTGCACAGCCGCGATGAGTCGCTCTCCGGCGAGCTCTTGTTGACCATGGCGACCCTGTTTGGGGCATGGGCGCTCCGTGCCGAGACCACCACCGGCAGCATCAAACCCGGCAAATCCGCCGATCTGGCGATCGTGTCTTTGTCCAACCGCGATGAAAAAGACCCCTATTCCCTGCTTCTCGAATCCGAATGCCCGGTGATCGGGACGGTCTTCGAGGGAGATTTCGTGAGTGGCCAGTGGCTTGGACTATGAGTCAAGACTGGGCTGGGCCGGTATAGGCAGGGGGCCGTTCGATCTCGGTCCAAGGAGTGCCATCGACGTCGTGGCGCAGCCAGAGATACAGATATCCCGCGGCCGTCCAGAAAAAGCTGAAGACCCAGCCGTGAGCGATCAGACGCACCATTCCCAGCCAGAAACCATGTGCTTCCCTGGCAATTGCTGATGCCGATGTCGCTGTCCCGGGCGACCCGAAGAAGGTTTCCGTTACGGCGATCGGCGCGGTCAGAGACAGGCTCCAGTATGTCAGGCGGATCACGCCCGATGTGAGCAGGTCGATGAGAGCCAACCCGAGCAGCCCACCGAGCCACGCCAGAGCGACCAGCGCAACGTACGAACCGAGCCGTTGGTTCAGGTAGCCGAAGATGCGGCTCAGGGCGTCGAGCGCGTCTTCGGCGCCGCCTGACGTCGCGGCTTGTAAGAGGGGCCAGCCGGCCGCCAGGGCGGCAATCAACAGCGTCATCACCAATCCAGTCGCGAGCGGAAGTACGAGACTAATGCCCGCCAGTGCAGGCCCGACCGACGGCACTCGGTACAGTAGACCAAATGCCGCGTTGAAGAGGGACAAAAAGACGACGACGCCCAACGGACACAGCGGAGCGATAATGAGCGGGTGCGCATGTGCCAGCGCGAATCGCAAGGCGCCGAGGATGCCGGTTTGCCGCGCCGCGGCGGCCTGCACAATCGCGATCCGCGAGATCGCTCCGCCACAGATTCCCCACACAGCAATCAGCCAGATCAAGCTCGAGATCGCATGGAGTATCCGCGCCCATCCGGCCCCCGGCTCGACGAAACCGAACAAGGGAGTCGCCAGCAGCCTGACCGGCTCTGAGAGCCGCAGATGAAGGCCTGAAACGGTCTCCCACGACCAGAAATCTGGCTCAGATAACGCTTTCCGCGCGACGGCAGGCCCGAACACGGGAGGCGTGGTGTCGTCCGCCGCGGGAACCAGCCGGTCGAGAACCCACCATCCCGCCTGGAGGATCGCCAAGCCCAGCGCCGCGATGATGAGTTTTCTGAGATCGAAGGCCTGGCGGATCGCCCCGACCAGCCGGAGCGCTGGGAATAAACGGGTCAAAGAACGCCGATCGAGAATCGAGACTTCATCGGGCACAACATCCTCCTGGCATCGTCGCGAATGGGCGGCTCGGGATCTCGTTGTCGCGAATCATGGATTCCGTAGCCACCGCTTTTTCATCAAGGAACCACGCACGTCAAGACCGAGGCTTCCGAGACAGGTGAGATCTCGCACGGTCCCAGCACGGCCGGGAGCAACAAGGTCTGGCCCAATTCGAGCCGAAAATGCTGCCCGCCGTGCTCGATATTCGCGGTCCCCTTCAAACCCATCACGATTGTGAAGCGCTCAGGGCCTCCCACGAGCGCGGGCTGGATCAGTGACAAACGTTCCATTTGGAAGTACGGGGATCGCGCCAGACGCTCGCATGTACCGCCGCCGCCGGCGATCGGCTGTGCCAGCGGTGTGATCGGGCCGACCGGCCCGCGCTCGAAATCGATCGATTCCATGGCCTCTGCAAATGAAGCGGGCGCGGCTGGCCGTCGGGCCCCTTGCGGCCCCAGTCATAAATCCGGAACGTGGCGTCGGACATCTGCTGGATCTCGGCGAGCAAAATGCCCGCGCCGATCGCGTGCACGGTGCCGGCCTCGATCAAGATGCAATCTCCCGGCGTGGGCTCGAACGAGTGAACGAGGTGCTCGACCTCGCCGGAATGCATGGCCGACGCGAATTCGTCGGGGCCGACGCCGCGTTTCAGTCCGGCGTAAATCCGGCTTCCGGGTTCAGCGTCAAGGATCACCCAGGCTTCGGTTTTGCCGTTGTCATTTGCCAGCCTCCGGCCTGTTTCGTCGTTGGGATGGACCTGAACCGAGAGTGACTGATGAGCATCGATAAACTTGACCAAGAGCGGGAACTGTTCTCGCGGCGCAATCGCCGGGCCGAGCAGTTCGCTCCCTCGCGACGCACCAGGTCGCGGAGCGAAGTACCGGCCACGCTTCCTTCGTCGACAACGCTGACTTGGTCATGATAGTCAGAAAGTTCCCAGCTCTCGGCGTAGTCCGATTCGGGACCGATTGGTTTATGCAAGACAGTCCCCAGTGCGGCCACCCCAGATGAGCTGCCGCAAGATGGGTTTAAATCGGAGGGGAGAGAGCGAGGCGGTTGTCATAAGCGGTGTTTCTCGAACACGATCTAACGACGGAGAGGCCCCGCGAAAGGCATGGTTCAAAAACGGTCGCTATCGGGTAACACCTGGGCTCTCAACGCGGGACCTGATCGGTCCCGCCTTGTAGCTGGCCTCTCTGAGGCCGGCGGCTGTCGAGGCCGGGTCACAGACCCCGGCTACAATGATCTGTGTAACCGTGCATTGAACCATGCCCCGCGAAATCGCAAGCTCTTGCAGCAAACCCTTTTTTACCATCTGCGCGGCATGTCCACCCGAGATGGATCGATGGGGTGCGCCAACAGATTCTGGCGAGCGATCAGGAAAGTGCCGCGGAGAGATCGGAGTCTACGCTGGACATACCAACCGACGCGCCAGCGAGGGGAGTGCCGACGAAGACAGAACCCTCGCTGGCGCGTTGGGTCGGTATCGGTCGCCACCCAGATCGCCCGAATCCGTTGCGACCCGGATCGATGCACGGTGGGAAAAATCAGGGCAACTGGTCGCGAACCGGGATCACGGGAGATTGCAAAAGCAAAACGGACGGGCTAAGAGAGCCTGGATACAATTTGAGCCCGGTGCCGGCCGTTTCATGGTGAAAAACAGCTTGAGGTGCAGCTTTTTGGCCGTTCGGCCGTATCTCCTTGTCATTTTTCGACTTCCGTATGACGACTGAATAATCGGACTTTTCAAAATCGCCGCATCCCTGTGGCAGCACATGACTTACATATGACAACTGAATAATCGGAAAATCCGGAAATTTTTCCGTATCTGCTTATCTTGTCATTACTTGCGTTATGACGACTGAATAATCGGCATAAACCGTCACATGGAGGGCTTTTTGACGCTTCTCAAGCGTGCATAATCATTTATAGCATGACGACTGAATAATGAGAACAAGCCTTACACTCGTGACAAGTTCTTGTTCGTATGGCGGAACTTCATCGATTATGACCCCATCGTTGATGCCGACGCTAGTCCAATGGGCACGTTTCGTCAACCCACGCCAGGACCCACCGGAAGCGCCGGTCGGCGCCGCCCGGCTCAAGACGCGCTGCGCCGCGGCCGCTGGTTTGGCCACCTGTTCGCGTCCGCCGCCGTAAGGATTCAGGAGGTCGCGGCCAAGCTCAAAGTGCCATGGCTGGTAAACCCCTGCGGTCGTCCGACATGATCGCGGACCCACGCCGCCGCCCGCCTCGCGGTCTAACGGGTACAATCAAGACTTCGGCGAAGCTACCTGCCAGCGGATCGCGCCAAGACCGTTGATGAAATTGCCACAGACGGCTTGCGTCCCCGCCAGGGTTGATAGAATCTGGCCAAGCGGACGGTCACGACGGCAGCGTCGAGCACCCTTCCTTCACCCCATTCTTCCGATCCATTTGTCAATTCATCAAGGAGCTAGGCCCGTAAAGCAAACCAGCGTTTTGTTTACTGCTCCAGTCGTTCTCCCAGACCGTGCCCCTGAGATAATCGAGACTGAGACAAAGTTTCAAGATTTCGCGCCTCACTTTGCTCCAATTGCGACACTAACTGAGTGAAACTGACGCGAAACGAGCCTCCGGCCATGAGAATGAACCCCATTGCAATGTTCGGACGCGGAACTTGTAGAAGCGGCCCTTGCGGGTGACATCGACAGTTTTGGTAAGCTGTACGAGCGTTACTACGGCCTGGCGGTGGGAATTGCCCGCAGCCGATTGGCGGATCAACATTTGGCCGAGGATGCCGCACAGGAGGCGTTCGCGACTGCATGCAGCCGACTTCATTCGCTCCAGGATCCTCAAAGATTTCCAGAGTGGTTGGGGACAATTTGTCGGCGAACGGCGAGCAAAATGGCGCGGTCGCAAACGAATGGTGCGCTCCTCAAGTCGGAGCCAATCTCGCCTGTGAACGATGATGATTGCAGACGGGAACAGGTTCACGAAGCCTTGAACCACCTTTCGAGATCCGAACGCGAAATCATCCATCTGCATTATTTTAGCGGACTTTCGTATGACGAGGTCGCCCGTGTGTTGGGGATTTCGCCCCAGGCCGTGCACGGACGTATGCAGCGGGCATGTCGCAAGCTGGCAATCCGACTTTCCAAATCCGAGTGATGAGTGCTTATCAATGAATACGTTATCGGACTGGGAGCTTGAGCAACAGTTGCGTGAATCGCTAGGTTCTCCTCCTAAAGCGGATTTCGATCGCTGGCGGGCCCGTCACGGTGACGTCGTCGCTTACCTCAATCCCATCGTAACCATAAGCTACCGCAAAAGACGGAGAATGATCGTGCGAATTGCGAGCAGCACTGTCGCCGCCGCGATTCTTGTGTCGCTCGTTCCAATGTTTGTTCCCCAGCGGGTGTCTTTCGCTGAAGCCGTCGAGGCAATCGAGAGGGCGACGGCGATCACATGGACGACGACCTTTTTCGAGCGAATCTACAGTAAGGATGGTAAGCGGACATGGCTGCGGGCGGACCGAATGGAAATGGCCTATCGTTCCCCCAACCTCTATCGCGATACCCGTTATGACAAAGAGGGTAACGTCAGCTCGGTGGAAATCGTGGATACCTTGAGCAATAGGGCATTGCGTCTGGAGATGAAGTCCAGGAAAGCCATCTGGCTGGCCGAACCAACTAACCAATACAGTCGGGGAGGCCCCTTCAGCTCGGTGACGAACATCTTGCACAACAAGCCAATCGAGCTGGTCGGAAAAAAGAGCTCAATGGCGTCAAAATAAACGTATTTCGCTATCGGCGAGAAATCCGCCAAGTACCTGCAAACAGGCAAACCGTGGATATCTGGCTTGATGCGCAAACGAAGAAACTGGTGAGACTTTACGACCCAGGCGCAGACGGCTTTAACCTGGACACGCAGGCCGATCGCGACAATCCTGCCGAGCAGAAGATTCGAAGGGAACACTTCTGGGCTCGATGAAGGGCGACATCGTCCTTGATGCCAGGCTTGATCCAAAGCTATTCGACCTGACACCACCCGAGGGATTTGAGATTGTCGTGCAGCCGCCCAAGCCGACGGTCACTGAGGCCGAAATGATTGAATGGCTCGGCGTCACGGCCCGCTTCAATAACGGCACTTTCTTCGATACCGATAGAGGGTTCGACCTTGAGCGGTACAACAACGAAGTTGCGACAAAAGACAAGGCGGATCGCACGGAGGTGGAACAAAAGCTGCTTCGATCTTCAGATATAAGCACCTGCTGAACCGCAATAGCCCTGTGATGGCCTCCTTTGCGAACGAGTACACGGCCGGTGGACGATTCCGCTATCTCGGCAGGGGTCAAGTTGGGGAGTGCCGACCGAATCGTCTTGTTCTACAGGCTGAAGAGCACGGGGACTTACCGGGCTGTTTATGGCGACTTGACCGTGAAGGATGTCAAGCCAGAAGACCTACCGTTACCCGTTGAGGAGTGAGCACCGAAACTGACGGTGAAGGATACGGCGCGGATGCCTGTCGCAAGGGCGGCGATCTCGAAAAAACTCGCGACGCGAGTTCGTTGGTGAGGCCATCTGTGTCTCCTTCCGACACGGGTAGAAGTCGAAGAGGCAAGCGGGCAAGGTTTCTAGCGCCTAGACTGCGATAAGCAAGAAACTTGTCCGCTCTCTTGTGCGAGTCGGTCCGACACACCGACGCGCGTCCGGCGCGGAGCCCGACGGAGTTCGAGGCATCGGTCGACTTCAGGATTGGGGGCGCTTCCAGCATTGGGGGGCCGTTACTCAGAACCACGGTTTCTTTATTCGCGGCTCCGTCATCGGTGGCGAATCTTGCGTGTTTCGGCGGTCATCAATCAAATGGCCGTTTAATTTACGACATCACGGTGAAATTGAGCAAGGCAGGCGGCAAGTATTATTGCGAGTTGGCCCGGTATCCGGGGAGGGCAGCATGAAACGGGTGCCATAGCGCAGCGAATCATCTGCGAAATCGAAGATGCGGTTATTCCATTCTTTGGTGCTCGCGGAGTTTGAGCGAAACCTGATCCGCGAACGGACGTACGCCGGGCTCGCCGCAGCGAGGTGCGGGGCAGGGAAGGCGGCAGGGAAAAAAGCTCGGCGAGAGACAGCACGCGGTGGCTGTTGATCTGCACCGCCAGAAGAAACACTCAATTGACGAAATCTGCAAAGCGGTCGGCATCTCAAGGCCCAAGCTCTACAAATATGTTGCAGCGGAGTCTGGCCAGAGATGATGGCCCATCCTGTGCGTGTGGGTGCGCCGTGCACTCACGCCGCCGATCACCGGGTAGGTGGGGAAGTCCTTCCAACGCTTCGGTCGGTCAGACACCCGACGGCCGCATTGTTCTGGCCTGCGTTCGGTCGCCGGTGATAGCCCTGCGGTTGTCAATTAAATGAGGGTTTTCTTTACTCATGAACGCTGGCTTATACGGCTGGGGAAAGGCCCGGTATTAGCCTGTGAATCTCCGATTGCGGTAAAGGAAACGTTCCTTTGGTGTACCATCGTGCCTTCATGTGTGATGGCTCCTACCGATCTGGCACATGGTCGCGAATGCCCGCGCGGTGCTGGTGCGATCAACGTCGCGGCGCGGTATCGTGAGAGGATGGCGATTGCTCGAATCGTGAAGTCTGACGACCGCCTTTGGGGCTTCCTTACAATTACCCAAATGTGTAAACGGTGAATATGCCATTCGCATCGACGAAATCCGAGACGTCGAATAACGACTTACGTCAAGCCTGCGGTGTAGAGCCTCGATTAGAGGTGGTGGTTTACTGTAGTTTGCCGACGTCGCGGCTTGGTGGCAGCGGGTGAAATAAAGACGAAACTCTGGTTACGAAGAACACTCTGGGGGACGCATGGACCGGATTATGCCTTATCCGGTTTTCTGGCTGGGCCATGCCGGTGATGGTCGTGATTACTCCCGGCTCCACGACGCTGGCATCAAAGCCGTGGTCCAACTCGCTGCTGAAGAGCCACCACTGCTCGTCCCTCGAGGATTGACCTATCTTCGCTTCCCGGTAGTAGACGGGGCTGAGAACAACCGAGTTACTGACTCTCGCAGTCCATGCCGTAGCTTTGCTGGCTGCGCTCGCGTTCCGACCCTCATCTGCTGCGGTGCGGGCATGAGCCGTTCGCCTGCCATCGCTGCGGTGGCGATCTCTTGGATCTCAGGAGACGCCCCGGAGGAGACCTTGAAACTCATTACGCGGCAGCGAATAGCTGATATCTCGCCGGGGCTATGGAACGGAGTGCGGGGGGTCTTATCCTCTCGGGACATGCAGTCAAGCTTTTAATGTCGGAGCGGGCTTTCGGGGGCAGGACGATCGACGAACATGGAACGGTTGAACTGGCCATCAGAGTTTACATGTCGGACACACCAAGAATGCGGCTGACCGGTATCTTTAACGGAGCTACCGGCAGTCGCCGACCAGCGCAGTTAGCTGCACTGGGGCAGCTTGCTAATCCGCTAGTGATTTTTCGCAAAGCGTTTATATGGAAGCGATACTCATGACCTCATACGCTCTTCATCAGGCAGTCACAAACGGGGACTTGAATGGTATCAGTGCGCTCTTGAGTGGCTCGCACCCGGAAATTGATATAAACGCGGCTGATCGTAAGGGCTGGACACCGTTGATGTACGCAGTTACCAACCCTAAGGCCGGTCTCGATCTATTGCGTACACTTTTGCAGCATGGTGCTCGTACTGACCAAGGGGAGGTTTTAACCACTGCTCTTAATGCTGGTGATCCCAAGAAGATTGCTGTGCTCATAGAAGCGGGAGCGGACATTCGCTGCCAACGTGAACACGGTTACGATGCATTGGTTTACGCCGTTCATGGGCGTGATGTGTTGCATGACCCGCATTTGATCGAACTTCTGAATCTGCTGATTGCGAACGGCGTTTCCCTGACCGGCATGACTTCCTACGAGGAATCGGGGGTTCGTGCGCTGTCTGTCTTGGGCGGTTCGATGCCGTCCAACTTTTGCTCAAAGCCGGAGCTAACCCAGACGACGTTAAATACACCAAGCTTATTGAGGCAGTTGCTTTCGGAGCGGTTACGGATGTTGAAGCCGTGATCAAGAGCGGTGTGAATCTGGAGGAACGAGACTATTGGGAAAGAACGGCATGGCTTTTTGCCATTCAAACGGGGGATATTTCTAAAGCAAAGCTTCTTCGCGACCACGCTGCAGATGTAAGTGCCCGTGGCCGTTGTTCAACCTCCCCTGTTTTATGCAATCGAGAATCGCCATACGCCGATGCTGAGATGGCTCCTTGAAATCGGAACCGATCTGGGGCAAACGGACGATTTTGGCCGCACACCTCTCATAATTGCGGTTGAATACCGCAATCTGGAGGGTGTTGAAATACTCGTGAAGGCCGGTGCCGATGTGGATCAGCATTGCAAATCGGAACAGCTCTATCGCATGCCAGCACACGCGAAATCGCGATGCTGCTCCTCAATGCCGGGGCCGCTCCGCTTGACTTTTACTGAAGGAAGAAGGGCTATCCTGGGCTATCCTCCCGAACCCGATGAGGACTTGCTGAATGTCTCTGCAGATGAATTCCAACAAGGCCGGACACGCCGTTTTGGCACAACAAATCCGGAGAAAATGCACGTTCCTTTCTGGAAAGGTATGATCCGCTCGGGAATTACTGCATATCAAGCAGGACAGCATTTCGGGGATGAGCGTAAGTTCGATCGAGGTTACGCACCGATCTGGTGTGCCCGACGCTTCGGCCAGTCCATGACGTTCTTGCCGGATGGACGCATCGTGCAAGTCGCAGGTGAGCATGAGGATTATTACGACGCGGATTTCTGCATCTACAATGATGTTTTTGTCCATGAAGCTAACGGTAGCATAGTCCTATATGGCTATCGTGAATCAGTTTTCCCCCCAACCGATTTTCATACGGCTACGCTCATTGGGAAGCACATCTATCTAGTGGGGTCAGTGGGGTATCACGGCAGACGACAATATGGAGTAACGCCTGTCTATCGACTCGACACCAACACGTTTCAGATCGATCACCTGGAAACCACAGGACATACGCCGGGCTGGATTTACAAACACCGGGTACTCCAAATAAGTGCTCATGAAATTCAGATCGTCGGTGGGACAATTGTGACATTAGCCGATAATGAGGAGAATCATTC
>CAWHKI010000309.1:0-8262 GCA_963829765.1 uncultured Isosphaeraceae bacterium | reverse complement strand
TACCTGGGCACCCGGGGGCATGCAGCTCACCCAGGGCGTGGTCGTAGGCGTATTGAAGACTATAAGGGTCGGGCCAAACCTGAATCACGCAAGCCGGGGTAAAAGTAGGGCTGGGAGTAAGGGTGAAGGTAGGCGTGAAAGTAACCGTAGGTGTCGAAGTCAGGGTGGATGTTGGGGTTTTAGTCGGGGTCGGTGTCCATGTGGGAGTAAAGGTGAAGGTCACCGTCGGGGTGAGTGTGGGGCTATTCGTCGGCGTAGTGGTAGGGGTAGGGGTCAAAGTGGCTGTATCGGCCGGTGTCGGAGTGATGGCGCAAATGGAAGTGATATCGACCTTGGCGACGAAAGCATTACCATAACCGCAACAAGGCGGACCCGCTCGCTGGCGGACGATCAGACGGACAAAGCGATCTGCATCGTCCTGAGCGGAACCGGCACGCACGGGACATTGGGGCTCACGGCGGTCAAGGCCGCCGGCGGCGTGGCCATGGTCCAGGACCCAAAGACAGCCAGTTACCCCGTCATGCCCGAAAGCGCCATCGCCACAGGCTTGGCCGATTATGTGTTGCCCGTCGAACAGATGCCGGAGCGCCATCAAGTATGTGCAGCATGGTTACGTCAACCGGGAGAGGGTCGTTGCCGTGGTCGACGAGGGACCGGACCATCTAAACGAATTGCTGGCTCTCCTGCGTGCCCGCACGAAGTTCGATTTTCGCTGTTATCGCAAGAAAACGCTTGAGCGGCGGCTGGCGCGGTGCATGAGACTGAGCCGCTTCGAGAACTTCGCGGAATACCTCACGCACCTGCGTGAACAGCCCGAAGAGGTCAAGCAACTCGCTCGTGATCTCTTGATCAGTGTGACCAGCTTCTTCCGCGACCCGGATGCCTTCAGCACCCTGGAGACGGAGGTCATCGCGCCGCTTGTCCAGACGAAGAATGCCGATGTCGCGGTGCGCGTCTGGGTTCCCGGCTGCGCCACCGGCGAGGAGGCTTACACCGTTGCCATGTTGTTGCTCGAACATCAGAAGGCGGCCCAGAACCCCAGCACGCTGCAAATCTTCGCCACGGATGTCGACGAACAAGCCCTCGACGTCGCCCGCCGGGGAATCTATCCCGAGGGCATCTCCGCCGATGTCTCTCCGGAACGGCTGGCCCGTTTCTTCACTCGTGTACACGACTCCGCCTGGCACGTCAGCAAACAGTTGCGCGAAACAGTCACATTCGCGGCTCAGAATTTGCTCACCGATGCCCCCTTTTCCAAGATGGACTTGATCAGTTGCCGCAACGTTCTGATCTATCTCGAACCGGAAGCACAGCAGCAGATCATCGCCCTCTTGCACTTTGCTCTCAAAGAGGGAGGCTCCCTGTTCCTGGGCCCGTCGGAGACGGTCGGACGGCAGACCGACCTGTTCGAGCCGGTCTCAAAGAAATGGCGCATTTACCGACGCATTGGCCCAGGCTGGGCGCGCGACGTACAGTTCCCGGTGACACAGACCGAGCCCCGCCCGGCCAAGCCGCAGCCGGCCACGCTTACGCAAGCTCCTCCCAAGTTGGCGGAGCTTGCCCAGAACTCCTTGCTCCAACGGTTTCGTCTCGCTTGCGTTGTGATCAACCACAATTACGAGGTCCTCCATTTCGCCGGGCCGACCGAGGAATACCTCGTCCAGCCAGGCGGTCCGCCCACCCAGAATCTACTTTCTCTGGCGCAAGCCCCTCGGATCCAAACTCCGCGTCGTCATACGACGGGCCACCCGCGAAAACGCCGCCCAGAGCGTCAAAGGCGTGATCATGCGCCATGGAGGTGACATCCGCCGGATTAACATCGATGTGGACCCTCTCAATCCGTCCAAACAGACCACGGGCCTGCTGCTTGTCTCATTCCAGGAGCAGCCGAATCCTTCCGCTGAGACGCCGGCAGAAGCACAGGCGCGAGCCGAGACAACGGATTCGGGCCTGGTGCGCCAGCTCGAGGAGGAGCTCGAAATCACGCGCGATGACCTGCAAGGCACCATCGAGGAGATGGAGAGTGCCAACGAGGAGCTCAAAGCGTCGAACGAAGAAGTCAGTTCGATGAACGAGGAGCTCCAGTCCGCCAATGAGGAGTTGGAGACCTCCAAGGAGGAGCTGCAATCCCTCAACGAGGAACTTTCTACCGTCAACAGCCAGCTCCATGACAAAGTCGAGGAGGTTGAGGCGGCCCGTAGCGACATGGCCAATCTCCTCGACGCGACGCACATCCCTACCGTGTTCCTGGACGCCGGCCTTCGAATCAAGTTGTTCACGCCCTCGGCCACGCGCATGTTCAAGCTGATCGCCACGGACGTCGGCCGGCCGATCGGCGACCTCGCCACAAGGTTTACCGATGACGACTTGGTGCGCGAAGCCCAAGAGCTTCTCCTCGACCTGACACCGCAGGAAAAGGAGGTACAAACCGCGGACGGCCGCTGGTGCATTCGGCGCATCATGCCCTACCGCACCCTGGACAACCGAATCGACGGTGTCGTCGTCACCTTCGTTGACATCACGGAGCGCAAGCAGGCGTCGGATGCGGTTGTCCGGCGCCTCGCCGCCGTGGTCGAGAATTCGGTGGACGCGATCTTCAGCAAGGACCTCGACGGGACCATCAGAACCTGGAACCGAGGTGCCGAGCGGCTTTACGGATACAGCGCTGAAGAGGCCATCGGCCGATCGGTCAGCATGCTCATCCCCGAAGACCGCGTCGCCGAATGGAACAACGTCATGAGCACGCTGGCGCGCGGTGAGGCTGTCGACCAGCTCGAGACGGAGCGTGTCCGCAAGGACGGGCAACGGCGCGAGGTGGCGCTGACGTTTTCGCCGATCCGGGATAACGACGACAAGGTCGCGGGCGGATCGGTCATCGCGCGTGACATCACCGATCGCAAGAAGGCGCGAGAGGCGTTGCGCGAGTCCGAACGATTCGCGCGTTCGACGCTAGACGGGCTCACAGCTCACATCGCCATTCTCGATGAGAACGGCACGATTCTTGCAGTCAATCAATCTTGGCGGGCATTCGCGGCGGACAATGGGCCCATCCGGGGAAACGTTGCGGAAGGCGCCAACCACCTCAGAATTTGCGAAGCAAATGTCGGGCAATTCTTTGACGAGGGACCCGTCGTCGCCAGGGGAATCAAAGGCGTGTTGGCGGGGGAATTACCCGAGTTCGCGATGGAGTATCCGTGCCATGGCCTTCATGAGGAACTGTGGTTCGTGGTGCGAGTGACACCGTTTCCCGAGGATGGTCCCCGCCGGGTCGTTATTGCTCACGAGGACATTACCCGGCGAAAGGAACTGGAGCGTGACGTCGTGGAAGTCGCATCCCAGGAGCAGCGGCGCATCGGGCAGGATTTGCACGACACGGTAAGCCAAGAACTGACCGCCCTCACCATGCTGGCCGGCAACCTGGCGCTGATTCTGCGGAACAATCCCGCGAATGCGTCGAAGGTGGTCGAGCAGATGGTCCAAGGATTGCAGCGCAGCCAGCGAGAGCTTCGGACCGTCATGCGTGGGCTGGTTCCCGTTCCGGTCGATGCCGAGGGGCTCATGGCCGCGCTGTCCGATCTGGCCCAGCGCACCTGGCCGGAATGGAAGGTGAAATGCAAGTTTGACTGTCCCGAGCCAGTCTCAGTCGCCAACAACGTGACAGCGACACACCTCTATCTCATCGCCCAAGAGGCGGTCCATAACGCTGTCAAACACGCCGGGCCCACGAACATCCGCATTGTTCTCGAGTCGAATCATCATCTTTCAATGAGTGTGCAGGACGACGGCACCGGCATGCCAGACCAGCCGACCGACGCCCACAATGGCATGGGACTGCGCATCATGCGGGACCGTGCCGCCATCATTGGCGCCACCCTGACCATTCGGCCGGCCGAACCAAGCGGCACCCTCGTGACGTGTACCTTGCTGAGGAGGGACCATGAAACGTGACTCGGCCAAGAAACGAGCCAGGATCCTGATCGTCGACGACCACCCGGCCGTGCGCGAGGCCCTGGCGATGCGGATCAGCCAACAGCCCGACCTGGAAGTCTGTGGCGAGGCCGCCGACTCGAGCGAGGCGCTGTGCTTGGTCGCCGACACTGAGCCTGACGTGGCCGTTGTCGACATTTCCCTCAAGACCGGCTGCGGCATCGAACTGATCAAGCGGATCAAGGACCGCAACGACACGGTCCGCATGCTGGTCTGGTCGACGCACAGCGAATCGCTTTACGCCGAGCGTGCTCTCCGCGCCGGTGCCCTGGGTTACATCAATAAGGATCAGGCAACCGACAAGATCGTCGACGGCATCCGGTGCGTACTGGAAGGCAAGGTTTACTTGAGCGACGCGATGGTCCAGTCGTTGTTACAGCGCACAGTCGGCGAGGAGCGAGAGGAAGTCACGGATTCGCTCCTTGATACGCTGGCCGATCGCGAATTGGAGGTCTTTCGCTTGATCGGCCAGGGCGTAAAGACCGCGGAGATTGCCAGGCGACTGTACCTGAGCGTCAAGACCATCGAGACCTACCGCAACCGCATCCGGGCGAAACTCAACCTGAGCGACGGCACGGCACTTGCCCATTACGCCACAAACTGGATGAAGGAGAACGGGTGAGCCACGTTTGTGATGTCTGCCGTGTGGGCAAGGGACGCGCGGCGACAGCCTCTGTCGCCGCGAGAAAGTTCCAGTGCGCCACCCCCCGGGCGCAACCCGGGAGGAAACCCCGGCCGCGGCGGAGTGGCTGCCCAGCATGACATTAGGGAATCTCGCGGAAATTACAGAGGAATCTATTGACATCTGGAATTGTTTGATGTCTAATAGCATTAGAGAGGCCGACGTGCAATGCGGTGGGGAGTTGAAGGGGAAGGCTGCCCGCCGCGCGAAAGTCGGTGGCAGCGATTTTTTATGATCTCCACCATCAAACCAGGAGCCAGGTCATGCGGAACGCGAGTGACAAGGTGAAAGACGGAATTCACGACGCCGCGGTGAAAGTTGAGGACGTCGCGCACAGCATCGGTGAGAAGGCCAAAGACGCCGCGCACAGTGTAGCCGGAAAGAGTGGGGACGCTGCACACAATGCCGGCGAGAAGGTCAAGGAGACGGCGCAGAACGTTGCCGAGAAGACCAAGGACGCTGTGCACAACGTTGGCGAGAAGATCAAAGACGCAGGCCGCTGAACCCGCTGGCGCCGTAGCGGAATAGAAGTGACTTGCTTTTTCCACTCCTGCGCGGGATGATGATTGTGTCCATGGGGTCCGTATGGATTCACATCCGGACCTTATGAAAATCTGAATTGAAGTTGTCGGACGACTAGACAAAGGGCAAACCGGCTTGGCCGGGGGGCTCGTTGACGAGTAAGCCGGCGTGGGCGAACACATGAAAGTGTTCGGCGACGTCGGCTTTTTTATTTCGCATGCCGCGGCGTTCAAAGCCGCGGTCTCGACGAGGTTTCAGACTATCGAAAGGGGTCATCAATGGGTCTCGGTACGATCTTACTGATTGTCTTGATCCTGATGCTTTTGGGCGCCTTTCCAAGGTGGGGATATAGCCGAAATTGGGGCTATGGCCCCAGCGGCGGCTTGGGGCTGGTATTAGTGATTGTGCTAATACTCGTGCTTCTGGGCGCATCTGACGGGAGTTGGATGTTCGTGATCTCGCTGATCATGGGCAGGAGGCTCGGGCCGGTTCTTTGATGTTCGCTGGAGTGGGCAAGCTCACCGTGAGGTTGACCGGACACCGTTGATTCAAGTGCAGGAAGAGAACCGTGGCCACGGGATCGAATGACGTCGATGAGATCTATCAGCGCATGGCGGTGATCCGCCGCGAGCACCATACGAACGTGCGCGAATCCGTCGCCGGCGCCGAGGCCATGGCCGACTGGGGACGGTACACTTGGACGTATCCCTGGGTCGCCGTGGGCGCGGCGGCCGCGGTCGGTTACCTGCTCTACACCAACGGTCATCAGAAGGTGACAGCCGACAACGCAAGCTTGGATGGGGCCGGCAAACCGATGACGGGAATGAGAGTACAGGATCAGGAACGATCGGGGGGAAGCCGCGGCCTCCTGTTCGCCGCCTGGGACATCCTGTTCCCCGTGGCCGTTCGTGCGGGCCAGAACTACATGCTGCATTGGCTCGAACAACAATACCCGAGGACGACCGTAGACCGGCCCGCTTCCTCGCCGTCGGCAAGTGAGTGGGGCGGCTGGATGGGCCGTGCGGAGCGGTAGGACGTTGAATTTGGGCGGCGGCTTCGATCTAAACCAACTTTTTTTGGAGGTTACGACAATGAATGACCGCGTTCAAGGCATGAAACCGGAGTTTACTCCGCAAATGGCGGAAATCAGGGCGATGGCGAACCAGGACATGGCGGTCGCCCGTGAGCGACTGGCCGATGGCAGAGCAATCGTGCAGGACTACCTGGTCAGAGAACCCGTTAAGGCTCTGGGTATCACCCTTCTTGTAGGAGTCGTCCTGGGATGGCTGATCAGGCGTCCGTGAATGGTCGAACGACAGGCCGCGTGCCCGGTACCAGTTCGGCGGAAGTCGACGGGATCGCCGAGTTCATCGACGACCTCGCGTCGCTTGCCGAGCTCCAGGCCCAACTCGCGGCCGCCGACTTCAGGGACGCTACTCGCAAGTCGGCGGTCCCGATCGTGGTGACCGCGGTGGGCCTCGCCATGATGGTGGCCAGCTTCCCGGTGGCGCTTCTTGGCACAAGCTGGTTGTTGACCTCGGCACTGAAAATACACCCGGGCTGGGCGATGCTCCTGACGGCAGGAGCGGCGACGGCCTTCGGGGGACTGGTGGCGGGCGTGGGCGGGAGACGGCTTCGCTACGGTTTCGACAGCTTCCGCCGTTCCAGCAAGCAACTCACGCTGAACCTGGCATGGGTTCGGGCCGTCCTTGTCACGAGCGCTCGCCCGCACGCGCGGCGGCGTCTCTGATCACTGAAGTACAAAGGGGACGAGTGTTCCCAAGTGGCTCATTAGAGTTCGATCGAAATTCATCAAGGGAGCCGGACTCGCACCGGCAGGTCCCGCAAACAGGAGTCAAGCGACCATGGCGATTAACGGACAGACGATTCAAGGAGAGTGGAATTACCTCTGCGGTCTGGCAAGGCAGCGCTGGAGTCAGTTGACGGAGGATGACCTTGGGGCCTTGGAGGGGAATATCGAGCAGCTCGTGGGCCGGATCCAACAGAAAACCGGCGAGGGGCGTGAGGTGATCGAGAAGTTCTTCTCCGATGCGACTTCGCGCGGCTCGTCGGCGGTCGCGAATGCAACCGAGGCCGCCGGCCAGTATGCAACCCGCGTGAGCGACCGTTTGCATGAACGCTACGACCATGTCGAGAGACTGGTTCGCCACCACCCTACGGAGACAGTGATCGCTGCCTTCGGCATCGGCCTCGTGGCCGGGCTGATAGCGGGACTGTCGATCCGACCGCGTTGAGTCCCACTCGCACAGGAACGCCACCGTGGCCAGTCAACGCAAGTCCGCGATGGACCATCCGATCGTCGTGACCTTCCTCGTCCTGGCGCTCATCGCGGCAATGTCGTTCGCGGCCGAGATGTTGAAGCCCCTAGCCCTGGCGGTGCTCCTCAGCTTCGCGCTGGCGCCACTTGCCGGGTTCTTTGAGCGGCATCGCATGCCGCGCGTATTGCGGTCCTCCTCACGGTCGCCCTCGCGCTCGGGTCGCTGATCGGGATCGGCTATGTCGTCGTGCGCCAGCTCGCGACGCTGGCCTACCAACTGCCGAGCTATCAGGAGAGGATCCAGAAGAAGGTGGACTTCCTGATGCCGTCAGACGACACCGCGTTCCATCGGGCACAGAAAGTCGCTGGCGAAGTGGCCAAGTCGCTTGATGCACCGGTCATTCCGGGTCAAGAGGCGATGGACGTTCGAGTCATCGCACAGCCCACATTCCGGGAGCGCCTCCAGACGGCCGTCGGCCCCTACCTCGAGTTTATCGGCGTCGGTAGTTTCGTGCTCATCCTGGTCCTGTTTATGCTCATGCAACGAGAGGCCCTGGGAGACCGGATCGTTCAGCTTTTCGGCCAGCGCCAGATCAACCTCACGACCCGGACCATGGCTGAGATCGGCGAGCGGATCAGCCGCTACCTGGCGATGATCACGCTGGTCAACTCGGGATTTGGGCTGATCGTCGGCTTGGGTCTGTGGGCGATTGGCGTGCCGTACGCGGTACTCTGGGGGTGCCTTGCGGCGATGATGCGATTTGTCCCCTACGTGGGGGCGGCGGTAGCGTTC
>CAWHKI010000308.1:0-21713 GCA_963829765.1 uncultured Isosphaeraceae bacterium | reverse complement strand
GTGAACTCGAACTTCGGACTTGAATGTGTTTGCCAGGTTTACGAACTTGTCGGCGACTCGCAAATGGAGCCCGCACTCGCTGCTAATCCCGACTTGGCGACGAGCGACGTGGAGATTCTGAACCAAAGAAGTCGACTCCCATAATTGGTAGTGATCTAGCAGATGATTCTCTCGATTTTTGGAAGGGGCTAATAACTATATAGATCATTTCCCCAAGAACGGCGCCGAAAACACAGAGAGCCTAGGTCTGTGCTCCTCAGTTGTCGCCACAAAGGTCAACCTCAGAATCACTTGCGATGACTGGACGTCACGCACAAGCACCAATGGAAGCAAACAGTGGCTGTGACGCGGTTGCGGACATTGATCACGCGCATTCAGCGAATCTCCACGTCGTCCGGATCGGCCTTTGACTTCTTGGCAGCCTTGGCGGGCACTTTCTTGACGTTGCAGCGGAGATCATGGTGGACGAGCGAGCCGCCACGGAGATAGGTGATCGTCACCTCACCGTCATCCGCGAATGCCTCGGCAAGAACCGCCCGCAAGTGATCGAGGCTGCGGATGGGTTCGCCATCAACCTTGACGATGACGTCGTGCAGTTGAAGTGTGTCTTTCTCGGCGGCGGAACCCGGCGCGATGCTCTCGATGTGAAACCCGTGATGCAGGCCGATCGGCTGAAGGAAGCCGCCGATCCCGAACCGCTCGATGGAGTTGAGCCGGGTCGGCCCAGCGAGCAGCGACGGAGCCCACGAAGGCCAGGAACGCCCCAGAGACGACGACAACTGCCATACGGATTGATGAACGGGCCATGGGATACCCTTCCCTCCCTAGAGATTTTCGGGACGCGCGGGCGGACGCCCGCCCGGTTTAGGTGCTAGATCGTCATCCGAGGCGCGGAAGTTGAACGATTCTGCGGGATGCGCCGGCAATCCCGCCCCCGTCTGTGCCCAGAATGGTTATTCTCCCCACGTGTTCGCGCAAAACGACCCAAAATCTTTGCCAAGTTTGATCTTGATCGAATCATCCGAACGCACGTAGGATGTGCACCGCCTGCGATTACAGCGAGCCGATTCCACCAGTGATGTTGACGTTGCTCGCCGTCTTGCTCACGTCAGAAGCACCTCGGAAATGAGGGAGAGGGTCGGGAACGCATGATCGCCAACAAGGACGGAGGCGTCTTGCCCGAAACTCCGCGAATGGTCTTACCTCCCGCCGGTCAGTCGCGGGCGGCGATCCTCGCTGACGACGCCCTCGAGAAGCGCCCTCGAGCGAACCAGCAACTGGCTGCTGGCGCGGCAGAACGAGGAAGGTTACTGGGTCGGGGAGCTCGAGGGGGATACGATCCTCGAGTCCGAATACGTCTTGCTGATGGCCTTCCTGGGCCGCGAATCCGACCCGGTCTGCGCGCGATGTGCACGCTATATCCAAGATCATCAGCAAGGCGACGGCGGCTGGGCGATCTATCCCGGCGGCCCGACGGAAGTCAGCGCCTCGGTCAAGGCCTATTTCGCACTCAAGCTGGTGGGAACGTCGCCCGACGACCCGGCGATGGTGCGTGGCGCGGCAGGCGATCCTCGATGCCGGCGGCGCGCACGCAGTGCAATAGCTTCACTCGGTTTTACCTCGCGCTGCTGGGCCAGATCGGTTACGACGAGTGCCCGTGCGTTCCGCCGGAGCTGGTCCTGATCCCTTCGCGGCTGGGCTTCAGCCTGAGTGCGATGTCGGCCTGGACGCGGACGATCGTCGTGCCGCTGTCGATCATGGCTTATTTCAAGCCGGTGCGATCGCTGCCGGCCGAGCGGGGCATCGCCGAGCTGTTCCGCGGTGACCGGGGCCAGCCGTCGCGGCGCACGGCCCGCTGGTTTTCCTGGACACAATTTCTTCCTCGGTGGTCGACCGTGTGCTCAAGGTGCTCGATCGCTGGGTCCCCGCGGCCTGGCGGCAGCCTGGCATTCGGGCGGCGCACCGCTGGATGCTCGAGCATTGCGAGAACACCGACGGCCTGGGAGCCATCTTCCCGCCGATGGTCTATTCGATCATCGCGCTGCGATGTCTCGATTACGACCTGGATTCGCCAACCGTGCAATGGGCGATCAATCAGCTCGACGACCTGCACATCGCCGAGGACGACCGGGTTCGCGTGCAGCCCTGCCTGTCGCCGGTCTGGGACACGGCGATCGCCTCGATCGCACTGGCCGACGCCGGGCTGCCCGCCGATCATCCGGCATGGGCACCGCGCCGTCGATGGCTGCTCGCCAAGGAGATCAGAGACCCGGGCGACTGGCGAACCCGCCGCGCGGGCGTCGAGCCGACCGGCTGGCACTTCCAGTTCCGCAACGCGTTTTATCCCGATCTCGACGACAGTGCGATGGTCGTGCTCGCTCTCAACCGATCTCCGCTGGCCAACGACCCGGCCGTCCAGGCGGCCACCCGGCGCGGGGTCAACTGGCTGCTCTCGATGCAGAATCGCGACGGCGGCTGGGCCGCCTACGACGTCGACATCGATAACCAGGTGCTCACCCAGCTCCCGTTCGCCGACCACAATGCCATGCTCGACCCGAGCTGTGCCGATATCACCGCGAGGGTCATCGAGCTGCTCGGCACGCTTGGCTATCGGGCCGACCATCCTTCGGTCGCCCGCGCGCTCGATTACTTGTGGAGCACCCAGGAGCCAGAGGGTTGCTGGTACGGCCGCTGGGGCGTCAACTATATCTATGGAACATGGCAGGTCTTGCAGGGCCTGAGAGCCATCGATTTCCCGATGGATCATCCTGCCCTCTCAAAGGCCGCGGACTGGCTCGAATCCTGGCAGCAGCCCTCGGGTGCCTGGGGGGAAACTTGCCGGAGTTACGACGACCCCTCCCTGAAAGGAACCGGTGAACCCACGCCCTCCCAGACCGCCTGGGCCACGCTGGGACTCATCGCCGCCGGCCGGGAATTCTCGCCCGCTGTTTCCAAGGGCATCGATTACCTGATCCAAACCCAGTTGGCCGACGGCTCCTGGGACTGAATCCCAGTTTACGGGCACCGGGTTCCCCAGAGTGTTCTATCTTCGGTATCACCTTTACGCCGTGTATTTTCCACTGATGGCGCATGGCTCGCTACCAGGCCGCCATCGCGAGCCGGTCGGGCCAGCCGAACGCTGTCCGCGCCTGCCAGATTCCGGCACAAGCCGTTTTGCGCGATTTCTAACCAGGTTAACAGGCACGGCGGCTCGCTAGACTGTAGGATGGGGTAGAACTCATTCCGACATCCGGCGGGCCATGCCCTTGCCGGGAGACCGAATATCGGTGGGCCATCCCCACCTAGGCATGCCAAGGAGGACCCACCCCATGCTTTTTCCACTGCCGATGACCAGCCGCATCGCCGGCTATGTCGCCCGCAAGCGACTGACGAGAGCCAAGAAATTCCCGATGGTTCTCATGCTCGAACCGCTGCACGCCTGCAACCTGACGTGCACTGGCTGCGGACGAATTCGCGAGTACGAATCGTCGATCAAGCAAAAGCTATCGATCGACGAATGCCTGGCCGCCGTCGACGAGTGTGGCGCGCCCGTGGTCTCGATCTGCGGTGGTGAGCCGATGATCTATCCGGGCATCGGCGAGCTGGTGGCCAAGATCCAGGAGCGGAAAAAGGTCGTCATCCTGTGCACCAATGGGATGTTCATTCGCAAGAAGCTGTGCCGAGTTCAAGCCGAGCCGGACCTTCTTTTTCAACGTGCACTTGGATGGCATGCGGAAAAACCACGACATCGCCGTCGAGCGCGAAGGGGTCTTCGACGCGGCGATCGACGGAGTCAAGGCGGCCAAGGAGGCGGGTTTCCTGGTCTGCACCAATACCACGGTTTTTCAGGAAACCGAAATGGCCGAGCTCGATGAGTTGTTCGCCTATCTCACAACGCTCGATGTCGACGGCTTCATCATCTCGCCGGCCTACAGCTACGCGGCCGTCAACTCGAAAGAGATCTTCATGACGCGCGACGACATCAAGGCCAAGTTCCGCGCGGCCGAGTCGATGTTTCGCAAGTACAAGTTTCACTCGTCGCCGGTTTACCAGGAGTTTCTCCAGGGCAAGCGCGAGATGCAGTGCACGGCGTGGGCCAGCCCCACCCGCAACATCAAGGGCTGGAAGGGCCCCTGCTACCTGATCACCGACATCGCACCACGATTCGTTCGACGACCTCTTGAACAAGACCCCCTGGGAGAATTATGGTTACGGGAAAGACCCCAGGTGCGAAAACTGCATGGTGCACGTCGGCTATGAAATGTCGGCCGCTGTGGGCGTCAATGGCCGCCTGGGCGACACCCTCAAGATGATCAAGTGGCAGCTCTCCTGACTGATCGACGGCCGCGACTCGCCCGATGCAAGAGCGCTCAACCGGCGAGAGGCCAACCGGCAAGAACGATGAACGCGGCGTGGCTCCGCCCTCCGGTTCCCGCCGACGTTGGGATCGTGGCGGCCATGCCGATGGAGGTCGCCGACCTGGTGAACGGTCTGAAGAAGGTGCGGAAGTATCAATCGGTGGCCGTTCCCGTCATCGAAGGCGAATATTGCGGCAAGATCGTCGCCGTCGCCGTCGGCGGCATGGGCCGGGCAGCAGCCGGCGCGCGGCCGATGTGCTGATCGCCGGCCATCGCCCGCGCTGGCTCATTTCCGCCGGCTTCGCCGGTGCGCTCAATCCCGCTTATTCCCGCAACGACTTGATCATGGCCCGAGAAGTCATCGATCTCGAAGGTGGCTCATTTCTCGTCGGCTCGCCCCCGGCGATCGGAGCGAGCGTCCAGCATGCCAAGGGGCGGTTGCTTACCGTCGACCACATCATTCTGAGGGCAGCCGACAAAAGGGAACTCCACCAGTCGTACCGCGCCGACCTGGTCGACATGGAGAGTTCGGCTGTGGCGGCGATCTGCGGCGAAAAATTGGTTCGTTTCCTCTCGATCCGCGTGATCAGCGACGACGCTCACGCCGACCTGCCCCGTGAGCTGGCCGCGATCATGAACCCGTCGGGTGTTTATCGGGTCGGGGCGACGCTCCGCAGCCTTTGGCAGCGGCCTTCGAGTGTCAAAGATTTCTGGAAGCTCTACGAACACTCGATCGAAGCCGCCGATCGCTTGTCGAAATTTATTATTCGCTGCTGTGATGATCTTCCCGCTTGACGCGTTCAGCCGGACGGACGGAAGTACCCGCGTTTTGGCTGAACGATCTCCATTCATTCTCTGTCGGCTTGGAAATCGATCTGACGCGCGACATCTGTATCGGTTTGCGTTACCTCACGATTCGCGTCTTGAGGGTGCCACGCAACGACGAACGACTCTGCACGCGCTTCACTGGTACCCGCGGCGGTTGCCGTGTCGATCTGGGGATGAACATGCCGCTGGCTAGCCAGGTCCCAGATGCCGGGATTGCCGTCGGGATCGGAGGATTCCGCCGCATCGATAATCTGTTGAACCTCGGCCGACTCACCCGGCTCGACGGCCACCGCCAGAGTGAGAATCCCCTGGGTACGGGCCTCGATGTGACTGGGATCGATCCCCGCTTGAACCAGCCAGCGCCTGGCGCGCTCGAGCGTCTCGAGATGGGCGAACTGATGGGTCAGGTATCGCACGATTCCAGCTCCTTTCGTTGGTCTGCCGGCCTGCAGCCACCGATTCTCAAGTATGACCAGTTGCACCGACTCGACTGTCGACCGGTCAGGCGAGCGACTACTCGCTATTCCATCATACGCGTGAGGATAGCGGAAGGGCTTGCTGCCACGACGGAAATATTTGCGCGGAGTTTCATCGACCGAATCACAAGCCCGCGCAAACGGGGTGAATCCGCCTCTATTTGCCCTTCTTAGCGGCTTCAGGCTGAGCAGGCACGGCCGTCGGCGAAAGCGATTGCCGGACCGCCTTGGTAGGTGCGAATGGCCGGGCGGCCGCCGAGTTCGGGGCCGGCCGTGCAAGGATGCTCTCCACACCCATCGACGCCAGGCCGGAGACCATGAGCATTGTCGCGGTGCCGATGCCCAGAGCGTGCCAGGGGTGAAACTGAAGTATCAAGGTAAACACTCCGAACCAGACCACCCCCTGGAGAAGCGTCCAGGCAATATTCGTCGTGAACATCGACTCAAACGACGCCGGCACGCCGTAATACCGAAGGGCGGTCAGCAACATTGCGATCAAAGCTGAACCGCTGGCGACTTTCAAGCCGACGCGAGGTGTAACTTCGTCGTAAAGCTGGTCCTGCCCGATCTCGACGACGACGTAGCAAGCGACGAAGATCACAAGCCAGTAAATCAAGAACGGCCAGACGAGTGACATTATCGGGGGTAATCGAAGAACAGAACAGATTTTGGATCGGAGAGTTTCCCGGTTACGCGCTATCGTATCCGCCCCGGCCTCGGTCGGCCATATCCAGGCGACGGTTTGCTCAAAACGTGAGTTCGCATAACGTTGTTCCCAACGGCCGCTCGCCGCTCCGGATGATCGGCTTGGTTGACTGGTTCTGGACTGGGTGCGCGGCGGCCGGTTAGAATGCTGCGCAGTCCCGACCGAACCAGCACCGCCCACGATGGGTCTTCTTTCTTGGGCTTGGTTCGAGAAACCCGAGCCGAACACAGGCAGGCAAGAAAGCCTGACCTACGGAGTCGGGACGAAGCCGAACTCGCGGCCCGTCGTCAGGTCAGGCCGGCCCTCGGTATAGGGGCCTATCCGGCAGTCACGATCATTTGGCTACCCCGAGGGCATTGAAGTGAAGACTGGGCCGGCCCGTCAGAGGGGCTCGCCTGACCCCATGCACGACAATGGGGGTGCCCCCCATTCAGTTGCCGAGGATCAGGCGATGACTCCGACCGGGATCATGGAAGAAGCCGTCGAACGGACCGACACCCGCCCCGAGGCCGCTACCGCGGTCCCGGCGGCTGAGTCCCCGCGCCTCGGCGGGAGCCGAGAGCTGCTTACGCTGGCCCTCCCGCTGGTTGTCAGTCAGGGGTTTATGACCGTTCAGATCTTTGTGGATACCATCCTGCTCGCCTGGCATGATCCGCGGGAAATGGCCGCGTCGTTTCCGGCCGTCATGTGGTTTTGGCTGGTGTTTGGGCTGCTCCAGGTCACGGCCGGATATGTCTCGACATTCGTCGCGCAGTATACCGGCGCGGGCCGGCCGGAGCGGGTGGGCCCGGCCGTCTGGCAGGGGATTCATTTCGCGATCTTGGCCGGGCTGTTGTTTCTGCTCATGGTCCCGGCGGCCCCACACTTAATCGCGGTCGGCGGCCACACGTCGGCCTTGCAGTCGCTCGAGGTCGTTTACTTGCGATGTTTATGCTTCGCCGCACTGCCGATGTTGGTCATGGCCGCGGTCAACGGCTTCTTTTCCGGTCGCGGTCAGACCTGGATCGTGCTCGCCATCGAGGCCGCGGGAACCGCGGTCAATGTGGTCCTGGCTTTAGTGTTGATCTTCGGCCGGGCCGGCTTTCCGGAACTGGGAATCGCGGGGGCGGGCTGGGCGACGGTGACCGGCTCGTGGACATCGGCCCTGCTGGGCGTGGGTCTGTTGCTCAGGCGGAGGTATCGCGAAGAATTCCAAACCTTGAGGGGCTGGCGGCTGGAGCGGGAATTGTTCGGCCGGCTCATGAAGTACGGCGGTCCGGCGGGGGCTCAGGTGTTCCTCGATGTGCTGGTGTTCAACATGTTCGTCCAGCTTGTCGGCCGGCTGGGCGAGGCCGCCACCGGCGCCACCACCCTGACTGTCCGGCTCAACATGGTCGCGTTCCTGCCGATGATGGGCCTGGGGCAGGCGGTCGCGATCCTGGTCGGCCAGCGCCTCGGCGCCGACCGGCCCGACCTGGCCGAACGGTCGGCCTACACGGGCCTAAGATGGGTGTTTGGCTATATGTGCGGCGTGGCCGCGGTCTATTTGCTCATCCCGGGCGTGCTCGTCAGCGCGTTCCAGGGCGATCGCGACCCGGAGAGTTTCGCGGCAGTCGCGAAGATCGTCCCGACCTTGCTCGCGTGCGTCGCCGTCTACTCCGTGGCGGACGCCGTCAACGTGACGTTTTCCTTCGCCTTGCGCGGGGCCGGCGACACTCGGTTCGTTTCGCTGCTCACGTTCGCTCTTGCGTGGCCGATTATGGTGGTACCCACGTTCGTCGTGGTCCGGGCCGGAGGCAGCATCTACGCCGCCTGGGTGTTCGCAACGGCGTATATCGTCGCCATGGCGATCTGCTTTTTCTTGCGGTTCCGGACTGGAAAATGGAAGAGTATGCGGGTGATCGAGGCAACGCCTGCTGGCAATATTGAGGCATGATGGCTAATTGGGAAATCACTCATCCCTGAACCGCTAAAGTACACGCACCCACGAGCCGATCAATCACAGTGAGACCACCAGACAAGCAAGACGTGGCGCGGGTGATGGAGTTCACCCAATTGTTGGACCACCCCTCACGGGGTTAATAACTCCTACCAAAGGGCCGTTGGCCCCGAGGTAGGCGTTTTTTTTTGCGCGGACAAGGACTAATGGGACACTGGCGAAGCGCCGGTCAATGAGGAGGCCGAACGCGTGAGGAGATCCGGTTTCCGGCAGTGCGCGGTACGGGCCGTCCTCTGGCTGGTGCTTCGATTCAGTTTGGCTTTTCGCGTGCGTTGGCATCGCGATCGCCCAAGCTCAAGACGCCCCCGCCGGAGCCGTGCCTTCCGCCGCTGACCCCACGCTTGGTCCCAGTGTGCCTGCAGCCATTTCTCCGATATCATTGATGCCGCCGAGGTGCAAGCTGGGAGCGGATCCTCGGCCTTCGCCCCAGGGACACTTCCGCCAAATGCCTTGGCCGGGGGCGAGATAGGCTTGCTGGGTATGATTCGCGAGTCGATGTTCGGCAACCAGCGGGACCCCTGGGAGGCGATGCCTCTGAGGACGTTTTTCACTGAAGGCTGGAACGAACCCTGGTATTACTATCCGCAAGCACCACGGGCGACCCCCCGCCAGGCGTGGATCGACGCGTATGACGGCGTATTTTACCGCCTTTGGTTTCTCGACTTCACTTATGCCAATAATTTTCAGAAAAATGGCAACGCGTATCTCGGTTCGTTCACGATCTTCACCCCGATCAGCCAGCGGTTCCAGATTCTTTGGAACGTGCCATTCATCACGTCCGACAAGGGAGGGCTGAGCAACACCTACCACGGCAACTTCGGCGACTTCGGCATCTCACCCCGATTTCTCCTGTCGGAGACTCAGGACTTCAGTCAGGTCGTCGAATGCTTCGGTGCGCACACCGACCGGTAACACCGTCAACGGCAACGGGCAGACGACGCTTACTCCCGAATACGAGTTTTGGTACGGCGGCCTGCCAGGAGCCGGCGTGATCCGGGGTGGCACGGGCGTCACGGTTCCGATCAATAGCGCGGGGGTCACGTCGAACGTCACGGGGATTCCCACGTCGGTGTCGGGGTCGCGCACCAACCGTTAACTATAACCTCGCCATCGGCAAATATTGGACTCCGCACGAAGCCAAGTTCGGCGACTTCGTTACATTTCTCTCGATCAACGGTTACACGACCGTCGACGACCGTGGCCCGAGGTACTCGTACCTCAGTTTGACCCCAGGGCTACGCTTCCACCTGGCAAATAACTATTTCTTCACCGCCGGCATTGAGGTACCTCTCACCGGGCCCAAGAATCAGAGCTTCACCTACGCGCCGATTTTCTGGCTGGTCAAGGTCTGGTGACACACCAGCCAAGCGGTTAGGCTGAAGATTGAATTTCGTACCAAGCTTCGCGTCCCCTCGTCGGGTCCAAAGCCGGAACCTTGATGCGGGTTACTCGAATCAAGAATCGCTCTCCCTTTCAAGGATTACGGACATGTCCAGATCCAAAGTTTATTTTGACATCAACATCGACGGCAAGCCCTCTGGGCGCATCACCATGGAGCTATTCAACGACGTGGTCCCAGAGACCGTCGAAAACTTCCGCGCCCTCTGTACCCATGAAAAAGGATTCGGCTACAAAGGATCCTCATTCCACCGCGTCATCCCGCAATTCATGCTTCAGGGGGGCGATTTTACAAACCACAACGGGACTGGCGGCAAGTCAATCTACGGCAACAAGTTTAAGGACGAAAACTTTAAGCTCAAGCACGACAAGCCGTTTTTGCTGTCGATGGCCAACGCTGGCCCGAACACCAATGGCTCGCAGTTTTTCATTACCACGGTGGTGACCAGTTGGCTGGATGGAAAGCACGTGGTCTTCGGCGAGGTGACCGAGGGCTCGGACCTGGTAAAGAAAATTGAAGGCCTCGGGTCGGGCAGCGGGAAACCGCAGGCAAAAATCACCATCGATAGCTGCGGCGAACTTTGAATCAATCGCGGCAAGCCGGGAAAACATCAGGCCGGCTTCTTTTACACAAGTATGATGGGCCGGTCCTCGGGCTCCGCCACGTCCCCTCATCGAGTAAGCGTTCGGACGGCCATGATCGAACATCTCCGGGCGTCGGAGATTCCGCTTGATGTGCGAAAGACAAGCCTTCGTTGGGCGATTGACGTCGGCTCTCCGGCGGGGCCGAGGCACTGGCGTACTTGCCGCGATGTGACCTCGGCGTTGTCCTCGTCGACGCCGCCTCGACGCTCAACCAGGAAGATCTGGCGCTTCTTCACGCCCTCTACGGTGCTGGCATACCGGCGATGTTGCTGCTGAACCGCTCGCCGCCCTGTCGATCGAGCGATCGGTTCGGCTTAGATTTGGGTCGGAAATCAGGGAAGTGGTCCGATTTCATGACCGGCAACTTCAATCATGGCTGAAGACGAACGTCGTACGTGTGGTCGAACTTTATGAGGCGCAGGCCTCGGCTTTTCATGAAACTGATCACAGTTTCCCGCGACTATGGTGCCGGGGGCGGCGAGGTCGCCCGCCGGCTCGCAAGTGCGGCCACGCCGCGGACGCCATCGTCCGGTTCGGGCGACGGTCATCATCAACGTCACGGGTTCATTCTTGATCGGCTTCCTGACGGGCGTACTGAGTCGCTGGATGCCCCATCCGAATATCCGGCTGATGGTAATTACCGGGTTTCTGGGGGGGCTATACGACTTTCTCGGTGTTCGAGAACGACGCGTTGACTCTGTGGGAGCGTGGAGAGGGTATACTGACGGCAGCCAACGTGATCGGCCGTGTGACGGCCGGCTTTCTGGCCGTGCTAATGGGGACGGTCTTCGCCCGCGAGTTGACAGAGCCCGCGAGCGAACGAGCCGCGGCGGGTTCTGGGAGCGTTGAAGCCGCGGTGGCCGAGCGCCTCCATCCCGCTTCGACGGGAAAGGTTCAAGCGATCTTCGCGACAGTTGACACGGCCGGTGAGGTTAACCGCCGGCGCACTACGAACGACGAGCGCCAGTGATGATCCCTCCCGAAGCAAGTATCCTCCGCGTTTACTCCAAGGCCAATGAGAAGTGGCATGGAGTGCCGCTCTATCGTGCTATGTGCACGAACCGAAACCAAGGAGTGAAGCGTGAATTATTTTCCCATCGGGTTTCGACTATGGTACACGGTATTGCCACTCTTGGTCGCGATGGCCGGCTGCGGCTCGCACAGTGGCGCGAGCTCTCCCAATGGTGACGATCTTACGAAAGACGAGGCTCACGTCACTGTGCTGACGGAGCCAGCTCGGACCAGCACGTTGACGGAGGTCGTCGAAGGTCTCGGACGTTGCGAGGCCCTGCCTGACCGCATTGCCACGTTGGCGCCCGCCGTCGAAGGGCACGTCCACGAGCTGCTCGTCGCCCAAGGCGACATGGTGAAGAAAGGCCAGACGATCGTCGAGCTCGACAAGGTCGTCGCGCAAGCTGATCTGGCGGAGAAGACGGCAACGCGGGACGGTCTCAAAGCCTCGCTGGCCTTGCTCAAGTCGCTCCCACGCCCCGAAGAGCGGAGGGCCAACGAGTTGGCGGTCGCGCAGGCCAAAGTGGCGATCGAGCGGGCCAAATCCCTCGTTGAGGGTATCGAATTGCTCCACAAAGATGGCAACTTGGCGTCCAAGCAGCAGCTCTTCGATGCCAGGAAGGCCATGGAGGCGGCCGAGCTCCAGCAGCAGGCGGCCGAGGCAAACCTGAGCGCGATGATGATCGGCCCAAGGCCAGAGGCAGTCGCCGAGGCCGAGGGAAAGATCAAGACCGCAGACGGATTGGTTGCCTTCTCGCAGGCCCACCTCGATTACCACACGATTCGCGCCTCCGATCGACGGCGTGCTCGACAGCCTGACCTGCCATCCTGGCCAGACGATCGCCGTGGGTAGTCCGATTGGCGAGGTGGTCGATACGCGGCAGGTCTTCGCGTCCGTTTGGCTTCCGACCCGCTCGGCTTCGGCCGTGCGCGTTGGGCAGGCCGCTCGTGTACATCCGTCGGACGCTCACGATCCTTCACCGGATGCCTCGGCCCCGGAGGAACAGGGGATGGTCGGCAAGGTCGCGTTCCTGGGTCGGGTGGCCGACCCGCAGACCGGCAACCTGCCGATTCGCGTCCTGGTGGATAACCCACGGGGACGGCTCACACTCGGACAGTCGGTCCGGGTGTCGATCACCGTAGACGAACGCAAGGAGGTGCTTCAGGTCCCCGCCGTCGCCGTCCTCGATTTGGGCGAGGGTCCTGTTTTGAATGTCGTTCGGGACGGGAAGTCAGTCGTGCTCCACCCCGAGGTCGGAACGCCGCGCGGGGGCTGGGTGTTAGTCTCCGGCACTGACCTGAAGGAGGGCGAGCCGGTGATCGTCGAGGGCGGATACAACTTGCCCGAGGGGACGCCGGTGAAGCCGGCCACGGCGAAGACCGTCGCCAGAGCGGAGGCCCGGCGATGAGCATGACCCTGGAGCCGGAAACCGAGAGCCGCCCGCACTCCCGCGGTGGGATCAACCTCGTTGCCAAGGCCAAGCCGTACTTCGGGCTGATCGTCCTCACCACGGGCCTCTTGACCGCGTTCGGCGTTGTTTCGATGCTCCGCATGCCCAGCGGCATCTACCCCGAGGTCGCCTTCCCGCGGATCGTGGTGATTGCCCAGACGCCTGGCCTGGCGGTCAAGGATGTCGAGGTGGCTGTGACCCGACCGATCGAGGAGGCGGTTGGGATCGTGCTCGGGGTGGTGCGCGTCCGGTCGAAGTCGGTCCGCGGGGCCGCCGAATTGTCGATCGACTTCGCCCCCGATACCGAAATGATTCAGGCGCTCAACGACGTCCGCGCCCGGATGGCCGAGGTCGGCGCAACTGCCACCGGGCACAACCACGATCACCGAACGGCAGACCCCCTCGGTCTTCCCGATCATCTCGTTCGTCGTCACCGGCGGGCGCGACCCCTCGGCGCTCCACGATTACGCTTACTACGACCTGCGGCCCCGAATCAGTCGCATCCTGGACGTCTCCTACGTCACCGTCCAGGGGGGCGACATACGCGAGGTGATCGTCGAGGTCGATCCCCAGGCCCTCGCGTCGGCCAAGCTCTCGATCGCCGACGTGGCCGATCGCTTGAACAAGGAACATAGGCTCAAGGCGGTCGGGCGCCTCGATCGCGGATCGCTGCAATACCAGGTGCTGGCCGACACGCTGGCGACCGATCCGCTCGACCTGGAGGACCGGGTTATCGCCGAGAAGAACGGCCAGTCGATCCGGCTGCGCGACCTCGGCCGAGTGACGATCGGGCACGAGGACCGGACGATGGCGATCCGGTCCAACGGCAAGGATGCCGTCGCCCTGACCGTCTTCCGCCGCTTGGGGGGCAACGCACTGGCCGTCTCCCAGGCGCTGGAGGGCGTGCTGGCCGACGCCGCCAAGCAGCGCCCCGCCCGGCATCGAGATCCATCCCGTCTATGACCAGGGGTTGCTGGTCCGTACGGCGATCGCCAATGTCCGCGACGCCATCATCATCGGCGGGCTGATGAGCGTTACCATTCTTCTGCTGTTCCTCAAGAGCCTGCGCGCGACCCTGATCGCCGCGCTCTCGATCCCGTTGAGCCTCATCATCAGCTTCGTCTTCCTCCATTTGACCGGAGACACGCTCAACCTGATGTCGCTGGGCGGCCTGGCCGTGGCCATCGGTCTGATCATCGATGATACCGTGGTCGTGATCGAGAACATCGCGCGGCATCTGGCCGAGGGGCAGTCTGGCGACCTGGCCGTGGACCGGGCCAGCCGCGAGATCAGCGGCGCGGTCATCGGCTCGACCCTGACGACGATCCTCGTTTTCTTGCCCTTGTCGTTCGTCCGCGGGGTCGTCGGCCAGTTCTTCCAGTCGCTGAGCATCTCGTTGACCGTCGCGCTGGTGGTCTCGATGGTCGTCAGCCTGACGATCATCCCGGTCCTGGCCGCCCGCTTCCTGGGCCGTCGCCCGATGCCGACGACAGGCCCAATCTATAACCGGCTGGCGGACGTCTACGAGCGGGCCCTGAAGGTTGGCCTCCGGTTCCCAAAGACGATCATGCTGCTGGCGCTGCTGGCGGTCGTGCCGGGCTGGATCCTCCTTCACGGACTGACGATCCCGATCGGGAAACTTTCCATCGAGATCCACCCGCTTGAGACCGGCTTCATGCCCGACATGGACGAGGGCGCGTTCGTCCTCGACTACAACATGCCGGTCGGCACCTCGCTGGCCCAGACCGACAAGGTCATGCGCCGGGTCGAGAACGTCCTCCTGCGCACGCCCGATATCTCGGGCTACATCCGCCGGACGGGCGCCGAGCTCGGCTTCTTTGCCACCGAGCCTTACACCGGCGACATCCTGGTCAGCCTCAAGCCCGCGGGCCAACGTCGCCCGATGAGCGAGCTGTTCGACGCGCTCCGCGAGGAGCTCAAGGCCGACGTCCCGGAACTCGAGACCGAATTTGTGCCGCTAGTCCAGGACCAGATCAATGACCTGGCGGGCGTCGAGAGCCCCATCGAGGTCAAGGTCTTCGGCCCCGACTTCGCCACCCTCCGCACGTTGGCCGAGAAGGTCGGCAAGGTCGTCGAGGAAGTACCGGGGGCGGCCGACGTCAATCCGCACGTCTATCTCGGCAATCCCGACATCGTCGTCCGGCCCGACAGTGTCCAGACCGCCCGCGTCGGCCTGACCGAGATGGACGTCGAGTCTCAGCTCAATGCGGCGCTTTACGGCCAGGTGGCGAGCACGGTCCCAGAGCAGGACCGGATGACGAGGATTCGCGTTCGCTACCCGGATCGGATTCGGTACGACCGCGACCATTTGGCACTGCTGCCGATCAGCTTAGCGACGGCTACCCCCGCCACCGGCGGCGCGAGCTACGCGACGGCCGCTGGGGTTGGCTTCGTCCCGCTTGGCCAACTGGCGACGATTCGTACGATTCGCAGCCCCAACGAGCTGTGGCGTGAAAACCAGCAGCCCGTGATCACCGTGACCGCCGAACTGGAAGGCCGCGACCTCGGCTCGGTCAACCGCGAGCTGAGCGCGAAGCTTGCCGATGTGAAGTTCCCGCCTGGATACCGCTGGGAGCTGGCGGGGAGCTACCGAGCACAGCAGGAGTCGTTCGCCAGCCTCCTGACGGTCCTGATCGTGGCGGCGGTCCTGGTGTTTCTCCTGATGGGATTTCAATTCCGAAGCGTGATCCTGCCGATCCGGCTCTTCCTTGTGCAGCCCATCTCCTTGGTCAGCGCACTGTTCGCGCTCTGGATCACCGGCACGCCGCTGAACGTCTCGTCCTTCATGGGGGCGATCCTGCTGATCGGTCTGGACGTGAAGAACGAAATCATCCTGATCGAGTACATCGGCCAGCTCCGCGAGGAGGGAATGCCGCTGCACGAGGCCCTGATCAGGGCCGGGCGCACCCGGTTCCGTCCGATCCTCATGACCAGCCTCTGCACGATCCTGGGGCTTGTCCCCTTGGCCTTGGGCATGGGACCGGGCCGCGCAGATGCAACAGCCGCTGGCGATCGCCGTCATCGGTGGCCTGATTACCAACATGCTCCTGACCCGGCTGCTGATCCCGGTCGGATACCTTGTGCTGAGGGGAGGCGGAGGCCAGAGCCACGAGCCTTCCTAATCAATAATGATGGGGTAGCGATCGACCCATTCTTCAAAAAGACGGACCATCTCATCGGGCGCCTTGCGGCCCGCACCGGACCGGTCGAGGACGTATTGACCGGACTCGAAGAACTCGCTGGCCGCCGGGTCGAGGGCGATGGCGACTTGGTCGCCGGGGACGAACGAAAGAGCGGTAGCTTCGCCGAAGCCGCCGCGGCCTTCGCCACGGCGATCGAGACGCCGAGAATGGCGTTGGTCCCGAGCTTTTCCTTGTACGGCGTACCATCCTTCTCAATCATCATGTAGTCAATGTCGCGTTGGTAGCGTGCGTCTTCGCCGATCAAGAGGGGGGCCAGCACGTGCTCTACGTTCTGCACCGCGTGCAGGACGCCGCTGCCCCCGTAACGAGCCTTGTCGCCGTCCCGCAGCTCGCGCGCCTCGCGGCTCCCCGTCGAAGAACCGGACGGGACCGCCGCGCGGCCCGCGCTCCCCATCTTCCAGCAATAGCTCCACCTCGGTCGTCGGATTGCCGCGCGAGTCCAGAATCTCTTGGGCGAAAATGTCGGTGATTTTGCTCATATCGGAACTCTCAAGCAGGCGAGAAGCTTTCACGCACGCCTGTTTGCGCCCTTGCCTATTCGGGCGAGGCGGGTAATAGTATATCGCTGGCTGGCCGATCGCGACGCTCGCAATCGCATCGCTGAGAGCGATGATCGGCGACCATGCTTCTGTCGGAATTACGTCGGAATCGACTGGTACGACCTGTGGGGATATGACACGAGGGTGAATAGCGGAGGGCTGGGGCTATCGGCCGTTGATCTCGTAGCGCCGGGCGCGAGCGATCCTGGAATCGAACGAAATCCAGCCTGAAGAACCCAGCATTGGGATCGATTCGCCGCGCGGAGCGAAAGGGATCGATGACGGAGATCTGGACCAAGATCATCGTGTTGTCAATCGGCGGCGTTTTGGGTGTGAACGCCCGTTACTGGCAGGGCGCGTGGATCAACCGAGTAACCAGTCCGCAATTTCCCTGGGCGACCGTGATCATTAATGTCACGGGGTCGTTCTTGATCGGCTTCCTGGCGGTCGTCCTGACTCGCTGGATGCCCCATCCGAATGTCCGGCTCATGGTGATCACCGGCATCCTGGGGGGCTACACGACTTTCTCCACGTTCGAGAACGACGCCTTGACCTTGTGGGAGCGAGGAGAGGGCATGCTGATGGCTGCAAACCTGATCGGCAGCGTGGCGGCCGGCTTTGGGGCGGTGGTCTTGGGGACGGCCCTTGCTCGCGGACTGACCGAGTCCGCGGGCGAGCGAGCCGCGACTGGCTTTCGCACTGTCGCGTCGTCAACCGGCGATCCATTTCATCCCGTTCGGGCAAAAGACGATCGACCGGTCGCCGCGGAAATTGACGCGGTCGGCGGGGATGACGGGCATCGCGGGGAAAAGGAGGGGAGCCCGCAATGATTCCTCCTGAAGCAAGTTTGCTCCGCGTCTACACCAAGGCCATTGAGAAGTGCCATGGGGTGCCGCTCTATCGCGCGATTGTCGAGGCGGCACGCAGCCGGCACATGGCCGGCGCCTCTGTGTTCCCCGTCGAACTTGGCTACGGCACACACCGGCAGCTCCACGATATCGCTAGCGAGTACGCGTCATTCGAAATCCCGATCATCGTCGAGATCGTCGACGCGGCCGAGCGAATCGCGGAGTTGGTCGCGGAGCTCGAGACGATGGTCAGCGAGGGCCTTGTCGTCGTCAGCCCGGCGAGCGTGCGCCGTTATACCCACGGGTCCGAACGCGAGCAGATCGATCCACCGGAATGGCAGACAGACCCACCGGCGAGCGCGAGGCGAGTTTTTGAACAGGAGGGCACCACTCATATGAAGATCGAAGGCGAGGGTAAGCGCATGGTGGTCTATGTCGGCAGCGTCGACACCTGGAAAGGACGAAACCTGGCCGTTGCCATCGTTGAGAAGTGCCGCGAGATGGGACTGGCCGGTGCCACTGTCTCGCGGGGCGTCATGGGCTTTGGCAAGCACTCCGTCATTCATAAAGCCCACTTGCTGGGCCTTTCCGACGACCTGCCGGAAAAGATCGAAATCGTGGACCGGGCCGAGGAAATCGATCGAGTGCTGCCGGTGATCGACGAAATGGTCGGTGGTGGTCTCATCGTGGTCGAGGACGTGCACGTCATTCGCTATCTTCATGACCCGAGGCGCGGGAAGGGGGCGGTGTCGTGATGGGAGTGAGCGCGACCCTTACGAACAGAGGAATCGCGGCCAACTGTGCCAGGACGGAGAACGCGACCAAGCAGATGAGCGACGTGTCGTAGAGGTAGCCCATGAGGGTGCTCCCGAGGAACCAGGAGATGCCGTAGGCGGCGTTGAACAGGCCGTACGCCGTGCCCCGGCGCTCAGGGGGAGCGAGCGTGGCGATGGCCGCCCGCAGGACCGATTCCTGCGCCCCCATGCCGATGCCCCAGAGTGCCATCCCCAAGACAGCCCCCCAGAACCCTCCCATAAACACCAGCGGGGCAAAGAACGCGGCGAGGACGGCTGAGCTGATGAGCACGGGTATACCCTTGCGATCGAAGAGATAGCCGAAGACGAGGGCCGCAACGGCATCGATGCCCATGGCCAATGCGTAGAGCACGGGAATCCACCCGGCTGGCATCACCGCTTGCTTGCCGAAGTGGTAGGCGATCAGCGCGAAATCGGCGTATCCCGCCGCGATCAGACTGGCACCCAGGATGTAGAGACGAAGCGAGCCCGTGGCGTGCCTGGCATCGGGGGCGTCGTGAGCCGCCTCCAGATCGCGCGGACGCGGGTAGAGCCGACGTGCGGCGATAAGAACGGCAAGTGCCGCCAACGCGGGGGCGAGCAGAACGCCGAAGGCGCGATGATAGCCGAAGCCCGATGCGACGATACCCGCGACGAGAAGTGGGCCGATGACCGCGCCTGTCTGGTCCATCGCCTCATGAAACCCGAATCCCCAGCCGTGCCCAATCTCCTTCGTGCCGTGCGACAGCATCGCGTCACGGGCGGGCGTGCGGATGGCCTTGCCTATACGTTCGGCGATTATCAGCCCCGCCGCAAACTCCCACCGTCCCGTGAGTGCAAGGAGCGGCACGGAGAGGAGATTCAGCACGTAACCCAGAATCGTGATCCCCCAGTACCTGCCCGTCTTATCGGCGAGATAGCCCGAAATGAGCCGGAGTGCGTAGCCGACAAGCTCGCCGCAACCGGCGATGAGCCCCACGGCCAGGCCGCTCGCGCCGAGCATCGCCAAGTAGGGCCCGGTGACGCTCCGCACCCCTTCGTACGTCATGTCGGCGAAGAGGCTGACGATTCCCAGAAGGACCACGAACTTGAAAGCCGCACGACGTGAGGTGCCAGCGGAAAACTTCAACGAGTCGGTCTGATATGCCATATTGGTCCTTTTCCCCATGCGAGCGGCAACGACAGCCTCACCAGTGGGCCAAAGCCTCGGTGCACGGAATCAGCGCACCCTGGCAGTGGCACGCTCGTCTGTTATCATCGTATTCGTTCTCGCGCCGATTCCTATGATGCAGCCTCTGGAAATTGACCGATGATTTACCTCAGTGCCTTTGCCGATGAAATCTCGCAGAAACCCATCGAACAGGTCGACGTTCTGTCCGCGCATGCCATTAAACACATTGAATTCCGCGCGATTCATGGGACGAATGTGCTCGATCTCGATGACGAACAGCACGCCGAGTTTCGCGAATTGCTGCGATCACGTGGATTTGGGCTCAGTGCGATCGGTTCGCCGATCGGCAAGATTCGGATCACCGATCTGTTTGACGAGCACCTGGTCCGATTTGAACGGGCCATGAATCTGGCGGACTTCTACGGGGCTCCGCGGGTACGGATCTTTAGTTTTTACATCCCGCCGGGCGATGATCCCGCTGTTCATCGAACGGAGGTGATGAGCCGGATCACCGAGCTCGCCCAGCGAGCGGCCGCCCGGGGGATCACACTTCTTCTTGAAAATGAAAAGGGCATTTACGGCGACACAGCCACCCGCGTGGCGGACGTGCTCGAGACGGTTGGCTCGCCGTTTCTCGTTCATGCCTTTGACCCGGCCAATTACATCGAAGTCGGGCAACCGATTGACGAAGCCTGGTCGCGCCTTTTCCCTATGGTGAAGCACTTTCACGTCAAGGATTACGATCCGAAAACCCATCATTGCGTGCCGGCCGGCTCAGGCGCCGGTCAGATCCCCCGGTTGCTCGGTGAGGCCGCGGCCGCCGGTTATGACGGTTTCTGCGTACTCGAACCTCATCTGATCGTCGCCGAGAAGTCGTTCGGCTTCACCGGGCCCGAACGGTTCGCCGACGCGGCCAATGCGCTCAAACAGATTCTGGATCAGCTGGCGCTAAGGAATGTAGTGATTGCTGTCACTATGGTGTGTGATAAATGGGGAAACTTAGTCTCTTTAGTGCTATGTCCTGACGTCGGACGCTAGCCCGCTATTCGCAGCTGCCGGTGCACACGCAGCATAACGGTTTCGGGAACGCGCAAGGTCTTGTACCCGCGTTTGAACCGAGATTCGGAGCTTCCCCAGCACAGAACGCCTGGCTCGTTCTCAAACATGCGCCTGATGGTCCGTTCACTCAAGCCCCAGAGCTTTGCGAGTTCCGGGACGGAGTAATGCTTTTCGCCGGCCAATTCCGCACCAACGAGTGTGGGGGTACCAAATTCTCGAGAGGATTCGACAGGCTTTCTGGGAAAAGTAGACACAGCAAGAGCTCCGCATTCGACTTCGTAGCGCATCAAAACGGACGGCGTGAAATGTCCCTCGGTGCGCGAAGATCAGTGTTAACCACCTTGAGTCCTCCCGGCCTCTCTTGTCCAATGACAATTTGGATCGACTTCATTCCTGGCAGGAATAAGCGACCCTGTATTGTGAACCGATTTGCGAAGAAAAGCCAAGTGGCGTATTCTAAATAGCCAAGAGGCTAACATGACTTCAGTGGCGATCGCAGAGGCGTTAGGCGGCAAGAGGGTGCTGGGGCGTTCGATCAAGAGCTTCGCTGAGCTGGCAGAGTTGATCCGCCTCGGTCTGCCGGCTGGTTCCCTTACTGCGTTGGGAGAAAAGCTCGACCTCAAGAATGCTGCTCTGTCTGAGAAGCTGGGAATCCCTCAACGCACTCTGACCCGTCGTCTAAGCCAGCATTCGCGGTTGACCACTGCGGAATCGGACCGGACGGTTCGCCTGGCCCGTGTTTACGCCACTGCCGTTGAGATGATCGGCAATGCCGACAAAGCCTCGAAATGGCTTCGAACTCCGAATCGTGCTCTCGGAGGCGATGTCCCGCTCGACCACTTGGATACGGATTTGGGTGCAAAGGAAGTCGAGAACATACTTGGGCGCATCGCCTACGGTGTGTACAGCTAATGCGCCTCTGGAGAATGTGCCGTCAGGTACATGCTGCAGAGGCTTTCTCCGGGGAAGGCGCCCGATTGTATGGCGGCCGTTGGAATAGCCCAGGCGTGAAAATGGTCTACACTTCCACGTCTCTTGCCCTCGCTGCGATCGAAACCTTTGTCCACCTTGAGCCTAACCTGCAGCCTGACGACTTGGTCTCGATCGAATGTGAACTTCCAGATGAGATTGAAACGGAGCGGCTGGACGTGCGATCCCTTCCGCATCACTGGCACATCATGAGGGATGAGTCGCTTCGCAAGTTCGGCGATGCCTGGATTCGGACCG
>CAWHKI010000307.1:0-21623 GCA_963829765.1 uncultured Isosphaeraceae bacterium | reverse complement strand
GGGCGGGAGTCGAACCCGCAAGGCTCATCGCGCACCCGTTTTCCAAACGGGCCCCGTCGCCAGTCGGGTAGCCCTTCCCGCGCGAACGATCAGAAAAGAGTGGTCCCGGGTGGACTCGAACCACCGCTCTTCCCCACGTCAAAGGGACGTCTTCGCCGCTAGACGACGGAACCTGATTTGGACTCGAACAAACATGAGTGCCCCGGCCAGGACTCGAACCCGGAACACCTCGTTAGAAGCGAGGCATGATCATCCATTTCACCACCAGGGCCACGGACGAACTCACCGGGATGCCCCGACCAGGACTCGAACCCGGGATTCCTCGTTAGGACCGAGGCGTGATCGTCCTCTTCACCATCAGGGCGACAAGAGCGGAAGGCAAGGGATTCGAACCCTCATTCCCCGAAGGGAAACCGCGTTAGCAGTGCGGCCCGGCCAACCGTATCCGGCTACCTTCCCGATCCATTTCACGAGTGGACCGCCGGGGAGTCGAACCCCGATCTCCTGGTTGCAAGCCAGGCGTCTTTCCGTTGGACCAGCAGCCCGTGTCTGTCGTAAACGACGGAAAGGTCCGCCTGAGAATCAAACTCGGTCCCTCTTCTTACACCGGCCCGCCCGCATGTCCCAGGCCCCGGTATCGAACCGGGCAAATCAGCCGTATGAGAGCCAATCGGACACCTGCCAGCGCCTGGGTCGCAAATAGCCCCGAGGGGAGTCGAAACCCCTTCTCCACCTTGACAGGTTGGTGTCCTGGCCAGTAGACGACGGGGCCAGAAAGTAATTGGGTGGTGAAGGAGTCGAACCTTTCACCTACCGCCTCACAGTTTGATGGCAACGGCTTTACAGGCCGCCGTGAGGAACACCACCCTTTGTTTGGAACCACACTGGCACGAGAGGGAGTCGAACCCACAGATCACCAAGGTTTGAGCTTGGCCGCTTTGCCGGTTTGCGTATCGTGCCGTGTTTCCACTTTTACAGCAGCGCCCCCGATGGGATTTGAACCCATGATCTCCACCTTGACAGGGTGGCGAGCACTCCGGGCTGCTCCGCGAGGGCATGTCGACGCGAAGAATGGCTCAGGAGGGATTCGAACCCTCAGCATCTCTCGTTCTAAGCGAGAGTGGTCTGCCGGTTGCCTACCGAGCCAAACAGTTCCGGGGGCTGGAATCGAACCAGCGGCCTCCACGTTCAGAGCGTGGCGTCACTACCAGCAGCAACTACCCCGGAGTCGTCGATTTCGGGAAGGAGGATTCGAACCTCCACCGCCTGATTCAAAGTCAGGGAGCCTGCCAGTTAGCCGATTCCCGAGGCGGAAGGAGAGGGAGTTGAACCCCCAAGGCTCATCGCTCGCCCGATTTCGAGTCGGGTGCCGTCGCCAATCGGCTTGCCCTTCCGTTAGCGCAAATCGTCGGTGTCAGATGGAACGTCACTGGGATCGAGCACCGGCGGGAGGAGTCGAACCTCCAATCGTCGCCTTAACAGGGCGCCGCCTTACCGTTGGGCCACACCGGTATTGTCAGTCAACGTCGGGATGGCCGGATTCGAACCGGCGATCTCCTGCTCCCGAAGCAGGCGGATTGAACCAGGCTTTCCTACATCCCGAACAAAGTGCCCAGCGGGAGTCGAACCCGCACTTCCGCCTTGGCAAGGCGATAGGCTGCCGCTACATCATGGGCACGTGCTCTCCGACGCCGAATTGTCAAAGAAAACCGAGAGCACCGGGTGGGACTCGAACCCACGTCGCCGCATTACGGGTGCGGTGTCTTCGCCGCTAGACGACCAGTGCTGAATCAGGAGTGGGACCAGAGGGGCTCGAACCCTCACCCGCCTGGTTAAGAGCCAGGGGCTCTGCCGCTAGAGCTTTGGTCCCGCGAGAAGCCTCATCCAACCATGATCGAGTCGGCCCGGAAGGAGTTGAACCTTCGTCTTTCGGTTATCAGCCGAGCGCTCTCCCCTTGAGCTACGGGCCGTTTCTGGTGGTCTCCTCGCCAGTTGGCGCTGGGGGAGTCGAACCCCTCGTCGCTCTCTTATAAGGAGAGCACTCTGCCGTTGAGCTAAGCGCCAGTGGGGCCGGAGGGACTCGAACCCCCACCTCCCGGCTTAAAAGGCCGATATGCCGCCGTTACACCACGGCCCCGGTGAATGCTGCCCCGGCGTATGCGTTTGAATCGAGTCGTCATATCGGGATACCTCCAAAACGAGAATAGATGGTCGATCGTCGAGACCGCCTGTAATCCGGCGCTTTTTTCATTGGCTCTTCTCGCTACGGTCTCCGCTCTCCTGCCGTATTCTTCGCGGCGGTGCGGCCAGACAGTAGCCCGTGAGGGAATCGAACCCTCCTCCTCGCCTTGAAAAAGCGACATCCTCCCGATAGACGAACGGGCCGACAAATTCAGTGAGCCGTATGCCAAAGGAAAGCCGCCGCGGTTCCGCATCACCCCGAAAGGGGCTCTCGGTTCGGTTGGCCTGATCTACTGATCCTCTGCTTTCCTGCTCCCTTACAGGGCAGCGGTAAGTGGGCCGGGTGGCGCTCGAATCCACGTCCGCGGTTTTTCAGGCCGCCGCTAGTCCGTCTCAGCTACCGGCCCATTCAAACAACAAGGCCCGGTGGTTCTTGACACCGGGCCTACTCACTCCGCACGGAGGTGCTGAAAGGCAGGTGTCAACAGCGATGGGGATAGAGCGGAAGCGGACTCGCCAGACGTTCGACGGATCGCTTCGCAACTTGATTACCCGAAATCCATGGCCGACACCCGCCGTTCATCGCAACCTCTGCCGTGTCTGATACTCTCTGCCCGATGTGCCTGAGACGAACTCTTCGTACCCTGAAGCACATCGCCTATACCAGCATAGACGCATCACCCGCCCACGATGTTCGCGCTTGCGCAGCGTTTTTTTTGGAACAGAAGCGAGACCGAGCAAGTCCAGAAGCGAATACCACTGGACATCGGCGACCTACGGGCTTCACGGGATCGTTCCCGGAGTTTTTGACTTTGATGACGGGCTCCGCAGGCCGTTCCTTAAATCGATCACACTCGCCTCCAGTTGTCGACTGGGAAAGGGTATTCCATGTGCCTGGCCGTCGCCTGCGCGACGGCGTCGCCGTGATGCCTGGCGACCACCCAAAGCGCCATATCGATGCCCGCCGAGGTTCCCGCCGATGTGATCAAATCGCCCTCTTCGACGACGTGCTGGTCGTCGATCACTTTGACGGCCGGAAACATTGCTCGCATCTCGGCCAAGACCCGCCAATGCGTCGTGGCCCGTTTACCGTCTAGCAATCCCGCTTTCCCGAGAAGCAAAGACCCGGTGCAGACTGAGGTTAACGTCGGCACCTCACGAGCCCTGGCGCTGGGCCATTGGATCAGCCGATCGTTTTTCAACTCTCGACGGGTTCCCCACCCGCCGGGAACCACCAGCAGGTCCAGCGGCGGGCAGTCTTCGAAGCGGTGATCGGGAACAAGATCGCCCACCACGGGCTCGCCCAACTGAGTGACCGTTTGTATTGGCTTAGAACTTCCCGTGGTCCCGGGCGATCTGTTCCTTCATCGCCTTTTTCTTTGCCGGGTATTCCAGGACGACCAATTCCTTCTTGTCCGAATCGTAGCCATACTCCTGATAATACGGAAGCATCGGTAACCGGATGCCGTCGGGTTTGTCCTTCTTGATGATCTGCTCCATGAACTCTTCGTAAGTCTTGGGCTTTTCACCATTCATGGCCTCGTAGATGTCCATGCTGTGCTGAACCGCCATCTTGGCGATGTTGCCGACCTCGGTGCGATAAACATCGGCCATGAGGTCGAGGTACTCCGTGGAGTGTGTCTTGCCGTCTGTAACCTTGCCTCCCTTAGCGAGTTCGGGCTTCAGATTACGGACCTCTTGAGTGGTCTTTCCCAGGGTCTCACGCGCTTCGACTCGGGGCTTCGCCGGCTTTTCCTCTGCGCAGCCAGCAGCGAGGGCCACCACGGCAAGGCTGGCGGCCAAGTGAGCAGTGTGACGGAGGTGTCGCTTCATGGTGCAAGTCCTTGTAAAAGCCAGGGCCGTTAATTGAGCCGTGAACTACCTGAGTATCGCGCAGGCTGTTCTCTGGCACAAGAACCATGTGGGCGAGAATGTCACCGAGCGCCATTGCGGTTCAGAATCGCTCGTTCGAGCAGCCCCGGGTCGATCTCGAACTTCTTCGCCGTGCCCTTGGGGGCGCCCGTCTTGGCCGGGTCGCGCGTCTTGCCGGCATCAGCCGAGGCCCCCTTCATCAGGCCATTCCCGCTCGGATTTGCCGTCGGAGCTTCCGCCGTCTTGCCCGCCGCGACCGACGAGCTTCCATCCTCCGTCCTCCGTCCTCCGTCTTCCGTCCTCCGTCTTCCGTCTTCCGTCCTCCGTCCTCCTTCCTTCCGATCCGAGGAACCGAGATTTGGCTTTTTGCCTGTGATTGCAAACGGTAATGGGAAGTCGTCGGCTGCTTCTTGTCGGCTGCCGTCGGGCCTGATGCCGCCACTGGGAGGAACAAAAGGCGCCCGCGGGGGTATTCCGGCACTCGGCGGAGTGTAAGTGCCCGCGAGCGGCGGGCGGCCGCCACCGGAAAGCGCCGGCAAGCCGTCGTCGGAGCCCTCCTTGGCGGTTCGCCCACGTCCCGCGGCGAATGTCTCGCCGTCTTCGGGCTCGGGTCGCCCGGGTTGGGCACGCACGGGCTCTCGCGCGTTTTTCGGACTGCGAAGGCTTTGGGCCCAGGTGGCGAGAATCTGGTACGCTCGGTCGTTCGAGCCCTGGAAAATCGGTCGCTTGCGGGCGCCTTCGCCATGCGGTCTGAGGGTGGTGGTGAGCAACTCGCTCTTGGCGAGGTTTTCCGGGTCGATGAGTCGAAGGGTGGCGTCTAGGTTGACCCGCAGGGCGTCTTGCGTCTGCTCGGATCGGTTTCTGGTCGGGACGAGTTGAAACTCGCCGTCGTAGTTGCCGTCGTGACACTTGACGCAGTACGCTTGGAGCAAGGGATTAACGAAACGGATAAATTCATGGGTCCGCTTGATGGCCAGGGGCGTGGGCAGGTCGAAGATGACTGGCATGCCCATGACGTTGAGTCCGCGCTGGGCTTTTTCAATGACGGCCGAATCAAGCGCGCCTGGCTGGTTTCCCACGGCCGCCTCCGCTCCGGTTTGCCGTACTTCTGGGTCGCGCTTGCGCTGCGCGACCACGGCCGCCGCCTGTTCCATGGTGAACAGCATCGCGCGAGCTTGGTAGTGCTTGGAATTAAGTTCGATGACCTTCTTAAGTTGTTCCCGAGCCTCCCCGACCAACTTCATGTTCAGGCACCATTGCGCTAACTTCATGCGTTCTTCGCAGTCACCGTTCGGAAGTTGCCGCACTTGATAATCGTAGGCTTCGCGAATCGTGTTGAAAGTTCCCACGACGCGCTTCTTGGCGAAGGGCATCACGCCAATTCGCTGGCGGACAAGGAAATTCTTCTGGTCTTCAGACACGACCCCCTTGATGATCTGGCCGTTCGTGAGCAGCAAATATCGTTCTGGTGGGGTTGATGCGATGCCCGTGGAAGGGTTAGCATCACGCGGTTCGTCCGCATTGGCGGATTGGCGCATGAATGTCCAGGCCAATGAGCCCAGCACGGAAAGGCCGATCATCACACGAATTCGGTTGTTGGTTGACATGAGCCGTGGAGCCCCGAAACAGAAACCGTCGGCGACGGTGACGATCCGATAGTGATTCGGAAAGGAAATGACGCTTCCTCGGTCGAAGTGGTGGCCGGACGCTAACTCAGCCCCTACAATTGGTCAAGACGACTTCGCGGGCGCCGGGTGTCGGTCTGCCAGGTCGATCCCGTCCTGATTTGGGCTCGCCCCGTTGTTTCAAGGCAAACGAACTATGGCATCTTGGGAGCATTCAGCCCTTCTCGCATTCTTGATGGGCCAGATCGTGGTTGTCGATCTGAAGTCGCCTTATGTGTGTGTGGGAACGCTCGTGGGCTGCGATGAGTTTTTTCTTGATCTGCGGGATGCCGATTTGCATGATTTTCGTGACAGTCCGGCGACTCGTGAAGTGTATGTCTATGATTCGGCATGCCTGGGGATTCACCGCAATCGGGCGCGGGTCTTGATTCGGCTTGATGATGTAATCGCCCTCACTCGGTTCGCCGATATTGCGGAATCTTGAGGCGTTCAAATTCTTAAGGGATAGGAAAACGATGATCAATCCACGATGGTTGGTTGCAACTGCAACGGTGGCGGTGGCGGCATTTCTCTCAGCCTCGGCAAGCGGGTCGACCGTGCGCGATCAAGCCGGGATGTTCAGTGCCGAAGCGGTCGAAAAGGCGCAGGCCCAGCTCGATCGGATCGAGCGGACCACGCACATACCGGTTGTGATTGAGACCATTCAGCATGTTCCGGGGCTCGATCGAAGCGCGTCTCGGGAAGAACGGAATGAGGCGATCAACGCCTTGGCGGTCCGCCGCGACAATGCGCTCAAAGACGAGGGAATTTACTATCTGATTTCTAAGGAAGACCATTTGAACTCGAATCTCCTCGTACGGCAGCGATTCGCGTCGCTGTTCCCTCCCGCGAAGCGAGAGCGGATCGGCCACGCGTTTCTCGAGGGCTTCAAGAAGCACGATTTCGATGGTGGTTTGATGCACGGTGTGCAGGCAATCGAGCAAGCTCTCGATGGTGCCTCAGTCGGGCACAGAGGAGTTCAAGTGCCACGGGGATTACCCTTGGCGGCGAATCATCGGGGAGGACAATCGACAATGGGAACGTTCCTACTCATCATATTGGGCATCTTTGGAGTGCTCTTGGTTTTGAGGCTTCTCGGAGGACTGTTTGGGCGATCCTCCGGAGCCGGCTATCCCAATCAAATGGGCGGCATGGGCATGCCGCGGCCCGGTATGGGACCCGGTGGCTATGGCGCCCCTGGTTACGGTGGGGGCGGCGGTGGCTTCTTTTCCGGAATGCTGGGCGGCCTCGGAGGCGCACTCGCCGGCAACTGGCTCTACGATCAATTCTCGGGCCGCCACGGAGGTATGGGCTCGTCGGATGTGATGCATTCCGGCGATTACGGCTCGGGCATTCCCGATCAGGGGGGCGACGCGATCGTGGGGGCCGATGATAATCCCGCGGGGGGCGGTTCTTGGGATGATGCCGGCACGACCGACACCGGCGGTGGCGATTGGGGAGGTGGCGGCGACTGGGGCGGCGGCGGTGGCGGCGACTGGGGCGGTGGTGGCGGCGACTGGGGTGGCGGTGGTGGCGGCGACTGGTGACCAGGGTTCACAAGGACGGAGGACGGAGGATAAGAGCGGGGTTGATCGGGCCGCCACCCTACTAACCCGACGCGCCAGCGAGGGATCCTCACCGAACGCACTCGCCAGCCGGGGACTCCATTGCCGGAACTCTTGCTGGCGCTCGGGTTAGTGTGAGACGCTTGTCGGGCCGAGGTGGTGATCGGCGAGAATGTCCCTTATCGTGGGCGTTTCTTAGCCAGCTCTCGCCTTCAGCGCCGAATCTGATCCTGGGCGGCGACGCTAAATTTCGATCGCAGAATCGGCGCTCCCTGAAACCACTCGTCCGGCTCGACGAAGGCCACATGCATTTCCACAAAGAGCGCGCTTGGCTGGAAAGCGACCTTGCTGATTTTGGCATAGCTAATCCCCCCCGCGTACGGATGCCTCTCCGCGCTGGCCCCCTGTGAGCGGCCGGTGTTGGACAGGGATTTCCATGCATTGGATGTCGCACCCGCATTGTTGAACAAAGGATCGGTGGCCGAAGCGATCACAATCGACCGCGGCGACTGTGATGCGACGATGTGGTTCGTCACTTCAAAGTCGATCCGATCGAGTAGTATTGAGTGGATGTGCGCATACCATTCGTTCTGGCTCGGCCCGGTATCCGCCAGCCTGACTCCGGCCGCGCGGATCTCGTCGGTTTTCAGTAGCCGACTGTGAAACGACATGTTGGCGACTTCAACTTCTTTTTGATCAGCTCTCACGGCGACCTGGGCGGGATCAACCTTCTCAAGGTCGCCGTGAACCGCAAACCAGAGATCCGCTTGACGGACGGTCGCGCCGGCTGTCTTCGTGTCGCGGACTTTAATAATGAATGGTGCCGTCACCGAGTCGCGGAACATCTCTTCGACGGCGCGATCAGAACCGGCGACTTCCTTGAGGATGGCACGCTGACTTTCGGCATCCTGGGCGTCGCTGAGCCGCGGCGCCGGTAACGTGACGGTTTGGCCGCCCGCCTGCAGGCCATTCGCAATGACCTTGGCCAAAAGAGCGTTCTGCTCGTGCGGAGGCTCCGACAAGGTGCTGCCCGCGAAGAAAGCCGCCAGAATGAAAGTGGTTATCTGCATGGCAGTTTGGTGGAGTGATTCTGAAAGTAGTGATATTGAGGACAAGTTTGCCCGCCGCGGCGTCGATAGTAAAGCAAAGCCGACTTCTGTTTTCTTTATCGACACGGACTTGAGGCTTAATGGACTCACCGAGCAAACGAAATGCCAGGCCGCCACTTCAAAGCGCGCACGCGACACGGCATCGGGCGCTCATGGGTTCCCTCGCTCCCATTTGGGTGGCTCTCTTGGGGTTTGCTGGATGCGGTCATGTCATTCCGATCGTGGGCACGATTCGAGGCGAAGGCAATGCCAACCTCACGGCCGACGCGAACCTGCGGGGTGCTTTAGAGGTGAGGATGCCCTCGGCCGTCGACCCCGGCAATATGACCGGCACCGTCGTCCGCGCTGGTCGTGCCGACAGGGGCTGCTCGCGAATCGCATTAATTGATGTTGATGGCGTTTTGCTGAATCAAAACTTTGGCAGTCTCGTTTCCGTCGGTGATAATCCTTTGTCTGCCTTACGGGACAAGCTCGACGCGGCCGCGCGCGATCCGCGCGTCATCGGGGTCGTGCTCCGGATCAACAGCCCCGGAGGCAGTGTGACGACCTGTGACATCATGGCCGAAGAGCTGCGGCGATTTCGTGCCGAGACTCGCAAGCCGGTGGTCGCTTGTTTGATGGATCTGGCAACTTCCGGCGCTTACTACGTCGCGGTCGAAAGCGACCGAATCGTGGCTCATCCGACCGCGCTTACCGGCGGCTTGGGAGTCGTCTTCAATCACTACAACCTTCAGGATGCCATGGCCCAGCTCAATGTCGTCGCCGACCCGGTCAAGTCGGGCGAGAAAATCGACATGGGCACGGTGACGGCGCCCCTCGCCGATGATTCGCGGAAGCTTCTCCAGCAGATGGCGGACGCCTATCGCGATCATCTGCAGCGGCGCGTCAAGGATCGCCGACCAACCATGAGCATCGGCGACCACAAAACAGTGCAAGACGGCCGGGTCGTGCTGGCGTCCACCGCTCAGGCCTTGCACCTGGTCGATCGGCTCGGCTATTTACATGATGCCATCGCCGAAGTCGAGAGCATGTGCGGTGTCTCGGGCGCCGAAGTCGTACTCTTTCACCGGACCGGTTATCCTGCTCATTCACTGTACGCAATCACACCGACCCCTGCCCCTTTGAATGAAGCGATTCCGTTCAGCTATCCTGGCCTCGATCGATCCAAATTGCCTACTTTTCTTTATCTATGGCAACCCGATCCAACTTTGCCACGTCTGGGAGCGCAGTGAAGGCGAGTTTCGAACGCACCCGAAGGGTCCCACGGGATGGCGGTCGCGACCGAGTCGCCACGCGATCCAGAGCCAGGCCAATGGCCGGTGCTTGTGACCGGTGCGAGCGGATTTGTCGGAGGGCACGTTGCGCGGCTGCTTGCGGCAGCGGGCCATTCTGTCCGCGGCCTGACACGTCGTCCACCGCGGGTGGAAGTTGGTGATCCGCCGATTGAATGGATCGTCGGCAACCTGCTGGACCGCGAGGTCATGCGGCGCGCGGTCACCGGGGTTCGCGGCGTGATTCATGTGGCGAGCTGGGTATCGCTGGGCCCTGATCGCCACGGCGAGAGCCAACGTACCAACGTGGAATCGACCCGCCAGCTTTTGGCGGATGCCGCCGCGGCCGGGGTTGAGCGCTTTGTGTACACATCGACTCTCTATTCCTTGGCCGCGGGGACCGCGAGCCAGCCCGCGGATGAGTTCACGGAGTGGAATCTCCATGCCATCGACTCGGACTATACGCGGACGAAACGACGAGCCGAGCGGTTGGTACTCGAGGCGAATCGACCACGGTTCTCGACGATCGCGCTGTGTCCGGGGATGGTTCAGGGACCACGAGACACCAAACCGACGTCGACCGCGATTGCCAAGGCGTACGCCCGCGCGATCGTTGCGATTGTCCCGCCAGGCGGCATACCGATCATCGACGTCGAATTGCTGGCTCTGGCCCATCGGCGGGCCCTGATATGCGGCAACGGCGGTGAACGTTACGCAGTGGTTGGACCTTACCTCAGCTATGGGGACCTGGCCACCCTGGTGGCTTCCCTGACCGGGCCGCCGCGCTGGCGGGTCCCGTTGCCCGATCGCCTGGAACCACTCATTGTCTCCGCCACCGGTTGGTCCGGTCCCATCGCTCGCCGGTGGTGGCCCGACGTCTCACGCCAGCTTGCCGCCGGAGGGTTCCTTCGGTTGCATGTTCGCGGCGACCGGGCCAATGCCTGCTTTGGCCTCGTGCATCCGCCTCCGGTAGACTCGATTGCCAGGAGTTTATAGATCGTGCAAAAGCATTTAGGGGCGGCATGGCGCTCAAACCATTTGAACCGCAGCCGAGAGTTATTCGCCAATCGGGGCCGGCCGCTCGACCAACTCGGTGAGCACGCGGTCATCGCCCGCCAGCCAGGCGACTCGCCGGCCGCCAAATGCGACAGCCGGCACTGGATCCTGGATCATCACCATGCCCTGTTCCACGAGCAGTCGGCAGGCTACTTCGATATCGGGGGTCGCGTGACAAAGGTGATTGATCCCCCCTCCCTTCCGGACGGCAGCGGTGAGCTTACTTTCAGGTCCGTCGGGCGCCACCAGCTCGATCAACACCGAATCTCCTGGAAGTCGCAGGAATTGGATCAGAGCGGTCTGGACTGGGTCGTGGAACAGCCCCCCCACCAGCTCGCACCCTAAACGAACCTGATAATCCTCAGTCGTCCTGGAAATATCCGCGACGGCAATTCCAATGTGATGAAGGTTTAATTTCATTATCATTCCAGTGGCTAGGCACCGTCATTGAGCATCGCCTTGCAATTCCACGAGCACGTTCACCGCTATCGTGACGGATCATCCGGCGGCAATGCGCCGGTTGATTTCAGATGCGAGACACAGACCGGCATCAGTGCCGCCTGGAAGGCGTCAATGCCAGTCGGTGTGAGATGGACGGAATCGGCGAAATCGTCATCAGGAACCAGTCGAGTGAAGTCATGAATCGTCACGCCGGCCTTGGTGCAAATCTTCAAAAGCGTTGACTCATAAAATGAATTGAATGGGGCGCTGTCCTCCCAGCGAGCCCGGGGCATTTTCACGACGGTTACTTTGGCACCGCGGCTCTTGAGAAAGTCAATCGTCTGCGCGAGTGCAGCCAGATCCACGCGGACACGCTCCTGCCAGTCCGGCTTCATGAAGTTTGTCCATTCCTCACGATAGACGCGCGGACGGTGAACGCGTTCCCGGCGGAGCGGGACGTAGGCGATGTTAACCAACTCTTTGAGTAATCCGGTGATCTTGACTCTCTCGCGAATGATCGATTTCAGAACTGGGCTGAGCCGCGATCGTTGGATTCCGCCGTCATGGTCGACGGTGTAGAAGCCGCGACCGGTCCACATGCGCTCAAGCCGGTGATGCCAGCCGTCGTTAACCCTGGCTGCATAGCTCACATGATAGTTTGCAATGATCACGACCAGTGTTTTCGCCGCGCCGGCTGCGAGCATCCCTTCGCGCTCGACGAGAAAGCGGATCATGTCGAACTGGTCGGCGTGGCTGAAGCCTCCGGAGCCGAAGTTTTTAACCAGGCCGCGGATCGCGGCCGGCTGGTCCCAGAGCTTGAGCCCCCACGTGATGTCCGAGGTGCCGACGAAGTAGACCCCCCCGCGAGAATAATCGGCCGACGGAATCTGCTCATGTAATAACCGATCCTGGGCATCAAGGAAGTGGTTATTTGTGCAGAATAGCGGGATCAACTTTTTCCAATGTGCCTGGCGCCATGAGACCGCTCTGATCCAATCCTGAACCTGAGGGGAGTTGGCCATCGCGCCTAGTACAAGGCAAGTCCCCAAGACGATCCCGAACATCATCCCAGGGATAAGCCCGGCGTGGTTGGCCGGAGCTATCTCCTCGAATGAGCTGAGTGCCGGCTCAGATTCAGAAGGCCTTGTAGACAATGGCTTGCTCCGTGGAGTTGTAGATCACAATGAGCGTCGTCAAGACGGCCATCGCGATCGTCGTCCAAAGCATCAAGGTGGGGTGCTTCCGGCCAAGCTGGTCGAGATTCCAGTCGTTTGACAGATCGAGCATGTCTGTTTGCGCTTAATAGTAGCTAGACAAGGATGGAATCACTCTTTCCAGTATTCGCCGGCCTCGATCCAGATCGAGAGCAAAGAAGAAAAGCGCGAGGGTCGCATAGTGAAACGTGCCCACGATGGCGACCCGGCGGATGGCGGCGGCTTGAAGATATCGCTTCAGGAGCGAGCGGCCGCCACGTTTGACGATCGCGGTTTCCCAAAGTTTGGCCGCCGAGGCCCCCGCCCCATGGAGCATGCCGTAGACAAGGAAATTCCAGGTCGAACCGTGCCAGATCCCCGCCGTGGTGAACGCGACGAAATACCCCACGACGGCCACCGCGGTCGCGTGCCGCGGAAACCGCTCGACGCCGGTTTTATAGAATGGAGTGAACAGGTAATCACGTATCCAGTGCCCGAGCGTGATGTGCCACCGCGACCAGTAGTCGAGGATATTCCGGGCCAGGAAGGGGGCCTTGAAGTTTTCGGGTAATCTTAGCCCAACCAGACTTGCCCCGGCGATGACGACATCGCAGTAACCCGAGAAATTCATGTAAAGGTAGAAGAGGAAGCAGTAGAGCATTAAAAATAACCCACCCATCGCTTTCCACCCGGCCGGTGCAAACTCGCTTGATTGTTCAAACTGATCGAGAAAATGGTTGTAGCCTGACTGAAATACGGTCGAAACCACCACGATCTTGATTACACCGACGAAGAGGCGAAGATAGACCTTGAGGATCTCGTGTCGGTCTTGGGGCGGTGATACGGGGTTTGCCCAGTATTCCTGGAAGTCTTGATAACGCTGAATCGGCCCGGCGAGCAGAGTGAACAGATTCATCTGATAAGTTAGGTAAGACCAAAGAGACGGCGCGTTGATTTGGCCTTGCATCGAATCGACGATGAAGTGAATCTGACGGAATAGCATGTAGCTTAAGCCCACGATCTCAATGCCCAGGTCAAGCGTGCCCTGGGGTACGATCACCGTGAGGAAAACGTATTTTTTGAGGAAGCCGAACACGGCGATCAAGAGCACGAGATAGATCGTGAACACGCTTCGGCTTGGCCACGAGCGTAAGAAGACCGAGCAGCCGTATCCACTCAGCAAGAACGCCAGCAGCACGGCCCAGCTTTGCCAATCATTGATATAGGAATACAAGAAAGCGACTGAGCATGCTCCGAGCGCGACTTGCCGCGAACGCTTGCCGGGCAAGTGGGGAAAGACGACAGCCGCGAGCAACAAACAGAGCAGGTATTCCAGACTGCTGACACTCATGACCGGCGTGCCTTGGAGGCTGACATCTTCTGCTCCACGAGACGAATGAGCCCCCCGACATTCTGCCCCTCGTTCTTGAGGCCCGCGATCTCAGCGGCGGCAAACTTCACGCCGAAGCGCTTCTCGATGGCGATGATGAGGTTGATGTGCATCATCGAATCCCAGCCGTCAATATCCTCGGCAGTCGTGATGTCAGCGATCGAGATATCGTCGTCGCCAAAAACTTGGCGAAAAACGTCTTGAAGGTCAGCGTGAATCGATTCCATGGTGCGGGGATTCCGAAATGTAGGTAAAGATTGGTTTCCAGCCGTTGTCCAAACTTAGCTCCCAACGTGTGTGCCCAGGCTCGTCGGTTTTGCCGACTTGTGTGAAGCCCAGGCTGGCGTAATGGTCGCGAACCAGGTCATTTTTCGCCGTGGGAACATATTCGCCCCGAATTGACGCCAGGTCGAGCTCCTTGGCGGTTTGAGCGATGTGGTTCAAGAGGAATTGTTCCACGCCTCGCTTCAGGACGCGGCAGCTCATCAGCCACGTGTCGATTAAGAGCACATCATGTTGAATTCGGGCAAGAAGAACGCTAATCAGGCCGTTGTCTCCAAATTTGTCGCAGATGGAGACCGTGCGTGTCAACCAAGAGGGGTCTTCCATCATCGCTCGCAATTCGGCTACCGAGTGGCGCCGCGTTGTGAGGTTGAACTGATTGGACCGGTGGATCAACTGGACGCTCCGTTCAATCGTCTCGGGAGTGATCGGTCCGATCCGGGCCGTCATTTCGAGGGACTTGAGGAAACCGCCGAGGTCGGCGGCCGACGACTCCGCGGTCTTGCGGGCGACGTCCGTCTGATAGTACTCGGTGCGCTTCAGGTCTTCCGAACTTACGGTGAGCGCCTGAAAATAGCGATGGCGCTCCAGGGCCATGATGTAGCCGGCCGGATCAGCGGGCAGCTCCGGCACGGCGACTTCCGGTTGAAGGCGGCGCACGATCGAGCGCTCGGCCGGATTATCATCGACGAACACCAGCGAGTTGAGACCGATGTTCAGCTCCGCCGCGATGCGAGCCAGGTTGGTTGCCTTGTCATCCCAATTGGCAAGAAAGCAAGCGATATCGCTCAATCTCAACACCATCTCCGGGTGCTTCTGGAACACTTCGCGGGCCACCGCATCCGTATTCTTGCTACACACCGCCAGAATGACGCCCCGTTCGCGCAGTCCCTTCACATAGCGTTGAAAGGAAACGAACGATTCGCTCTCCGGATCGCCCTGACCAAGTCGTATGCCCGTCAAGCCATCGTCACCGATGACGCCGCCCCACAGCGTATTATCCAGGTCTAGCACCAGGCATTTCTTCGCGGCGCCGAAGTGAGTCAAAATCAGCGAGGCAAGACTGTGGGCATAATCGACCAGGTGCTCTGGTGAGCACGGCAACTTGGCGTGATGATAAAACCGTTCGTCGCCCCACTCCCAACGGCCCCAACTCGCGGAAAGATGATCGATATCATGGATTGTTACATAAGGAGGGGCCATGTCTTGCATCTGCATATTTACAAGATTCACATAGCGACCGAGGCTCGACGGATGACGTAGTTCATGATTCGCGAGCGAGCGCCACGGGGGGACATCAAAGTTATTCTGAATGATCTGACAGCCCAGCCGGTTGTTGGCTGTTTTCCAAAGGAGTGCCCAGTCAGCCAATTCGGCCTCAACCTTTTGCTGTGCTAAGGCGCGGTCGTCACCCGCGTTAGGACGATGTCCCAAATCACGCCAGGTCGTGGCCACCACGACGAAATCGGGCTGAAATCGGTAGAGCTCCGACGTCGGATCAAAAATCTCCTGACGAAACGTTCCATAGTCGGCCTCGTAAATCTCGCTCTTGACCCGAGCGGCTTGGAGATAGAGCTCAAGTAGCCACACGAGCTGGTGAGTCGTGAAGCTGCCTAAGACCGCGATCTTAGTCTGGCGGTCGTGCATCCGCGCTTTTTGCGAAACCTTGTTTACGACGCGACGCAATGCCAGCGCCGACGTATAATCGAGGCCGGATACGATAAAACGGGGAAGTGCCACCGCCAGAGCCTCCCAGCGCTCTGCCGCCATTTCCCCCTTAGCCCAGCACGCTAACTCGCTGTAAGCGGCTCTCGGGTCCGAGAGCTGGGCGTGATATCTCTCTAGAACTCGAACGAATCGGTAGATCTTGACATTCCTACCACTTCCTACAATGCATTCTCATGGCAGATACCAAAGGTTGCTGATAACGTTTAATCATGGCGCAATTTAGCTTAACATGGCCCATAATGTGAACGAAATGAGAGCGGAAAGCAATCGAAGGTCTGGAACAGCTCAGAGTTTAGCTTAGCACGATCGGCACGAAAAGGGGAAGCGACCTAGGCGGCGTGTTTACTAAATACAACGTCAGCGAAGGCGACGGGATTGAACTCGTCTCTTTTCGCGAGGCGAGACCCTAGCTCAGTGTCGGGTCATTGAATATAATCGTTCCCGAGAAGATTTACTCACGGCGAGGGTGTGTCATGCCCGAAGACCTGCTGAAGCCATTGGCCAACGTGTCTAACCATCAGGCGATAACCCTCTACCTGGACCTGCTAAAGAAATCGCTGACGAATACCCTGTTTCAAGAAGAGCCGGACGCGAATCAAGAGGATGAATTCCGATTCGTCAGTAGTTTCATTGAGCACTACATTAAGGGCGATGCCGTTTCAATGCTTCCGCTCGCCCGCCTGAACAACCTACAAGACTGCATCGTCGACACGCTCGCGCGCGGGGTGCCGGGCGACCTGATCGAAACGGGGGTATGGCGAGGCGGAGCCACGATCTTCATGCGTGGGGTACTCAAAGCCTGCGGTGTTACCGATCGGATGGTTTGGGTCGCCGACTCCTTTGAGGGCCTGCCAGAACCAGATCCGGAGGCGTTCCCGATCGAGGCCAAGGCCCATCAAGGCGGCGTGATGAAGAGATCCTACAAGCATTTTGCGGTGAGCTTGGAGGAAGTCAAACGGAATTTCCAGGCCTATGGCCTGCTGGATCATCAGGTCCGCTTCCTAAAAGGTTGGTTCAAAGACACGCTTCCAGCAGCGCCGATCGGTGAACTGGCCGTCATGCGGCTCGATGGGGACTACTACGAATCGACCATGGATGCGTTAAAGCACTTGTATGATCGCCTTTCGACCAACGGATTTGTGATCATCGATGACTACGGGGAGGATACCTGGACCTATTGCCGCAAAGCCGTGGATGACTTTCGTCGTGACCGCGGGATTCAGACCAAATGGTTCAGGTTGACGTGAAGTGCTACTACTGGCGAAAGACTGAAAACTGACTCAAAACCAAGGGGCAAGCGAAGTGCGTTGAACAGACGCGATGCCTTTTAGTAAGAATTAACGCTCTTGTTTGAGCGATTCCACTTCCTGACCTACACGATCGTTGCCCGGTTGCCGGTATCCACTCGGCTCGAGACCGTTCAGATAAGCATTCACGACAACCCGGTGAAGCGGGGCGAGGAAGCTCGAATGCACAGCAGGATCACGACATGGCTGCGGATTGGGCTCTTTTTCGTGGCATGGCCGGCGGCAATCACTCGCACAGCCAACGACAAACCGCCCGCCACGCGCCGGCGCTCCAATCGGCTGGCCAAGGAGACGAGCCCTTATCTGCTTCTGCATGCGCACAACCCCGTGGACTGGTATCCCTGGGGCCCCGAGGCGTTGGCGAGGGCCAAGGCGGAAAATAAACCGATCTTTCTCTCGGTCGGCTATAGCTCGTGCTATTGGTGCCACGTCATGGAGCGTGAGAGCTTTGTCGATCCGGAGATCGCCAAGGCATTGAATGCGAACTTCGTCTGCATCAAGGTCGACCGCGAGGAACGGCCCGATGTCGACCAGGTCTACATGGCCGCGCTTCAAGCCTTCGGCCCGGGGGCTGGCCGATGTCGCTGTTCCTGACGCCCGACGGCCGGCCGTTTTTCGGCGGCACCTATTTTCCGCCCCGTGAACGTCAGGGAGCTCCGGGGTTCCTGACGGTCGTGACCGCCGTGGCCAAGGCATGGACCGCCAACAGGCCGAGATCAATAAGACGGCCGACCAGGCGACGGAGCGTCCGCGAATCGGCTCAAGGCGAGCAGCCAGCGCAAGTTGCCGCTCTCACGGGCCGCGGGAGCCGAGGCGTCAGGCAGCTCGCCGAGCAATTCGACCCCGAGTACGGTGGGTTCGGCTATAACCCCGCCAATCCGCGCCGGCCAAGTTCCCCCAGCCGGTCGACTTGTTGTTTCTTCTGTCCCAAAACCGCGGCGGCGTCAGAACCAGTGAAGCCGCTGATCCGCTGAAGATGGTCGTGATGACGCTCGATCGCATGGCCCGCGGCGGCATCCGCGACCAACTGGACGGCGGCTATCACCGTTACTCGACCGACCGCTTCTGGCTGGTCCCGCACTTCGAGAAGATGCTCTATGACAACGCCCAGCTCGCCTCGGTTCACCTCGCCGCGTTCGAGATCACCCACGACCCGCGTGGCGAGAGGCCGAGGCCACGTTTGCCTCATCGAGCGCAAGACTGACCGCGCCGGAAGGGGGCTTTTACTCGGCACTCGACGCCGAAACCAAGGGTGAGGAGGGGGCCTATTACGTCTGGACGGTTGACGAAGTAAAGAGAACGCTCGACGGGCGAAGGGATGTTCGACTCTTTGCCGAGGTCTACGGTCTCAAAGGTGAGCCAAATTTCGAAGCGGGCCGGTACGTTCTGCACGAGCCCCGGACCAGGGTCGAGCAGGCCAAGACATTCGGGCTCACGCCAGAAGAACTGGAGCTCGGCTGCGACCGCTCAGCGCCGGGCTGCTGGCCGCGCAGACAAGCGGCCGGCCCCCCTGTGCGACGATAAAGTCCTCACGGGCTGGAACGGCCTGATGATCGCGGCTTACGCCGACGGCTACCGGGTGCTGAGAGTGGAGAAGTATCGTCATGCCGCCGAAAAGGCTGCCGGGTTTTTGCTCGGCAAGCTACGGCTGCCGGATGGCCGCTTGCTGAGGAGTTACCGTCGCGGCCAGGCCAAGTTGCCTGCTTATCTCGAAGATTACGCCTTTCTGGCGCACGGTCTGATACGGCTGCACGCGGCAACCGGCGACGCTCGGTGGCTGCACGAAGCCCGAGCCCTCGTCGAGCGGATGATCGCCGACTTCGAGGACCGCGAGGACGGCGGTTTCTTTTTCACGGCCGTCGGCCACGAGAGCCTGCTGGCCCGGGCCAAGGACCCCTTTGACAATGCCTTGCCCAGCGGCAACGGCATGGCGATCCTCGACTTGATGGCCCTGTACCGGGCGACCGGTGAGGCGTCGTATCGCGACCATGCGGGCAAAGCACTCGATGCGTTCAGCACCTCGCTCTCACAGATTCCCGCGGCGATGCCGGCGGCCGTGACCGGGCTGGAGCAATACCTCGACTCCATGCCTGAAAGAGTCGCCGTCAAGGCATCGATCCCCGACACGCACGACGAGAACTCCTCGGAGGTAGTCACAGCGACCGCTCGCCTGGCCGATAAGACACCGGCCACGATCGCGCCAGGCCGTGAGGTGGATGCGATCGTCGCCGTGAAGATTCAGAATGGCTGGCACATCTACGCCAACCCGGCCTCACCTGCTGGGATAAAGCCCACGATCCTGGGTCTCGAGCCAGGGCCCGAGCGGGCCATCCGCTTGCTCCGGGTTTCCTATCCGGCCGGCGAGTCAAGGTGCTCGGATCGCTCGGCACCGAGAAGGTCGGGCTCTATGAAGGGAACGTCGAATTCACAGCACGCCTCAAGCTGGTAGATGACCGGGGGGCAGGACCGTTCAAGTCAGTTGATCCTGAGCTATCAGGCCTGTAACGACCGACTTTGCCAGGCGCCAGCCAGGCTCGGCGTTCCTCTGACGGTGACCATCGGAAAGTAACAACCCGAGCCCGCGAAATGGACGAGATCCATGAGTAATGCGGCGATCAAGATTGACGGCGAGTTAATGGCCGTGGGGTTAATCTGATCAATGTCCGAACGCACAGCCTTCCGTGCCCTCGCCAAACAGAGCGCGGCCCTGGCACGCGGGTACCGCGTTTCTCGTCTGCTTCGCCTTCTCGCTGTGGCGTTGCTGGTCACTCTGGTGCTTTCGTTGTTCCTCATCATCCCGTCGTGGATTTCCTCGTGGCCGCGACCGCTCCGCCGCGCCTCACCGAGGCCATGCTGCGGGCCGTGCTGCTCCTGTATAGCGACGCTCTTCATCACAGCTTTCTTGGGAACGCCGATTCTTGGTTGGTTGTTAGCACGGTCGTGGCGAGAGCACGGGATCGGGTTGAAGCGTGGCTTTCTGTTGAGCTTGGGATGTGTGGTTTCGCTCCCGTTGCTTGAGATTGGCTCGATGGGTGGCGCGCCTGGGTGCACCGGTTTCCGGCACTGCCGACCCGGTTCGAGGACACACCACCGAGGAATATCGGATCGTCGTTCTCGGGGGTTCGAGTGCGGTTGGGGAGCCTTACCGGCCTTGGCTGTCGCTGGGCCAAATCGTGGCGTGGCAGCTTCAACAGGCCACCCCGGGCCGCCGGGTCGAGTGCGAAATCCTCGCTCGTTTGGGGCTTCACTGGAAATGCAACATCATGCGCTCGCCGCGCTAAGCGACGGCCCGACGCCCTGGTGATCTACTCGGGGCACAATGAATTCGCCGCCCGATTTGAAGAGGAGCGGGAGGGTTGTGACGCCGAAGAGCCTGGGTCTTGGCTGGCACAAAGAGCCTATCGTGCGACCCTGAATTCCCCGTTTTGTGCCTTGGCTTACGAGGTCATCAGCAAGAACCGGCTCGATACGCCGCCGCCATTGGCCGGCCGTCACCAGCTCATTGAAGCGCCCGAATGCAGCCCCTCGGAATCGGCCGCGATCCTCAGCGATTTTCGGCGGCGGCTGGAAACCCTCGTCTCCTACTGCGACCAAATCAACGCTTTGCCCATCTTGATCAAGTCCCTCCCGCCAACGAAGCGGGGTATGAGCCAAGCCGGTCGACACTCCCCCAACCGTGTCCGGGCTCGAACGGCGTCGTCTCACCGAGGACATTAAACACGCTCGTATGCTCAAGTCGCGATCCGGCGGCGAGCGCCACCGGAATACGCCGGCATATTGGAGCGGCACCCAGAGTTCGCCGAAGCCGAATTTCGGCTCGCTCGTTTGCTGGAAAAGCGAGGCGAAGTCACCGAAGCGGCGGCGCGGTATTTGGCAAGTCTCGATAACGATGGTCTGCCGATTCGCTCCGGGTCCATTGCGGGCGGCCTATGAGGAGGTCGCTGCACGGCATCCCCGCGCCATCCTGATCGATGGCCGTCTCGAGCTGACAGCGGTCAGCCCCGACGGTCTGCTCGGCGACCATGTGATTCAGGACACTCATCATCCGACATTACTGGGCTCTGTGGCGTTGGCCGGCGCGGTCCTGCGGGAACTCGAGCGCAGAGGGTCTTCACCGACGCTCAGTGGCCCAGACTTCCACTGGATGCGGTTGCTTGTGCCAATCACTTTGGGATGGACAACGATAAATGGGCGACGATGTGTGAGCGGACGAGCGTGCACTTTAAACGCGTGGCGGGATACCGCTATGATCCGATCGAGCGGCTGGAGAAGTCACGCCTCTACGCAGAGGCCGCGCAGACGGATCCGACACGGCGAACCGATCGGCGAATTGGGCCTGCTGGGCCTTCCTGATGACGCAATACGGCATCCAATTAAACGTTGCGGGGCATGGGTCAAATAGCCGCGATCAACTGAAACAGCGTGAGACCGAGACACACCTCTTCGGCCAGGCTTGAATGGACACCGGTGGAGGGGGCGGCAGGATAACGGCCATCAGAAGTGTAACGTGTCAATCGTCTCCAATCTCGGAATCTCCGAATTTGGTATGGTGTCCCGGAATCCT
>CAWHKI010000306.1:0-46165 GCA_963829765.1 uncultured Isosphaeraceae bacterium | reverse complement strand
AGGCCAGCACCGAACAATTGCTCAAAGCCGCATGAGATAAAGGGTTCGAATCTGCGAGCCACGCGAAGAAATCGAACGTTAGTAGAACAGGGGTCACAGAGATTAACCAAAGGGACTTGATGTGATGTCCTCGTAGCAGGAGCTTCCCGCCAAGAGACGAACACGAAAACCCGAAACGACGAAATGACGAAAAAAACTTGGGCATGGTTCAGAGGGGGTTACGGTTGCGGGAGGCTGGCCTCGCTGCCCGCGGGCTTTTGTTGTCGACTTTCGCGGAGTGAAAGGCGACATTAGCATGTTACTCGCGACACCATGCCAAAATCTGAGAGTGGACGAGCGATCATGAACAGGCAGCCCCTCGCACGCTGATGCCGCGATCGACCTGAAATCTGTCTTGTCGTTTCGCCCCTTCGCCGTTTCGTGATGAATCTTTGCGGCCTCTGCGATCTCCGCGGTGAAAAATCTCAATGGCTGAGAAGACAGGCAGTGCAGAGCCTCGCGATAGACGGAACCGTTGCTCGCACATAGCGTTAAGTCACCGCACCAGCTTCCCGAAAATCGGTTGGAGAGGGCCACGCCGGGTCTAGCACTGGGCACGAGGGCGAACTAACGCGAATTCCTGCATGGCCGGCGGCGGAAGGTCGCTGAATCGCTGCGAATCTGGTCCGCATTGGCCCACATGGTCCGCATTATCTCTCCGATTACGGCGGCCCTCGCCGAGCTCAATCATCGACGATCGGCAAACAACGCCGGCGGCTTGCCGCCGACAAGCGATGGGACGCCGGCTGTTCGCCATCAAGGCTGCGTCGCCGGTTTCTCTTTGGTTGTCCCCATCGAGACCGTCAGGTGTCGCCTCAGGTGGGCGAATCTCACCTTGAAGGATGAGCAACCGCTGCGCCTCGCCGGCGCGGCCCTCTCCCAATATGGTTTGATAGGTCGTCGATTCTTCCATGGTCTGCACCCCCTCCAATAACTGCAAAGTCGGGGTGGTCAACCGGGCCGGGAGGGAGCGTGCTGGCCGGAGATGCCGCATCGTGGGCTCCGGTTTATCCGGATAACGATACCGTCGATCGTCTCGGACTTGGGCGTTGTTTTCAATCGGATTGAGCCGCGCATTCGCGAAATAGCTGCGCGACATGGGCCTTACTCATAGAGCCCGACGCCACCGATAGGGTGATGTCCACGAGCGAGTGGGTCGACTCGTCGACCGAATACCCATTGAGTTCGAGAAACATCAACATGGCCGCCAACCCCGTTCGTTTGTTGCCGTCAACGAACGGATGATTCCCCACGAGTGAGACGAGAGACGCCGCCGCCATTTCAAACAGATCTTGGTGCAAGAACTCGCCGCCGAAGCTGGCCGTGGGCTGAGCGACGGCGGATTCCAGAAGACCACGGTCCCTGATCCCATCGGAGCCACCGTGCTCGTCTATCAGGGTGGCGTGAAGTTCGAGCACGTCGTCGACATCAAGGAACTCCGGAGTCACTCCGCGAGTTCCTTCAAAGCCGCGCGATGAATCTTCCTGACCTTGAGCGAGGCCGCTTGCACGCGGGCCTTGTGATCCTTGGCAACTGCGACCGGTCGGAGCAAGAGGCCGCCGTCTTGAGGCGTCAACTCAAGTTCCGCGCCGGGCTCGATGCCCAATAGATCCATAATCGGCCGGTCGATGATGATGCCGAAGCTATTACCCATCGGTCTGAGTGTTTTGGTCATGCCGCCCCCCGATCTCTACTCCTGCGATGTTGCAACGCACGTAAGCACAAGCCTAAGCCATCGTAGAGACCGAGTCAACGGCGACCGCGCCCCCTTTCCTGACGTCCACCGGGTCACGACCATGGGGGAAATGGACTGAGAAGACATGCAGTGGAGAGCCCTGCGACAGACGGAACCGGCGCATGCACAAAGCGTTAAGTCGCCGTGCGAGCTCCCTGAAATTCGGTTGGACAGGGCCACGCCGGGTCCAGCACAGGGGCACGAAGGCGAATTGACGCGAATTCCTGCATGGTCGGCAGAGGAAGGTCGCGGGATTTCCGCGAATCTGGTCCGCATCGATCACGTCGACCGAGCCGACGACGGGCGGAGAAGACACGGCGGAGAAGACATGCATTGCAGAGCCCGGCGTTAGACGGAACCGGCGCACCCATAAAGCGTTAAATCGCGGGCGACGCGCCGTGAAATTCGGTTGGACACGGCTACACCGGGACTCAGCACTGGGGCATGAGAGTAAACCGACGCCAATTCCTGCATGGTCGGTAGCGGAAGGCCCCGGGATTTCTGCGAATCTGGTCCGCATTGGTCCGCATGGTCCCCAACATCGGACTGCATGCCGTTTCTCCTGACGATCCTATGACACCGATTATAACACGGCCCGTGTAGGGAAACGAAGGTAAGAAATGCTATCATCAGAAGAGATTGTCTAGCGCCGGCTACCGCCGGCGCAATCCTTCCACGATGTCCCCGTGCACGTCTTCGTCAATCAGTAGTCGGCAGCATGGCCGCCGTTTCGAACGGGCCAAAAGTCGTCTAGGCGAGCTTTCAGGGCGAATGGACACGCACCGCGTGCCTCGATTTCGCATCTACACCCTTGTTGAGCGGGGCCGGTTTGTCGCCTTTGTGTTCGAGCAATCTACGGGAGTTCTTGATGCGTCAGTTGCCGGCTCAGGCTGAAGCCGAGCTCGTTGAGGAGGGCGACAAGCTCTTTGCGCGATTCGCGACTGACCACCAGCCAGTGCGGTCCGGGGCAGCCAAGCAGAAGGGGGCGAAAAGCGCTGGCTCGTCTTGATCGCCTGAAATAGTTTGTCATCGGGGACATGCAGCAAAATGGCATCCGCCAGCTCCAGGGAACGACTCTTACCCGCCCAGGTGTCGATGGCCAGAGTGATCACGGGGGGCGCAGGGTGCACCAGATGGTCGTTCAACCACTGATGGATCAGCGCTGGCTCCAATCCGCCAGCGGCGGCGTGGCGAACCGAGTCGCCCGTGAGCTGCCAGCCCGATGCGGTCGGCAGGGCAATTCGGCGCAGCCGGGCAAACTGAACTACGTCAAGCACCTGGACCGTGCCAATCCGGCCGTGCTCGTCCAGCTCGAGCGTGCGCCGACGGGCCAGTAAGTGATCAGATTCGATGAATCGTGGTGACTCAGGGCGTGCTTTCCCAGATGCGGCTGCGAGCACATATCGCTCGCCACAGGCCGCACCAGGATGGCTCTCGAGATACGCATCGCGGTCGGCCGTGCTGGGAAAACCCAACACCGTAACGCCAGAGCGGAGAGAGAGGCTTTCGCGTTTTCCCGCCCAGTCGGCGAGGGAACGCAGTACGTTAGCGGGCGCCTCGCGCTGACTGTGCCGGTGCAGAAAATCGACAATCTGGGCGTAGGTCAGTCCACTCTCCTGAGCCTGATACACGCTGGACTGAGTGAGACGAAACGTCTGGATGGGGCCCGAATGGACAGAATCGCTTTCAGCCAGCCGACCGAGGAGCCCTGCTGTTTTGGGCGTCAGCCTGATCCAGGTACGCGACGACGTCGAAGTTGGGCTGGATCACGAGGCAGCGATGTTCGACGACTTCGGTCGGCGGCACGATCTCGGGAGCACCGAAGACGGCGCGGCCAACTGAGGTCAACCGAAAGCCATGGGACGCGGACTTACCTGAGCCTAAACGAGTTCGTTCGACGACGCCCAGGGTCACAAGCGTAATCATCAGGGCATTTGCATACCACATGCCCTCCTTGCCGAACCACCATGCCCGCGTGCGAGCCTCGCCAGTCTGTTTCTCCTTATCTTGCGCGGCCACGAGGTGCGGGTCCCACACCAGCTTGAGATAAGGCAGACGGAAGCTCGAATGCCCCTGAAGGGCGTAGAGTTCCACGAGAAATGTCTCCAAAAGAAACCAGTGGTCACCGGCTCGGGCCAGGCATCCAAGGGCCCAAGCCAAGACTTGCCGGCCAGTGTTCAGCGACTCCGCTGATTCCTGATTTCCTGATATGCCCGTGCCATCAATCCAATGCCGGGCCGACAGCCAACCATGCACCCAGGAGTTAACCTGCCGGAAACCCGACTCGCTGAACGCCCGAGTCGCCGCGGCGAAGTCTGGAACGATCTTGTCCCCTGCTATGCGAAGCACCCCGGTGTACCGCAGTAGCTCGCAATAGAAACCATGCGGATCGGGGAATGGGAAATCGGGGCTATCGTCCAGGGGCACGGCCTTTTCCATGGCTTGAACGGTGGGAGTACCCAAGGAACCATCCTTTCGGACCTTGACTGAGCCGCGTCTCGCGATGTAGCTGAAAACCCGGGACAGATTCGAGCGCCACCTCGGCCAGTGAGCGTCTGGTGATCGTCTCTGGAATACTCTTGGCAGGAGGAACCGACCACGGGGGAGGACCGGCAGGCTCGACATGTTGGGCAATGCCGGCGTGCAGGCTGTAGCGCTCAAACGACTTGTCCGGTCCTTGGCCGTGAGCATAGGAATAAGAATAAGCCAGGTAATTTCGCTCCGCGAGCAGGACCCACTGGTCCGCCAGAGACTTGATTGGGTCGCTCTTCCATCGCTTTGACGTATAGAAGTCGGAGACCCGATTTTCGATGATTTGCAAGAGGCCGCGAGCCATCAGGTCGAGGCGGATAACCTCACCATTTACCGAGCCGCCGTGGCGACGATAGACGGCCGCCACCGCGAGCTCTTGGGGATCGAGCGAGCGCAATACGCGGGCGGCGACCACCGCGTCTTCCATCGCTTTGTGCACTGCCGCCAAGAGAGCGTCCCTGGACAGCTTGCTCGCACCATCCACCCACTGGCGAGCCTTCTTCCGAAAGTCCTTCTGGTTGAGATAATCGAGGTCGGCGGGAAGGCTTCGGGTGGTGGGACAGTACAGGATGGACGGCGGTTTGACCGTGCTCTCTTTCATGGAGCAATCTCACTTGAGGACTTTCGGGGTGTGCCCACGGCGACGAAGCATTTCCGCCAGCTTATCACCGCAACCAGGATCAACCAGCGCGACGGTTGGGGATAGCCTGCATAACAGAAAGGGCCGCAGGCCCGTATCGGCCGCCAGTTCCAAAAGCTGATCCGGGTCGCTGACTTCTAGCACAGCCGCGTGATAATGTACCTCATTGGCCGTCGGCTCGACCAAGGGCAAGAGCTCGTCCAGAAGCTCGGATGCCGATGTTTTCGCTTCTTTCGGTGTCGAAGCCGCGGAATGCTGAGCTTTCCGTCGTGTCATGCTAGAGCCTCACGGTTTGATGACGATTCAGACCCCTTTCTAACTAAATCATCGCAATTGCGTCATTCAGATTGCAATCATCCGTAGCGTGTCGGGCTCAAGTTATTCACGGGGCCGCCTGCCATGTCAACTGGAGGTGCCAGCAAGTATTCCCGCCGGTCGGCCGCGGCGACGGCGTGCGATTCCCTCGTTCACGCGTCGGGTTAGTTTCGGGACGAATAGGACAGGCCGAATAGGACACGCACCGCGCGCCGTCAGTCCGGGACGGGCGAATAGGGGCGAATAGGACACGCACCGCGCACCGTCAGTCCGGGACGTAACTGCCTTGCATGGTTGCCGTTCTATTTAGGAGGGGTGCCCGCGAGACGCCTCGTCTGAACCATCCCAGAACCCTCGCTCGCACCAGGGGGCGCCGAGGCCGCGGAGCGGCATTGCAGCGGCATTCCCACGGGGGACCGTGGGAACGAGGAGAACGGCCCAAGGATCTTCATTTGTCCAATTGCCGACGGAACTTGCTGGCGGCCCGCCTGTCATATTGTCCAGTGTGTCCAATCATACTGCGGGGATCGCCTAGGCATTATCCGAACACCTTACCGAAAAAGGCTTTGGAACTGAATGCCTGTCGTCGAATCGAGCACGGCGCTCGGCGTCGCTTGCCGGGCTCTGTATAATTTAAGTAGAATAGGAAAGATTGGAAGCCGGGCGCATCGACCCAAGCCCCTAGTCGTCGGTGCGCGCCCCTAGAACGCCGAGAGTTCGTCGAACCCGCCGTGCCGGCGACGATTTGGGGCGGAAGCTGGGCGAATAACCGGCATGCTTGGCGGCGAAGGTAGAGCGTCGACATCTCCATGTCGGCCGCAGTTCGTCCGATCCGTACCGCTGGCATACACGGCCGCTGGCGCACGTCGACAAAGCCCTCACCCGAAAATGGCGCCCGCCATTCTTCTCGCTCTCGGGCGCCAAGAATGTCGGCTGACATAAGAGCAGCTAGATCAATGGTTTGTGTTTAGTGGCCTTGGCTCCAGTGACCGAAAAATGGCGCTTTTGGCCTTCGAAAAAGCGCCATTCTCCGCCATTTTTTTCCCGTCTATTCAGGGTGCCGGCCAGCCTGGGCCCCGGGCTGAGAACCGCGAGTGGGGCCAAGTGATCCGCTGGCATCGCCCATGGCTATGTTCCCAAGAAGCGCTGATCGGGATCAACGACCCGAGACAAGGCTAAATGAGCGATCGGGAGTCGGAGCTCCCTCCTTCAAATCCTGTAGCAGGCGGCTTTGTCCGGCGACGTTTCTAGCCGTGTCTCGGGACATTGATCGGGATCGCTTCCGAGCATCGCAAGGTGGCACAAAACGCTCGAAAAAGCTGCCACTTTGTGCCACTTTTTGGCAGTCGTTTGGACTATTAAACCCTTGCAACCCGCTGGTTTGGGGAGGATCATCATGGTGAGGCACAACGAAAACGGATGAGGCGGACCGACGGGCCTCATCTGCTCGTCGAGGGAGCCCGACGAATTGTGACTTGCTTGGCTCGATCTTATAATCGGCGGAGTGAACAAGGATCGACTGGCATCGGACGAGCGTAGCGATACGACGCAAGAAGTTCTTGATCATTTGCAATTACTGGAGTTCAAATGACCCGGTACACGGTTGTTTGGCACCCGAGCACGCTGAATGAACTGGAAGTGATCGATTCATGACAACAATCACCCGTAACTTAGCCGACCGATCGACTCATTTGAGTGACGAAAAGCTTTTACGGCTTTACCGCTGCATGCTTTTGATCCGGCGTTGCGAAGAGCACCTGGCGCGAGCACACCAGCGTGGTTTAATTCATGGGGCCTGCCACACGTACGTGGGGGAAGAGGCGATCGCCGCCGGGGTCTGTGCACACTTACGCGGGGATGACGTGGTTTTCAGCACGCACCGCGGGCACGGGCATGCGCTGGCGAAGGGCGTGCCGCCGCGTCAATTGGTTGCCGAGCTCTTGGCCGCGCGACCGGTTGCTCCCAGGGACGCGGCGGCAGCATGCACTTGTTTGCTCCCGAGACGGGGATGATGGGTACGAGCGGGATCGTCGGTCCATGCATCCTTCAGGCCGCCGGGGCCGGATATAGTTTCAAGCTGCTCGAGACCGATCAGGTGGCCGTCGCTTTCTTCGGCGATGGGGCCGTCAACAACGGCGCCTTCCATGAAGGGCTCAACATGGCCGGCATCTGGAAACTGCCTGTTTTGTTCGTGTGCGAGAACAACCAGTTCGCGACCGAAGTCCCCTTTTCCTACTCGGCCGCCAACCCCAGCGTGGCCAGCCGGGGAGCCAGTTACGGAATGCCCGGAGTCGATGTCGACGGCAATGACGTATTCGCCGTTTTCGAAGCCGCCGCCCATGCGGTCGAGCGAGCCCGCGCCGGCGACGGTCCCACGCTTCTCGAATGTCGTACCTACCGCACGCGACCGCACGCCGAGGGGATGGGCGACTACACGTACCGCACTCGCGAGGAAGTCGAGGCCTGGAAAACCCGCTGCCCGATTCACCGATTTAAAACCGCGATCGTCAAGGCGTTGACCGGCCCGTCGTCTTTGCTCGAAGCCATCGAGGCTGAGATCGACACCGTTGTCGACGACTGCGCTCCAATTCGCCCAATCCAGTCCCTGGCCCGATCCCGCGACCGCGACCCGGTTTGTCTTTGCGGAATCATCGTCTCGTGGCATCGAATCACCCAAATCGGGACAGGCGAAACCCGTGACGGATACCGCGACGCGAAATCAGCTATATGCAGGCCACGCTCGAGGGCATGGCCGAAGAGATGGCGCGCGATCCGTCGATCTTCGTTCTGGGTGAAGGAGTCGGCGTGCGGGGCGGCAACTTCAAGACAACGGCCGGGCTTTACGAGCGATATGGCCCAGTCCGCCTGTGTGATACACCGATCTGCGAGCGGGGGTTCGTCGGGCTGGCCGGCGGGGCCGCAATGACCGGCACGCGCCCGGTCATCGACTTCATGTTCGCCGATTTCGTGCTCGATTCCGTGGGCGAGATCATCAATCAAATCGCCAAGATCCAGTACATGAGCAGCGGGCGGCTCAAGATGCCCATTTTGCTCCGCGGCTGCATCGGAATTGGCCATTCCGCGGCCACGCATCACTCCGGAAATTATTATCCTATGTATGCGCATTTTCCAGGCCTGCGCGTTGTCGTTCCCTCCACTCCTTATGATGCCAAGGGACTCTTGAAGCGGGCCCTGCGTCGGACGACCCGGTGATCTTTCTGGAGCACCGCGAGCTTTTGGGAGTGAAAGGCCCGGTTCCCGACAATGATTACGAGATCGAGTTCGGCCAGGCAGCGGTTGTCCGCGAGGGGAACGACGTCACGGTCGTCGCATTGGCCCTGATGGTGCACCATACGAAAAGCATCTGCGAACAACTGGCTAAGGAAGGAATCTCGATTGAGTTGATCGATCCGCGGACGGTGGCACCGCTCGATGTCGAGACGATTCGCCGGTCCGTCGCCAAGACCGGCCGGCTCTTGATTGTCGACGAGACGTTCGCCCCCTACGGCATTGGCGCCGAGATCGCCGCTCAACTGGCGGATGGCGGGTTTGACGATTTGGATGCGCCGATCCGCCGGCTTAACGGCGCGTTTACTCCGACGCCTTATAGCCCGACTCTGGAGGCCGCCGTCGTTCCGACCCCCGCATCCATCTGCGCAGGCGGTTCGCGACCTGATGGCCGAATAAACGAAAGAACTTTGATGGCAAGCGAAATCACGATTCCACGGCTCGGCTGGAATATGGACGAGGGGACCTTTGTCGGCTGGCTCAAGAGCGATGGCCAGCAGGTTGCCGTGGGTGAACCCCTTTTCAGCCTGGAGGGAGACAAGGCCACTCAGGATATCGAGAGTTTCGAAAGCGGGGACCCTACGCATACCCCCCGACGGGCCCAACGCAGGCGACAAGGTCATGGTCGGTACCTTGATCGGCTATCTGGTCGCGCCGGGCGAGCCGGCGCCGTTCGAGGCAAGTGTCACTGCGAGTTCCGTCAACCGCCGTATCGAAGGGGTTCGGGAGGCCGTGGCCTTGACCCCGCCGCCGGCGGCGAAGGCGCCGTCAGAGCTTCGCGGTTCCGAGGTAAAGCCTCGCATTTCCCCGCGTGCCCGGCGGGTGGCGCGTGAGCTCGGTGTGGATACAGTCGGACTGGGCGGAAGCGGCCAGAACGGCCGGGTCGTGGAGCGCGACATCCGCGCTGTCGCCCAAGCGAAGTCCGCACCCGCCCGTGATTCCAGCATGGGGAGGGCGGTTGCTTCCTCCGTCGACTCCCACGAAATTCCCGTCAGTCCCATCCGCCGAACGATCGCCGATCGTATGGTGCAGAGTGCACAGACCGCCGCCGCTGTGACGCTTTCAACGACTGTCGACGCCACCAATTTGGTCAACCTGCGGCAGCAATTCAAAACAGTGGCAGGCAGTGGGGAGGCAACCTCCATCGGTTTCACGGATATCATCGTCAAGCTGACTGCGCTGGCACTCGAGAAACACCCGCTCTTGAACGCCCGCTGGAACGGCGACAAGATTGTGGTGTCGAAAGCGATCAATATCGGGATGGCGGTCGACACGGATGCGGGCCTTTTCGTGCCGGTGCTTCGCGATGTTCCCCGGCTGACGCTCCGCCAGCTTGCGGTTCAATCGCGCGAGTTGATCGATCGCGGCCGCGCCGGCCTTCTGCGAGCGGCCGAGATGCAGGGGGGCACGTTCACCGTCACCAACCTGGGGCCGATGGGAATCGAGATGTTCACGCCGCTGATTAACCTTCCCGAGTGTGCGATTCTTGGTCTAGGCCGAGTTCAGAAACAAGTTGTCGTCGACGACAAGCAGTTCGTCGCGCGCGATCGCATGATGCTCTCGCTAACTTTGACCACCGGATCGTCGACGGCGGGCCGGCCGCGCGGTTCCTTCAGTCGCTCGGCCTGATGATCGAAAACCCGAGCCCGTGGCTGTTGCCGTGACTTCGAGGGGAGCCCCAGAATGCGATGCGATTTATCCAACAAGGTGAGCGTCGTCACCGGTGCCGCCCGCGGCATCGGCCAGGCGATTGCTGATCGACTGGCGGACAATGGCAGTCTGGTTTTCTACACCGACATCGACGAAGCCTGCGCTGCCGCTGCAGCGCAGGCCCGGGGAGCCCGGTCGTTACGGCTGGATGTGACCAAACCGGATAACATCGCAGCCGTGATCGACCGCATCATCGCCGATCACGGCCAGCTCGACATTCTGGTGAACAACGCGGGGGTCAACACGATGGCACATCGCGTGACCATTGACGAGTTCCCACGGGATGAATGGGACCGTATCCTGGCGGTCGACCTGACCGGTCTGTACGAAATGAGCCGGGCGGCAGCCCGCGTCATGCGGCTCGGGGCTCGGGGCGGATCATCAACATCGCGTCGATTGCCGGGCTTGTCCCATTGCGGCTCCAGTGCGCGTTTGTCGCGGCCAAGGCGGGCGTCGTCAACTTGACGCGCGCGATGGCCCTCGAACTCGGCCCCCACGGCATCTTGGTCAACGGAGTCGCGCCCGGTTCCACGCTAACGGAGGGGACTGCGCCAGTTATTTTACGGCAAGGACGGATCGTTCCACGCGCAGGTTCAGCGCATGCTCGACCACGTCCCTCTCGGCCGGCCCGCCGAGCCAGCGGAAATTGCGGTCGCCGTACTTTTCCTCGCGGACCCCGAGAACAGCTACATGAACGGCCATATACTCACGGTCGACGGCGGCTGGACGGCGGGTTACACACGCGATTTCTGATTACTTCCGGCTCTCCCACTTCACATAGTAGAACACGATCGGCTCATCGCCGGTGTTGGTGACGCCGTGCGGGGCGTTGGGAGTGGTATACATGACCGAGCCGGGCCCGATCTTGGTGGTCTTGCCGTCGCAAAAGATCTCGCCGTGTCCGCTCTCGATAATCATGATTTCTTCTTCCGGATGAGTGTGGGCGCATGCGGGGTTTTGCCGGCAGGCAAGGTAAAGCGGCCCGTGACAAACTTGGTGGAAGCCGGTGTGTCCCCCGCCAGGTATACGCCGTTCTTGCCGACCGTTTCGCCCTTGTCGGTGGCCGTCGCCATTTCGACCTGATCGAGGTTGATCGTGGTCGACGCGAGTTGCCTGGGCGCCTCAAGTGCGAACGCCAGCTCGCGATACGACCAGCAAGCGGCCAATACCAGCGCCAGTGCGGCAAACCCCCAACGCTTGAAAACTCGCATCGTCGATTCTCCTTAGAACAGCTCGGTGATCGGCTTGCCCCCTGCGGGGAGGATCGCCGTCGGCCTCCCCTGACTATCGATCCACTGCGCAGAGGTATCAATCTCAAGATGGGTGAAGACGGTGGCGGCGAGGTCTTGGGGCGTGACTTTGTGCTCGAGGATGGCGTGCCCCTTGCGATCAGTGGCACCAATCACTCGGCCGTGCCGCAGGCCGCCGCCGGCCATGACCATCGACATCACGTTCAGCCAGTGGTCGCGACCCGCTTCGCGGTTGACGACGGGAGCACGCCCGAACTCGCCCATCATCAGAATGAGCGTCTGGTCAAGGATCCCGCGCTGCTCCAGGTCCATCACGAGGGTTGATAGGGCCTGATCAATGCGAGGCAAGAGGGGCGTCAAGCCTTTCTGGATCCCACCCCAGACGACGTTATCTCCATGGTGATCGAAATAGCCCCACGCGCCGCTGACCAAGACGAACGTGACCCCCGCCTCGACCAGGCGGCGAGCCAAAAGTGTCTTTTGGCCCAAGCTGTCGCGGCCGTACGCGTCACGCAACCGAGGATCTTCCTTCTCGAGGTCGAACGCCCGCCGCGCTGCCCCGAGGTCACCATGTCCACCGCCTGCCGCGTGTATTGATCGAAATGCTCCATCGTTCCGCTTTGGTCCATCTCGGCGCGGAAGTGATCCATTTGACGTCGCAGGGAATCGCGGTCGTTCAAGCGGTCGAGTGTGACGCCTCGCGGCAGGTCGAACCGGCCCGCCAGAGTGTTGCCCTCAACGGGCTGGTACGCGCTTCCCAAATTGCCGGCGCCCCAGACGTCGGCCTTCCAGCTATCGGCCAGGCCCACGAACGCCGGCAACGACGGGTCGTTGGGCCCTCGGAATTTGGCGGCGATCGAGCCCATCGAAGGATAGCCGTCGCCGTCGCGGCCGTTGTCGGTGCGGCGAGCCAGCGGGTTACCGGCCTGCATCGTGATCGGCGTGTGAGTGCTCGCCGAGCAATCGACCGAACGGATCACCGTCAGCTTGTCCATGATCGCGGCCTGCCGTGGCAGGTGCTCACAAAACCTGACTCCAGGCATCCGTGTCGCGATCGTGCCATAGGGACCACGCACTTGCTGGGTGGCTTCGGGCTTGGGGTCCCAACTGTCGATATGGCTCAGGCCCCCCGAGAGCCACAGCAAGATCACTGATTTGCGGTCGGCTCCCCGGCCGCGAGGCTGCGCCGGCCGCCCTCGCCTCATCCTGGAGCCGCAAGATCTGCGACATCGAGAGCCCGGCAAAGCCGGTCAGGCCCGCCTGCAAGAACCAGCGCCGTGAGGTCGATCCCACCTGGATCAGATCGCCGCGCGGCGACTGCCCGATCCCTTCCCGCTCGTGCCTGGCTCCGTTCGATACGTTGTTCATGGTCGTTTCGGTGGCTAAACCCGCTCCGAGCCCGAAGCTGAAAAACAGGCTGGTCGCCGCTTGTGTCAAGACAAAACAGGTCTTGCACCGATCGAGGATCTCATCTCCCCGCGATATCGTCAACAAAAATCCAACAAAAATGTGAGGCCGCAAGCCCCACACCGTGGTCTTGATCGTTGAACGGGGATGTTGGGCGTGCAGGCGACCTATTGGATGGCGCGGACACAAGCTGCTTAGCCCTATGCCACGTTGCTGACCGTCCCTGACATTTCGGCTTCACGCCGGTAGAGTAGGAGGCATCATCGCCTACGTCAGGCATCACTACCCGGAGGCGCCATGAAATCTACGGTGGAGGAAATCCGGCAACGTTTCGATGCCGACGTCGAGCGGTTCTCCAACCTGGAAACCGGTCAAACGGCCACGGTCGATGCTTCGCTGGCGATGGCTCTGGTCGCGGAAGCGGCGGCAACCACCACGCCTCAAGCCCGCCAGGTACTCGACGTGGGCTGCGGGGCCGGAAATTATACCCTGAAGCTCCTGGGGCACCTGCCGAACCTCGACGTTACGCTGATTGACTTGAGCGGGCCGATGCTCGCGCGAGCCAGCGATCGTGTGCGCGAGGCCACCGCCGGCAAGATCACGACTCTTCCAGGCGACATCAGGGGGCTTGCGCTTCCCGACGAAACGTTTGACATCATTCTCGCCGCGGCGGTTCTGCACCACTTACGGGCCGAGTCGGAATGGCGGAACGTCTTCTCGAAATTTCACCGGCTCCTCAAGCCCGGCGGCTCGGTCTGGGTCTTTGATCTCATTGAAAGTTCCATCCCCGCGGTCGAGAGGCTTATGCACCGAAAATACGGTGAATATCTTACCGCAATTCAAGGACGAAGCGTATCGGGACCATGTGTTCGCGTATGTCGAAAAGGAAGACACACCGCGACCGCTAACGTTTCAACTGGACCTCCTGCGTCAAGTGGGTTTCAGCTTGGTTGATGTGATCCATAAAAACATCTGCTTTGCGGCTTACGGGGCAGTGAAACTCTGAGGTGAATCGAGGTTTCGGTTTAAGGGCCGGATCCGTGCGGAAAGGAATCTAGCTTCAGGTGCGCAAGCCTTTCGTAGTGATATTCGTCACGAGTCCTCGCTTCCCAAGTGGATGCTTCTTAAGTGGATGTGTTGCAGGCGAATGGATGGTGCGATAAGCTGATTTTCATGGACTACGACACTTGTCTCTCCGGTTGTGAGGAGCGGGACGGTTGCAAGACGCCGTGATCGAACGCTGGGCCGATCTGCTGGTCGATTATTGCCTGAAGGTCGAGCCGGGCGAGACGATCGCGCCTGGGCGCCGAGTTCCTGGGGCGGCCACTGGTCGAGGCCTGTTACAAGGCGATCGTACGACGCGGTGCGCACGCCTTGCGTGCGGCTGGAGCTTCCGGGACTGCATGAGTTTTTTCTCCAGGAGGCGTCGGACGCACAACTGGAGTTTTTGCCGCCGTCGGCGCTTTTCGAGGCTCAGTCGGTGAATGCCCGGATCCGAATCGCGGCCGACAGCGACACTCGCTCGATGAGCCGGGTCGACGCGCGTCGCCAGGCCATCTTCGAGCGGGCCCGCGACCCGATCCGTCAGGCTTCGCGGCGGACCCGCTGGGTGCTTGACCCAGTTTCCGACTCCCGCTTACGCGGCCGATGCCAGGATGACGCTGCCCGAATATGAAGAGTTCGTCATCCGCGCCCTGTTTCTCGATCGGCCCGACCCGCGGCAGGCGTGGCAAGAGCTGGGCCGCCGGCAGGCCGGCCTGGTGGAATTCATGGCGGGAGTGCGGTCGATCCGCATCGAAGCCGACGACACCGACTTCACACTCTCGGTCGCCGGACGCACCTGGATCAACTCGGACGGCAAGCGGAACATGCCGTCCGGGCGAGATCTTCACTGGGCCCGTCGAAGATTCCGCCACCGGCCGGCTGCGGTGCGGGTTTCCCGTCTGCCGCGATGGCCGCGAGCTGGTCGGAATCGAGCTCGAGTTTCAGGAGGGTAACGTCGTGAGAGGCCGCAGGCCGCCCAGGGCGCAGGACTATCTGCTGGCGATGCTCGATCTCGACCCCGGCGCCCGGCGGCTGGGCGAGCTGGGGCTGGGGCTCAACAGTGGGATCGATCGCTTCACGGGGAGCATTCTCTTCGACGAAAAAATCGGCGGAACGGTCCACCTCGCTCTCGGCCAGAGCTATCCCGAGACGGCGGGCGTGAACAACTCGGCCTTGCATTGGGACTTGATCGTCGACACCAGAACGAGCGGCCGGATCACCGCCGACGGCCGGGTCGTGATGGAAAACGGACACTGGCTGGTCGGTTGACGATGATTGATCGGGCCGTACGCCGATCCAACTTCTACAGAAATCGGAGAACCGGACATGCGACGCGACTCATGGAATCAGGGCGTTCTTTGTTCGCCGTTCTTCTCGGCGTCCTTGTACTCGTGACTCGGGGCCGCGCCGCCTACGCGCAGGCCGCGGCCGACGCGGCCCTCAAGGATCGCGTGCTTCAGCTCGTCGAGCGTCTCGACGCCGACAAGGTCGAGGCTCGCGACACCGCGACGGCGAGCTTGATCAAGCTAGGTCCCGAAAATCTTGCCGCTCTTGCCGGACCCCGCCACCGTCACCAGCGCCGAACGCAAGGAGCGGCTCGGCAAGTATCCGCACGGCTCTGGCGGCCAAGCAAAACGAGCTGAACACCGGCGCGAGCAAGGTGACGCTGACCGGCAAGGGAATCCGCTTAAGCGAGGCCGTGCAGCAGCTTCAAAAACAGACGGGAAACGCGATCACCGACCTGCGCGAGCAGCTCGGCGCCGAGGTGACCAATCCCGCTTTAGACCTCGACCTGCGAGACAAGCCATTTTTCGAGGCATTGGATCAGATCGCCCGCATGGCCGAGGTTTCGATCATCCTTTTCGACCGGCGACGGCTCGATCGGCATCATGGCCGGCGCCTCGATGGACAGCAGCCCCCGGCACGCCGGCTTCCCAAGGCGAAACCGCTGATCTTGTACAGCGGCCCGTTTCGCATCGAGCTGCAACAAGTGAGCCTCTCTCGTGATTTCCAGACCGGCACCGCGCTTGCCAATGTTCGGCTTGAGGCCGCCTGGGAGCCCCGGCTGCGTCCCATGCTCTTGAAGCTCAAGGCCGACGAGATGAAGATCGTCGACGACCGCAAGAAAGACGTCAAGCCGCAGGTTGCCGCCGAGTCCGACGAAGTGGTGATCCGGCCCGAGAACCCCTCCGCCGAGATCAACCTCAACCTCGAGGCCCCCGACCGCGACGCCAAGAAAATCGCCTCGCTGCTCGTCAAGGCCGAGGTGACGATCCCCGCCGGCATCAAGACGTTCAAATTCCCCAGCCTCGCCCAGAAAGACGTGACCGTGCAACAGGGAGACGTCGAGCCTGACCCTCGAAGATACCGAAATCGACGAACAAGTGTGGAAGGTGAACGTCACGCTGGTCTATCCCGGGCGAGGGGCCGGCTTTTGAAAGCTATCGGCAAGGACTATTCAACAACCGGATCTGGCTCCAGCGTGCCGACGGCTCGCGATTTGAACACAACGGCGGATTCAACAATACCGGGTCCGACGGAGGCAAGCTCGGCTTTGAGTATCTCTTTGTGGACGCGCCCGGCAAGCCGGCCGATTACCAGCTCATCTACGAAACACCGAGCAAAGTGATCACGATTCCGCTCGAATTTGAATTCAAGGACGTCGAGTTGCCGTGAGCCTGGCACCTGACCACCAAGCGAGCCACAGGCCGGCGGCGATGGTCGCTGCGAGATTGCGATGCGAACGAGCTCATCTGACCGTGCTCACTGGTACGCCTCTGAACTCGGCACGCTCCAGGCCGTATTTCTGAAGCTTCTGGGTCACGCTCCGCCGCGATAACCCGCTGTGGCGGGCACATCGCGCCACGTTTCCCTTGTACTGCGAGAGCAATCGGACGAAATACTCCCGCTCGACCTGCCCGATCAAGTCGCAGGTCAGCTCCGGAAGCGAACGCTCGACGTCGAGCAGCGAGGCTGAGCGCGGCGAGGTGAGAGGTTCGCGGCGCGACCGATTCCGGCAAATCGTCACGGTGCAGCACCGATCCGTCCGCCAGTGCGATCCCCGCCTTGATCGCGTTTTCCAGCTCCCGAACATTGCCCGGCCAAGTGTGGCGTAACAGAGCCTGCATGGCATCCGTGGCCATTTCGGTGACCGGCGTGCCCTTTTGAGAACGGTGTTTTTCGAGGAAATGCATCGCCAGGAGCGGGATATCCTCGGTTCGCTCGCGCAGCGGGGGCAGGTCGATCCGGATCACGTTGAGCCGGTAGAACAAGTCGGCGCGGAAACGGCCTCTTTTGACTTCTTCTTCCAGGATCCGGTGGGTGGCCGCCACGATCCGTACGTCGACATGAATGCTCTCGGTCCCCCCCACTCGCTCGAATGTGCCGCTTTGCAACACGCGGAGCAGCTTGGCCTGCAAGGCCCGCGGGAATATCGCCGATTTCATCGAGCAGCAAGGTCCCCCCGTCGGCCATCTCGAACCGGCCGATCTTGCGCCGTTCGGCCCCGGTGAATGATCCTTTTTCGTGACCGAATAGCTCGCTTTCCAAGAGCGAGTCGTTCAAGACGGCGCAGTTAAGAGCGACGAAGGGGCCGGCCCGACGCGTGTCGGCGGCGTGAACTGCCTGCGCGACCAGCTCCTTGCCCGTGCCGGTCTCACCCTGGATCAAAACCGTCGAGCCGATCGGCCCGACTTGCTCGATCAGATCGAAAAGCTTGCGGATTTTCGGGCTCTTGGAAACCATTGTGTGAAAATGATAGTCGCCGCGCATCTGTTTGCGCAATTGTTCCAGCTCGTCGATCAACTGGCGGCGATCGAGGATGCGCTTGATCAGGAGACGGAGGCGATCGGGTTCATACGGCTTGGCGACGAAATCGTCGGCCCCCGCCTTCATCGCCCGCAGAGCCTCGGCCGGGTCGCCGAACGCGGTCAGAACGATCACGCCCACGGGAAGCCGCTCGCCGCGCACCTTCGCCAGCAACTCCAAGACCGTTCAAGTCGGGCATCCGTAAGTCGGTGATCACCAGGTCGTATCGCTGGGCTGCAGAGCTGATTCCAGGCTGACCGGCCGTCGCCGACCGTATCGACTTCGAATCCTTCGGATTCGAGAATCTTGCGAAGATGATGACGGTTGAACTCCATGTCGTCGACGACGAGGATGCGGCTCATATCTAGGTTCTTCCATCCTTGTGAAGAATCGCAATGTTCAAAGTTGTAAAGCGAGTTTTGGGGCCCGATTGCGTTCGACGGCCTCTCGGCTCATCGGCAGAGGCATCATCGCGGGCTCCCCGCGGGTTGGTTTTTGGGAACTTCGAGCGAAGGACCGACCGCGGGCTGCTCGGTCCGGGGGATGGGATCGAGGTTAGACGGCAATTCGTCACCCGGTCGCTGGCGCGGGAAGCGGCGCCGCTGCCGCGGCGGGGGAACGACGACGGGCTCGCGGCCGCGAACCCGGCCCCGCGCGACGTCCTGGCGGGTTTCCGGAGGACTGCGCGGTCCCGCGATGGGCAAACCCGATACGCGCCGGCAAGGGCCGAGCCGCGGCCGAACCATCGATGTCCTGCCGTCGTCCGTCGCGCTCGATCGTGACGGTCGAGGTTTTCGCCGATCGGGGCCGTCTCGATCAGGCCCTGGAGCATGGCGGCTCCCGCGACCGAGCGGCCGCGCGACGGCCACGACCAAATCTCCCGGACGCAAGCCCGCTTCCGCGGCCGGCGTCGCCGGGGTCACGCTGGCGATCACGACCGAGCCGGCCGGCGCGGGCCGGCCGGGCGAGGATGGCTGCGCCGACTCGATGTGCACGCCTAGAAACGCGCGGCGCACCCGGCCATACTTGATCAGATCGAGGGCGACCCGGCGGGCCCTGTCCGCGGGCAACGCGAAACCCATGCCGGCCACTCCGGCACGACGGCCCGTGTAGGCCGTGTTGATCCCCACGACTTCGCCTTCGAGGTTGACGAGCGGGCCGCCGGAATTGAGTGAATTGACCGCCGCGTCGGTCTCGAGCCACTCCTCGGAGACGCCCGGAGTACCCGGACCCCGTCGCCGCGAGCTATAAATGCCAGACGATAGCGACGGCGGCGAGCCGCCCGGCTTGGCCGATGGAAAGAACCAATCACCCGGCTGCAGAACGCTCGGGGTCGCCCAGCTTGGCTTGTGTCAGGTTCAAACCCGTCGGGGTCGACGACCAAGCACGGCCAGGTCGACGGCCGGGATCGCGGCGAACCTGGCTGACGATCCGCTCCCGGCCGTCGGCCAGCACCACGGCGACCCGCGACGAGCCCAGTAAGACGTGGTCGTTTGTCAAGATATAGCCGTTCTTGGCGTCAACCACCACACCGGATCCCATGGGTTCGTGTCGGCCTCGCCAACCCGAAACGAAAGCCGACGGCCCGCCTCGAACGGCCGGATCGGCCCGACGGACGCATTCGGCATTCCGGCCAGAGGATAACTAGGGTCAAGAGGGCGAACCGCCACCACCGCCGGCGCGACCCGTTCGGCAGCTTTTCGGAAGCTGGCCGCGAGTGATTCCGCCTGGGTCTGAGCCTGAACGGACGAGCGGGACCGGGTCGAAACCTGGCAATGCCGCTATCAATATCGCGACCCAACGCAATCGACGACAGCCGTTCATTGGTGTCGCTCCGTCAGCGAGTAAGTGCTTCCGTGTGCTAGTGCCGGCCCTCGCGGGCCCGCACTCCGCCAACGTATCGTGTTCCGACCGCCAGCGGCGGTTCCTTGATGCTATCATAACCGAGTGTCGGCGAACCTGGCAATCTGATCCGACGCATACGGCCCTCACGGTCGGCTCGCGCTCAATCACGGACGGGCGCTTGACGGTTGCGATGTGGCCGCTTCGTTGGCGCGGCCGCCGTGACGGACGATCAGGAGAGGCGCCGCCTTTGGGACTGTTTCCCGGGGCCCCCGACGGCGTTTTGATGCTCTTCATCGCCGGAGCGGCGGCTTTCATCAGCTCGGCCTCAGGGTCGACAAACGGCAACACCTTCTTGCGCCGGCCTGCCGACAGATGCACGACCACGGGCTTGTTCGGTTTGTCGGGGTTAAGGTCGAAGGTCTGTTTCTTTTCCCCGGTCGTCCCTTCCTGGGTGATCGTTTCCAGCGTCAAGCGAGTGACCGGCTTCTCGGGGTTGGTGTAAATCGTCGAGACCCGGATCGTGTAGTCACCGGCGAATCCACGGGGACAGACGTAGACTTCCTCGGGGTGCGACCCGTACCCGTTCTTGAGGATCGAGCCGCCGAAAACGGTGCGCGGGTTTTGATAGCTGGCCGTAACCCCCAGGGGCTCGTCGACGAGCAAATCGAAATCGGCGTCTCCGTCCCAGCTCAGACGGACGAACAGGTCGCGCGACTGCGATGCCGTCAGCTTGGCCAGGAGTTGGTCGGCCTGCTATCCCCTTACCATCCTCGCGCAGAGACTTGGCCAAGGTTTCGACCTGGTTGGCGGCTTGAAGGCGGAAATACTCGTCCTGACCGGGCCAACCGAGCGAGAGCAAGCTCTCGACCGCGTCGGCCATTCTCTTGGGATCCTGCGTTTTCTGAGCCAGATTGATCGACATCACGCATGGGCTCGTAGCGGTGAGGGACCAGCGGCATCGCCTCGTCCAGCAGCGCGCCGACGCGGTCAAGATAACCTCTGATCAAGAGCTGATCGGCGGCGCTTACCAGGTGGTTAGGGTTGTGGGTTCGCTGCGCGAGATCAGCCGCGTAATACAGGGCTTTTTTCACGTCGCCCGCCGGTCCCTGATTGAGCTCGATCGCGGCAGCCAGGACCTCATACATCCAGGGCTCGGCCAGTTTGGAATGATTCTCCAGATAGCCGATCAGTGCGGCATGCACCTCTCGCGGCCTACCGGCCCGGTTCAAATCGCGCACAGTTTGGCGCAGCCTCTCCGGGTCGGTCCTGTCCTTGTCGTCGGACCGGTAATAGCTCCGGTAAAACTGGTATGGGTCGACCTTGCCCGCCAGTCTTCACCAGAGCTGCCGAACCAGGGGTGATCGGGATCAGGTCGCGAACGGAGGGAGCAGCAGAGGCGCGTCGCAGGCATCGCCGCCCCCGCGGGCCCATTAGCCGCTCTCTTGGGCTTGATAGCCGGCTCGTCGCCGGTAGATGGGGCAAACGTTGCAGGGCCAGCCGGTCGCGAACCGTGCTGGCCCCGAGTGGACGACGACTTCTGGAACGGCTCGTGAACCACTTACGGCATTAGTTAATTGCTTTTTTTTTGAGCGAAGGCGTCGTCCGGACTCGCTGGTTCTTGGGGATCGACCGGCGGAACGGACATCATACCCATGCCGCCGCCCATGCCGCCCATGCCGCCGCCCATGCCACCCATGCCACCGCCCATGCCACCCATGCCTCCGCCCATACCTCCGCCCATACCGCCGCCCATGCCTCCGCCCATCCCCATGAGCGAAATGGGGATGATCGCCAGGTCAGCGACGGGGTAGACGCGGATTTCGGTCTGCTGATCTTCCGATTCTTTGGAGGTGATCATGAGGAAGCCGTCCTTAACGGTGTAGGTCAAGTCGAGCTGCTTGAGCAACAGCTTCAAGGTGATCTTGAGGGGCACACCTTCAAGGTCCATGTTCCGCACCGTCGAAGTCATCGATTTTTCAGCCTCTTGGAGGCCGATCGGATCGACATAGATCGGAATGCCCGAGTAACTCGCGGTCGCGGTCGCCTGCTTGACGTACTTGAGAACGTCTTCGAGAGGAGTATCTTCGTTGAACGACATCGAGATCGGCTTCTCGAGCTTCTCGAGAATCATCCTCGTCTTTTCGTCGTGCTCGGTCATATCGACAGCCTTGCCGTACCGTTTGATGCGTTTCTCGGATATCGTCTTAAACCACTCGGCGTCGGGGTATTCGATCGTCTGAGTGTCGGGAAACGGAACAGCGGCGCGTTGGACGTCTTGGAGGGTGAGCAAGTACCGGTATTGAAAGAGTGTGCGGAATGCGATCGACTGTGCGTAAAAGCCCATTGTGTAGGAGTAGAACTTGCCGACGCCTGGAGCGGGGTTGTTATCGCTGTAAGGAAGCGGACCGCCTCGCTGGAGAGCGTAGGCCTGCTGAGCCAGCAGCCTGGCTTCGGTGAACGGCGCTGTGGTGACGTTGATGTTTCCCATGCCCCCGGTATAGAGGAGGTTATAAACACCTTCGCTGATCAAGGTATCGAACTGAACCATCATGGCGCCGATCGTCTGCTTGTTGCGTTGGAGTAGGTCGATGGTCTGCGAGCGTTGGGCCGCCGCGGCGTCGAGACGCTGTCGCTCAGCCCGTTCCTGGACGATTCGTTCCTCCGCCTGCACGGTGGAGATAAGCTCTGCCTGGATGCGGCGATCGAGCTTGGCGCGGACTTCGTCGGAGACATTGGTGGCCGACCGCACAACATTTTGCGTCAAGCGAAGAGCACTGAGTGCGGCTTCGGGTAGGCCCGAGTTGCGCAACGCTCGCGCACTGCTCATCCGCTGTTCAACGTCGTTGGTCAGCTCCTGTCGGGCGATGTTTTCGGCGGACTGGCTTCGTTCAAGGGTCGCCATGTCCGCCGCGGGGGGCGGAGGAGGCGACGTCGCCGCGGCCGGGAGGGGAGCAACGGCACCCGCGGCCGGAGCCTGGTCGGGTTTGCGCTCTTGATACGCAATTCGAACAACGCCCGGTTTGGAACGGTCAATCTCGTTCAGGCCCCGCGCCGCCCTGGAGTTCGACGGGTCGAGCGAAAGCGCCTTTTCAAAGAAGTTTCGCGCCGTCTGACTGGCGCCCTGGGAGAGGGCCTGGCGTCCCAGGTCAGTCAATTGATCTGACAACGGTGGCTCGTCCGCCCCGAATGTCGAAGCCCCGGCCAGCATGGCGCCAACCAGCGCGAGGAACTCGGCATATCTGCTGCACACGTGCGCGGCTCGGTACATATTCGGTGCTCTCCCCGGAAGGACTTGACCGGCTCAGTGGCCGGCCCAGGCGCTCGGTGTTCCTTGGTGTAAGCTACAGCATTCTCTATTATTATGCCACACAGTCGCCTCGCGGCCAAACCGTCACGCCGCGCATTGGCCCGGCCCACTGGGGGCCGGATCACAACCGCGATGACAACGCACGCACCGCCCTATTGGTCAGACGAAAACGAGCTCCACGGAATTCGATTCTTCCGCGTTTCTTTTACAAGATGCTCTACCAACGAATGCCGGGACTGGTGGGGCAGCGCCGCACGATCTGCACATGCGATCCGATACCACCGAAAGTACACGCTCAATAGCGAGCCGTCATCTCGACCGGCTTGGACCCGACCAAGACATCCAGCCACGCACGCATGGCCTGGCGTGTTAAGTCGGCCGCTCGACCCCAAGCGTGGACCGATGACGACGTGCACTTGGGCGCCGCGGAAGCAACGGCGTGTTCGCGGAGGGGACCAGTGGCGTGGGCGATGTCTGAACCTCGGGTCGACTCAACGGGTGCAAATACAGGCCACGGAATCGCTTGGTGGACGACTTGCGCCGGCGGTTGAACCGTTGGCTCACCGGGCGCGAAGGTCGGCCACGGAATTCCATCGGCCAAGTTTTTTGGTTGCGGTTCATTCTGCGCGACGGACTGCGAAGCATCGGACGGCGCGGTGAGTAGCGGAACGTGAGGCGGCGTCACCACCGCGGAGATCGACTTTTCCGCGATAATCGCCAAACTCGGGCCATTGCCGCCAGCGTTAGGGCGGTGGTCAGCGTATTCGTTTCGTCCCCGGACGATCGGCTCTAAAGAAGCCCAGACAACGTCCGGCAAGTCTCGTTCAGAGGCTTGAGCGGTTCGGACGGTCTTCGACGCAGCTTGAACCTTAACGGGCGGGGTTGGGGGCTGGGAGAGGTCGATCCCTTCGGCGTTGCGGTTCAGCTCGAAAGCGATGCCAGCGTAAAAGTCATGCCCGAGCTCGATGGGTTCGAATGCCTGCATCCCCTCGTTCTGTAAGCCGGACCGAGGCGTATCGGGTAAGGCCGTCGCCAAGTTTACGGCGACTGCCGCAGTCTTGATCACGGCCAGCGCTGATAGAGCGGCTTGGCCAGCAGCGGTGGTGTGCTCGCGCAAAGCGATTGAAGCACGCACCAGCCTGCACTGTTCGCATTCGGGGACACTCGACCTGGCTCGCTCGCCCTGAGTGTCGCTAACATCGGGGCGCCAGGCGTCCCAGTCCGCGAGCACCGAGTTGCCCAGCGCTCGGCGGAGCCGAACCAACCTTGATCGTCCGAGCCCCTGGGGATCGTCACACCCAACCCGGCTACTATTCCGACGAGAACAAGTCGCAACATCATAGAACGAACTCCGGCACATGGGGTCTTCATGGATTTTCGTCGCCGTCCGGTACCTCATGTTGCAAATCTAGAAGGGAGTGGCAATCTGGCGAGGTCTAGAAAAGAATATCGGCCGACAGTTTTGGAGACTTTACGAAGTTTAGGTCAAATGGAGATCCTGTTAGCCATCGCAGGTGCCGAGCAGGCCCTGAAAGCACCAAAAACTTCGAGGTCAGGAATCTCACCCGCTCATAAGTAAGGCGACGGGAAAATGAGCGAAGGTCCGCGCCGCGGCAATGGTTCGCCGGCCGTCTTGCTCCTCCACAGGAATCGACTCGCCGGTGAAGACGTTCCACCAGTCCCGGCCTGAAATCTCGGCGGACAGCATGAGCCGAGTGTCCTGCCACACGGCTTGGCCCACCGGGCTCTGATCCGAGCTGGTGAGCAGCGAGGCCATGAGCCGGGGTACCGCAACGACTACAGAGGTATTACCCGAGCGTCGCGCAAAGGCGAACGCGTGGTTCGCATGAGTTCCTTCGCACGCCAACGGGAAATAAGCGCCTGCAGTTAGCAGGCCCGGGCGTTCGCGGCGAAGGCCCAGTGCCTTGTAGTGGACATACAGTTTGATCCGCCCGTCTTCCTTGGCCGTTACCATGTCGCGAAATAATTCTGCCATTACGCCGCTCGAGGCCGCGAGGGCCGACTTGAGCTGGCTCAACATTTCCGTCCGCCGGATATAGTCCACCGGCCGGCGGTTGTCGGGGTCCACGAGACTAAAATCCCAGATTTCCGACCCCTGGTACGTGTCCGCAACCCCCGGCATGGCAAGCTTGAGCAGCGTCTGTGAAAGCGAGTTGAAAAGACCAAGGTGACTGACACGCTTCTGGAATGCTCGGAAGTCTTCGAGGAACGTCCCGTTGACCGTCTCATCAAGGATAAGGCCGACAAAGTCCTGGACGGCCTTGTCGTAATCGGCGTCGGGGTTGATCCAGCTTGAATGCACCTTCGCCTCATGCAGCGACTTGACCATGTAGGCCTTGATGCGATCCACGAACTCCGCTTGTTTCTCTTTTGAGTCTGTCTCCAGCGGCCAGGCGCCGACAAGCGTCTGGTAGAGGAAATACTCCTCGTTGGCATCGGGGGCGGTCTGGTCCTCCATTTTCTGGCGGTGGCGTGCGTTCATGCGTGCCCATCGCTTTACCGCCTTACTCCAATCGTCGGCAAGCTCGGAAAGGACGTTGATGCGTGCGCGGACGTCTTCGCTGCGTTTTGTATCATGTGTGGATAATGGCGACAGTGCGTAAGGCCACCGTTCCTGCCGTTCTTGGCTGTAGGCGTGCAGCGCCTCGGGCGCGACGCCAAACCGATCTGGGTCTCCACCAACTTCATTGAGAGAGATCAAGCGGCTGTATACATAAAAAGCCGTATCCTCGACCCCCTTGGCCATCACCGGAGCGGTCACTTGCTGAAACTTACCCGCGAACCGCCTTTGCTCGGCCCGGTCATCTTCGCTGGACGATTCCACGGAGTCCGCCAGTAGAAGGTCGCGGATGAAGCGGAAGACCCGGCCGCTCATGAGGGGGTTGCGTATCCGCGCTCTCCGCACGGCCGTCTCGGCTTCGCGCCGATCTGTCGGGCTCGGGCCGCCGGCGTCAATGTATGAGCGATAGACGGGAAAACACGCGATGACTTCCCGGAGCGCATTGCGCAAGGTGTTAAAAGTGAAGTCTCGCGAGCGTCGCGACTTCTGAGCCAGGCGGTCGAGCTGATAGGTCAGCATGTGCAATTCACTCGCGAGCGAGACCTGCAATATCAGGAGCTTTTTGTGGTAAATCAGGTCAGGAAAACGCGACCTCTCGCCAGTGAAGTCCTCATAAACTCGCGTGAGGGCATCGACATGGTCACCATCGACGAACAGGCCGCCGACCTGGTTCAAAAAATCGTAGCCGCTGGTGCCGTGCACCGGCCACGTAAGGGTGAGGGCCTCGCGTGTCCCCAAGATCTTCTCAACCAAGACATAGAGCAGTGGAGCGAGACGGCCTTCGGCGGCTTGCAAGTCGCCGGCGACGATTCGAGTGCGGAGCGACTCAATCAGGTCCGCCCAGTCGGCAGCCTGCAGCGAGGTGTCGCCCTCGAAGGCTCGGCGAGCACATGCCAAGATGGCGTGTTCCTGAAGCCGCCTGAGGTAGGTTGCGGGGTCGTAGAGCCCATCGGGGTGGTCGATGCGCAGGCCATCGACTTTTCCCTCGGCCACTAGGCGAAGCACCAACCGATGCGCGGCTTCGAAGACATCTTCTCGCTCCATCGCCAGCGCAGCCAGGTCGTTGACATCGAAGAAGCGGCGGTAATTGATCTCGTCCGAGCCTACCCTCCAGTACGATAGCCGGTAGCACTGGTTCTCGAGAAGGTCATCCATGAGCGCAAAGCTCCCCGGGTCGCCGGGCGTGCCTACAAACAGAGCCAGGTTGCCCTTGATAAAATCGCGTATGGGCGTGCTTTCGGTGGCCAGAGTGGCTAGCCGCCGCTTGATCACTTCTTTCTCTCGCTGACGCTCCACGACCTTTTCGGGCTCCGTCTCCGAGCTGCCCGGGAGGTTTCGAACGGACGTCAAAATGCTCTGAAACTCCGTAAGCGCAGGCTCCTCCGCACCCGCCTGGCATTCGAGCTCCTCGAGGCCGTGCCCCAAAATCCGATCGTAAGACCGGGGATCCACAGGGAAGCGGCGGTCGCCGTAACGGACAAAAAACGCCCCGTCGCCAAATTCAAGCGTGAGCTCGCCGGCTTCGAGAACATCGCCATAGAGGTCAGCGAGCACGGGGAGAAGCACCTTGTCGCGAAGCTGGGGACGGAGTGAGGAACGCCAGGCGATGTCGAAGTACGAGGCATAATCGCGCTGCCGGGCCGTTTTCCAAGACGTCATTCCACCAGATGTTGTCGCTGGTGCCGACGCCCATGTGGTTGGGAACCGTGTCGAGAATCTGGCCCATTCCGTGACTGTGCAGAGCGTTCACAAACTCTTCGTAGTCATCGGCGCTGCCAATTTCGGGATTGAGCGTGCTGTGATCGATGATGTCGTAACCGTGCGTCGAACCGGAACGCGCTTTCAGATAGGGCGATGCGTAGCAGTGAGTAATGCCCAGGTCGTGCAGGTAGGGCACGATCGCCCGCGCGGCCCTGAAGGTGAATCCCGTGTGAAACTGCAAGCGGTAAGTCGACTCGGGGAGCGGCGAGCGCGCGGCCGCAAGGGTGGCCGCGGACAGTAACCTCTCTTGAACTTCTATCTGGTTCATCATTGACGTACGTTTATCCTCTGCTCCCCTCCCGGTCGGTCAGATCGGCGAAGGGCCCGGCGGCGTTCTCACGCCGGATTTGGCCCGCGCGGGCGTGCCCTTGCTATCCGTCGTCCTTGACCGGCTCACTGGCTTCAGCCGGTTTTCGAGTAACCAGCACGACGAGCGATCGCTCTTGCAGCGGATACTCGCTGGCTCCTTCAAACGACGCAGCCGCCGGCCTCGCATCGGCGGTGTCCAGCAGCCGCTCCCAGATGTTTCCATGCAGCGTGGGCGGTAGTTTGAACGGAATCGGCTCCCAGTGGCCGTTTAAGAGCATAAGCAACGTCTCGCCCACGACTGGCTCGCCACGTTCGGTCTCATCGTTGATCAAGTCGCCGGCCAGGCGGACTCCCAGGCATTTGACGAAACCGGCATTCCAGTCGCTCGTCCGACATCTCGTCGCCCGACGGGCTGAAGAACGAAATGTCCTTGACGTTCGAGCCGCGGATCGCCCGTCCGATGAAAAACTTGCGGCGCTGAAACACCGGCTGGTTCATGCGGATCGCGATGAGCTTGCTTGGTGAAATCGAGGAATTGCCGTTTGCGCTGGTCAAGCTCCCACCCCAGCCAGGTAAGCTCGTTGTCCTGGCAGTACGCGTTATTGTTCCCGTTCTGGCCATGGCTGAGCTCGTCGCCCCCCAGCATCATGGGCACCCCCACCGAGAGCATCAGGTTGGCCATTAGATTGCGCTTTTGCCGTTCGCGCAGCTCGATGATCTTCGGGTCGTCGGTCGGGCCCTCCGCGCCGCAATTCCAGCTATTGTTGTCGTTGGCTCCGTCGCGATTGTCCTCGCCGTTGGCCTCGTTGTGCTTCTCGTTGTAACTGACCATGTCCTGCAGGGTGAAACCATCGTGGCACGTGATGAAATTGATGCTGGCGTACGGCTTGCGGCCGTCATCCTGGTAGAGGTCGCTACTGCCGGCTAACCGCGTGGCGAGCTCTGACATCGTCCCGCCGTCCCCTTTCCAAAATCGACGGACGCAATCGCGGTACTTGCCGTTCCACTCCGTCCAGAGCACTGGGAAGTTGCCCAACCTGGTAGCCTCCGGGGCCCACGTCCCAGGGCTCGGCGATCAGCTTGACCTGCGATAAAAGGGGGTCCTGGTGGACGATATCGAAGAAGGCACCCAGGCGATTCACGTCAAACAGCTCGCGAGCCAGCGTGCTGGCCAGATCGAAGCGGAACCCATCGACGTGCATCTCGGTGACCCAGTAGCGCAGGCTGTCCATGATGAGTTGGAGGACGTGCGGGTTGGTCATATTGAGGGTGTTGCCCGTCCCCGTGAAGTCCATGTAGTAGCGGGGGTCTTGGGCCAGGCGATAGTACGCCGCGTTATCAACGCCGCGCATCGACAGTGTCGGCCCCATCTGGTTGCCCTCGGCCGTGTGGTTGTAGACGACGTCGAGAATCACTTCGAGGCCCGCGGCGTGCATCGCGCGCACCATCATCTTGAATTGCTGCACGTTGTCTTGCGCGATTGCCCGTGCAACAGTAGTCGGGCTCGGGGGCGAAGAAACCCAGCGTGTTGTAGCCCCAATAATTCTTCAGGCCCTTTTCAGTGAGATGGCGATCGTCCAGGTGGTAATGCACCGGCAGGAGCTCGACCGCCGTCACCCCCAGGTCGGTCAAGTGCTTGATGGCCGATTCGGACGCCAAGCCGGCATAGCTGCCACGCAGCTTTTCCGGCACCGCGCGGGTTTAGCTGCGTGAACCCCTTAACATGCAATTCATAAATCACCGTCTTGTGCCAGGGCGTGCGCGGAGCCCGATCATCGCCCCAGGTAAACGCCGGATCGATCGACCATTGCCAGCGGGGCGTACGGCGCACTATCGCGGTCGTCGAACGACAGATCGAGTTCCGGGTCGTCGAATCGATAACCGAACAGCTCATCGGCCCAGCGCACGTCGCGGCCGATCAATTTGGCATAGGGATCGAGCACCACCTTGTTGGGGTTGAACCGATGACCCTTGGATGGATCGAACGGTCCGTGCAGCCGGTATCCATAAATTTGACCGGCCAGAACGTCCGGCAGGTACCCATGCCATACCTTGTCGGTGTATTCCTTCAAAGTCAGGCGATGCGACTCTTTTTGCGAGTCGGCCGAGTCGAACAGGCACAGCTCAACCTTGCTGGCGTTTTCGGCGTAGATGGCAAAGTTCACCCCCGGCCGTCCCACGTCGCGCCCAGGGGATATGGATGTCCCGGCCATAATCTCATTGACGTTTCCCCGCTGAAAACAGAAGTTCTCTCGATGACGCCATATCAGAAATGCACTTGTGCAGTGACAATTTAGATAGAAAAAGTGCGGGAGCAAGTCATCATCTCACGCTCTTTCATCACACGAACGATTTCCAGGAAGACGGCCCGAACACCAAACATTCGTAAGGGAACATCTCGCTCAATTCACGGGTTCGTTCACGCCGCCCGCCGTAAGCCTCTGCTTCCGAGCTAAATTGAAACTGCATCGGCGCCGGGATATCGGCGGGAATGGCCGTGGGCCGTGCCTCTAGATTGAAGTATAGTCGCGCAATTCCGCTGGGGCCCGTCCCTCTCTCCATCTTGAGAACGGTATCGCCGTCGCCGACTGAAATGAGGCGGGCCGATCGGCTCTGGTAGTCGTCGAGTCGCCGGCCACTCGCGGCGAGCGGCCAGGAGGTCGCGGTATAGCCGTCGCAACCCGGCCCTTGCGGTCCCTTCCGGCCACGACCAGCTCAGCGGCGCGGACTCAAAAGTCGCTTCCGCGTTGGGATCGGCAACGAGAGCCGCCGGGTCGAAGGCATGGAACTCCCGCCTTCGGCCATCACGGACGGCGCTTGCGAGTTCTTCACCGCGAAACGAACAGAAAAAGGGAAATGGGTTTTCCTCACCGTATTCCTCGCCCATAAAAAGCAGCGGTAAGTAGGGTGAAAGCAACAGAACACTGGCGGCGAGCCGCAGCTTCGCCGGGCAGTTCAAGCGTGGACCGAGCCGATCCGACCTCGGGCGATTGCCCACCTGGTCGTGGTTTTGCAAGAAAACGACGAATCGGTCGCCGGAGAGCCCCTCGGCTCGACGCGCCATGCGTCACGGTCCCTGAACGCGCTGTACTCCCCGGCATAGACGTAGGGTTGATTCAGGACCTTGACGAGCTGCTCAGCGTTTTCCGAAGTCAACGTAATAGGTGTGTCGCTCGCCGGTGAAGAATGCATAAAACGCATGTTGGTAGTCGTCCATCCACTGCGCAGTCGAGCCCATAACCGCCGCGGTCGGCCGGATTAAGCAAGACGCGGATCGTTCAAATCGGTCTCGGCGATGACGACCGCCGGCCAGCCCCGGCCTCGCCGGCCGCGTCGGCCGTCTCTTTGATGGCCCGCAGAATGTGCCGGGCGCCCAAGTCAAAAATCGTATCGGCCGCGTCAAGCCGCAATCCGTCAATATGGAACTCTTCGAGCCACATTCTCACGTTGTCGAGCACGAAATGGCGAACCGCATCGGAGCCTGCCCCATCATAATTGATGGTGCCGCCCCACGGTGACTTGTAGCGGTCGGTCGTGTATGGACCAAACTCGCCGAGGTAATTCGACTCGGGGCCGAAATGGTTGTACACGACGTCGAGGTAAATGGCGAGTCCCGTCGCGTGGCAGGCGTCAACCAGGCTTTGGAGGCCGGTCGGACCGCCGTAGTTATTCTGAGCCGCATAAGGCAGCACGCCGTCATAGCCCCAGTTCCGTGAGCCCGGAAACTGCCCGATCGGCATCAGTTCGAGGGCCGTGATTCCCAGCTCCCGAAGGTCACCCAGGCGCGGGATGATCGCCTCGAACGTGCCCTCAGGCGTAAACGTGCCCACATGCAGCTCATAAAAGACGAGGTCGGCCCGGCACATGCCGCGCCACTTTTGGTCCGTCCAGGCGAAGCAGTCCGTGAACACCACCGCCGAAGGCCCATCGAGCCCCCAGGGTTGACAGCGTGAACAGGGATCCGGTCGGTCGGGCCCGCCATCGAGCCGATACGCGTAGAGCTGACCGTCCCGTATTGCATTCTGGACGACGAGATGAAACCCGCGGGCCTCCCTCTCCATGGCGATCTCTTCGCGCTGCTGGTCGCCATCGATCAAAACCAGGGACACCTCTCTGGCCAACGGGGCCCAAACTCGCCACTGGACCGACCCGTCCTCGCAACGGACGGCTCCGGTCCGGCCCGCCTGCGAGCCTCTTTTCGTCCAACTCATACGTTGTCCCCAGGTGTCGACTCAGAAGCCAAACCGGTAAAGAGGCCTTTTTCCCAGAAAAGGCTGGCCCGCACGCCGCTGCGTCCGGGCCAGCCATCAGAGCAACGGTTCGACAAAACGACCGTATCCCCGTGCGTTTGCTTACTGTACATTCCCTCTCGTCGCTTCATCCCACGCCGCGTAACCGGTCGTGTTGGGTGTGTGGATCAGGACCTTGAAAAACGGAGCGTCGGCGTTCATCGGCGTGGCCTGGAAGGCCAGGTACGTGTCGGGAGCTCCGTTGACCGAGGCGATCCAATAGCCGTTGCTCATGCCATAATACGTCAGGTTGTTGAACCAAAATTGGTTGTTGCCGTCGCGGTATATGGCATGGCCCTCGTGTCCCCCGCCGACGATATGATAGGCCCCGCGGAAGCCGACGTAGACGACTCCCCGAGGAGAGGCCGCGAGCTCCGAAGGAGTCTGGCTGGGTGTGACGATGCCGATACTGGGCACGGCCGGAACCGTCACCTCAACCCTTACTCGCTCTTGCGCGAGGGACCAGGCCCCGCACCCTAATGCCGACCCCACCACCAAGACGCCGACCCAAATCATACTGTGCCGATTCATCACTCACCCCCTCGCTTACCCAGAAACGTGTAACGCCTTCCGGCCTCGCCGAGCGGGACTGGTTGGCGTTTGACATACCAAACGCTGCTATCAGATTTTTTCCTGCAAAGCGGATGCCACTACCGTCGGAGTGCCGCAAATATTTCGGCTTTTCAATGTGTTCAGCGATGTCGTACCCGTATGCGTATGTGTAACGGCGTTGCCTAAAGGGTCAACGCTCGGGATCCGCCGATGAACCGCCGCCCGCCTCTCACTCGATGACAAGCCCCCGCAGCGTGGGATTGCCTGGGGCGCCCAGCGCGACTTCCGCCCAAAGCCGGTGGTGGCGCACGGCGTTCTCGTAATCGTGACCGGTCCCTTCCTGAACGTAATACGACTCGATGCCGTACGTGGCACGACTGTGGCCTTGCACCGTACCCCGGATGAACACACCGGACGCCGGGGGTTCGGCAAGGAAGCCGCCGGCCCGATAATGGCGTCCATCGGCCTCGGGAACAAGCCTGGCATATACGGATTGGCCCGCCGGTAGTTTCTAGGGGGGAGGCGACTGATGGAATAGCCGAGCGTCACATAATCCCCGCGTAACAGGTCGCGGGGATCGACCGGCTCGACTTGCAAGAGTACCATCCTCGCACCGACGTACGGCACGGTCCGGCCGAGAATCATCATGACCAGGATGAAGAGCTGGATCACCGCTGCCGCCGCGACGGCCAGGCGGGCGAGTCGAGGCGAGGAAGCAAATGGGCCGCGCGGCGCCCTCGCTGCTCCGATGTCGGTGTCGGTCAGGGACGGCCCGGCGCGAGCCCAGGACCGGGCGGGTCGAGCTCAATGTGGTCATCCAAGGGACACCGCCTTTCGGTTTCGCCAGTAAAGTGCCACGCCCGTCAATGCTCCACCACATGCGAAGAACAGTAGGGACGCCCCGAGCATTCCGCCGAACGCGCCGAACAGGTCTATGTATCGCAAAACGGCCCACAACAAGAGATAACCAACCCCAGCTCCAAACGCCCGGCTCCGATCCTCGATCAGCCCGAACCGGACCAGCCAGAGCGTGCCGCCACCACGAACGACTTCCTCGTTGAACCCGTGAAAGCGGAGTAACACAAGCGTCGCCCCGACCAGTGCGATACCGTAGAAGCGGTACGGGATCGCCATCTCGCTACGAGGCGAGTGCAAAGCGGCCACCAGCAGCATCAGCGAGCCGATGGCCCCGATGAAAAACGTCGGGTTGGCCTGCATCTCGGCGCCGGCATTTGCTCCCAATTGTAGCCGATCAAGAGCAGCACACCGAGTCCGACGAACGTCGCCGCCAGGGCCAGCATTGTGAACAGCCCCCTGCTTTGCTGGCGAGCCTCGAACGATTCCCGCGATTCGTACAGTCCGAGCAGCGCTTGTGCTCGGTCTTCGTCGATCAATCCCGTAGCGCGCGAAACAGCGATCTCGCCTTCGAGCCAATCTCGCTGGGATCGGGTGACCTCACGACTCATGTTGGCCTCTCGAGGAGGTCGCTGCGCCGAGTGGCAGAAGGCGATTCAGGGCGATTTGAGCGTGAGCGAATTGTCGAACACGTTGGTGGCGATCGCCTTGCCCATCTTCATGCCGGCAGCCTCGTCGAACCAGAAATGGATCCCGAGGTAGATGCGGCTCATGGCATTTTGGTACGAGGCCTGTGAGAAGCTGTTGAACGACATGGTGACGCCCGGCAAGATGTCCGACGTGAGCGTGAAATGCATGACATCCGTACCGTAGAAATCGGCGAGGATGGTAAAGAGGGCCGCGCCGAAGGTGGCATGACCGGAGACATAGCTGGGGAATGGGGGTGTGAAGTTTGGCTGTCCCGGATCGCCCGGCGAGCCGAGGGGCATCCAGGTGGGATCGGCGGTTGTGGCGGGATTGCCATCCGTATTGGCAAGCGGGATAGCGGTGACTGGCCGCCAGCGGTCGTACGTGTACTTCGTATCCCAGGCAGCGATGCCCGCGTCCGCCATGGCGAGATTGACCAGTCCGAACAGCCGGGCGTCCTGGGCCAGCGAATTATGCTCCTGGAGTGCGATGGTCTCGGCGATCTCGTCGTAATGCACCGGTGGGGTCCCCGTCGATGGCTCGTCGTAGGACCAGAAGTCTCCGATCTCTGTCTCTCTAGGGGTACGCGTCGTGCTGTTGACGGCACCGAGCGATTCGACCTGGTTGAGAGCGGCGGCATAGGCCGGGCTATTGAGTGCGGGGGGCGGCGGCGCGACGAAGGAGGACGCCGGCTTGGTGACTGCAAACGTGGCCACTTGGCCCCACTCAGGGCCCCAGGCAGCCTGGTACGTCGGGGGCGTGGGCCGCCACTGGCCGGGGGCCGTGCCGGCGACGTACGGTACCACCGCCGACGATCCGTCGTTCGCCCGCCAGGCGAGCATGCTCTGGGCGACCTCGCTGCCAACCGCGACTCCCGCCGCGCATGCGGTCGCCGACGGCACGGCCGCCAGCGATTGGGCCATCCGAACCTCGAGGAGCGGTTCCATGATGGGATCAAGAGCCGAGAGGACCGTGTACGCTGCCTCCGAAGCAGCGGCCGAAGGGGAGGCGCCCTTGGGAGCCTCGACGTCGAACTTGTAGACGGCCCCTGTCCGTTCGATATCGTTGACTGCGTCGTAGACCGCTCCCGAAACCATGGCCAGCGTCCGCGATGCCATCCCCACGTTGGCAATGTCGGCCTTGATCACCTCAATCATCGTATCGATCCAGGCGATGACCGCATCTCCTTGGGTCACGCTCATCGACGCCGTCGAAGTCTGACCGTCGGCGTCTCGCGCGTTGACCTTGGCCTCATACGTCCCCGTCGGTACGGAAAGCTTCAGCTCGAAATCGCCCGAGTGGTTCGCGCGGCCCCATTTCGTGACCTTGCCCACGTGCAAAGCGACAATCGCGTCAGGCATCGTCTGCCCCTCGATGACCATTCTTCGCGCGGTCGCGACAGCACCAATCATCCCGCTGGCCGTCGGGTCCATGAACATCGTGGTGGTTGTGGCAGAAAGAACTTGCCGCGTCTCGAGCGGCTCGAGGATCGGATGACGCTTCGCATCAGGACGTCGCGTGCTGATTCCAGCGAGATTTCGTGGGCGGATCATGGAATAACCTCGGTTGTTTGCGCCAAGCTGGTGGTCTTGCGTCGGGCTGCTCCGATCACCTCATGCCAAATGGGGCCCGGCATCGGGCGAGCATTTGCAGGTGGCGGTGTACAGCAAGAAGTTCGATGTTAACTGCTTTTGGCAGTTTCATTCTAGGTGGGCACGAAAAAATCGCGAGAATTGTTGGTCTGGGTAAACGCGGGTGGTCACCCGCCCAGAGAACAAGGCCTGCGCGAGGAACAGGGGCATTGAGGATGCCAGGCTGAACGTCATTCGTGCCGGAGAGTGGCGACTGGGTCGATGCGCACGGCGTGTCGGGCGGGATAAACGGCGGCGAGTGTGGAAACCACCACGGTGAATACCAATACCAACAATGCCATCATGGGAGGGAATATAAAGATCGAGTTTTTGAGATCGATCTTGATGTCGCGAATAATCATGGAACGGATCCAGGCGTCTCCAGGATAGGAAGCGCCCAGGCGAGCAGCACGCCGATGATGCCACCAAAGAGGCCGATGACAGCCCCCTCGACCAGGAAAATGAATTGGAGCTGTTTGTTGTCGGCTCCGACAGCCTTCATGATGCCGATTTCGCGCGTCCGTTCGAGCACGCTCATCAGCATTGTGTTGGCGATGCCGAGCGCCGAGACCAAGAGGGCCACCCCCGCGACGGAGGTCATGCCGCCGAAGACGAGCGTGTAAATGACCCGGTCTCGTTCGATCCATTCGAGCGCGGCCTTGGGCTCGAAGCCCATCTCGGCGACGCGGGTGACGACGTTTCTGACATCCTTTTCGGAATTGACGTGCAAAACCGCCAGGCTCACGCCCGGTTGTTCGTTTCCGACCCCGTCAAAGTAAAGGTCGAGAGCTGTCTGGTAAGGCAAGATGACGTCGGACTCGACGCGCAGGGGGTCGCGAGGGCCATGTCGCTCTTCCTCCCTCAACTTGCGGATGACGCCGACAACGGTGAAGTCTTTCTGGACGACTTCAGGTACAACCGCCGGGCCACGGCCGCCGGGAACGCCCCGCCGTGCGGCCGCGGCTTGCTGATTCGTGAGGCCAAGCACCCCGAGAACGCCAGGGACGCGGGCCATCACTTGATCGACCACGGTACGCTGATCGCGACTGATGTTTCCCAGAAGTTTCGAGAGGCCCGAGTCCATCTTACGGGCCCGGAAGCCGATGCGCAGCGGCTTGCCGATCAGGGCCTCCACGTCGGCGTCGTTCACGAGGCCGAGGCGGTAGGCAAGGAATTCGCTGATCACGACCGCGTGCTCGTCCGAAGTGTTGAAAAAGCGGCCGGCGACGATCCGGCGCCGGCAGGCCGCGTCGTCCGGACGAGCCGAGAGCACTTGCACGCTCTGGGATTTGTTGCCGAAAGTGGCGATGCCGCTGTTGTGCACCAGCGGCACCAAGCTACGGACATTCGGAATCGCGGCAAGCTTATTCATGCGCTCACGCGTTAGGTCGACGCGGACGCGCATTGGATTGGAGCCCGGCTTGCCGTCGGCGATCGAATCGCGTAGCCGGTTGCGCCGTTCGTCGCTCATGGTTCCATCGACCTTCACGCCCTTGGTACCGACGACCGCGCTCATGCTGTGGTACATGGGAAGGACTTCGATTCTTCTGGACACTTCATTACGGTGTGATTCGCGGTTGATTGTTTCCTCGACCCCTTGACCGATCGAAAGGCTTGCGGCGAGGACGAATGCGCCGAAAACAACCCCGAGCGTGGTGAGCAGCGTGCGGAGCTTTTGTTGCCAGAGGGCGGCGATGGGCAGGGTTATCAAGTCAATCAGTCGCACGGGCCTCTCCCTCGGTAGTCATTCTCAGGAAAGCAGGCGTCCATCTTTGAGCCGGATCACTCGATCGGTGTACATGGAGGCAAGTTCTTCGTCGTGAGTAACCAAGGCAAGCGTAGCGCCGTGGAGTTGCACGTGATCGACGATCAGGCCCATCACGTCTTGAGCCGTAGCGCTGTCGAGGTTGCCGGTCGGCTCGTCCGCGAGTACGATCTCGGGTTTGTTGACCAAGGCTCGGGCGACCGCCACTCGCTGGTTTTCGCCGCCGCTCATCTCGGCGGGGCGATGGTGCAGACGTTCCCCCAGCCCGACCGACTCCAGGGCTTCCGTGGCCAAGGCGCGACGTTCCCGAACGGGCCGTCCCGCGAAAATCATCGGCAGCTCGACGTTTTCGAGCGCGGTCCGCGAGAGGATGAGGTTGAACGATTGAAAGATGATTCCGACCGTCTGCGACCGGAACCGGGAAAGCTCGCGCTGGCCGAGCCGGTCGAGGTCGTGCCCCCCCACTCGCAGACGGCCCGACGTGGAGTGGTCAAGGCCGCCGAGCAGGTTAAGCAGGGTCGATTTTCCCGAACCCGACTTGCCTAATAGCGCGATCCGCTCACCGCGTGCCACCTCGAGCGTTACCCCACGCAGTGCATACACCGGCGAGGCGGCCGAACCATATGCCTTGGTCAATTCGTAAGTTCCGACAGCGATTCCCGCGTCTACCGCCTGCGAAAGAGTCGACACCACCCGTTCTCCGACCACCCATACCACGCAATTCGTCCACCGCGACCATCATAGCAAACGCGTGGAATGGTGAAAGGGGGTACGAGCGCGGACACCGTTGCCCGTATGTTCTTGGGGTTCGCGTGAAGGGCTTAAGCATTGATTTTTCAGCGGATCGACCGCAAGAAAGGGTGCCGAGCGCGAAATCCGCATGACTCATGGCGCCCGCGCCACTATACTATACTCATGACGCCAATTCCTCTGGTCGACCTCAAGGCCCAATATCTCACGATCCGAGACGAAATCGACGCTGCCGTGGCCCGCACGTTCGACCGTTGCGATTTTATTCTCGGGGGAGCCGTCGGCGAATTTGAGGGCGCTTTCGCCAGCTTCATTGGCACGAAGCATTGCGTCGGCGTCGCCAGTGGCACCGACGCCCTCCGGCTGGCGCTGAAAAGCCTCGACATCGGTCCGGGCAACAAGGTTTTGGTCCCCGCGAACACGTTCATCGCGACGGCGCTGGCGGTGAGCGACGTGGGCGCAACGCCCGTTCTCGTTGACATCGACCCGTCTACTTACACCATCGACATTGAAAAGGCGCGAAGCTCTTGTCGCGAACACCAGGGCCATCATCCCGGTCCACCTGTATGGGCAGCCTGCCGCCATGGGGGCGGTAACCGACCTGGCCCGGGAAAAAGGGCTATTCGTGATCGAAGATTACGCCCAAGCTCACGGGGCCATCCATCGGCGTGGCCGTTGCGGTACCCTCGGCGCGGCCAGCGCCTTTAGTTTCTACCCGGGGAAGAACCTGGGGTGTTACGGTGACGGAGGGGCTGTCTGCACCGATGACGAGCACGTGGCCAATCGTATCCAAGAGCTGCGCAATTGCGGAAGCACGGTCAAGTACCACCATCCATGTCGAGGCTACAACAGCCGGCTCGACACCCTCCAGGCGGCCGTGCTCAAGGTGAAGCTGGCCTATTTAGACCTATGGAACCAGCGCCGGCGTCAGATCGCGGGATGGTATCGCGAGGCGCTGGCCAACCTGACTGATCAGATCGAGTTGCCGCGCGAGGCCGAAGACACGGTGGAGCATGTCTATCACCTTTTCGTCGTGCGCATTCTGCGCGGCGAACGCGATTACCTACTCGAGACGCTCACGAGGTCTGGCATCGGCTGCGGCGTTCATTATCCGATCCCGATTCATCTGCAAGGCGCTTATGCCGACCTCAATCAGGGGCCGGGCAGCTTTCCCTGCGCCGAAGCCGCATCGCGGCAGGTCCTTTCGCTGCCGATGTACCCGGAAATGACACTCAAGCAGGTGCAAGAGGTGGCCCAACATCTCGCGGAAGCTCTCAAGGGAACGCCTAGAAAACCGTGCGGTTCGACCGCGTGTTAAACCGTCTTCCAGAAGCCCGGTTGTGGCGATCGGTCACGGCGTGTTGCAAAAAAAGAACAATCTCGTGGTTCAATCGCGGTTGAATTCACAAGACGGACCTGTCGCAACGCAGCCAGGGCTTGCATAATGGAAGTCGCGAGGTCATCCGCGAATCATGGAATACGACCACATCATCATCGGCGGCGGCGTCTTCGGGTGCTATTTGGCCCTGAAGGTCGCCGAGCTCGATCCCGGCTCGGATGTGGTGCTGCTCGAACGGGAAGGCGATCTGCTGCAGCGTGCCTCGTACAACAACCAGGCGAGAATTCATCATGGATACCATTACCCGCGTAGCCTGGTGACTGGGTTGCGCTCGAGGGTTAACTTCCGCCGTTTCATCGCTCAATTCCCTGAGTGCGTCGTCGCCGATTTCGACAAGCTGTACGCGATCGCATCCAGCCGCTCGAAAGTGACATCGCGTCAGTTCGTGCAGTTCTGCGAGCGGATCGAGGCGGAGGTCAGGCCAGCTCCCGCGCGATACCGTCGCCTCTTCAATAGCGATCTCATCGAAGACGTCTTCCTCGTGAAAGAATTCGCGTTCGATTCGGTGTGCCTCAAGGGCCTTCTGAAGGAGCGGCTTGCCCAAGCGGGAATATCCGTGATGACGAGCGTCGAGGCGGTCAGGGTGGTCGCCGGCGAGGATTTGATCGCGGGAGGAAGGATGCGACTCGAGGTTGCCGACCGTCGTACGGGAGACACTATCCAGCTTGCCGGCAATCACATCTACAATTGCACGTACTCGAGTTCGAACGCGATCCTCGATCGTAGCGGCCTGACACGGCTCCAGCTCCAGCACGAGAGCACCGAACTGTGCGCTGGCTGCGCGTTCCCGACGAGCTCGCGAATCTGGGTATCACGGTGATGTGCGGTCCATTCTTCTCGGTCATGCCGTTCCCGCCACTGGCCCTCCACTCCCTGAGCCATGTGAGCTTCACGCCGCATTACAGTTGGTCGGAGCCGTCGTCGCAACGACCCACGATGCAGCACTCCGCGCACGTGCCACGGGCGAGCCAGCACGACCGGATGGTGCGGGACGCCGCGAGGTATGTCCCGTGCATGGCCGATGCACGCTACATCGACTCGCTCTGGGAAGTGAAGACGATCCTACCCCACAACGACGCCGACGACGGGAGGCCGATCCTGTTCAAGCGCGACGACAAGGCCCCTGGGCTCGTCTCCGTGCTGGGAGGCAAAATCGACAACATCTTCGAACTCGACGACATCTTGGAGGGCCAGGTACCGTGAATGGCGACGTTTTCGTTTCGGTCGTTGTCCCGCTTGCCGACGATGCCGACATCCTCTCGGCCGCCGTTGAAGACATATCCGACGTGCTGGGGAAAAATTATACGAATTATGAGGTCATCCTGGTCGACGATGGGTCGTCGGATGCCACCACCGGGGTTTTGAGCGATCTGCTCTCCCGCTTACACTGCTTGCGAGTCTTCCGATTCGCGAGGACCTTCGGCCTCGAGATGGCCATCACCTGCGGCCTCGATCATGCCATCGGCGACGTTGTGGTCGTCTTGCGACCCGAATGCGACCCCCCGAACCTGATCCCCGAGTTCGTCAACCAAGCGCTGTCGTGCCACGGTATCGTGGTCGGGACGCACGATGTCTTCAAGGCGCGGTCGATTTATTACAGGCTCGCCTACGACCTGTACTACCGCCTCAGCAGGCTCTTGCTCGAGAGGCCGCAGATCTACCGTTCCTCGCACTTTATTGCGCTGACCCGCGTTGCACTCAACAGTGTCCTCAAGATCAAGAATTCGTGCCGGTATCTGCGTGTCATAAGCATGTATGCGGGACACCAGGTCATCCCCCGCCCCTACGAGCAGATTCAACGGCGCGTTCCGGAACGCCGCAGGAATCTAGCGACCTTGGTCGAGAACTGCTCGTCGATGATCGTCTCCAATTCGCTTCGTCCGCTGAGGCAGGCCGGGGCTGTCGCGGGCGTGGCGGGCCTTTGTAATGTCGCATTGTCGGTGTACGTGGCTTTCATGTGTTTGTTTTTCAGGCAAGAGCAATCGTGGACGGCCGCTGCTTTCGGCAATGCGGCTCATGTTCGCGATCGGATTCTTGGTGCTCGCGGTTATCTGCGAGTATCTCGCGCGGTGCTCGAGGAAGTGAAACTACGCCCGCTTTACTTCCTCGAAGAGGAACTTCAGAGCAGCATCATGACCAGCGAGAAGCTGCGAAATGTGGTCTACTCGGAGTCGGGCCAAGAAAATCCCCCCAATGGGCCCGTTAAACCCAACTTCAGGTGATCGCGCGACATCCATCGCCAAAGGGGCGGGTGCCCAAGCACAAAGTCGGCGGTCGTCGTTTTGTCACCGGCGGGAATGCAATAAACGCATCGCCTTGAGATACGCCACGCTCAGAGAGAGCACGCGAACTTTCGACGAGGGCGAATCGGTCCATTTCACGGGCAGCTCCACCAGCTTGAGGCCTTTCCACTGCGCCACCACCAGCAATTCCGCCAGAAGAACCAGCCGTCGCTGACGGCGCCGCCGGCCGTCAAGATCGGGTAAAGCGGACGACGCAGGAATTTAAAGCCGCACATGACATCAGAAACGGTAACGCCCAGATAATTCCTGACGATGCTATTTAAGCCACGCGAGAGGATTTCCCGCTTGAGCGTTCTACCGACGACGATCGATCGCTCGTGCAGTCTGCTGCCATAAACCAAATCAGCCCCGTCTGCAAGGGCGGCCAGCACTTCCGGGATATGCTTCAAGTCGGTCGCCAAGTCGAGGTCCATATAGCCGATAATGTCAGCATGGGAATCGCCCCATGTTTTCTTCAGCGCCCGGCCGACGCCGCGCCCCTCCACGCGCACGTAGGAGAGCCAGGGATAGGATCGGCAGAGGCTTTGGGCGATCGCGCCGGTATTGTCAGTCGAGCCATTATCACCCAAAATTATGGCGATATCTTTGTAGTTTTGCGCCGTCAGGAACCGGTCGAGCGTGGCGATCGAGTCTTCGAGTTGGCCCTCCTCATTGAGGACCGGGATGGTGATTTCGACAATCGGCATGGCGAACCTCGTCGAACATCTTACGCCCTGGGCAGACTGGAGGCAAGGACCACGCAATTTACACTTGTTCGACGTGGCGAAAAACGCCGAAGCGCCTTATGATGTTGGCCGTGAGGACGCCGCGGAATCGGCGGGGGCTAGACGCGACGAAGGAGTGGTCCGTCGATGAGTAAGAAGGTCTTGGTAACCGGGGCCGGCGGGTTCATAGGCAGCCATTTGACCGAGCGGTTGGTCAGGGATGGCCACCACGTGCGGGCGCTGGTGCGATACAACGGCCGCGATGACCGAGGTAATCTGGGCGACCTGCCGCGTGATGTTCAGGCTGCGATCGAGGTCGAGCGAGGCGATTTGAAAGACCCTGTCGCTGTCCGCCGCGCCGTCGAGGGGCGAGAGTGGGTGTTTCACCTGGGGGCCTTGATCGCGATTCCGTATTCCTATCACAACCCCTACGACGTGGTTCAGACGAACGTGATGGGTACGGCCCATGTCCTCGACGCTTGCCGGGTGAGTTCAGAACTCGTTCGGTTGGTCCTGACCTCGACTTCCGAGGTTTACGGTACGGCTCAGACCGTTCCCATCGACGAGCGCCACCCCTTGCAGGGCCAATCGCCGTACGCCGCGACCAAGATCGGCGCCGATGCTCTCGGAGAGAGCTATTTCCGCGCATTTAACTTGCCGGTGACGATCCTGCGGCCATTCAACACGTTCGGCCCGCGCCAATCGGCCCGGGCGATCATCCCCACGATCATCAGCCAGGCGCTGGCCAGACCAAGCATCAAGCTCGGACGACTCGATCCGCGGCGTGACTTGACCTATGTGAAGGACACGGTTGCCGGTTTCGTGGCCATTGCCGGCTGCGATAAGGCGCTGGGCCGAGCGGTTAATATCGGTCGCGGGGAAGATATCTCGATCGGCGGCTTGGTCGAGACGATCGGCCGGCGGATGGGTCGATCGATCACTGTCGAGACCGATCAAGAGCGTTACCGGCCCGCCGCCAGCGAAGTCGAGCGTCTACTCGCCGGCACGGCGCTTGCGCAGAGCCTGTGGGGCTGGAAGCCCAGCTACTCGCTCGAGGAAGGGCTCGACGAAACCATCGATTGGGTGCGCGACCATCTCGACCGGTTTCGGGTCGAGTCGTATACCACTTGAACAGCCGAAATCCTGGTCCCTCGAATCCTTATGACACGCCGCGCAACGGAGTTGAAATGACGATTGACTGGACGCCCCTCGCCGATCTGATCGCCACGCACGACCGCTTCCTGGTGACGACGCATGTTCGCCCCGATGGCGACGCCCTCGGCTCGGAGGTCGGCATGGCTGGCTTGCTCCGCCAAAAGGGGAAGGACGTGCGGGTGGTCAACGCCAGCCTGACACCACCTCGGTATGACTTTCTCGACCCAGAAGCGAAACTTTTCGAGCACTTCGGGCATCGCGTTCAACCCTCTGAACTCGCCGACCGCCAGGTGGCCATTATCGTCGACCTGTCGTCCTGGAACCAGCTTGGCGACATGGCTGAATTCATCCGCCAGTTTCCGGGTCCGCGCGTGGTCGTCGATCACCACGTCAGCGAGGATGACCTGGGCGCGACCGTTTTCAAAGACTCGACGGCCGAGGCAACCGGCATTCTCGTCATGAAGGCGCTCGCCGCGCTCGGTTGCTCTTACACGCCCGAGGTCGCCACGGGCCTGCTCACGGCGATCGCCATGGACACGGGCTGGTTTCGCCACTCCAACACACGACCCGGCACGTTGCGGGCCGTCGCCGAGTTGATCGAGTCTGGTGCCCAGGTCGACGATATTTACCGAAATCTGTTTGAGAGAAACACGCTGGGCCGGCTGAAGCTCATGGGGCAAACGCTCACCGGGTTGCGAACCGACCTCGATGGAAGAATTGCGTATGCGACGATTTCGCACCATGACCTGGTACAAACCGGGGCCATTCCGCCGGATTCGGAAGATCTCGTGGACTATACGGTCAGCATGCGCGGCGTCGAGGTAGGCATGCTTTTCATCGAGCAGGTCCGCGCGGCGGTGAAAGTGTCATTCCGGACACGCACTGGCGTGGATTGTTCCCGCCTGGCGGCCCAATTCGGCGGGGGCGGCCACCGCGAAGCGGCCGGAGCGACCGTGCCCGGCACGATGTCCGAGATCGTCGAACGGGTTCTCAAGGCGGTGCGACTCGAGCTAGGATCGGCCGTGCGACAATGACCTCGTCCGTATGAAAGAGCCCACCATTATCGACGTACAGCCGCACCCAACCGAGAAGGCAACCCGAGCGTTATCGGCCTCGGTGGCCGTTTGGGCCTTTGTCGCCGTTTTCGGGTCGTATTTCTGCATGTATGGTTTTCGAAAGCCCTTCACGGCCGCCGCTTTTGACGGCTCGCCGGTCTGGGGAATCGAGCAGAAGACCTTGCTCGTGGCCACCCAGGTACTGGGATATGCGCTGGCGAAGTGTCTGGGCGTGCGAATTATTGCCGAATTCCGGCCGAGCAGACGCGCGGGGGGGATCATCGCAATGATCGCCGGGGCCGAGACGGCCTTGTTCTTTTTCGGCGCATCACCGAGGGCCATTGGTCCGGTTTGGATGTTCGTCAATGGTCTGTCTCTGGGAATGGTGTTCGGGTTGGTGGTCGGTTATCTCGAGGGGAGGCGGATCACGGAGGCCCTCGCGGCGGGGTTGTGCGCCAGCTTCATCCTCGCCGATGGCTTGACGAAATCGGTCGGCACCTGGTTGCTGGATCAAGGAATCGGCGAGCGCTGGATGCCCGCGGCGACGGGCCTGCTATTTCTTCCCCCGCTGTGCCTGTTTGTCTGGATGCTTACGCGCATCCCAACTCCTGATCCGATCGATGTCGCACTGCGGAGCGAACGTCAATCGATGAGCGCCGCCGACCGCGCCGCGGTGATCGGCCGTTACGGCCCCGGCCTGTTCTGTATCGTCGGCGCTTATTTCTTGGTGACGATCGTACGAGGAATTCGCGCCGACTTCGCTCGCGAGATTTGGCAAGGACTCGGCACCACCGTGGCTCCATCAACGTTCGCGGTCTCAGAAATCGTTGTCGCAATTGTCTTGCTGATGGTGAATGGCATGACCGTGCTCATCGTCGACAATCGGCGGGCGTTCTTCACGTCCCTTGGGCTTGCGCTTGGCGGCGGATTCTTGATGCTGATCGCACTGGCCGGCTTGGCGCTCGGGCGGCTCGACGGCTTCACGTTCATGGCACTTTTGGGCACGGGGCTGTACCTTCCTTACGTCGCCGTTCATACCACTCTTTTCGAGCGGCTGATTGCGATGACACGCACTCGCGGCAACCTGGGGTTCCTGATGTACGTGGCGGATTCGGTCAGCTATGTTGGCCTTGCGGGGCTTTTGATCATCAAGGGGGCGTTCCCGGTGGGGTCGAACTTCTTGCGGTTTTTTCAGCCCATCTGCTGGGTGATCGCCACGCTCACCTGTGCGTTCCTGATCATGGGCTTTGTTTACTTCGCGCGTGCGGCCAGACCGGCTTGGCATGCGGGGGGGAACACGCGATGACCAACACGGCCACGGCAATTATTTTCCACGGCCCTGAACGCCCGCTCGAGATTCGCGAGCTACCCGTGCCGGCCCCGCGCGGGCAGGAGATTCTGGTGGAGGTGCTCGCCTGCACCATTTGCGCGAGCGACCTGCACAGCCTGC
>CAWHKI010000305.1:0-29851 GCA_963829765.1 uncultured Isosphaeraceae bacterium | reverse complement strand
GCAAGCACCGGCGCCTGTCCCGTGCCTCATGTGCTTGCCTACAAGGCTGCTCAGTTCACCAAACGCGAGCAAGCGCTTGATGAGATCGTCGCCCTGGATCAGGAACTCGGCTTGATATGAAGGAAACGCCAGCTCTTACGGCGTTTCTCGACGCGAATGTTCTTTATCCGGCACTGCTTCGCAACATCCTGCTGCGCCTTGCATCGCAGGGCCTGTTTCAGGCGCGGTGGTCCAGCCAGGTCCATGACGAATGGATGGCGGCGCTTCGCCGCGATCGTCCCGACATTGCTTCGGCCCGCCTGGAGCGCACGCGCTGCTTGATGGATGCGCACTTTCAGGACGCGCGCGTCGAAGGCTACCAGCATCTTATCGACACGATCACACTGCCGGATGCTGACGACCGGCACGTTCTGGCGGCGGCGATTTATGGTGGCGCGCGCATCATCGTCACCACCAATCTGCGGGATTTTCCGGATGCCGCACTGGCCGCTTTTGACATTGAAGCCGTGCACCCCGACGCGTTCATTCTCGGCCTTCTCCACGACCGCGCAAGCGAAGTCGTCGCCGCGCTGCACCGGCTTCGCGCGTCCCTCAGAATTTGCTGCAAGCCGCCGTCGATCTTCTGGCGAACATGAAACGCCATGGCCTGACCGCGAGCGCGGATGCTCTCGACCCCTTCATCGATAGCTTGTAACGCGTAACTACTCGCCCTTGGCGAAGTAATCTCTCAGGGCCTGCCTTGCGGCTTCGCGCATCTTCTCGGCTTCCCGTGGGGCCGCCCTGGCCCGGTCTTTGAGAACCAGCAAGGGATCGGGCGGAAGCTTGCGCCGCAGCGGCGGGGGCGGCTTCCACGTGGCGGCGGGTTCAGCCTTCAAATCTTCCGCATCCGGCGGCACGGTCGCGTTGCTCGGTTCGGTGTCGGGCGGGCGGTTCATGTCTCATGCCTCACTGATACCCGCGCCGCCGCTTCCGCTCGGCCTGGCGCTGCAAGGCGGCGCGGGCTTGCGCCTCGGTCGGGTGCAGCTCGTGGACGACGCGCCCGCGCCCGCCGATGCGTCCCCATGCCTTCACAAGCAGGATGCCGCCGAACAAATCCGGCTGCACGTCCAGCACATAGAACCGCGCCATGTTCCGCGCCGGATCGATGCGGTGAAGTTCGATCATTTCACCAGCCTCGAAATCGTGCTGACACTGACGGCGTAAAGGCGGGCAAGGTCGCGGGTGGCTTCGCCCTTGGCGAGGCGTTGCCGCGCTTCGGTGATCTGGTGCGGGTTGAGTTTCGGCCTTCGCCCCATCTTGACGCCTTTGGCGCGGGCAACCTGACGGCCTTCATGGGTGCGCTTGACGATGCGTTGGCGTTCGTCTTCCGCCATTGCGGAAAACATCGCCATGAAGCCGCGCCCCATCGGGGTTTCGAGGTCGATATAGCTGCGGTCGAGCACCTTCACGCTCGCCTTGGCGTCGATCACCGTCTTGATGATCTGCAAGCCGTCCCACATCGAGCGCGTGGCGCGATCCCATTCGGCGATGACGAAAACGTTGCCTTCGTCGATGTCCTCAAGCGCGGCGGCCAGTTCGGGGCGTCCGGCCATGCTCTTGCCGGATGCGGTATCGGAATAGATCACATCACAACCGGCACGCTTGAGCGCCTTGACCTGACGGGTGAGGTCTTGGTTTTTCGTGCTCACGCGGGCGTAGCCGATGAGGCGTTTTTTGGCTTTGGTTGTGAGACTCATTTATGACGAAGCTAGGCCATTGAAAACGCTAAGGCAAGCCGCTTCGTCATAATTCTTGATTTTTGCAAAGTCCGGTAAACTGCTAAGTCGCAGGAGCCACCGTTCGGATGGCCCCTGTGACTGATCTGTATTTCGCTGTTGGCGCTAGACTAGTCCTCTTCTCGTTGATCTCCGATTTGGGGATCATCGAGAGGATCGACGCCGGTCCGGACGGGCACAGAACGGAGAAACGCCCTTCCCTCTGCTGTTCTCCAGTACCATCCCGGTTGTTCGTCGATCGTGTCTTGTCGCCGCCGTTCACTCTTGGCCGTTAGCAGCCGGGATATTTGATCCCATAGCTGATACCACCACTCATCGTCCTTTGCGACGCGGAGCATTCCTGAACATGCGTTCATTTTGTGGTTACCTCCGATTGCTGCTGAGGACGCCTCACGAGGTGGTGACGTTCGAGTTGGCACGACCAAAGATTGCTGCCATGACTGCGGCGATCACTACAACCAGCAGGGGCAAGCAAACTGCGGCAGCGTCGTCCAAGATTTGGGACTTGTATAGGAGCGTTACAACAAACGCTCCTATCACGGTCGCTGTCACAGACCACAACAGTGTTCTGATTTCTGGTGGACCATGTATGATCTGGGACGAAGAAAGTCGTCTGGTCAGAGCGGGTCATGGTCGCCTCCCTCAATTCGAGGTGCGCACTTGGGAGGGCCAAAGGCCTCGTAAAAGAAGGAATAAAAATCTGATGATCCAGCGTGGAAGCATCGTTAATGAGGTCGTTAAGGATGTGGTGAGGCTTCCATCGTTGATGTGGTCGTCATCGTCGTCGTCCCCTTCATAGTCGCGGTCTTGGTTTTGGTCCTGGTCTTGTCCGATGTGATGGTATGCGTCACTTGCTTGGCAGCTTCTCTCGTCCCGACCGAGCGATTATCTGCCCCGTCAGTCCTCGTAGTCGCGGTCTTGTCCATTGTATGTGAGTCCCTTGTTTGTCAGCTTCGTCTCCTTCGACACCCCCTTCGTACTTTCTCAGCCTCAGGCAAGATAGGAGTTTTTCGATGTTTACTGTACGATTGGCCGGCGCTATTGCGATTTGTTCTTCCTGCAACTCCGTCAGTACGAGTTGGAATTGATCAAGATACGATCAATTACATGTCAAATGGCTTCCACAATCCCTGATCAAATTATTCATTATAAGTGTGATTGTAGCAATCAAAGGCGTTTCACTTGCTTTGATATTTGCGCGATATTGATCGGCATTGATTTCGTTTTTGACTGCTTTCGTATAAAAATTGGTCAAATACCTTGAGGATGTCCTGTCTTTTTTTGGTCGAGCCTTCCATTGCGTCGCGCAATCTTTGGGCGCTCTGGAAACCGCCCTCCACCGACACGTGTGTATAGATTACCGTCTATGTACTGCAATGATTTCAGGGAGAGGCCAAGCGCTTCAAAAAGTGCTAGATAATTTCGATCAAAATACTCCGACGGTGAAAGATGACTATTTCCTTTACTACTATAAATTAATACCTTCTCCCGCAAAGCATACTCGGCTGCAGACCTGTAGGCAGCATCAAACAACTGGTTGAACCCCATCATTCTACTGAAAAAATTCGTCTCAATGTCCTCCGTTATTTTTGCAATTACATGTTCAGAAAAAACGTAGCGTTGAAGTTGTTCCCTTTTAGTGGGATCTATGTCCACACTCTCCTTAAAGTTGAATGTCCGCAGAATATCGCAAACCGCATCCATGGCATTAAGAGCAATCTGCCTCGCACAGGTACTAAAGTGCGCCCTGAGCGAATCTGAACACGCATAAGAAGTGTTTTTTTTCATAATTCAACCAACAATTACGTTTTACACGTTTTACGTTTATATATATGGTATGTATACTAAAAATCGTATTTTTTTCACAAAAATTTTGAAAATTTGTCACTTTTGTGATAAAATTTGACGTACTTTCTGGAAAATTTCTGCCAGAATTGATGACATGGCTCGCGTATGGAGATACCGGCTATGGCGGACATCGCTAAGAACCGACAATGGTTCCCAATGGTCAAATAGTTTCTAGGAACCTAAATCACCTACTTTCGGCGTTTGGTCCTGACTTGGGATTTCCCATCGGGACAACCAACATCATTAATCACTACACTAATAAATTTAACTTGGGCATGAGTTCAAATACGATTTGTAGTTATTTGGAGGGTACCGGGGGCAACCGTCCTCAGAGTGCAACGCTCGATGAACTGGTGCATCCATTTAAGAAAAAATATGACATCATTGATGGGAGCTGGCTGTTGATCCCAGAAGAGAATGTATTTAGAGATAAGATTTCATCTTTGAAAGGCAACAATTATGTTGAAATCGAAGTGCCACACTATACGAATAAAATTGAGCGCTTAACGCAATGGATAGCCGGCACTTATATAGTGTACCGATATGCTTTCGAGGGCTTCACAGATATATCAAGGGAGGCCAATGCCCTCTGCGACACGTTTTTCGGCGTCGCGGCCGGCAAACTGGAAGGAACAACGCTCCGACAGCTCAAGGCCCCGCCCGAGATGTTGACGACCTGGATCGAACGGTTCCGCGAGTGCCGGGCGACCGGCCGGCCCGTTCGGTTCGAGTACCAAGGCATCGTGCCCGAGCAGCCCGGCTTGGGTCGCGGCCACGCTCTCGCCGATGGACTCGCTGGAGCCCGACACGTGCTCTTTGCTCGTTCATCGTCGAAGATATCACCGACCGCAAGCGCACCGAAGCCGAACTGGTCGACGCCAAAGAGTTGGCCGAGGCGGCATCGCAGGCCAAGGACCGATTCCTCGCCGTGCTCAGCCATGAGCTGCGTACGCCACTGACGCCCGTGCTGATCGCCGTCACGTCGCTCTTGGAGTCGAAGCCCGAGGCAGCCCTGCTTCACGCCCTGGAGATGATTCGGCGCAACATCGAGTTGGAGGCGCGGTTGATCGACGATCTGCTCGACCTGTCGCGAATTGCCCGCGGGCGGCTGCGGCTCGAGCTCGAGGTCGTTGATATTCATAAGCTCATTCGCCGCGCCATGGAGGTCTGCCGCGATGAAATTCTCGTCGCGGGTTTGCAAGTCTTGACCGAGCTCAAGGCCCAGTGCCACCACGTCATGGCCGACCACGCGCGGATCATGCAAGTCGTTTGGAACCTGATTCGCAACGCCGCCAAGTTCACGCCGGCCGGCGGCAGGCTGACGATCCGCACGATCAATTCGCCGGGCAACAGCGACCGCCCGGGCGAGGAAGACGCGGGATGGCTCGTCATCGAGTTTGAGGACACCGGCATCGGCATCGATCCTGAGGTGCTGCCCCGGATATTCGACCCGTTCGAGCAGGGAGACGACGACGTGCGCGGCCGATCCAGCGGCTTGGGATTAGGGCTGGCGATCAGCCGTTCGCTTGCCGAGGCGGTCGGCGGCCGGCTCACGGCTTCGAGCCCGGGCCGCGGGCATGGCTCGACGTTTCGGTTGGAGCTCAAAGCCGTCCCTCAGGTGGCCCACGCCCGAGGTTTCCCCCAAAAATGCCAAAAAGGGCGGGCCTTCACCAGTCGCGCCGGGCCGGAACGACCTGCGGCTGTTGCTGGTCGAGGACAATAAAGATACCCTCCGCTATCTCGCGAGCGCGCTCCGCAAACGCGGCCACCAGGTGGTGACGGCCGATTGTTATCGCGCCGCGCTGGCCGCCCTCAGAGAGGCAGCGGTCTCCTTCGACTTGCTCATCTCGGACATCGAGCTGCCCGATGGCGACGGCCTCCAGCTCATGCGAGAGATCAACGCATCCGCGCGAATGACCGGCATCGCCATGAGCGGTTTCGGCGCCGAGGAAGACCTGCGGCAGAGCCGCGACGCGGGATTCTTTGACCACCTGACCAAACCGATCGACCTGAGGCGGCTCGATAACGCCATCAAGCGAGCGATCGCGGGCGCCGCCGATCGCGGCTCAGCCGCGGACGACGAGTCCGCGCCCTTTAGTCTCAGAACCGATAGCAACAGTTCGGGCGCGTTCAAGATCATCGTTTCGGCCGAGCCAAAGCCTGAATGAAACTCAGGCGTGCCTTGCCCCGCCGGCACCACCGCTGGTATCCCCACGTTGGGAAGGCCTACCACTTCGGCGCTCTCCCCTTTGTCGATGCGTCGGAGAGCCTCCTTGTAGCCGCGTTGCTTGGCGCGGCACTGGCTTGGATCGTACCGGAGCGCGGCCGCCGCGGAATAAAACATCTCGCCCCACGCGCATACCGACTTCCAGCCATGAGAGTAGAGCCCGAAATGGGCGGCACATCGCGCTGGGTCGATGATCGGGGTGGACGAGCCGCCGGGCCACCCAAACGATCGCCGAACGCGTAGCGCGTCCAGAACACCGCTGGCGAGGGCAACGTGACCTCGGAGCGACGGATGCATAGCGTCTTGAAACAAAAAGTCATTTATCTGTCCGTGCGGCCCGATCTCGTGGAACAACGCCTGGCCGTCGACGAGGGCGAGTCATGCGCCGCGGCCACGTCACGATAAACCTGCTGAAAGGCACTCAGGCAGCGCACCGGCAGACCGTCCAGGTCTCGAGCCGCGATGTAATGTTGATAGGCCTCGTCCCACGCTCCGGTTTGTTCCAGCAACTGAGCCAGCCGGTAGTGCGACTCGGCGAACGAGGGCTGGCGAGCCAGCAGAGTGCGATACTCATCGATGCAGTGCTCCCAGTCGGACGATTTCAGCCGGCGGACAACTCGGAAGTCGCGAGCGAACGCTTCGCGTTGGGCACGCGTGGTCTCCGGCGGTAGAAACGATCGAAGGGGCTCGAAGCCTGCATCGTTGCACGGGGGGACGACCAGGATCGGCATCGCCCCGACCCGCTCGCTGTAAGTAGTGATCGCCTCCAGGCGACGGCGAAAATCGGCTAAAATCGTCGCGAATTCCGCCGGAGTAAAGGCCGGCACGTCCACCAGAGGCGGCTCGAGCTTGGAAGGGGGAACGACCCCGATGCGATACGTATCCACCGCTTGCTGGATCAAACCGCACAGAGGGGAGACGCGGTCGGCTAGCTGAACCAAGCTTTCCTCGACCGGGGGCTTGTCGTCACGATAGTGGGCGATTTTGCGCGACCACGGCATACGCGAGAAGAATTCGTTGTGGCCGCAGTAGACGATCACCACGTCCGGGCGGCGGCGGATGCCGGCGAGCTTCCGATATTGTATCTCCAGTGTCTCGCATGGCTTTGCCAGAACCACGGCGTCGAACCGCCGGTCCGGAATGACCTCGCCAAGCTGCCAGGCGACGATCCGTCCCACCGACAACCAGGCCTCATACGGAGTACCCGCCGCGCTCGATTCCCCGAGCACGACAAGGGTCACTTCCGAATCGTTATGGGGCTCGGTGAATTGATCCGGAAGCTCGGGGTCGCTCGTTACCAACGATGGGACGAAGGGATCCGGCGCGTGCCACGCAAAGGCGATCGTTTCGGCAAAAGCGAGGCTAACCAAAGAGGCGCAGCAGAAGAGTAGCCAGCGGGCCGCCATCGGCCGTCTCGACCTCATCCGCCATTGCCGGAAGAAAATGCCGCCCAAGACCACGGCGCCGATCAGAGTGCCGACAAGAATCACACCGTAGGCAACCTTGATAACGAGAAGGGCCGCGACTAACGCCCGGCGCATTCTCCAAAAGGTCAAGAACACGGGAATCCACGGTTGAATGAATATCCCACCGAGAACCGCCGCGCTTGATCCAACAATCAGGCGTAACAGCCGGCCGAACCGATGCCAAGCCCAGGTCCGATCCGCCATGTCACGTCTCGCTTCTCAAGCTTACCAGAGTTAACGGCTCGCCGAAGTCACGGTTTTGCTACTTGGGAAGGAAGCCGGCATCGCCGCGATCCATTCGCGGATCAAGGCCAGGCCTTCGTCGTGCACGAGTCGCTTGCCCAATTCGGGCATCATGACTCCAGGATGTGTGGAGGCGATTCGATAGACCATGATCGATTGATCGGGCTCGCCCGGCACGATATCGAACGCCAAGGTCCCCCGCGCCGATTCCAGCGGCCACCGGTGGCTTGCGGATTCCAAAGGATGTTGGGTTTCGCTGCGATGCCAGGAGGTCCAGCCCGGAGTTGCGCTGGGCCTTCGGGACTATGGCAGTGAGCGCAGTTGATTTCGAGCCAGGCGCGGGCGCGATCATCGAGCGTGCCGCTTTTGGGATCAGACCAAACGGCCAGGCGCGGGGCCGCCGTCGGGTCAGGCGCGTTCGCGAGTGCCCCGACACGCGCCCAGTGCATCAACTGGTTCTCGGTGCCGTCGGCATAAGCGAAGTCTCGATTCAGGTGGCGCGCTTTGGGGCCGATCGGCCTCATGATGTCGCCGGCCTTGTGGCATCCTTTGCACTGGTTGGCGTTGGGGATAATGTAGTTGTTGGTGCGGGCCCGACCGTCGGTGTGAATCCAGCTCACGTCGACCGTATCTCCGGCGACGTCCAGCGTGGCTTCCGTTTGCTCTTTGTTCCAGATATAAGGCAGACCGACCCAACCGTCGGCCTCGCGCTTGAGGATCCGCGTCTCGATCAGGCGCCTCCCCGCGACGGATCGCGAGCGTCGTGGGGAAACGCGAAGGTCTTGGCGATGACGGTCCCGACGGGAAACTCGAAGACGTCGTCTGGGTGATAAGTCGCGGGCTCCCCGGCGGCAGTTTGATGAACCGGTATTTGTCGGCGTAATCACTGAAAAGCGCTGAGTTGAGGTCGTAGGGAATCACTCCTTCCGCGGGCTTTTGCGCCGCGGGCGGGCCCTCAAACAAGTGATACTCGAGAGCCTTTGGAAAGGCGCCGATCGCAACCGGGGTCACGGGCTGGTTTGTCTCGGGAGCGACTCGCGACCCGCCGCATCCCGAGACAGCCAGCAGAAAAAGGGCAGCCGACCCGGCGGCGAACGCCCGCGCACCGACGCGGGCATTCGCACCGAGATACGCAGTCGTTCATTTCAGGCCCTCAATGGACACGGCCGTCAGGTTCGGCAGACTTCCACCGTAATTCTTTACGTCACGAATGACTTTAGGCTTCATTCCAGCGATCGCGTTGGCGGCCAAGGCAAACGCGTCGAAGTTGACAAAACCAGCGTCGCCATTGTCGTGGATGTGAATCCCCATCTTCCCCGGAAGCTTGCCGTCGACCTTCTTCTTGGAGTCCACCATTCCATCATAAAGAATGTCCGGAAAAGTCGCCCCGACCACCTTTTTCAGCGCCTCGCCGATCTTGCCACTGGGCTTGCCGCCGTTCCCGGCGAAACGGTTGTCGTGGATGTGAATCGCCTCGCAATAGGGGTCGTACTGCTTGTCCTTGAGCTCTCTGCCCGAGGATATGTAACTGACGATCGAAAGACCGGTCGTCTGATTCTTTTCGATTGTGTTATCGAAGACTTCAACTTCATCGTTTGCCATAATCATAACGCCCGTACCCGGCGGTACCTGCGCGACCGAGTTCCCCACGGGAGCGAAGTTATCATGGTTATTGGCCACGACATTGTTCTTAAAGACGCGGCATTCACGGCCGTCTTTGGTCGGCAGGTCGGGCAATGTGAAGACCAGGATGCCCCCCGCGTTGTCGGTCGCGACGTTTTCGTAAACGTCGGCCTTGGTGCTGTTTTCAATCTCGATCCCAGCGACGTTTTTCTGGACTTTGTTGTGCCTGACGATGATGTTCTTCGACTGACCAACGTAGATGCCAGCGTCAGACGCACACGAGACACTGCAATCTTCGATCAAGATGTCAGAACTAAGCACGGGATAGATTCCATAACCTCCGTTGGTGGGTTTCGGCCCACCCGTCCAATCGGCCCGGATGTTCCGAAAGACGATCCGCTTGGTGCCGTTGGACTTGATCCCATCACCCCGGGCATCTTCGATGGCGAAGTCGGCGATGGTGACATCCTCCTTGCTGGTGATTAAGATCCCCTCGCCCCCAGTGCCCGCCCCCTGATTCTTGAAGCTGAGGATGGTCTTGTCGGGACCTTTGCCCCGAAGCGTGATGTGGCTGACGTCGAGCGACAGGGTCGACGTGAAGTCGAACTTGCCCTCGCCGAGCTCGATCACATCGCCCGGCTTGGCGTTGATCAAGGCGGCCTGCGCCCGCTTTGGCGCGCCCTCGCCCGCCTCAACCTTGGTCACGTTGACCGGAGGCGCGGCCGGCGCCTTCGTCGAAGAAACCGTCTCGACCGATGTCGGCTCGGCGCAACCCGAAATCAACAACGCGGTACCGCAAAACGCAGTGGACAGAATGGGGGTTATGCGCACAACTAGGCTCCTACTCAAATGGAATGGGGATGCATAAGTTCCGCAGACATCCGACGAGACGAGATGCCCGGGCCAAAGACGGCCACTGCTGTCTGATTCTAAGCCTCTTGATGACCAATTACAACGCGTTTCCCCGAAACGGGGGGACCGGAGTCCCAGCGTTATCGAATGCCCGAGCGGGGATTTCTAATTGTGGTCACCAGGGAATTATAAAAGTCGCCAATCATACACTATCAGCTCGGAGCCGCTCCCGCCGCCGTTCCGGCCCGTTGCTTTACCACGTCGCCGGTTTATGGATCGTTCCGTGAGGATCGGTGAGCGTCCCCGGTAAGTGGCAGGCAGCTAAGAGCGACGTGTCCACAAGCAGCGATTTTGTGGCGACCTTGCGTAACTCAAAGCTTGGTTTCCGGCTCGGACCGCACGGATGCAGCACTAGCACTTTCTTTTTGAATCTCTGCCGCGCGATGCGAATCGGCTCGGCCAGGTCGGAGTCATTGCTGACGACCACGGCCGCCTCATACTCATCGTCGAAGGCATCGACCAGGAGGTAGGTGGCAATGTTGACATCCGACCCCTTCTCCTCACTTTTCATTACCTGGACTGTCTTCGGTCCCGTCGCTGGAGCTGGATAATAGCTAGGGCCATCTCTTGCGAGATGGCCCTGCTACCCAACCGGCGAAGCGGTTGGGGGGGTGATGCCAGTACTATGAAGCAAAATGCCTCATTTGTCAAACTGCTGCCCCCACCCATTGATGCTCTAGGCGATCCCGATTTCCCTTTCCGCTCCGCCAGCCGCCGAGCTGTCTCCCGCACCCTTATGCGGGGCTGGTCAGATTCCTAGCACGCGATCGCGGGCAGTGACCTCCCACTGGCCGACGAGCCGGCCGCTTTCGATGACGTAAACCCGGCGGTGCAGGGCGACCGTGGGGCAAACGTGCGTGGGAATCGCCAAGAAAACGGTCCCGATCGGAATGCTCTCGGCGCCGGCTGTCTCGATCACCATGTGTTCCTCGCTGTGAACGACCGTGCGGGCGTCGTCGAGGCCGATGAGCCGCGCGGGGCACCGACGGGGTCGGAGGCGACCGCCTTGTAACCCAGGTCCAGGCACAGCAGGCCGGGGCCAGGATGGCTGACGACCCGCGTGAGTAGCAAGGCGGCCGGAGTGAATGGCAGGTCGGGATAGCGCGTGAGATAACTGTTGTCGTAGAGCACGGGCGTCCCCGGCGAGCATTCAACACCGGGAAGGTCGAGCCCGGCATGGATCGGGAACGTGGGTGTTCCGCCCACCACGAGACGGGGTACCAGGCGCCCTCGCTCTAGCAGCCGTTCGCCAGTGCGAGCGTACTTTGCAAGCCCGCCTGGGCCGTGTGTTTCCGCGTGGCGAGATCGGTGTCATGGATGTGGCCGTCGTAGGCATGAAAACCGTCGGCGATGAGGTTGGGCAATGCGTCGACGAGCGCGTAAAGTTCGGCCGCGGACTCGCCCGGTCGAATTCCGGTCCGGCCCATCCCGATCTCCAAGTCGACCAAAACCGGCACCGGGCTCGCTAGCCCATCCGCCGCAGCCGAGAGGGCCCGCGCGGAATCAGGATGATCGACCGTGGCCCGAAAGACGGTGGAGCGATAGGCACGTATCAGTTGGACGAACCGGCGCAAGTTAGGGCCGACCAGCGGGTAGGCCAAGAGTACGTCCGTCGCGCCGGCCGCCGCCGCCATTTCGGCTTCGGCGATGGTGGCGCATTTGTGCTTGCGGATTCCCAACGACTCTGCCAGCCGAACGATCTCGGCCATTTTGTGGGTCTTGATGTGAGGCCGCAGTCGCGAGGCGGCTCCGGCGATCTTAATCATTTCCTCGATATTGCGTTGAACGAGCTGGGGGTAGACGAGCAACGACGGGCTGAGCAATTCCGAGGTATCATGCACCGCGTATTCGGGGTCCGCCATGGCGTTTTTTCGCCTCATAGATGATTCATCGAGTTCGTCGTGTCAGGGTGCCGATATGACTGGACAATTGTTGAGGAGACGATGTCCTTGCTGTTCATCGACATGCAGGTGGCCGAGCAGGCGGTGGCGGACCGTGCCCAGAAGTGTCTCGATGGTTTCGGGACGCAGGTCGGGCAATTCGATCGCCCCGCCGGCCCGTTTGTCGTGGCCTCCGGCGAAGCCCAGTCCGTTCACCACGCACTGGAGTATTTCGCCCGCCCGACGTCCGAGCGAGCCCGCGCGGAGCGACAGCTTCAACTGCGATTCGAACACTCCCGCGGCAAGCGACCAGTTGACCTGATCGAATCGGATGAAAAAGTCGGCGATCTCGGCGATGATATCCGGCTGAGTCACCGTCCCGCACCAGCTTACGACCAGCTCGTCATACAGAAACGCATTGCCAAGGGCATGCTGGAAGGTCGCGAAGTGACTCTGAGGTAGTTTGGGGTTGCGGATCTGAGCCAGGAGGTCCTTGTCGGCGCGGGGGAAGAGCCAGATGAGCGCGCCATCATCAAGCGAGCTGGCCTCACGAGGGTAGCCCGTGGTCTCAGAATCGATTCCGTAGAGCAGGGCGGTGGCTAACTGGGGCGTCACGACAACTCGCTGCTCGATCAGGTACCCGGTGATCATGGTGCTGGTCGCGCCGAGATGCGTTCGGATATCGCTGAACAGCACACCTTGTAAAATGCCACCGGTCTCGTGATGGTCGATAACCACCTGGGGGGTCGCCGCCTCGCTGTGGCGCCGGCCTGTGAATGGCTGGGTGTCGACCATGACCACCGCCGTCTCGGGGTCGGCAATCACCGATTCGACGGGGACCAGTGGAATGGAAAGCAGTTCGACCATGGCCCGGTTCTCGGACCGCGCGATCATGCCGTCCACGGTCAGAATCACCGGCTTTCCCGGCTGGCATGATTCCAGCAATGCTTTGATTCCCAGCCCGCTCGCCAGCGAGTCGGGGTCAGGATTGACGTGCGAGACCACCACGACGCGACGAAACGGTTCCAGCGCCGCCAGGAACCGCTCGGAGCGGGTGCGCCGGGCGGAATCCGGCTCTGGTTCGGTTTCCGTATTTTGGGGATCGGCCGTCATCGTCGGCGTAGTCCCGGGGCCTTGCGCCCCGCGCGAGCGCGAACGAATGTTAGTTTGGGCAAGTTCTTGGGTCGCGGTGCTCTTGAGTTTACGTTAATTGGGTCATGGTCCGCCAGAGCCTGGTCGCCGGAGCGGTGCCGGCGCGATCGAGCGGAAGGATGGGGTCGGATGAGCCCGAATGGGCGGGACTGGATCCAGCCCCGAATATCGGCGGCCGCGGGCCGGTCTCGCTCGTGTTTGCGTCGTACAATGCTTCGATCTCCCTGCACAGCCGCGTCGTCGACGATCGGGTCGCGCGGGCCGACTCACCCGGCGAGCCCCGGTTGCCGCGCATTCCGTGCCGGGCTTCGATATCTTCGATGACGCGGCTGACTGCCGCATCGTATCGCGCCTTGCCGGCCGTGGTGAGCTCGTTCAGGCCCGAGGTCGCCGGAGCGCGGCGAGTCGCGAAGGCCACCAAGAGCCCCAGCCCGATGACAAGGACGAACCCGTTAAGCCACGCCGCCCGCCGGTGGAGTTGTTTGAACCGCTCCTGCCCCGCCGGCCCGGTGTCGAACGCTGGTTAATCGCCGGCGTGAGCGAGTTCGCCCCATAAAGCATGCAAAGAATGCCGGCGAGGATCACCATGGCCTGCACGCCGACCATCGGCCCCCGAAACTCGTGATAACACAGCGGCCCTGCCACAAACGCCGGCAACGCGATCGCGCCCGCGATCGCTCCCCAGAGATAATATCGCGGGAAAGAGCGGCGAAACGAACCTGTACCAACCTGCTCGCCGAGGACACTAAAAATAATCGGCGCCGCTCCGAACGAAAAAAACAAGATGCTACCGACCCACGCCGTGAACGCGACGACATATACCGAATCAAACACACCGAGTAGGAAACGAGCTGACATCAGAACTTTCCATGGTCCCGGGCGATCTGTTCCTTCATCGCCTTTTTCTTTGCCGGGTATTCCAGGACGACCAATTCCTTCTTGTCCGGATCGTAGCCATACTCCTGATAATAGGGAAGCATCGGTAACCGGATGCCGTCGGGTTTGTCCTTCTTGATGATCTGCTCCATGAACTCTTCGTAAATCTTTGGCTTTTCGCCATTCATGGCCTCGTAGATGTCCATGCTGTGCTGAACGGCCATCTTGGCGATGTTCCCGACCTCGGTACGATAAACATCGGCCATGAGGTCGAGGTACTCCGTGGAGTGTGTCTTGCCGTCTGTAACCTTGCCTCCCTTAGCGAGTTCGGGCTTCAGATTACGGACCTCTTGAGTGGTCTTTCCGAGGGTCTCACGCGCTTGACTCGGGGCTTGACCGGCTTTTCCTCTTCGCAGCCGGCAGCGAGGGCGACTACGGCAAGGCTGGCGGCCAAGCGAGCAGTGTGGCGGAGATGTCGCTTCATGGTGCAAGTCCTTGTAAAGGCCCGGGCCGTTGACTGAGGCGTGATTACCTGAGTATGGCGCAGCCTGTTCTCTGACACAAGAACCATGTGGGCGAGAATGTCCCCGAGGGGATCGCCAGTTGAGCCCTTTTAATCCAATCCTGGCGGTAACGCCCGGTGAAGGGCACAACAACTTCCGACTTTTTCGTAACCGAGCCCGCGAAGAACCTCTAGCACCTCGCTCCACGTGGGAAACATCCGGCCGCTTTTCTGTTTGTATTGTTTCATCGCGAGCATGAATTCGACCTCGGCTTGTGTATACTCGCGTTCACTTGTTGTGGGGTCGACGAATCGGCCGACCGCCTTTGGCGGGCGTTCGCCGCCCGCGTGGCTTGTTCGGTCGCGCGACGATTAGTCCATGCCTAGACTGCTCCGCGGGTTCGTGGAGCTGATCGCTCAGGGCGTTTCGGCCAGTTTCTTTGCTCATGCTTCTCAGGCTCCCAAGACAGTCTGCCGGCCCCACGACAACGGCTGTGGTGTCCGTCAGAGACCGGCATGATATCTCCGCTGATTCTTCGGCACACCAGTGGCTTCTTAAACAAACCGCTACTGATAAAGAACGTACGCGATCGCGTGACGGGAGATGTGTCACGACCAAAAAATTTCTCAACGACTTTCCGCGCCAGCACATGGTAGGCGATGTGTCTGATTGCATAGAATAGAAAATAGGTCGGTGTGTTGCGGGTTCAGCGGGCGTCATTCGGGATCGATACCTTTCGTTTTTCCATTCCCGCCACGGCGAGGTTCGAATCTCCATGCCCGATCTTGATGCCGAAATGGTGGTCGATCAGGTGGTCATGCTCGGTTTGGTCTCGCGCGACCAGGTTCGCGAAGCGACGACCGATGCCAGCGATGGTTCGCCAGAGACGACGTTGCGGATGCTGTTACGCAAGGGAGCGTCACGAGCTGGCAAATTGAGCGGCTAAGAAAGGGGACGCGAGCGGGTTTGTCTACGGCGATTCCAAGGTGCTGTTCCACTTGGCGGAGGGGACTTTCGCTCGGGTTTACCGCGGCGAACACACCACGACCAAGGCGCCGCTGGCGATCAAGGTCCTCCGTCAGCGGTTCGCGTCGATGAGCGAGGCCGTCGAACGATTTCACAAAGAGGCCGAGGCTGGGATTCGCCTACGGCACCCCAACATCGTGCAGATTATCGACGTGGGACAGCAGGATCATCGCCACTTCATGACCATGGAGTATGTCGAGGGAATGAACCTCCGCGACTTCATGAGGCTACGCACCCGGATCCCGACGGGGCAGGCTGCCGCTCATGCTGGGAATGTCGCGGGGGCTGCAGTATTCACTCGAGCGGGGAGTGACTCACCGCGACATCAAGGGGACCAATATCCTGATCTCCAACTCGGGCGACGCCAAGCTGGTCGACTTTGGCCTGGCGACCATTCAGAGCGACGACACCAAGCCGGGTGTCAAGAGCCTGCGCACCGTCGATTACTCGGCACTCGAACGCACCTGCAAGAGCCCCAAGGGCGACCCCAGGTCAGATATTTACTTCCTGGGCTGTGTCTTCTACCAGATGGTGACGGGCCAGCTTCCGATGGAAGAATCGGAAAGCAAGGACATGCTCCGCAAGATGCTCAAACGCTCATTCGGAGCGATCAAGCCGATCAACGACCATCGCTATGCGCCTGAAGAGGAACTCTGCCGGATCATTGAGAAAATGATGAAGATCGACTTGAAGGCCCGATATCAAAAAATGGAGGACGTAGTCACGGACCTTGAGCATTTTGAAGCCACGATCAAATCGCCAGACGCCCACGAGCAGGCGCTCGCGATACCGATCAGGATGTGGACTTGTCCGATTTGATCTTCGATCCCGGCCCAAGTTCCGAATCGGCCCACCCCGTCACCGAACCGCCCGACGCTCCGCCGCCCTTGGAGGAAATGAAGGCCGCGATCGTCAAGACCGTCTTGTGCGTCGAGGGCCAGTCTGAGATCCAAGATGCTCTCCGCAAGGCACTCACGAGCTGGGGTTATCGGGCCCTCGTTGTCTCTGATGCCGAGCAGCCGCCGAGCGTTTCCGCGAGTCACCTGTCGACGCCGTGATTTTCGATGCCGACGGCCAAGGGACTCAATCGATCGAGGCCTTCCTTGACATGCACGAAACAGCCCATGCGGAGGGCCACAGCTACTCGCGTTGGTCTTGCTCGGGCTTAGACAGGGCTCACTGAGGGAGCAGCTTCCCTCCGACGACCAGTTGATCGTTCTTTCCAAGCCGATCAAGATGAAGCAGGTCCACGACGCACTCGCGGAGTTCTTGCCCGCGGCCTCGTAAGTGGTCGCGCCGACGAAAGGTTTCCGGCGGCATGTCCCTCCTCAGCCCGGTGATTTGCTGGGTGCTCATGCGCGGCTGCACCGATGGCCCGGCCGGACCGGTTTCGGCGGAAGCCAAGGCCGTCGCGTTCCTGAGCAATGAGGTTCCGCGCGGTCGCGTGAGAACCGTTGCTACTCTTGTCACAATAACGGAGATGCGGCCCGGGCACTCTATCAAGCGTCACGAGCCGGTATCCCGGTGCCGCCGGACTCGCTGGCGGAAACCACTCGCTGGCTGGTCCGGCCGGCGGACTGGGAGCATAACGGCGGTGAAGGGCCATTCAGCGACAAGCGGCTGGCCCGCGTGGTTTTCTCGACGACCCTCGATACTGCCGTCAAGACCGGGTGGATCGAAGACCGGGCTGCCCTGGTGCGAGCTGCCGCGGTTTTGGCTCGATCAGGCCACCGATGGGTCCTGGCCGCTTGAGGGAGAAGATGTCACGGGCTCGCCGGCGACCTACGGCCGCTCGCTGGCGACATTGCTGGCACGGGGCTTTCTGTGTTCGGCCGACGCGGCGCGGTTTCGCACCGCCATCGACCGCGCGACGGCCGGCTTTCAGCCGGGAAATCTCAACCATCACCGACGCCTCAGTCTGCCTGATGGCTAACGCGAAGCGGTCGGCGCCGTACTCGTTGCGAACGGTTTGCGCAGCCTCGAACTGCTGCGCCGGGGCCAGAGTGACGAGGGTGGCGGGGGCCGAGGGTTAATCGGCTGCCGAGCCATTTGATACGCCTCGCCCTTTTGGCACTGGTGAATTGCGACCGGCCGGCGGACGTTCGCGGCATGATCACGCGGAAGGGCGTTCTTGATCGCCGCCCAGCAACCAGATGGAAGCTGGATCGAGACCACAAGGCCGCCTGGCAATGTCAGCTATGCCCAGCGAATTTCGACCACCGGCTGGGCCACTCTTGCCCTCTTGGCGACCGGCGGTCCATCGAGTGCGCGTCCGGCCCAATTCGAAAACGGTAACTCGACGATCTTGGCTGTCACGCGACTTGAGATGGGCCCGACCGCATCCACTTCAAAAGGCCGGGCGACGTTATTTCCCGATAGATCTTCCAACTCGGTTCCAACCATCAGACGATACCGCCCTCGCTGCCAGGGGCTCACCGGGGCGAATCGCCAAGTTGTCTCCGCCGCTTCCAGCGAGACCTTTCCCGGTACGACTTTCGCGTCGCCGTTTTCTACCCATACCAATCGCTCCAAAAGAGCACTGTCCAAGGGCTCAGGAAATTGAACGACCAGGGGATCACGCGAGCCGGGAATTGGCGGACGGACAATCCAAGTTTTCGGGTCTGGCGACGATTCGTCCGCTGGTCCGACTCGGAAAGTCTTGCAGTACCCGGATTTCAGCAAATTCCCCGATGCATCAATCCATTGGCGATCAATGAACAAAGAATAGGTTTTGCCTTCTGCCAGGATTGGCCCGACTCCTCCGCGTGGTCTGAGCCCGCGGCTTGATTCGGCCGGGATCAAGAACCAGCGTGAAGCGAGTGCCGTCGGGAGACCAGAGCCTCTTCATCCAGCTCAAGGAACGGCCGGTCCACCGTCTTCCCCGTTGCCGCGTCGCGCAAGGTGATCCGCTGATACGCTTCCCCACGGCTCATCGGAGCTGAAAAGAAGATATAGAAATGAAGGAGATTCTCCGGCAAAAGGTCTTGCGACGGATTGATTTTGACGACTTGCGTACAGGCTCGTAATGGTTTCGCGGGGGGCAACCTCGGCGATCAGTCTAGCCCGTGACCGAGGCTGACTAGCGGCGAAGGCTTCCGGCCTGGCGAGTGTCTGAACGACTTCATGGAGCCGGACCGGGTCGAACTGAGCCTGGTAGCGCATTCCCGGCTCAAGTGGGAAACGTGGCTCGAACCGGATGATGTCGCCCGTCACCCGGTACGAACCCGACAGGGGAAGTTGCTCGGATATTGGTTCTTTGGCTCGTGGAACGACGCGGACAACAAAAAATGAGGTCCAGCGGTCAATCGTGATCTGGGACCGTGCGAGTGCGTGTAAATCGGCGGGATCGGCGTCCAGCACCTCAACGGCCGCTCTTGCCGGACGACCAGCCTGCGTCCGCCACGAGAGGCGCGGGCCGATCGCCAGCCGGTCATCGGTTCCGCCAGCCGCCATTGCGGCGGTTGGCTGTGCGGCCTGACAGGCCGGAGCCAATCCCGCAGCGGAGAGTTCGCCCCGGCTGTCACAAGTATCAGAACGTGAAACCATCGATCGAAGATCACGGCAATTCGATCGTTTTCAGGTCCATCGCGCCATGGGGATCTTGTTGCACGAGCAGGACGGCATGGCTGTTGTCGAGCTTGTCCATCTGGACCGCCCCTTTGATGTCGGTGATCTTCTCGTACCCGATCCCCTTGGTTCCGTTGCCTCGCACGGGTTGGGTGATACGCTCGGCCGAGCCGGCTCCCTCCGTGGGGATCTTCATGACGCCCCGGCTGCTGTTGGTCATGAGCAGATAATCTTTCCCGTCCTTGCGGTAGACGATCATGTCAAGCGGGCGGTTCGATTGCCGAGTTCGGCGATGGTCGTGCCCTTGACATGGGCGCCCGCTTTGAGGTCGGCAACAGGCAGCTTTACGAGGGGAGTGCACGTGTAGGCCGCGAGCATATATGGCTCGTCTTGAATGCGGTAGGTGACGAAAGTGCGAATCGGCGACTTCGTTTCGAATCGGCCGTGCGCCCCGTGATAGATCTCGATCGCCGCGGCATCGAACCCATCCGTGCTGAACGGGAACGGAATCGCGATCAACCGCGATGAAAACTCTTCGTTGGACAGCCCGGCGACGAACACGCGGCCATCAGCGTAGGCGATGTCGGTGATCGACTCGGCCCGCTGTCGGTTGTCGGGCCCGGGAACATTGGGGAGCTCGGTCTTGGCGAACAGGACATTTTCGAGCGAGATGTCTTCAATTTTGCCATCCGGATGAACACGGACCAACAGCGGCGCGGCGTCGGGCCCGCGGCCACGCGAAATGGATACATAAACGTTCTTCGACACCGGATTGACTGCCAGGTCGTTGATTGCGATCTGCTTGGGATCGGTCCCTAGCATGGCCGCGATTTTTCCCACAAAGTCTTCGACCTGTACCGCATGCCTTGCGGAGGCCGGGGCTCGATCGGCCGTATCGATCGCAAAAAGGGCCGCTCCGCGGGCATCCCCCACGAAGAGGATTCCGTCAGGACCAAAGCCAAAGCGCCGGCCGACTTCAAGTCGGGCGTTCCTTTTTTCAGGCTCGCCGTCGGCTCGGCCCCCAGGGCCAACACGGACGTCGAGCAAATAACCAACAATGCGATCACTAGGTTGCGAAATCGGAATAGCGGCATTTTCGGTTCTCCTCTGTTGTTGAACCCACCGGTCTCCACCATTGCCTCAATCACTTCTCGTCGGAAATCGCATTATCGCCGCGTAGCCGATGGAATCCAACGGTTCTCTTGGGAATCTTTCGCCCGATTCTCCCGGATTCTCGTCAAACGAAACTCCGAGACTTGCTCGGAAACGCCCCCTGGGGCCAGTTCAAGACGCCCAGAGCCGTGGGCCGCTCGCACGGACATCGACGCCATTTTCACAGAGAAATTCCAGGCAACGTCTCGGAATATGGCAATGGAGGCGGACCCGGTCGGCGTCGTAGGTCCGGTCGTGAATCTGGGTGTGTTGCGCCAGGTAGGCCAGAATCCGTCCGTTACCGACCCCGATTTCGACCTCGGCCTCGAGGGCGCGTTCTCCGAGGGCGTCGCGAACCCCGGATTCAAGAAGATCAAGCCCCTGGCGCCGGGCCGCGCTGATGGCAACCGACTCGGTATGGTGGGCCTTGAGGACGTCGAGGTACGAACGATCCGGAACTTTGTCCGCTTTGTTGAGTACCAAAAGCGTGGGATGGTTTTCGAGACGGAGTCAGCGAGGACAGTTTTGACAGCCTGGATCTGCCGCTCCGCGTCCGGACTCGAGGCATCCACAACGTGCAGCAGCAAGTCGGCCTGCCGGGCTTCCTCGAGCGTTGCCTTGAACGACGCCACCAGAGCGGGGGGCAAGTCACGGATGAAGCCGACGGTATCAGACAAAAGGACATTCCCTCCGCCGTTAAACTTCCAGCGCAGAGTGCGCGTATCCAGCGTCGCGAAGAGTTTATCTTCGACCAGTACACCGGCCGCGGTGAGCGCGTTCATCAGCGTGCTCTTGCCGGCGTTGGTGTAGCCGACCAGTGACACCGTGGGCATATCGCCTCGGCTGGCTACTTCTCGTTCCTTGCGTGCTTGGATCTTGCCGAGCTTGGCTTTGACTCCTGGATGCGGTGCCCGACCAGGCGGCGGTCTTCCTCGAGCTGCTTTTCACCAGGCCCGCGAACTCCGATGCCCCCCTTGTAGCGGGAAAGGTGGGTCCACATCCGCTTCAGCCGTGGCATGGCGTATTCCAGTTGCGCCAGCTCGACTTGTAGGTGCGCTTCGTGAGTTTGCGCATGCGTGGCGAAGATATCCAGGATGACCTCAGTCCGATCAACGACCTTGACACCGAGGCTCTTCTCGAGATTGCGAGTCTGGGCGGGACCGAGGTCGTTGTCGAAGAGGACCACGTCGGCCTCCTGAGCCTCGACGGACGCCTTGAGCTCGTCGACCTTGCCTGAGCCGATATAGGTCGCGATGTCGATCTTCTGTCGCCTTTGCAACATGCTGCCGACAACGTCGAGCCCAGCGGTCTTGGCCAGGCCCCGCAGCTCGTCCAGGGGGTCGTCGGGCGTCACGTCACGATGGGGTAGAACAACCCCGACCAGAATGGCTCGTTCTTGCCGCCCCGAACGCTCGATGCGATTTGTATCAATCAAAGGGTGATATGACCTCGCTTCCATGACCGACCGTGTTGAAAACTCGACCACCACGCCATCGCCAAAGTTTACGCCGCCGCTAAATCCGCGTCAACGAAGAATAGATACGCATGCCCATTTTGAGCGAACATGCCCTTGCTCGGATTGGACACGGCAGCCGGGCTCCAGGTTCGAGGTATTCGCAGCGGAGGTTCACACCAAGACCTTGCGAGGTTGAATCCAGCCGTGAGCGAGATCGAGCTCTCCCAGGGCAATCAGCTTCCCCGCGGAATCGACCAGCGCCAACTGGCCCCTCGCGCGGTCCCATTCGCCCGGCAGATCTCGTGTCGCAAGCCGCTTCCCCTGGACGACCGCCTCGACTTGACCGGCACCGAGGGCCAGCCGCGGCAAGTGAGGAACCGCATCCAGCCGCGGGCCGGAGCTGGCCGTCGATCGACTCAGCCGAGAGCGCCGCCTGATCGACGGCCTGCTCGAGTGTAAACGGGCCGATTCGGGTTCGACTCAATGCCTCGACAAGCCCTCCGCAACCAAGAGCTTCACCAATGTCGCGGGCGATCGATCGAATGTAGGTCCCACCGCCGCAATCGAACTCGAGCTCGAGATGGGGCCCGTGTAGTCGAGCACGGCGATCCGGTCGATTCGCACGCGGGCGCGGCGTCATCTCGGGCGTCTGTCCCGCACGGGCCAATTCGTACGCTCGCTTGCCCTGTATCTTCTTGGCCGAATACGCAGGCGGCGTCTGGCTCACCATGCCCGACAGGGGAAGAACGGCCTGCTGGATTTCGTCTGACGACGGAACTCTCGGTGATGCCTGGACCTCGATCCGCCCATCCGCATCAAGTGTGTCGCTTCGCGCCCTAAACGGATCAGCGTGCGATAGGCCTTTGGCAGGCTTTGCACGTTCTCTACTAACCGCGTGGCTGGGCCGACGCACACAACCAGGACACCGGTCGCCAAGGGATCGAGCGTGCCGGCATGCCCGACCTTGGAACGCGGGATCAAGCGAGCGACCCGGTCCACTATTTTGCGCAAACTGATGCCACTCGGCTTGTTAAGAACAAGGATCCCGGTGGTCGAGGGCCCCCTCGGATTTCCCGCTATTTCGCTGCTGGCCACCGCGTGTCTCCAATCGCCCTTGGACGAACGTATTCCATTGCGCAGTAAACGTTTATCTCTGTCGCTTGACGCCACCGCCGCCTTTTCCTACCGTAGAGCGGACGTCCCGACCGATCGAAGGAAACCACGAGGTCGATCCCCCCTTCATTCTATTTCGTTCTTGAGTGCCGCGATGCCGATTCTGCCTGCCGAGCCCGATTGCAATCCGCCGAACTTGTGGGATGATCCGTCCATCCATTCGTCCAATGGAGAGGAAGTCTGGTGGTGCCTGCATACAAAGCCGCGGCAAGAAAAGGCGGTCGCACGTGACCTGAGAACACAGGGGGCAGTCTACTATCTTCCTCAGGTGCTAAGGGAAACCCGCACGCCGAAAGGCCGGAAAATCCAATCGGTCGTTCCGCTTTTCATCAGCTATATCTTCCTGAAGGGGGATCTCAACGCCCGCCTGGCCGCCTTGCGTGCTCATCGTCTGGTCAACGTGCTTGAGGTGGTCGATCAGCAAACACTGGCACGCGACCTCCACCAAATTCACACCATGCTGAGTTCTGGCCTGCCGGTCACCACGGAAGATACGCCGCCGGTCGGTGCAACCGTCCGGGTACACGACCGGGCCCTTGACCGGCATGGTCGGTAAGGTGATCCGCCGAGGGAAGCGGGATCAATTCGTGGCCATGGTGCAGTTTCTCGGCCGCGGCGCGATGGTCGACTTGCAAGACTGGCAGGTGGAACGGGTCGCCGAATGACCGGGCGCGGAATCTGACACTCCTCGCCGAACGCCGCCTAGGGCCGCCGCCGAAGCCCTGATCGATGGCGAATTTTGCGCTTTTTCGGAGGCTTCCATTGCCGATCTCGATTGGCCAAACACGAGTTAGGTGTTTGGCACACAACGATCGCGCCATCGGCCGTCTCAGGCACCACATTGACTTGGTTGCTGCTCATTACATGATCCCCCGAGCGCGGAACGAATGGACCTTGGGCCCGGGCGCCAGGCCCTGCGGCATCGCATCGCGAATGCCGCCGCGAAGCGCGTCCATCAAGTCTTCTTCCGGATGACCATCGGCCGGAAAATCGATCCACTGACCGCCGCGTCGTTGCCGCCGGTAATTGAGAAACGCGTCCTTCAGGTGTGTGCATCGCGGGTGGATCTTCAGGTCGCCGGTCTCCAGAAGGTTCTCGATCGTATCGAGCCCGTCTAAAACCAGGTGCTGCGGCCACCTCGCGGTGAATCGCGAGCCAAACTCGCGCTCGTATTCTGAGTAGGCCGCCGGGCCCAGCGACGACCGCGCCGACGCGGCCGGGTCGAGGCGGACCATGTCGATGCGGCCGCGGCACGGCAATTGATTGGCCAGCGCCCTGATGGCTCGGGCGTTTTTCTGGCTCACCACGTCGAGCGCATGATAATCGCCAAACACCGTCACCCGCTTGCGGTCAGAGCCGGGACTGTGCCGCACCTGGAAAAACACCGCCGCTGTGTGCCGCGACGTCCCGGCGTCGATCGCGCAGCGCACGTAGAACACCGGATCGTACTCTGCCTCGAGAGAGACGTGCCGTTTCGGATCGAAGCCGGCGAACCAAACCCCTTCGGTCGTGTCGAGAAACTCGGCGTAGATCTCCTGCCGGCCCAGCTTGGTATTCTCGTACAAGCTGACAACCTGGTTGAGAAACTCACGCGGAAGCTGGGCTTGGTTTGCGTAGGTCGAATCGGTTGTCTTGACGGTGGTCGGTTCTGCTAAAATACGCCGGAGCACCGTCAGCCGGCGTGGGGTTGTCGTGATCATGGCCTGGGGATTGGTGCCGGCGCGGAGTGCCAGCATCACCAGGTCCCAGGTTGCCTCCGTGCGCTGCCAGCACGCCAGCTCGTCGGCCCAGAGGGTGTCGACATTGAGCCCGCGGTGCGCTCCGGCTCCTCGCCGCTCAAACAAATCGCCCGGGCGCCGTTGGGCCATTCGACGCGGCGTTTTGAAGATTCGAACCGCGGCCGGCTCCATGGGGCGCGACGGCGATCAGGCCCGACGGGCCCTCGACCATCACGTCTCGAATATCCGCGGCGGTCGGTGCGATCAGGCAGCCGAGCTTCATGGTGCCGTCGTCGACGCGCCGCTGAATCCAGCAAGACCCGGCCCGCGTCTTGCCCGCGCCGCGGCCGGCCACGTACGCCCAAACTCGCCAGTCGCCCGCGGGGGGCCGCTGGGTCGCCCGGGCGCGGGGATGCACGCCACATTCGCCGGGCGGCACGCCGCAGGAGCACGATTCGGCGTACCAGTCCCAGCGCGAGCGGTCATCCACGATGGCCGCGGCCGGAAGCCGGCGAGCCTCAATTCGCCGCAGTCGCGTTTTCTTCGTGCCGTACACGGTCTTGCTCCTCGAGTTTGGCGATGCGCTCTTCCAGCCCGGCGAAATCAGCGACGGCCATCATGTCGGACAACATGGACCGCAGCGCCGTCAGACGGACCGACTCCGACTTGGCATGCTCGGCGAGCTTGGCGATCTGGTCAGTCGCCCAGGTCGCCCGAAGGGACATTCGGTTGATGGCCTGGTCGAGGTTGGCGCGGCGGTGCGCCTCGAGCTCGGCTCGGACCTCGGGATCGTTGGCCCAGCGCCTGGGCCGTCCGCTCGGGCACGCCGTTGGCGCTTGCCCACTCGGCGCACGACTGGCCCGCCGCCAATGCGGCGGCGAGCTCGCTTTGGAGGCTCGTTCGTTCCTCTTTAGACATGGTGCTCATCATCGCGCGATGACCAGGGCCACCGCGCCTCGCGTTGGCCCCACTCGCGGTTCTCAGCCCGGGGCCCAGGCTGGCCGGCACCCTGAATAGACAGGGAAAAAATGGCGGAGAATGGCGCTTTTTCGAAGGCAAAAAGCGCCATTTTTCGGTCACTGGAGCCAAGGCCACTAAACGACAAGCCATTGATCTGGATGCTCTTATGTCAGCCGACTTTTTGGCGCCCGAGGGCGAGAAAAATGGCGGGCGCCATTTTTCGGGCGAGGAGATTTTCGACGCGACCCAGAGGCCGTGTATGCCAGCGCTGCGGATCTGACGAACCGCGGCCGACATGGAGATGTTGCTAGCAAGCCTTGAGAGAACGCAAGATCGCAGGTTTCCAGGCCGCAACCGGCCGATCTGGCCGACGACCTCGCGGTGCTCAGACCGCATGGGAATTTGAATGTCGTAATCGTCGTCGGCGATACCTACTGACGAAGCCGCGGGACGTAAAGCTGCAAGGGGATTGGGCCGGTTATTCGGGAACGTTCCGACGAGGCGTCTCGCGGGAACGCGAGTGGGGGTGAGCGTCACGTCGCCTTTCGCGGAGCGAAAGACCACTCTACTTTCGCCCCGAAGCACGCCGGCTATTCGCCCAGCTCCATCCAAATGGTCGCCGGCACGGCGGGTTCGACAAACTCTTAGCGTTCTAGGAGCGTGCACCGACAACTAGGTGCTTGGGTCGGTGCACTCGGCTTCCAATCTTTCCTATTCTACCTATATTATACGGACCCGGCAAGCGCCGCCGATCGCCGTGCTCGATTCGACGGCGGGTATTCAGTTCCAAAGCCTTTTTCGGTAAGGTGTTCGGATAATGCCTAGGCGATCTCCGCAGCGTGATCGGACACACTGGACAATATGACAGGCGGGCCGCCAGCAAGTTCCGTCGGCAATCGGACAAATGAAGATCCTTGGGCCGTTCGCCTCGTTCCCACGGTCCCCCGTGGGAATGCCGCTGCAGCCGCTCTGCGGCCTCCGCGCCCCTGGTGCGAACGAGGGCTCTGGGATGGTTCAGACGGCCACGTGACATGATCGTGGCGGCGACCAGGGTCTATGAGAAACACTCCGCGCATACTTTGCACACACGTCCCATACTAACAATATAACACGCTCTACAAATTTCGTTAATGCACCTATTCCCGTTTACGCGCAAACTTCGATCAGAACATGTTTCTCTGGATCGATTTAAAAAATTTTCCGAAATTTTTGTCCGCGATCATTGCCGCGCGGCATAACAGCCAGGGAGCACCGACACATCGCGAAAACTCGGCAAGACCGCGACAGCCGCGACGGCCGGAAGAATCGTTCTGACCGGCCTTCTGCTGGTGGTGAACAGTGGCGATCCATGGCCATGGTCGAGCCTGCGCTGGCTCATCGGGCCCCGAACAAGGGCCGGTGCGTCTGGAGCGGGGCACGGTCCCGCGCGAGGCTTTGTGGGTGGAAGGTGCCAACGCGGTCACGGCCGACACTGACCTGGCGATCATTCGACAATCGGTATGCCGGGATCGCACTCTGGGACGTAAGGATGGACATCGGAGACGGCCAAGGCTTTGGGTTTGGGATTCCAGCCTTCGTCCTCGGGGACGGCCGCGACCCGTCTCGCTATGCGGGGGGTAAATCCCCCGAGATTTCCCAGGTGACGTCGAGATATAGTATTCCCCTTTCTCGCGATGGTCCCGACCCCCGCGACCTCCGCGAGGAAACAAAAAGCCGTGGCTGACCACCTGGAGAACCCCTGGAATGGGTGACCCCCTGGACGGAAAAACAAAAAACCATGGCTGACCCCGTCGGGGCGGCACCAGCGGTGCCGCCCCAAAACGGAACGAGGCCCGGATGGCCGACCTGGCCGTGGGAGACGTCAACGCCGATGGCGCTCCCGACGTCGTCTTTTCCGACGTGGCGGAACACTCTCTGGAAATTGCCACGTACGCCAGCGACCCTGAACTCTTGCCCGCCATCACATCAAAGTCTTTGAACGCAAGAAAACGGAAAACGGGGTCAGGAACCGAAAACGGGGTCAGGAACCGTTATTGACATTCGAAAACGGGGTCAGGAACCGTTATTGACATTCGGAGCATGATCCGTTATCCTCATTACATGCCAAGACCACGACGAGTGAAAAAGGGTCAGGAACCGTTATTGACATTCGGAGCATGATCCGTTATCCTCATTACATGCCAAGACCACGACGAGCGGCGGAGGGCGGCCTTGTTTACCACACCCTCAACCGCGCCAATGCACGCCTGGCTATCTTTGAGACTGACGAGGATCATGCCGCGTTCGAGCGCGTCCTCGCCCAAGCCGTGGTGCGACACGAAATGCGGCTGCTGGCCTACTGCCTAATGCCCAACCATTTTCACCTCCTGCTCTGGCCGCGTGAGGATGGTGACCTATCCCAGTTCATGCGGTGGCTCACCGTGACGCACACCCAGCGCTGGCACGCCCACCACCGCACCGCCGGCACCGGCCACCTCTAGCAGGGCCGGTTCAAGTCATTCCCGGTGGAATCGGACGACAATTTCCTGACGGTGTGCCGCTATGTCGAGCGCAACGCGCTGCGGGCCAACTTAGTTGAACGAGCCGAGGATTGGCGATGGGGCAGCCTCTCGGCGCGACGGGCGAAGGCGGATGAAGAGCGACCACAGTTGGCTCCGTGGCCCATCGCGCGGCCTCGCGACTGGACCGCGCGCGTGAATCGGCCGTTCGGACCGAAGGAGGAGGCGGCGGTATGCCGAAGCATTCAGCGCGGCCAGCCGTTCGGTTCGCCCTCGTGGCAGGCGTCGGTAGCCGCCCGGCTCGGGCTGGAGTCGCTGTTCCGTCCTCGGGGTCGGCCACGAAAGGAGCCGTTAAATGATTCCTGACCCCTTTTCCGGGGTCGGCCACGAAAGGAGCCGTTAAATGATTCCTGACCCCTTTTCCCCTTTTCCTTTTCAGCCTCGTCGGGCGAGGGCGCATCGGGACCGGTCGTTCCGCCAACACCTGCCGATACCTTGCCCCCCGAGCTGGTCGACCATCCCGATTGGGAAATTATTCGCGAGCTGGGGCGCGGCGGGATGGGTGTGGTTTACCTCGCCAAGAACAAGCTGCTGGGGCGGCTGGAAGTGCTCAAAGTCGTCGGCCGGCACTTGATCGAGCGGCCCGGTGTCCTCGACCGCTTCCTCCGCGAGATCCAGGCGGCCGCCAAGCTGCAACACGCGAATATCGTCACCGCGTACTCGGCGATGCGGTTCGGCCAAAGCCTGGTGCTGGCGATGGAGTACGTCGAAGGGCTCGACCTGGCGGCGAAGGTCAAGACCCAGGGGCCGCTGCCGGTTGCTCACGCCTCCTACTTCATCCACCAGGCGGCCCTGGGCTTGCAGCACGCACACGAGCGCGGGATGGTCCACCGCGATATCAAGCCGGCTAATTTGATCCTTGCCCGCGAGGGCAAGAAGGCGATCGTCAAGGTGCTCGACTTCGGCCTGGCCAAGGTAACCAGCGAGGGCCAGACCGACAGTAACCTGACCCGCGAAGGTCAGATGCTGGGTACGCCCGATTACATCGCCCCCGAACAAATCCGCGACGCCCAGTCGGCCGACATCCGCGCCGACATCTACAGCCTTGGCTGCACGTTCTATTATCTGCTTACCGGCCGACCGCCGTTCCGCGGCGACCATCTCTGGGACGTGTACCAGTGCATTTCTCGATGCAGGCCGGGCCGTTGAACTTGATACGCCCGGAGGTCCCGGTTGAACTGGCGGCCGTGGCGGCCAAGATGATGGCGAAGGAACCGGCCCGGCGGTTTCAGACGCCCAGTGAGGTGGCTCGGCGCTGACACCGTTTTTCAGGCCAGCGACCACCCAGCTAAACGTTTCGAACGCGGCGATGTCGCTGCACGCGCCAAGGATCGCACCGATCCCCGCGACGCCTGCCAAGGTGCCGGCGACCCAGCCCGCGCAGATCTTGCACTGATTCCCGCGCCTCCCGTCACGGAGTCCGCACCGCGAGTTGAGCAGGAAACTCGGTGGGAGGATTTGATCGAGTTCAAGGAAACGGAACCGCTGAGGGACCCGGGCCGGCCGAGAGAAAGACAGTGATTGAAATGCCGAGGTGGCTCTGGCCGACGGCCGCCGGCCTCTTGTTGACGGCGCTGATCATCGCGTGGGCGATGGTACTGAGATTCAGGACTGCGAATGGGACGAGTTTGCTCGAAAACGTGCCACAAACAGCCAAAGGTGTTTTTTCCCCTGCGATCGACCGCTCGCCGTTTACCATACTCACAGGAGAATGGCACGTGGAGGGGGATGAACTC
>CAWHKI010000304.1:0-10053 GCA_963829765.1 uncultured Isosphaeraceae bacterium | reverse complement strand
TCGCAGAGGGCATTGGCCGAGACGAAATGGGCATCGCGTTCGGTCAGCTCGACCACTCCCATCGCAATCTGCGACGAGTCGTAAAAGCTGCGCAGCACCGATTCCTTCTCCAGCAGCGCCCGTTCCGTTTCCTTGAGAGGCGTTACATCGGTGACCAGGAGCAAAAGCCCGCCGGTCCGCGCATGTTCGCTAAGAGGCGAGCCGTCGCCGGGAACGTCGTCAGGCCCAACGCGTTGCGACGTGATGATGGCATGCCGAACACCATCGTTAGCCCGACGTAACCGGACTTCTCGGCACGCGATGGGATCGGATTCGCCTGTAACTCGGCCCACCACGGGTCGTCTTCTTCAAGAAACCCACTCAGGGGCGAACCGACGATCTGAGAAGGAGGGATTCCCAGAATCTCGCCCAGTCGGGGATTCGCATAACGGGTCCGCCCGTTCAGATCGACGAGCCATATGCCCTGGCCAGCCGTCTCGATCAGACGGCGGTAACGACCTTCACTACGCCGAAACGCTTGTTCCTTGATTTCGATCCATTGCCGGGAGGCGTGAAGGCCCTTAAACAAAAGCGAGATCAAAATCGCCATCGAGCCGAAGCGGACCAGCTTCATGCTCACAACGGGCCAATTTGCCGGCACGTCGCTCGTGGCGACGATCGCGACAAACCCCATGCCCGTGGCCAACAGACCGGGGCCCAAACCACCAAGCCAGGTCGAAACTCCGACAACCACGAGCAGCATCAGTCTCATCGGCGGCGTGTCACCGATCAGAGGAGTAAACCACCACGGGGAGAGGCCCACCAGTACCACACCCGCTGTGGCTACAAGGTAGCTGGTCACGGGATGGCGGCTGATCGTGAACATACCACAGCAACCTTTCGACCCGCTCGGGCCCCATTCCAGAACGGTGGAGCCGCGAACAGCACCGGTGCCGTCACGCGACTATGGACGGGTTAAATTCATTGTAACATGAGGCGCCCCACCTTCCCATGAGAGATTCGCGCATGCCGGGTGACCGGCCCGCGCGGGCCCCCGGCACTCGCCGGGGCCGCCAATTACCCTCCGCGGGCTGATTACCACACCCGAACTCATCATGCCTGACAACGAAGCTAAACCAGACAGAGTACCCTCATTCGCGGTTTGACAACGCTGGCCGGCGTTCGCCAAGCCAGATACAATGAATGTGCTTCGCGAAGGGCTTCATAGACATTTTTAACTGGAAGCGCTTCCAGCGAGCCAATTTTTCGGACACCAAACCCAGAAGCGAAGCATGATGGGATGGCCGGCGACATGGTGGGGACCCGATAAGCGAACACGACCCAAGAGGTGAGCCACCTACAGTCGAGAACCTCCATGAACGAGCCATCGCAACGTCCGCTGATCGGCCTGACGATGGGCGACGTCGCGGGCATCGGTCCCGAGGTAATCGTTCGCGGCTGGCTCGATGAGCGGCTGCACAACCTCGCCCGGCCGCTCGTAATCGGCGACCCGGCCGTGCTCGAGCGTGCGGTTGCGCTCGTGGGTCGACAGTCCGTTATTTGGGTCCAACCCGTCTCCGAGCCCGAACTGGCTGACCCGTCGCCTCGGCTGATCCCCTGCCTGGCGCCATCCGCGACCCCGGGCGACCTGTCGCACGTCGTTCCTGGCAAGGTCGACCCCCGCGCGGCGCGGCCGCCTACGTGTTTCTCACTACGGCCGCGCATCTGGCGCTCGACCGCAGGATCGACGCGATCACCACGCTACCCATCAATAAATACGCCCTGCGCAAGTGGCGTCGGGCATCCCGGCCACACCGAGATCCTGGCTGACTTCTGCGGTGTCATCGATCATGCCATGATGCTCTACCTCGAGACAAACGCCTCACGCGGGGGTGGCTCCCCTGCCCCATCAGCGAGGCATGCGACCGGTCTGGGCGTCGTCCATGTGACGCTGCACGTCGCTCTCAAGCGGGTGTTCGAACTGGTGACAACCGAAGCCGTTCTTTCCAAGATTCGCCTGGCCGACCGGGCGATGCGCCCGTTGACCGCGGGCTTGCCGCCACGAATCGCCGTGTCCGCGCTCAACCCTCATGCCGGCGAGGACGGCCTCTTCGGTGATGAGGAACAGACGATCATCCGGCCGGCCGTCGACTTGGCCAGCCGCGAGGGCATCGACGTCGCCGGCCCGTTTCCCAACGACACACTTTTCTATCATGCGCTTGGCGGGCGAGTACGACGCCGTCGTGGCGATGTATCATGACCAAGGGCACATCGCACTCAAGACAGCCGGCTTCGACCGGGCCGTCAATGTGACGTTGGGATTGCCGATCGTTCGCACCAGTGTCGCGCACGGTACGGCTTTCGACATTGCCTGGAAGGGCCTTGCCGATCCGTCCAGCCTGATCGCGGCGGTACGCGTCGCCGCCCGGATCGTCGCGGGAAAAAAGGAATTCAACGCCATGCGCAGGATGATGTGTCGACGAGCTCGAATACTCGCCGCACGGTCAGCCCGAAGATGCCGGGACGAAGTTCATTTCGGCCGTGCTTGATCGAGAAAGACCTTGTAGTCCCTGGCCGTAACGTAGAGGGGCATGCCGGCGTGCGGTTGATTCAGCGCGGCATAACGTTCTCGGCTTACCTCGACTCGCACGCGAGATCCGTCGGTGAGCGACACATCAAGGCGAACGCACGGGCCTAACGGCATGACGCGTGCCACCTTCCCTGCCCACGCCGGCCGGCCGTTGCGCTCGTGCGCAGGTCCAGGTCGTGCGGACGGGCGTAAAGAGAAATGGGCGTGCCGTCGCCGTTGACCTGGCTCTGCGGGTGGGTACCGTCGCCCAGGACCTTCGCGCGGACCTCATTTTGCGCGGGCAGCACGTTCACCGATCCCAAGAAGCTGGTGACAAAAGGCGTCGACGGCCGATCGTAAAGCTCCTGGGGCGGTCCCATCTGCTCGATCTGACCCCGATTCACGACAATCACCTGGTCCGCCAATTCAAACGCCTCGCCCTGATCGTGAGTAACAATCAAGGTCGTCATCTGAACCTCGTCGTGCAGTCGGCGAAACCACGTACGGACCTCTTCCCGAACGCGCACGTCTAAGGCGCCAAACGGCTCGTCGAGGAGTAACACCTTCGGCCGCGGTGCGAGCACTCGGGCCAGGGCAACCCGCTGCCGCTGACCGCCCGAGAGCTGAGACGGATAGCGGTCTTGATAGCCCGTCAATTGAACCATCTCGAGCAGCTTGTCGACCCGGTTCGAATTTCTCGGCCCGGAACTTTCTGCACTTCGAGGCCGAACGCGATATTCTGGCGAACGCTCATGTGACGAAACAGAGCATAGTGCTGAAACACGAAGCCGACACCCCGAGCCTGGACCGGCAGATGGGCTGCATCTTCGCCGCTCAGTTGGACCTCGCCCGAATCCGCGGACTCCAGGCCGGCGATGATCCTCAGTATCGTGCTCTTGCCAGAGCCCGACGGGCCCAAGAGAGCAACCAGTTGTCCGGCCGGCACTTCAAACGAAACGTCGCCGACAGCCTGGAATGATCCGAACCGCTTGGTCAGGTTCTTCGCGACGATACTCATTGGCCAAGATCTTTCTGTTTCAGACGGAACCCGGAACTGTAATCCGCACGCGGCGGATGGCCTGACCTTCGGCAACGAGACGATGCGAAGAACGAACAAGCGAGCGAACGAAGAGCGAACGAGAGGTTGAGCGACAAGACTACGCCCCCCCTTCTCGCGCCGCCATGTGCCGGCGGACGGCCTCCATGACGATCAAAAAGACGAACGAGAGCCCGGCGAGCACGACACTCGCGGCATACGCCCCCTCCGGGCGAAAGCTCTCAATCGTATCGTGAACGTACAGCGTGGCCGTCTGGGTGCGGCCAAGGATATTGCCCGAGACGACCAAGAGAGCGCCGAACTCGCCGATCGAACGGGCAACCGTGAGGGTTACGCCATAAGCCACCCCCCAGCGGATCGAGGGGAGCGTCACCCGCCAGAAAGTGGTCCACCGCCCAGCGCCAGAGTAGACGCCGCCTGCTCCTGCTCGTCACCAAGCTCGCGCAGGACCGGCACCACCTCGCGGACGACAAACGGCAAGGTAACGAAAAGACAGGCGAGTACCATACCCGGCAGAGCGTAGACAACCCGGATGCCACGGGGCTCGATCCATTGACCGAGCAACCCTTCCGGGCCGTAAAGGACGATCAACATCAACCCCGCGATCACTGGTGAGACCGCGAAGGGTAAGTCCACCAGCCCGTCTGCGAGCCACTGGCCCCAGAATCGGTGCCGTACTATCACGATGGCAAATGCCACCCCAAATACCGTGTTGATAACCGTCGCAATCGCGGTGATCTGAAGCGTCAGGGCGAAGGCTCGAATGGCATCGGGAGTGACCAGGGCTGCCAAGAACGAGCCGAGTCCTCCTCGCAGTGCCCGCGCAGGAGAGCTGCGGCCGGCACGAGAATCAACAGCCCGAACCAAGAGAGCACACAAGCGATCAGACACCATCGGTACAGGGTTCGCGGCGGCGCCCCGGTCCGAACGATGGGCCGCACCTCGAGTTCAGTGGCCATGGTCGGACCCTCCTTGTCGTTGGAGCCAATTCAGCGCCAAAAGGATGCTCAACGAAGCTCCCAGCAAGACAATCGAGATCGCCATCGCCTCGTACCGGTGCCCGCTTTCGATCTCGCCGAAGATGTAAAGCGGCGCCGTTTTGGTCGACATCGGCCGGTTGCCGGCCACCATCACCACACTGCCGAATTCTCCGAGAGCCCGGCTTAAGGAGAGCCCAGCACCAGTCAGGATCGCCGGCCTTATGGCCGGAAGAGTGACCCTGCGGAAGGTTATCCACGGCCCCGCGCCCAGGGTGGCGGCCGCCTCTTCCTCGGCCAAGTCCAGCGAGAGCAGAACCGGCTGCACGGTCCGGACCACAAATGGGAACGTCACGAACAAGAGCGCCAAAACGATCGCCGGTTGGTGATAGATCACACTCACGCCGTACCGCCCGAGCACAGTTCCGACCGCGCTGGCGGGACCGTAGAGCGCTACGAGCATGACTCCCGTCACGACCGTCGGCACGGCGAACGGGAGATCGACCAAGGCATTGACCAGGTTCTTACCGGGAAACGGATACCGCACCAACACCCACGCGGTCGCCGTGCCGGTGAAGACATTGATCACAACCATCACCGCCGCCGTGCAAAACGTCAGCTTCAGTGAGTGCAAGGCAATCGGGTCGGCCAGAGCCTTGAGCAACGCGGCCATTCCGGACCGGGCGACCTGAAACGCGAGAACGCCCACGGGCAGGGCAACCAGGACCCCGAGATAGGCCAGCGTCGCCCCCCGAACGGCCACGCTGCTCGGCCGCGAGCAAATCCCGGTCATCGTTTGCCTCTGCTCGTTGGCCGCCCAGTGAACAGCGAATCCCAGACTCCGCCCGTCTCGAACACCTCTTTCTTGTTCCGATCCCAACCTCCCAGGTCATTCATGGTGAATAGGTCCGGAGGCAACGGTGCCGCGGGCCTACACTCGTGTCGAGGCACCGCGTCCAGCGGCCGGAAGCCGTAGTCCTGAAGGATCTGTTGTCCTTCTTCCGATCGGAGGTACTCCAGAAAGGCCTCGGCCAGCTTCCGATTACCATGCCGCTCGACGGAAGCGTCGACGATTGCCGCGGGGCCCTCAATCAGGAGCGTGGCCGGCGGGATCACGTAGGGAGGCACTCGCCCTTCAAGCTTGCCCTGGAGCAACAGCTCGTTCTCATAGGTGACGATGGCGTCGCCCGTGCCACGTTCGAACGTGGCCATGCTCTGGCGCCCGGAGGCGTCCATCGTGATGACATTTTTCTGTACCCGCGAAAGCAGGTCACGGGCCTCATCGCGATCGGGATGCAGCCGGCTCGCACGGAACAAGCCGGCACCGTAGATCGCGTTGACATTCCAGCGCAGCCCCGCCCGATGTCTTCGGGTCGGGATAGACCACTCCAACCCCTGGTTTTGTCAGATCTTCCCAGTCGCGAATTTGTTTGGGATTGCCGGGCCGATAACCAATGACGACCAGGCTGCGGGTGATCATCCCGCGATGTGGTCCCGCGTTCCAGTCCTTCCGGACCAGCCCGGCCTTGACCAGCTTTTCGATGTCCCCTCGAGCGAGAGAATCGCCACATCGGCGTCGAAGCCCGACGCGATGGCGCGTGCCTGCGCCCGAGCCGCTGTACGACTCCTCAAACTGCAGCTTGCGGCCGGTCCTCTGTTGCCAATTCCTTGCGAAGCGGGGCAGAATCTCCTCGTGAAAGACATCCCGGACGACGGAGTACGCGCCGATGGTCAAAGTGTCGGCGGTGTCTCTTGTCGCGTCAGGCGTACCCGCCCCCCACATCGCCGCGATGCCCGCAATCGAGCTCAACCAAACTGCCCAGCGCACCATCGGTTGGTCCCCTATCCGGTGTCCGAGCTTCAATTGAGGCGAATCGGGTCCAGTTGGTTGGCCTCGGCTCGAACTGTGACGACAACGCCCGAGCTGTCTTCATCGTAGTACCGGATCGGAAATGGCGGATTGCCCGCCGTGCTACTTGTTTGGACCGATGGCGGCTCGATTCGGACCTTGTATTCACCCGCGGCACCCCATCGCCCGAACCCCCGGTGACGAGAGAAAACGTCCCGTCAGGGCCGATCGCACCGCTTGGGGTCACCGGCAAGTCGCCCGCCTTGCTCACGAAATAAATCCGGCCACCGTCCAAAGGCTGGCCGTCCGCCAGCAGGACGGTCCCTTTCACATCGTGCACTTCGAGCACTGGCAGCGAGTCGGACTTGCCGCAGCCGGCGAACCCAGTGCACACGGCCACAATCAACCCAATCGGACCCCAACCGACTCGAAGCCCTCGTCCCCTATCGGTCGCGATAAACCCACTCATGTCAATCACTCCTCTTTACGGGTGAAAACAGATCGGCCCGAGGTGCTATGACCCCGGGTCGAACGGTCGATGCGCCGGGCGAATCAGTACGCATCGGACGAGACGACCTCTCCGCCCGAGAGGCTGAGAATCGAACGAAACGCCAACAGGTTAATGGTGTTCTTAACAAAATGCACGGAGCCGTCGCCGAAGAGAGCGTTGACGCCGCCCGGATGAAACGAATAAGGCTCCTCATTGGGGCCCGCTTGGTTCCCCGCCGTGGCGACCGTGCTGGGCCACTGAACCCCCTCATTGGTCGGCGTTCCCGGATTGTTCGGTTGACCCGAGGTCCCGAAAGCAGAGCCCGGATCGGCCCACCGCCAGAAGCGATGCCGCGCGCCGTTGAGATAGCCCGCAGGTCCCTGGCCGCGCACTGGATTGGTAGTATTAGGAATATAGTACAAGTTTTCCAGATACTGGCTGACAAATCGCTCATCCCGGCCAGCGCACTCGATCACCGCGATCGTATTGCTCAGACCGTCGGTCACCTCGCTGACCGAGGTCTTGCCATTCTTGAGCATCCCCGAAACCGCCAGGTTCTTGTTGCGAAAGGGCACGATCGTGGTGGCACCCAGCCCGCCGGTCGCGAGGGTGCCATTGACGACGTTGATGTCCGTGTAGACCGACGGGGCGTAGTCCATGTAACCGTAGCCGCTAGTTTGGGTCTTTTCATAGAGCGACGCGTTGGGATCACTCGCGGCGGTATCTCGGGTTCCACCCTGGCGAATGCTCGATGGGCAGAGAAAGACGGATAGCGCCGCCGAGGAACCCGTGAAGTTGCCGCCGCTGGCATCGTTGTACTCATAAGCAAAGTTGGTTGCGTTATACAGCGTGCCCCCTTCCATGTAGGCGAGAATTCGGCCCTGCACGCTGAAGCCGGTGTCGGGGAACTGGACCGCCGGAGGCGACACGTTGAGATTGATCGATTTGCAAGCCGGTGGGAACGCGCCGTTGCTGCTCTCGTAGTTGGCAAGCGCCAGACCTATTTGTTTGAGGTTATTCGTGCACTGCGCCCGCCGCGCCGCCTCGCGCGCCGACTGCACCGCCGGCAGCAAGAGTGCGATCAATACGGCGATGATCGCGATCACTACCAAAAGCTCGATCAACGTGAACCCTCTCCGGGTTCGCTCCACAAACGTCATCATTTGTTCCTTTCGAGAATTAACCGCACGTTGCGGCTTTGAGCGGTCGTCATGTTCCCGCCGGGCGGGTGCACTCACCATCGTGGCCGCGGCATTTGAACATCACCAACGGAGACACTTCCAGACTGTCATCGCGGCGGGCGCCCCACCGCCCTAATGACCAGCGAGGCTCATCCAGGCAATTCCTCCTCCGCACGCCGCGTGCCAGAAAGAAAACCCGGGGACACAAGCCACCCATATTAGCTAGACATCGTATTCGAACAATTCCAAGCTGAAATCCTGTGGTATTTCAAAGTTGCCATGGAAATATCCTGGTATCTCCGTGGTATTTAACGGGCCAAGCAGCGGCGAGATTGCGTGGCCATCGGTGAGCGCATCGAACATGGATGCCTCTGCGGAGCTGCTGCTCGATGTGCGGTGCGCGGTGGGCCGACACCGGGACGGCTCGGCGTTCCACCCGCGGTCACGCGATGACTTCCCTGACCACGTTCCCCGCGACGTCCGTCAGGCGAAAGTCTCGACCGGCATAAGGGTAGGTCAACTGTCGATGATCGAGGCCCATCAGGGCCAGCAGCGTGGCATGGAGATCGTTGACGTGCATGCGGCCTTCGACGGCGCGCATGCCATATTCGTCAGTGGCTCCATACGAGAATCCCTGTTTGACGCCGCCGCCAGCCAGCCACATCGGATAGCCCGTGATGTTGTGGTCTCGGCCGTCCTGTCCTTGCGAGGTTGGCTGGCGCCCGAACTCGCTGCCAAACAAGACGAGCGTGTCTTCGAGCAGCCCCCGTTGGTCAAGGTCGGCCAACAGCGCGGCCGTGGGCTGATCAACCGCGGCGCAACGATCGATGAGTCCTTTGTGCAGGTTGTTATGGTGGTCCCACCCCGGCTCGCAAATCTCGACGAATCGCACGCCGGCCTCGCACAGCCGGCGGGCCATCACGCACTGGCGGGCGAACGCCCCCGCTGGGCCGGGTTTCACGCCGTACGCCGCGAGGACGGCCGCTGGCTCTCGAGAGATGTCGAGCAGTTCGGGAACCTTTCCCTGCATTCGAAACGCGAGTTCGTATGATTCGATGATGCCGTCGATTTCGCTCGGTGCGTTCGGCTCGGCCGCCGTGTCACGATTCATCGCCTGGATTAGCCCGAGTTGCCGGCGCTGCTGAGCTGTAACAATCTGAGGCCGCAAGTTCGGAAGGTAGCCTTGATCGTTGATGCGAGTGCCCTGAAAGTGTGCCGGAAGGAAGGCGCTTCCGTAATTCACCGCTCCGCCGAAGTTCGGCGGGGGGTTGATGGTGACGTATCCCGGCAGGTCCTCATTTTCGGTTCCTAGGAGTGTGTCTGATTATCCCCAGACCTGCGATCGCTGCGAATGATCAATCTTTACTGACGGCATCGATTTGGGCACATTAGCCGTTCTGGATAATTTCAACGCCCTGTTACGTTGCGCAGGAGCCCGATCATGGATGATCGCCGCAAGAACTACCGTGCCTGGGACGCTCAGCAGAACTGCTATGACTCGATCTCACCACGAGATGCGCTACCCGACGACGACTTGGTGTTCTTCCTGCTGGATCTCATCCCGCAGATAGATCTTACCCCTTTCCACCAACATTATGCCCAGGAGATGCGAGGCCAACCACCTTTCGACGTTACCATGATGGTGACGCTTGTGGTCTACGCCTACTCCGTGGGAATCCGCTCCAGTCGTAAGGTCGCGGCCGCCTGCGAACGCAATCTGGCTTTCCGAGCCATTGTCGGCAACGATCGGCCTGACTTCCGCACCATCAGCGATTTCCGCAAGATTCACTTGGCGGCGTTTCGGCCCTTGTTCCTCGAGGTGCTGCACTGGCCGGCGAGATGGGGATGGTCAAGCTTGGGAATCTATCCACTGACGGGACCAAGATGGGAGCGAACGCGTCGCGGCACAAGGCCATGAGCTACGGCTACATGAACAAGGAAATCGAGCGGC
>CAWHKI010000303.1:0-18311 GCA_963829765.1 uncultured Isosphaeraceae bacterium | reverse complement strand
GGGGATGGCGATCGCGCAGGACGACTTCAGTAAAATCGCGACCTACTGGCCCGCGCAGATCCTGGGCGCGATGCTGGGGGCGGCGCTGGTCTGGTTCAATATCTTCCGCATTGGGCCGCCACCGACGACAAAGGCGCTAAGCTGGCCTGCTTCTCGACCGGTCCCGCGATCAATTCCCACCGGCCCGAACGTATTCTCCGAGGCCCTCGGCACGTTCATGCTGGTGGCGCTGATTGGCGCGATCTTCTCGAAGCCTCTCTCGCTCTCCGGGCCGGCTCCCGCGCTGGGTCCATTTCTGGTAGGCGTCGTAGTTTGGCGATTGGCTTGAGCTTGGAGGCACCACCGGGTTCGCCATCAATCCGCTCGCAACCTGGGCCCGCGCATCATGCACGCGATTCTTCCGATTCCTGGCAAGGGCGATTCGAACTGGGGCTACGCGTGGGTTCCCGTGGTGGGCGGATTGATTGGTGGAGCTGTCGCCGGGATACTGATCAAGATGCATTATCAGTAGAGAGGTTCGCTCTATGCAGCGCCGTCTCCTCCTCGCCGCAATTTCCGTCAGCGCGGTTGGGCTATGGACGGCGTTCGCGTTTACTAACCGGATGGTTCTGCTCTTGCCGCGCTTCGTTAGCCGTTCGTATTGCTGCCCGCATCTCGTCGGCGGTAGTCACCTTCACCGTGTCCACCCGCGCCGGGGGATACAGCGCCGTTGGCCCGCTCACCAGCACTACGCGTGCCCCGCGCGCCTGCGCCGCCTCCGCAATCGCATAGCCCATCTTCCCGCTCGATCGGTTCCCCAAGTACCGCACCGGGTCCAGCGCCTCCCGCGTTCCCCCTGCCGTCACCAGCACCAGCTCGCCGGCCAGGTCCTGCCGCCGCCCCAGCGCGTCCAGCACCGCCTCGGCAATGGCCTCCGGCTCCGCCATCCGCCCCGCGCCCACCATCCCGCACGCCAGGTCGCCCGTGCCAGGCTCAATCACCCGCACGCCGCGCTGCCGCGTCTCCTGTGAGGGGGGTTTTTTTTTTTTTATTTGCATATTACTTGAGCCGGTACATCTTATTGCTATCAAAGGACGAAGAGGTTGTGCCTGGCGAATTCGGACGTGAAATACGTCGGATAGACGAATTCGAATCATTTAACGACGGCGACGACGATGACGATGTATCGCCGTGATGCGGAGTTACCCGCCGCGGTGATCGGCAAGATAGTCTGTCCTTGGTATCGAAGCGCTTGGCCTGACGGGCGTGGGCTTCGAGCATCAGTGCCCGCAGGCAGGCCGAGGTCGGGCCCGGGGGCATCTCGGCCAGTTGGGTGATGCTCGTTTGGCGTAACCCGCTTCTGAACTTGCGGTTTCGACGGGTCAAACGGCGTGCACACTCTCGCCGACTCATTGATGGTAAGATAAAATCGCCTGCCGGTAACCTATCCGTCGACGAGACCGCAAACGTCGGCATCGACCAGGGTGGGCGGGAAGTACCGCGCGTTGTCGACTTCAACAAGACCATCCCGCAAAGGCGGAATCCGGCTATGGACGAGTTGACCGAACACCTAATGAACGTCGCCGACGATGGCTTTTGGGGGGAAATTCAGTCCGAGGCTCGGCGAGAGGCGGAGTGCGAACCGGTGCTGGTCAGCTTCCTGCACGCCTCGGTGCTGCGCCATCGGAAACTGGAAGATGCTCTTGGCGTCATCCTGGCCAACAAGCTGCAGACGCCAGAGCTGCCCGCGATACTGCTTCGCGACCTGATTAATGAAGTTTTGACCGAGCATGTGTTGATCCGCGCCTCAATCCGCGCTGATCTGTTGGCGGCGCGAACGCGAGACCCCGCGGCACATGGCTACGCGCGACCATTTCTGTATTACAAGGGTTTTCACGCTCTCCAAGCGTACCGTGTCGCGCACTGGCTGTGGGAGCAGGGGCGGCAGACCTTGGCCGCGCACTTCCAGAATCGCATCTCGGAGGCATTTGGGGTCGACGTCCATCCCGCGGCTCGGATCGGCTCGGGAATCTTAATCGACCACGGTACGAGCGTCGTCATCGGCGAGACGGCCGTTGTGGAAGACAACGTATCACTGCTGCATGAAGTCACACTGGGCGGAACGGGCAAGGAGATGGGTGATCGGCACCCGAAGGTACGGCGCGGCGTGCTCATCGGCGCGGGTGCCAAGATCCTGGGCAATATCGAGATTGGGATAGGGGCAAAAGTTGGCGCCGGTAGCGTTGTTCTGAGAGACGTACCTCCGCATACCACTGTTGCCGGAATACCGGCTCGTGTGGTGGGGCGATGCCGGGTTGATGAGCCGGCACTGGAGATGGACGCTACCTTCCCGTTCACAGTGGAGGGTGGTGGGGGAATTTAATCCAATTGGCAACAAACGAACTCCTCTGGGCTGACGCTGCGATTTCGTGTAGGAAGTCGGGAAATCCGGGTCGGCTCGAACACGGATTGGCGGTGACCCTGATGCTTCAAAACACGTTTGTTCATCTGCCCGGCGTTGGCCCGCGCCGGGAACGGGCGCTGTGGGAACAAGGGATTCTGGACTGGAACCGACTTCTGGCGACCGCCGAGGAAGGACAGCTTTGCGGACGCATCCGTGAATCTTGGTTGCAATTGGTTCGCGGTTCCATCGACGCGCTCGGCAGCGGCGACGTCGGTTTTTTCAAGCCCCTCTTACCGCACAAGGAGGCTTGGCGGTTGTACTCGGAGTTTGCCGACCGGGCCTTGTTCCTCGACATCGAGACGACTGGTCTCTCCGGCGATTACGATGAAGTCACACTGATCGGCGCGCTGTGCAACGGCGAACTGGCTCTGTTTATCAATGGCGTCAACCTCGAGCAGTTCCCAGCCTACATCGAGCGCTTCCCGCTCCTGGTCACGTTCAACGGCAGCCAGTTCGACGTGCCCTTCCTACGGGCCCAGTTCCCGCACGCTCGGTTGGATCAGGCCCATATCGACTTGCGGTTCGTGCTGGCCTCACTGGGGTACAAGGGCGGGCTCAAGGTCGTTGAAAATCGGTTGGGGCTGGACCGCGATCCGGTAATCCAGGGTGTGGACGGCTTTGAAGCCGTGCGGCTGTGGCACCTTTACAGGCGAGGCGACAAGGCGGCGCTCGAGAAGCTGATTCGCTACAACTTGACCGACGTGGCCAACCTGGTTGAACTGGCGGAGACGGGCGTAGGCATCAAGAGCCGCCGAATGGCGTTTCCCGGCCAGGCGGCGATGCGAGAGGGATACCTCGCGGCGAGACTGGATTCGGTGTACCTCGCGAATTGGACGACGCAATACATGGCAACGATTTGTTCCTGACGAAGCCGCGCAGGCCGAGGGTTGGGAAGTCTGGCTGGGTCCGTGACTCCGGGAGGGGTAGACGGCAATGCCCTACCGCGCCGGAGTCCAAATCGTATCGGACAGCGTGTTGCCGCCGAAGGCCGGTTGCGATTCGCGTGATTTATCGATGGCATCGATTTTAACGCATACACAGAAGAGGCGCCGCGGTTGTCGACGGCCGGTCCTGACCAGGTGGCGCCGCTGATTGCTATTCATCCAACTTATCGTACTGAATGACGCGGTCCATGTGTTAGACTTTCATTCAGACACTCCATTGTTTCACGGCTGCCTGTTTTACCTGGCCTTAAGATTTGCTTTGTCGTGCATCGGGGTTGCGGCTATGAGGGAACACGGAGACGGGACTCGCCGCGTCGCGGATCGACCTCGTCGTATCGGGTTTCGCCCGCGAGTGAACGGCTTGGAGTCGCGAGTGCTCCTGACGAGTCAGTCAATCCCCCCCTTAATCGTCACGTCGACCTCGGAGACTCCGGTTTCGCCGACCCCGGATGTACCGAACCCGCTGACGCTGTCCCAGGCCATCACCGAGGCTGACGCCGCGTCAGGTCCCGTCACGATCGGCTTTGATCTCGTGCCCAAGAACATCCCGGGCGTGGTCAACTTCGATCTCACCAACCAGGTTTGGACTTTCGATGTGAGTACGCCCCTACCAGCGATCACGTCGCCGTACCCCGTTACGATCGACGGGTATACGCAGTCGTACGTAACTTCCGGCGATGGGGCGATGGGCGATGGGCGATGGGCGATGGGCGATGGCGATGGGGACATTGCTAATTCACCCGGCGATGGGCGATGGGCGATGGGGCGATGGGGCGATGGGGCGATGGGGACATTGCTAAGCGATGGGGACATTGCTAATTCACCCGGAGGTTTGAATAATCTGGCGATGGGGACATTGCTAATTCACCCGGAGGTTTGAATAATCTGGGAAGACGATTGTCTCTCCTCCCTGTGGCGATGGGGCGATGGTGGCGATGGGGATATTGCTAATTCACCTGGAGGTTTGAATAATCTGGGAAGGCGATTGTCTCTCCTCGTTGTGGACGAAGGGAACATGCCCCGATCTGCTCGCTCGTGCCCAGGAGGTTACACCTACCACGTTCTCAATCGCGGGAACGCACGGGCCGCGGTTTTCCACCGGTCCGACGATGATCACGCCTTCATCGAAGTGATGGCCGAAGCCAGTATCCGCGCTCCCATGCGCGTTCTGACCTACTGGCTCATGCCCAATCACTTCCGCCCGGCTGTGTGGCCTCGCGAGGACGGCGACCTCAGCCGCTGGATGCACTGGCTGATGACCACGCCGTGCGGCGCTACCTGGTGCGTTATCGCTCCAGCGGTCACGTCTGGCAAGGCCGGTTCAAGGCATCTCCCGCGCAGGAAGATGAGGATCTGGATTAGCGAGCAGGGTCATGGATCTCGGTGAATTGGCGTTTTGGGCTCGCGTTTCGTAGTTACAGGAAGGAACGTGCTTACCATCGTTTCGGAACGAGGGTAGATCGATGAAACAATCGCCGCGCACGGGGCTGACGGGTGAGCTTTCCGTGACCGTCGGCCCGGATAATCGCATCAGTTTCGCCGACGAGCGGATGCCGGCGGTGCTGGCCACGCCATGGCTGGTGGCCTACCTCGAATACGCCGCCCGCGACGCCATTGCGCCACTCTTGGACGCGAATGAACGAAGCGTGGGGACTTTTATCGAGGTCGAACACTTGGGTCCGGCGCCGGAAGGCTTCACGGTCAAGTGTCGCGCCCGGGTCATTCACATCGCCGGCCCGGCCATCACCTTCCAGGTCGAGGCCCACGACGGGTTTGAAACAATTGCCAAGGGCATCCATCGTCGCCGCGTGATCGACGTCGACCGGTTCGCCAGGCGCGTCGAGAAGAAGCGGGTGAAACTCAACGAATCGGGGAAATGAGCCAAACGCTGCCTGGGCGGGGTTACACGAAGCGGCAGGGTCCGGTCCCGTCACTATTGTTTCATCTGATCGTGATCTCAACATCGCCGCGACGGCCGAAGGACTGGCCGTGGACGATCCACGCTCGCATCCATAGCGTTCGCTTCGCGTCGGCCTGAGCAGGCGGGAGCGCCTCACAATTAAGGTTTAGGTTCGGTCCGCTCGTACGGCCGCAACCCACTCACAACCTTCCCGCCAAGTAGGCAATTCCCCTCGGTAGCATCTCCTATAGTGCACAAATAGGCAAAACAAATCGTCAAGACCCCGAACCTGCGGACCCCGAACCTGCTCGCGTCAGTGCTCGCGTCAGTGCTTGACATTCGCCTTCGGTCGTGGGAATCTATTGGTGGCGCTTCCACCGGACATCTCGGGCCTTCACGAAGCTGCCGGCTGGTCTACAGGCATCGAGGGGCCGCCCGAGGCGGCGCTAAAACACAAAACAAAGGCTGACCCCACACGGGCGCACCGCGCACGCGGTGCCGTGACCCCACGCGGCCGCATCGGGCAAGCGGTGCCGCCATGATGTCATCTGTTCAATCCACCCAAGACGCTGTTCATGAATCAGAATGTCAGGATTTATGTCGCGGGACATCGGGGAATGGCGGGCTCCGCGCTCGTGCGACGATTGCGGGCGGGCGGCTACGCCCGCATTTTGACTCGGACGCGACGGGAGCTCGACTTACTGAAGCAGCAAGACGTGTTCGATTTTCTCAAGGGCGAGCGACCCGACTATATTTTCATGGCCGCCGCCCGCGTTGGCGGTATCGCCGCCAATAACGCCCGCCGCGCCGAATTCATTTACGAGAACCTAGCCGTCGAGGCCAACCTCATCCATGGTGCGCATCTGGCGGGCGTCGAGCGCCTGTGCTTTCTCGGTTCGAGCTGCATCTACCCGCGCGACTGTCCGCAGCCGATTCGTGAGGAATACTTGCTCTCCGGCCCGCTCGAGCCGACCAACGAGCCCTATGCCGTGGCCAAGATCGCGGGCGTGAAGCTCTGCGAGAGCTACAACCGCCAATATGGACGCCGGTATATCAGCGTCATGCCTACGAATCTCTACGGCCCGGGCGATCACTACGACCTGGAGAACTGCCATGTGCTGCCTGCGCTGATCCGCAAGCGCACGAGGCCAAAACGCGCGGGGATGGCGTGCTCGTCGTGTGGGGCAGCGGGACACCGCGACGCGAGTTCCTCCACGTCGACGACCTGGCCGATGCCTGCGTATTCCTGATGGAGACGGCGTATGACGGCCCTCTGTTAAATATCGGCACGGGCGAAGATCTGACCATCCGCGAGCTTGCGACCATCGTGATACAGGCGGTGGGGCTCGATGCCGAGCTGCGCTTTGATACCACCCGGCCCGACGGCACGCCGCGCAAGCTACTCGATGTCGGTCGCCTGCGCGCCCTGGGCTGGCAGGCCACGACGCCGCTTCGCGAGGGCATCCGCAGCACCTACGCCAGTTTTCTGGCGACGTTGCCGTGATCCCGATCTCACACGAATTTCAGCTTCTTGGCAGCGAAAAGTGTCATCTTGAGTAGAAGCACACCGTGCGTCCAGCGGCGAATATTGGTCGTTCCGTACACACGATCGCGATATCGAACCGGCAGATCCCGGATCTTTAGGTGCAACTTGGCAGCGCCGAACAAGAGGTCAAAATCGCCGAAAGGATCAAAGTCGCCGAAGTCGGCCCGGTTTCTTGCGATTGCCTCGTAATCCGTTCTCCAGAGGGCTTTAGTGCCGCAAAGCGTGTCCTTGACCGGCTGCCCGAGCAGCCACGAGAACGCCATGCTGAAGAACTTGTTAGCGACGAGATTCAGGAACCGCATCGCTTGGCCCTCCATTGGATAGACGAGGCGGCATCCGTTGACGAAGTCCGCCTTTCCCGAGATCAAGACCTCTACAAATTTTGGCAGATCCTCGGGCGCCACCGTCAGATCGGAATCGAGGATGATCAGAATGTCTCCGCTTGAATGAGCGAACCCCAAGCGAACCGCGTCGCCTTTGCCGGACCCGGACTGTCGCAGGAGGCTGCTCTGCGCGGGATACGCCGCCATCGTACGTTCAATCATCTCATAGGTGTTGTCCGTTGAGCCGCCCTCCACAAATACCAATTGAGTTGCAGATCCCAACTCAGGTACTCGGGCGAAAATCGCGGCCACGTTTCCAGCTTCATTCCTCGCGGGAATGACCACGCTGACGGAGGGCGTATTCCGTGGTGATGCACGCGCCGCCAGCGTCGGCCGTGCCACCAGGACGTTCGTCATTGCTAGCCGTTCAAACGGCCAGATTTTCGCGAGAAAACGATTCGCGACGGTCGACAGAAACGGCAGTCGCACCGGCAGAAGAATCTCTCCGCGGCGTTGAACGACTTCGAAATTCGCAAGCGATAAAAGTGCGATCACGTCTTGTGCGGTTAGCCAGTTTTGCTGCAACTGGGGCCTGGAATGCCCAGTTGATTCAGCGACGGCCAGGAGGGGCCCCCACAAACGGCTCGCAAAATTGACGACGATCCTCGTCGCCGGCGACGCAATCTTTTCGATTCGATGGAAGACCGCTTGAACGTCCCAAAGATCATTGACCAAGTCGGAGAGAATGATGAAATCGAAGTTCTCCCTGATGTCGAGGAAATGCGCATCTAACAGCAGGAACTGCAGGCCGGGATGGTTACAGCGAGCCCGCGTGACCATCCCTTGCGAGAAATCGACGCCGACGCCGAATGCCGGATCGAGCGCTGAAAGCAGATTCCCTTGCGCAACCGATTTCCAGGATCCGTCGCCCCGGCGGCACGAGCGACCGATACACATCCCGTAGTCGGTGTTCGTACTGCCCGCCCCAGCGAGCACCGTGATCCATTTTCGCCGCCACGTTATCCCAGTGGGCGATCCTTTCCGCCTGGTGGCGCGCCCGCGCGTCTTGTCCTGATTCAGTCATGCGCCCGCACCCGCCGAGTCCGCACGCATTTCGGGCATGGAAACCGAGCAGGGGAATGACGAGCGCCCCGCGGTCATGGCGGCATCCTCCAAAGGTTAGCGAGGCGAGACTACTTGGACGCAAATAATAATATTCAGTGCCTGCCGCGGAGGTCAAATTCCTTTCAGGCGATTTTCGTCGAGCACGGGTCGCTCGCTGGATGTTCCTGCGCGGAATTCTCCTGGAATTCTCCTGCCACTTGCGACAGGTATGCCGGTCCCGTTAAACTGACCTGCCGCCGCTGGGCCTCCGGCCGATCCATGAACCATCCGGCTTCCCCTCGGGGTCGATTACCGTCTGTTTCGCGCCGGCGCGGCCGGACCGATCTCGAGGTTTATCCACATGAGGTTCGGCTCTCGCCACATTCTCGATACCAGATTCAGCGATCATGATGGTCGACTGAACCATGCCATTGGTTATTTCATCACCTTTGTCTTCTTCCTGTCATTTCTCGTCGTCGGGCTTTCTACCTACCGAGCATATGGCATACATGTTGACGAAAATACTAATCGAACTTTTGGAGAAATCTGGTGCCAGTATGTGAAACGCGTGCTCTCGTCTGGCACTATACCTCCGGTGGACGATTACATTGGCCGCCTTGCCGATCACAACATGTGCCATGGCCCCCTTTGGGAGCTCTCCCTCCGCTTCATCCAAGAGCTGGTCGTTCGCCGCGATGCACCGCCCCGGGAGACGATATTGACGCGGCACCTGGCGAATTTTCTCCTGTTCTATGTCTCGGCGATCTTCTTTTTTCTGACATGCAAGCACATATTTCGCGGTCTGGTTTTCCCACTGCTGGGCACACTGATATACATAACACACCCTCGTATATTTGCTCACTCATACTATAATTCAGTTGACATTGGTTTCTTTTCCTTCTTTTCGATCAGTCTCTATACATGTCTACGGTTTCTGGAGGCACCCGGCCTGCGTACCGGGTTTTGCCATGGCATTGGCTGTGCCCTCGTCGCGGATACGCGAATCGCGGGCCTGGTCGTGCCGGTCACGACGATGGTCATCTTCGTGGTGGAAAGCGTTACATCCACCAACCTTGCTGGCAACTGGCGTCGCCTCGCGGGGATACTTTCCGCCTTTGTGGTCAACTTTTGCGGGGCGATGGTGCTGTTCTGGCCTTTTCTCTGGACCGACACGGTCGCGCATTTCCTCGCGTCATTGAACGCGAGCGTGCACGTGCCGTTGCCACCTGGTGGGCTGGACGCCAGCAAGCGATTCGATGTGTGGTATAACTTTAAGTGGATAGGAATGACTACGCCTTTAGGATACCTGCTATTATTCTTCCTTGGGCTCGTTACGCTGACTCTCTATCTGTTCAAGCTCGTGCAACTGGACCGGAGGGAGGGGAGGGCTTTACTCACTGCATTGTTGCTGATGGCCATCGCCCTGGGAGCAACAATCGCGGGCCGCACGGTGCTATTCGATGGTTGGCGGCATCATTACTTTCTGTATCCCCCGCTCGTGATCGTCTGCCTGTTCGGTCTGTTGGGCCTGAAGCGCTCCATCCGCGGCGTCCCATCAATCTCTGTTGATCGCCTCGGAACGTTTCTGGCTGTCGCCGTCGCCGGGGCGAGTGCTCTGGACGCAATTAAGTCGATTATTGAAACACATCCATTTCAATACAGTTATGTAAATCAGTTAGCCGGCCGTTACAGATACACAATTTCCAAGTATGCCTATAACGTCTGCACAACTTCGTCGCGCCGCCTCGCCGCCGAGGATTACTGGGCCCTTTCCCGCAAGCAGGCGCTGGAGTATATCCTCAAGGTCCGACCCGAGGGCCGACTGTCGGTGTTTATCACGCTTCCCCACGGCCATTGCTGCCTTCTGATGCTGCCGGAACCTAGCCGCGAACGGGTCATGGTTGCCGAAGATGTGTCCTCTGCTGATTACATCATCGACGACTACTATATCGTGCGTGAGTGGATCTTGGACGAGAGGTACGGAACTCTTTTGAAACTGTTCGAGAGTCAGCACATTGCCATTAGTGCCGTATATCAAGTACGGATGCCCGGCCCGAGAAAACGGGCAACCTCGATCGGGAAGCAACACACGCTGAACGGTCAGTACAGCAGGCCACGCGCGATGACGAACGCTGATCCGCAACCTCGTTGTGGACGAACGGACCGTGCCCCGAACTGCTCGCTCGTGCCGAGGAGGTTACACCTACCACGTTGTCAATCGGGGGAACGCGCGGGCCACGGTTTTCCACGGGTCCGACGATGATGACGCCTTCCTTGAAGTGATGGCCGAAGCGAGCATCCGCGCTCCCATGCGCGTTCCGGCCGCCGCGCGCGACGCCCTTGCACCACTCCTGGACGCGAATGAACGAAGTGTGGGGACTTTTATCGAGGTCGAACACTTGGGTCCGGCGCCGGAAGGCTTCACGATCAAGTATCGCGCCCGGGTCATTCACATCGCCGGCCCGGCCATCACCTTCCAGGTCGAGGCCCACGACGGGTTTGAAACAATTGCCAAGGGCATCCATCGTCGCCGCGTGATCGACGTCGACCGGTTCGCCAGGCGCGTCGAGAAGAAGCGGGTGAAACTCAACGAATCGGGGAAATGACCCAAGCGCTGCCTGGGCGAGGTTACATGAAGCGGCGGGGTCTGGACCCGTCACTATTGTTTCATCTGATCGTGATCTCAACATCGCCGCGACGGCCGAAGGACTGACCGTGGACGATCCACGCTCGCATCCGTAGCGTTCGCTTCGCGTCGGCCTGAGCAGGCGGGAGCGCCTCACAATTAAGGTTTACGTTCGGTCCGCTCGTACGGCGGCAACCCACTCACAACCTTCCCGCCAAGTAGGTAATTCCCCTCGGTAGCATCCCCTATAGTGCACAAATAGGCAAAACCAATCATCAAGACCCCGAACCTGCGGACCCCGAACCTGCGGCTAGACAACGCCCGTTTTGCCGTGGTAAGCTGGAAAACCAAGGAGACGTTCTCTATGAACACCCATTTGCCCGCAGACCTCGAGCGATTCGTTAAGGCCAAGGTGCGAAGCGGTCGCTTTACGTCACCCGATGAGGCGATCGCCGCTGGCGTGCGACTGCTCCAGCGGCAGGAAGAGGCCGAGGAAGCCCGCGTGCTGGAAGGCATCCGCCAGGGCCTGGACGACATGCGGGCCGGCCGCGGGCGGCCAGCCGAAGAGGTGTTCGCCGACATCCGCCGAGAGTTCAATCTTCCCCCGGACGCATGACCTACCGCGTCGTCATCGAGCCTACGGCTGAGCGGGAGATTCGGTCAGCCGTTCGCTGGAAGACCGAAAACGCTTCCCCTGCCGTCGCAGCACGCTGGTATAACGGCCTGATCCAGAAGATCGGCACGCTCCGCCGCCAGCCGACCCGATGCCCGCTGGCCGCAGAAAACGACAAGTTCCCCGAGGAAATCCACGAACTGCTCTATGGCCGGGGCGGCAAGCGCGTTCACAAGCACCGGATCGTCTTCGCCGTCCGCGAGGACGCCGTCCACATCCTCTATGTCCGTCACACCGCCCGCGACGAGCTGGAGCCATAGCATGTCGAATACGTGGCGTATCCGCCGGATGATGTCGCCGACCTGGGATTTGACGCGGGAGCCGACCATTCGGGCGACCCTGCGCGTTGGATCTGGCTGTTTATCGATCGAGACAATTCCCAGACGGACGACCAATTCCTGGCACGAGCGAGGAGGCAACAATGGCGATTCATCCCTTGGCGGGTCAACTGGCCCCCGCGAGTGTCTTGATTGACGTGCCCGCGCTTGAGCAGGCCTACTACGCGAATCGTCCCGATCCGGCCGACCCGCGTCAGTGTGTCGCCTTCGGCACCAGCGGGCACCGGGGCACGGCACTCGATCGTACCTTCACCGAAGCACATATCCTGGCAATCGCTAAAGCCATCTGCGATTACCGCCGCGCTCATTCGATTGACGGTCCTCTTTTTCTCGGCAAGGATACGCATGCTCTGTCTGGTCCAGCCCAGCGGACGGCGCTCGAGGTCTTGGCCGCCGAAGGCATCGAGACGATCCTCCAGCGCGATGACGGCGTGACGCCGACTCCAGTCATCTCGCACGCCATCCTCGTTTACAACCGCGGCCGCATGGAACATAAAAGCGATGGCATTGTGATCACGCCCTCACACAATCCGCCCGCCGACGGCGGCTTCAAGTATAACCCGCCCAACGGCGGGCCAGCCGATTCTGACGTCACTTCGTGGATCCAGGACCGCGCCAACGCCTTGCTTCGGGGGGGCAACGAAGAGGTCAAACGCATTCCATTTGCCCGGGCGATCCGCGCCAGCACAACGAGCGAAATCGATTTCGTCAGACCTTATGTGGAAGACCTGGCAAACGTCATCGACATGGAGGCCATTCGCGCGGCGGGCCTGCGGCTGGGCGTTGACCCGCTCGGTGGCGCGGCCGTCCACTACTGGCAGCCGATCGCCGACACTTATGGTCTCAATATTACCGTTACCAACCCGGCGATCGACCCGACGTTTCGATTCATGACGCTCGACCACGACGGTCAGATTCGCATGGATTGCTCGAGCCCCTACGCGATGGCCAGCCTGGTCAAGCTCAAGGACCGATTCGATCTCGCCTTTGCCAACGACCCTGACTCCGACCGGCACGGGATCGTGACGAAATCCTTAGGGCTCTTGAACCCCAATCATTACCTGGCGGTTGCCATTGGCTACCTGCTCACTCATCGTCCGGAATGGCCCACACGCGTTCAGGTCGGCAAGACCTTGGTCAGCAGCAGTTTGATCGATCGTGTCGTGTCCGCGCTCGGTAGGCCGCTCTGCGAAGTGCCGGTCGGTTTCAAGTGGTTCGCGCCGGATTGTTCGATGGGTCGTTCTGCTTCGGCGGAGAAGAGAGCGCCGGCGCCAGTTTTTTGCGACGGGATGGCACGGTTTGGACCACCGATAAGGACGGGCCCATTCTCGACCTACTGGCGGCGGAGATCCTCGCCCGAACGGGCAAAGACCCAGGCGAACATTACCAAGAGCTGACACGGCGGTTTGGCACCCCCTACTACACAAGGATCGACGCAGCCGCGTCGCCGGAACAGAAGGCGCGGCTACAAAAGCTCGATCCAGGCGCCGTCGAAGCATCCGACCTGGCCGGCGAGCCGATCACAGCCAAGCTCACTCGTGCCCCAGGTAACAACGCGGCGATTGGCGGACTCAAGGTGGTGGCGCAAAGTGGCTGGTTTGCCGCGAGGCCATCGGGCACCGAAGATATCTACAAGATCTATGCCGAGAGCTTTCGCGATCAGAGCCATTTAGACGCCATCGTGACCGAGGCCAAGAAGATCGTAACCGCTGCCCTGGCGTGATTTCCTCTTGTTCCAACTGACGTGGACGCCACAAACCGCTCGCGAATTGCATCCGTGACAGTTGGCTGATGACCACGCCGTGCGGCGCTACCTGGTGCGTTATCGCTCCAGCGGTCACGTCTGGCAAGGCCGGTTCAAGGCGTTCCACGTGCAATAATATGAAGATATTATTTATCGATCAGGGTCATGGATCTCGGTGAATTGGCGTTTTGGGCTCGCGTTTCGTAGTTACAGGAAGGAACGTGCTTACCATCGTTTCGGAACGAGGGTAGATCGATGAAACAATCGCCGCGCACGGGGCTGACGGGTGAGCTTTCCGTGACCGTCGGCCCGGATAATCGCATCAGTTTCGCCGACGAGCGGATGCCGGCGGTGCTGGCCACGCCATGGCTGGTGGCCTACCTCGAATACGCCGCCCGCGACGCCATTGCGCCACTCTTGGACGCGAATGAACGAAGCGTGGGGACTTTTATCGAGGTCGAACACTTGGGTCCGGCGCCGGAAGGCTTCACGGTCAAGTGTCGCGCCCGGGTCATTCACATCGCCGGCCCGGCCATCACCTTCCAGGTCGAGGCCCACGACGGGTTTGAAACAATTGCCAAGGGCATCCATCGTCGCCGCGTGATCGACGTCGACCGGTTCGCCAGGCGCGTCGAGAAGAAGCGGGTGAAACTCAACGAATCGGGGAAATGAGCCAAACGCTGCCTGGGCGAGGTTACATGAAGCGGCAGAGTCCGGTCCCGTCACCATTGTTTCATCTGATCGTGATCTCAACATCGCCGCGACGGCCGAAGGACTGGCCGTGGACGATCCACGCTCGCATCCATAGCGTTCGCTTCGCGTCGGCCTGAGCAGGCGGGAGCGCCTCACAATTAAGGTTTACGTTCGGTCCGCTCGTACGGCCGCAACCCACTCACACCCCCGCTCTACTTGGTGCTTTTCTTTTCAACGGCCCGACAGAGGGCTAGCACGGGGATCGGGAGACGGAGCTCCCTCCTACAGTTCATGTAGGAGGCGGCTCCGTCCGCCGATCTTTCTAGCCGTTTAACGGGTCGTTGTTTCTTTTTGGCATACTTTTCAAATTGACCGGCAATGTCGGGCCACGCTCGGGCTCGTTGATCGAGGGTGATGAACTGAAGCGGACCGCCAGCCAGATCGTTGGCTCGTCGGGGGTGGTCCATTCGACCCGGTGCTTCTTGTGGGCCGGAATGTTGATGAAATCGCCGAGTTTCATCTCGACCATTTGATCCTCGAACCTCAACGCAGCCGCCCCTTTCAGCAACACGACCCATTCGTGCCTCAAACTTAACGCCTTGCATTCCCTGGGCTTTCGTTTATTTGGCGGATCGCCGGTGAGTGAGGACAAGATCAGGACTTTCTTTTCCACATACGCCGAAGCTCCTTGTTCACCGACTCCAGGTCAAATCTCTCCGGATCGAATTCGCCTCCGACCCATTCCAGCGTCTCGTCATGTCTTCGATGATCAGCGTTACTGATTGTTTCCACGAAGTCAGGGTATCCCCACGGACCACCACAGTCTTCCGGCGGACACGCTCTCTGGCCCGCCACGCAGATGGGATACTTAATTCCCTGTTCGGGCTGGAATCGTTCCTCCACGACCAGTTGATGCATCCATTGATCCCCAAAGTCGTACAAGTAGTGGAACCGAGGTCGGCGGTTCCGCGCCGGGAGAACGTCGCTCAAGTAGGTATCGCAGGCATCCTGAGCGTCATTGTCCGTCGCCATATCAAAGTCCATGAATTCTACGCCGCCGATGTTAAAGCGATAGAGGTGCTCGAACTCCCAACCCATCGCGATCTGGAGAAGACGATGAAGATCGGCTAGGGTGCAGTCTTGCGTTTGAATTCGTCTCCAAATCAAAGGGAAAATACTCATCAACGTCACCTTAATCTGGAAGACGGTATTCGTCTCCTTAGAATGGCGCTCTTCGGACAGCTCGTCGGGGTCTATCGTGCTGCCAAGTAATTCGGAGACCTTCTCGACGATGCGCAAGACTTTTTGCTTTTCGTTCCCCTTCGCACGATACACTGACATTTCGACATGATCGAGAAGTTCATCCAGCTCATCGAGTGTGAACTGGGGCCTTGTTGCCACCGAGCGATTGGCTGACAATCGTTGGGACAGATGAGTGGGTAACTCGGCATACTTGAGGATCGTGCGGCACTGTTCCTCGGAGAGCTTCAACTCCAGGAGTTCTCTCGTCAGGGAGAGTGTCGGTTGAGACGTTGTTCCTCCGCTCCCCATCCTGTTTCGCTCGTCTTGAATCGATGGCTTGTTTTTCTTGGCCATGTTCTGGTCCCTTTCTTTCGGCAAATGCACCCTGCCCCCCATACCACGAGTGTCGAGCAATAAAGGTCGGCACAACATGGCGACGAACAAGTCACATCGGCGTTCCGTCATCCGACACAACGTATTCCTCATCGAGCCAGATGGTCTCCGTTTTCGAGACCAAACCGTTCGCATTTCTTCCGGTAGACTGGGTGCATGCCACCGAGAGTTCGCTTGCCCCATTTGCTCTCGTAAGTGATCTCGTCTTCAAATTGCTCGATATCCTTGATCGTTCCCGACCAGCCGCCCAGGAGAGTGTCGGTGAATGGATCATGAAATCCTTGTACGACCCGAAGTCACCAATCATCGTCAAAGAGCCGTTTATCACAAACCGCCCGGAACTTCTCCCGCCTCTTAGTACTGAACGACCTGTCCTCGGCAAGTGTTTCAAAGCCGTCCTCGATCAGTTCTGAGGGCATGAATGACAAGACGTTGATGACCGCCCCCAGATAGCGACGAGTGGTATTGGAACTCTTGACCCGCTTCAATTCGCCGAAGAGGAGGTCGGCGCAAAGCTTGGTATGGATGCTCGTCATTGCCTCAACGATCCTGATGCGCTTCTCCCAATGATCTTCGCAGTTTACAAGGATGCCCATGAGGAAGACGCCAGCTTCCGGCCGTCCATGAACGCACATGGATTGCAGCATGCTCAGGCCCGTCCTGAATTCCTGGTCGTCATCGGAAAGCGCCTGTTTGAGAACATTGTCGATGGGGAATTGAGCCGGGTCGAAGTAGCCTTCCTTCGTGATCCATGGCACGTTGCCGAGCAGCTTCTTTGGGTCCATTGATGCATCTCCTCGCCTACGACCTTGACGGAACCCACACGGCGTTTGACCTCAGAACCACTGATTGCTTCCCTGTTTACCCTTCCAAAAGGGGCAAAACGGACAGTCTTCGCCTTCGGGAAAATCCTCGCCCTCCTCGTGCGGACACCCCATGTTTCCATCGCTCATTGCGACCGAGTTGACGCCATGCTGTTTGAAGAATTCCTGGATCTCTCGCTGGATCTTTGGGCTGGTCGTCACGTCGGTAGCAACCCACCGCTCGATGATCGCCTCGGAATTCTCTGCCGGGAAGACACCGGCGGCGATCTTGGTCGTGGTCTTGTCGTCGGGACCGTAAAAAGCCATGGTGCCCAAAGGGTATTTCAGGGGCTCCAGCTTCTTTGAGTGCTTGCTTCGGTATTCCTCGAAGGCCGATCTCCATTCCTCCAGGTCTTTCTCGGGGATCAAGTGCTGGTTCTGTTCCGAGACGAGCAAGCCGGTCTTCTCGAAAGCATAGATGAAGGCTGGGTCCATGCCCGCTGACTTCATGTCTCCAACCAACATGGCCTCCAGATGCTCCAGGTGAGGCAGGTCCGTGAAGAGCAATTCATCTGGCTCGGGCTCCCGGCCATGCTTTTCGATGAAGGCTTGCCGAAGCTCCTGAAAGACCTCGGTAAGTTCCTCGGTCATGGGAATGGACTTGCCGATCGCTCCATCCTCGTCCTCAACCCACTCGAATCCCTTTTCGTAGCAGCAATGCTTGTACTTCTTCCCGCTGCCGCATGGGCACGGGGCGTTTCGTGAAATCCTCTTCTTGGACATGGTTGTCCCCCTCCGGTATGGGCCATTCTCGATCTTTGACCGAACCTCGAGAAGTTTTCAAGCCGTCACCGCACTGACCATAGAGCCGATCCGCATCATCATTCTTTGTCGAGGTTGAGAATACCGCTCGGCACATATACTGGCACGTTTTCTGGTCGTGCATCCATTCGGGCGGCTTTTTCTCTCCGCATCGCTGGCATCGGCGATACTTTGCCTTGCGGACTTCACGTGCGCCCATGATGAGGCGTTTCCTCACAGAAGGGTGTCCATTCCCAAAAAGCGGCGTTTTCCGCTGACGTGTGACAGCCAAGACAAGGTGGAGTTCCGGTTCTAGATTTCTTCGTGTTTTCGTACTTTCGTGCTTTCGTGATCGATTTGGAGGAACTCCCATGGGCCATGACTTCGAGCCGCTTTCCGCGAAGATCATCGAGGCGGCCACCGCCGTGCAACGGGCCTCCGAGTCGGCTTGCTCCTCAACTTCAACGCCTCGACGCTTGTCGTGAAACGAATTGTGGTGGGATGAGATCGAATCGATCACGAAAGCACGAAAGTACGAAAACACGAAAATGGCCACGGTGGCGTCGCTCTCTCGCTCGTGGCGGGTTCTTATCCAGTTCGATTGAAACCCCTCCCTCCGATGCGCGATCAATCGATGTAAACCGTCCTTCGAAAAACAAGTTACGATTGTACCTTGATCGCCGCTTTTCTTCGCGGGGGACGATATGCTTCGGGTCAGTCACGATTATTTAAGACCGT
>CAWHKI010000302.1:0-7380 GCA_963829765.1 uncultured Isosphaeraceae bacterium | reverse complement strand
GTGTCCTCTACTTGGTTCGGTTGGTCTTGCTGCGCAACATTCAACACGGCCGTGCCCCTTGTCGAGGGTCGTTGTTGTGTCCTGCTCGCTTTCCCCGATTTTTTGCTGCCGAGGGGGAAAAAAGCCCCTTCCACTGAAGGGGCGAATGCTGCCTTGATGTCCTGGAGAAGCGTCGGTTGGTTCCTTTCACGAACCAAAAGTAGTGACCCTCCGCATCAATGACCTGCTGGGAAAGATCGCGTTGGCAGAACATGGCGTCGCCGGTGATCAATCGCCCCTTGAGAACCATTCGTTCGAGCAACCGCAGGGCTGTCTTATGCTCGTTGGTCTTGTTCTCGCCGCCGTTAGGAACGGCTGTCTGGGCCAGCGTCAGCCCCGATTCATGGGCCAACAAAGAGAGCAGATGCGCAGCCTTTTCGAGGCCATCAAAGCTGCCACGAACCGCCTTGCCGTCGAGGGCGAGAGCCTGAGGCGGCGAGAGCTCATCCACGATTGGTCGACCCAATAGCGTTTCAGCCCATCGGGTGAGTGCCTGCTCAAAGGCTTTCAAGTTCAAAGCCATCAGAACCTTGCGGATGCCGCCTAACTTCGGAGGTTTGCGCTGAAGCCAAGCTGGTGCATCAACGCGATATCGTGGTCCTGCCCCCATTGCGCGATAGCCGCGTAACTCTTTGCCCCGCACATGACAGGCAACACACCAATGCGAGAATGGCTGACAGGGAATGTCGCCGACCGTGCCGACTGCGAGGATCGGGAACATCGGCAAGAAAGGAAAGAAGACTTGCGGCAACGTGCGCGTCCATGCGATGCCTCCTTGCAGTAACTCCTTGTAAAACAGGGCCTCCATTCCGCCACAATCTTTTCCTACCCGCCTAGAATGAAACTGTCAACAGCCCTGCCCTGACCCCTTTCTCGTCGCGGTCTTGGCATGTAATGAGAATAACGGATCATGCTCCGAATGTCAATAACGGTTCCTGACCCCTTTCTCCCGAATGTCAATAACGGTTCCTGACCCCTTTCTCAATAACGGTTCCTGACTCCTTTCTCCCTTTCTCCTTTCTCTGACCCCTTTCTCCCCGCGGTATGGGTCAGTATTACACCGGGGCTGGGATCTACAACAAAATGACGGCGATTGCTGATTCCATCAACGCCGACACGATGATGCACTGGAACGAATAAGCGAGAAGCGCGACAGGTTCAACGGCCGAGAACGGGGCGAGTGATGGCGACCCCGACGAAAGCCAAGCCAATGACCATCATGAGCCAAGCAGATGGCTCCGGCGTCGACGATGGCTTCTCGCCGCTACCGCTCGATCCATTCGATCCTGATCCTGATGACGGTGGCGATGAATGTTCGCCACTACGGCTCGATCCTGACGACGGGAGATAACCAACAATTGGTGGCGGCGGGATCTGATGAGGGAGCTCCGAGATCCCGTCAAGGATGCGCAGAGATAGGGGTGCCAGTACTCAAAACGCTGCTCGTGTCCCTCCCACCGCCGGACTAGCGCCTCCGCGATTGTCGGATTCGCCAGGAACCGCCCGTAGAACGGGTGATCGTGATCAAATTTCACGGGGTCGGCGTCGCGAGTAGCCACGAGCTCTTCGTAAAGCCGGACGTCCGCTTCCGCTAACCGCTTTGGCGCATCGGCTGGCCAGCGGATATGAACCGTCCCCGCTTCGGCAATTCCTTGTGTCAAAAGGCCGAACACCAACAGCCAAGAGCCGGACGCCAAAAGCACCTTTGGCGTCTTTTCAAATTTCTCGCATGGACCCACACATCAGGCTCACGGGGGTATCAGCCGCCGGCCAGAACTCGCACTGAACTGAACGAATAGCGACCTTATTTTAATTCTAGGCTCAGATATCGTTCTTTCAATGATTCGTCGTGTTTCAACGCTCTACACAGTTGGATGTGGCAAAAAAGCATCAGCCTTTAGCTTTGATATTGGCTCTCCTGGTTTAATATGGCAATTGGATTGCCCAAGCGGGGCCACTTCGAAATGGAGATCGAAGTGGAAAGTCCCAAACGGCGGCGCAGTGCCTCGTACAGTGATGTCTTTTGAAGTTTGGCGAGGGTGCCGTTCGCGAGGGGATACGCCTTGCCAATCCTGGAGGAGGAATCAGGGTGAAAGCTCGCGCTGGTTTCGGGCGACGGGTTTTCGTCTTGGACGCCCCGCGTGGACGAGTAGCATCCCGGTTAGCCAGAGCACGAAGCCAAGCCCAACGACCACGAAGGCCAACGGGACGGCGGTTCCGCCGGGAAGCGGGATGTGAGCCTGATCCTTATGCCCGTTCGCACGAAAGACGCCCCATATTCCGAGCATCTCGATCACCAGGCCACTGATACGGAGGATATGGCCAGTGGTTTTTCTCATGAGATCCTGGAGTTCGTACCTAGGCAACGAGCAGGGGCCGGTGCGCTGTCGATCTCAGACCCGGCCCGTGTCGTTCGGCGTCGTTAGAGGGCTCAGACCTGCGGCAGTTCGTATCCTTTACGCGGCTGACGCGTGAGCAACGCATTGGCCTCGCAATCGTTTTTGAACGTCTCGGTCTCGGCGTCCCATTCGAGCTTGCGGCCTAGCCTGTACGAAATGTTGCCCAAATGGCATGTGTTGGTCGACGGCTGGGCGATGGCAATATCGCAAGTGGGCAAGGCTCGCGACTTCACGCAGTCGAGGAAATTACGCACGTGAGCGTCTTGGCCGTCACTTCCCGTCGTCACGGCCTCGCGTTTGAGGTTGATCGCGCAGGTTCGGCGAGCGCCATGCACTTGTTTGATGCCGTAGGGAAGCACGACCTTGTCGGGAAGAACCTCGTAGCCGCCGCGGTCGAGGAGCAGACTGCCGTCGGTGCCGCAGAAGAGGATGCCGTAGCCGTGCCCATTGAATTTCAGGCCGTTCCCCTTACGCATCGAGTAGGTCAAGGTGCAACCGGGAAATTCATAAACGACTTGCATTGTGTCGGGCGTGTCGCGATTGTCGTCGGTGGTGAAGATGCCACCGGAGGCGTAAACCGATTTTGGCCCGTGCGCATTCAAGGCCCAGAGCACGATATCGTTTAAGTGCACGCCCCAGTCGCTCATCATGCCGCCGGCGTAGTCGAAGAACCAGCGGAACAGGAGATGGAATCGGTTGGGGTTGAACGGACGGAGGGGGGCGGGCCCGAGCCAGCGCTCATAATCGACGGAACAAGGGGCCTCGCTGTCGGGATACTTCCCCATGCCAACCGGGCTGATGTTCTCGAAGTTCCACGTCTGCACCCAGAAAATCTTGCCGAGTTTTCCCGAGCGCACGATCTCGACGGCCTTCTGAAAATGTGCCGACGAACGTTGCTGGGTGCCCACCGCCATGATCTTCTTCGTCTTGCGGGCCGCCTTCATCATGGCCTGGCCCTCGGCGACGCTGTGCGCCACCGGTTTCTCAACGTATACGTCTTTGCCGGCCAGCACCGCGTGAATCGACGGCAAGGCGTGCCAGTGGTCGGGCGTGGCGATGATGACGGCATCCAGGTCTTTGCGATCGAGCATCATGCGATAATCGCGGGCGGTATGCGGGGTGTTGCTTTTTCTCTTCTTGATACGCTCGGCGGTGTCCGCGGCGTGGTGGTCGTCGACATCGGCAATGGCGATCACGTCGATGTCCGGTTGTTTGAGGAAGGAGTCGAGAAGCTGATTCCCGCGGCTCCCAGCCCCGATCAAGCCGAGCCGGATTTTCTCGTTCGCCGACGTTGTCGAGGAAGCCACCGCAACGTTGAGCAGGGCACTCGCACCGGCCGTCATTCCCACGGCCTCAACGAAATTGCGGCGACTGATCTGTTCGCTCGTCATGGCAGAGTACCTCTCTCGGAATGTCCGGCCGTCGTTACTCAGTTTGTACAACCCAGGGGAGACAGATCGAAACCATACATCGTATCGTAGTTCGGCGCCGGTCGCCAGAGGTCGAGGGGGACTTGAATCGGGCCTTCATTCTAAACGTCTCGCAGGGCGAGATCCCCTTAGGCTTGGGCAGGATGGAGAGGACGTTCCGACTGGCGTGCTGACGGTCTTTTTGCCCTTCTTGTTTTCTGGCGTGCCACTCGCCGCTCTTGTTGCAATAATGGCCTCAACCCTCGTCGGCCCACGGCTCCGCTGGCCGAGGGGCGGCGGTGCCGGCGAGAGGCCGTGAGTTGGCCGTCCGCCAATACGCCGGCGACCGATTTGGCATCGGCGTCTTGAGACCGATCCGCGTAAACCGGCAAAATGCAAGGTCGAAGCTGCCACGAAGGCCGGGCTGCGCATAGTCGGTCGGGTAGCACCAGAACGTCGCCGCCAGCACGGTCGCAACCCCGACCAGTCTTCTCGGGGCGGACTCGCACCAGAAACCTATCGATAACATCACCGACGAGCCGCCGGTCGGATCGGGCGGCGGGGCTGCTCCGGCCGGCTCCGAGGGCCACGAGGACCAAGAGAGCCGGTACGTAATGAAAGCAGTACCCCGGAACGCCAAAATGGACCAACAGATGCGACGCAAGCGCAGGCACGACCGAAATCGCCAGCAGAAATGCCAGGAGCCACGGATGGGCGATCGTGCGGTCCAAACGCCACATTCCCCGCGGGACGAAAACCAGGGCCGGCCCGAGCGTCCACGCCAAGGCCATCCCGAGCTTAACGGCGTACCGCGCGGGAGCGTCGACCAGCCCGAGGCTCCAAACTGAGTTCAAATAACCCGCTTGATGGGCAAATTCAGTGCCTTGCTTGCCGGTAATGGGCCCAACCTCCGGCATCGTAAAGCATGGGCAGCAGCCAAGCCAGGTTCACAATGACGAAGACAACGGCGGCCGCAATCGCGTTTCTCCAGCGGTGCTGCCAGAGGACCACGGCGAAGACTGGCAGCCAGAGCGTGCCAATATCCGGGCGATAGCCGGTACCGATCGCAAGCGCGATCGCCGCTGCGAATGGCTGCCAGGACCTCGGATTCGAGGCGCCACGATAGGCAATCCCCAACAAGAATGAGCCGACCAGCACGATGGCCGTGTAATTGCCCGCCATCGCGCCGTAGCCCCAGAAAACGGGCGCAACACCCAGCATGAGCGCCGTCGCCGCGGCCGTCGCCGGGCGCACGATCGCACGCAGCAACCACCACACACTCACGAGTGCTCCCGCACTTGTAAGCATGTCGAGGAGAATCAGGCCGCGGTAAGGGGTGTCGGTGAAGTGTGCGAGGACACGGGCGAGTGCCATAAAGAGCGTGTGGTGCATCGGAAACCAATGCAAGCTCATCTGAGCCAGGAAGCCATACTCGTCAGACTCGCATGGCAATAGGCGCGCCACGGGCCAGCGTGTCGCGAAGACAAACAAGACTGCAGCGCCAACGGCCGCGACAATGGCACCACGCTGGGGCTCGACCGGTTGGCTGTTGTCACAGGACAGCTTCATCCCTGTTGCCATGGATTGGAACTCCCTTCCCAGATAATGAATCGAGTGCAGGAACTTAATCCAAAACCGCCCCGCTCGCAAGGGCGCTAGCGTGTTGCTTGAAGGCAACACCCCCCTCGCGGTCTTGGTTTAGCACACAAACCCGGGGGTCTGTGATGGTTGCGCCGATTATCCGTGCGGTTCTCCAAGAAATTCTGTCCGTTTTCGATCTGACGGCGCGGTCTCTGTGGTGCGGGGTTATTAAGTTCAAAACAATCCAGCGGTTTGGCGATTCGAGCCCGTTTTCATCCATGTTCGGCAACCAGACTCGGGGGAGAGGTATCATGGGTTCGATTGAAATGTGGTCGGCGCGGAGGGGACTGGGAATCGGCGGGCGAAGATCAACCCCGGAGGGCCGCGCTCGCGGACTGGCGCGGCGGCCAGCCGCCGAAATGCTAGAACCGCGCTGCCTGATGGATGGGTCGGGTCTGATCGTGACGGGCACAAGGCTCAACGAGAAGTTCCAGAAATCGTTCACGGCCACAGTCGCCAGCTTTACCAGCTCGAACACAAGCGAGCCGGCCTCCCACTTCCGCGCCACGATCGAGTGGGGCGATGGCTCGTCATCGTCAGGAACAATCAAGGCTAACAAAAAGGTCAAAGGCGAGTTCACTGTGACGGGCACACACGATTACAAGAACGGCGTGAGTGACCAGACCGCGACGATCACCGTATCGGACAAGGCGACAGGTCAGTCCGACTCGGCCACGACCACGGTCAATGTTAACGGCGCGCCGATCCTCGTCGACATAGACAACTTCGCTGATACGGAAGGTGCCGTTGAAGGCCAGCCTTATACCTCGCTCAGCGCTTACGTGGACGTGAGCTCCGCGCATGGTTCCGCTGTTTCCAATGTGCAGGCGGTCGCCACGATAACCTATCCAGACGGCACATCGGAAACGGTCCCGTTCGCGAGTACTGGTGTCACCGGTGATTTCATCGCAAGCGCGAGCGGCGTTTACAAGTTTCCCGAGTCGACACCCCCAGCGCCCGCCGCGTCCGTCAGCGTTGCTATCAGCGGATCATTCGTCGAGGGCCACAAGACGATCACCTTCAACAAGGCCTACGAAGTTCCGGTTAGCGTCGCCGACGCACCGCTCACACCGTACTCGCCGCCAGGGGCCTCTACGTCATTCACCGGCAACTCCGGCGTGCCGCTCATCGTCACGATGTATTTCCTTGACGCGAGTACGCTTGCCCAGGCCAGCGAATACACCGGGACGGTCAATTGGGGTGATGGCAGCACTCCTAGCCCGCTGACCAACTCCAACTTCGTGGTCAGGGGCCAAGTGAACGGCCAAACGGAGGTTGCCGTGACCTGCACGCATGCCTATCAGGGTGGCCCATTTCCCATCACAATCACCGTCAATGACGTGGGTGGGCAATCGGTGGTGTTGAATGGGACGGCCAACACCGTCGCACTTCAAATGCTCGGCTTGCCGAACGCGGTTCTAGCCGGCCAGCCGATCGACTTCAAGGATCCCGACCCGCCGGCGATGGCAATCCTCATGGCCGGGCCCGGAATGACCCCCAGCGACTTCTCTAATTCCTACATTAATTGGGGCGACGGCACGCCCCCAAGCCCGGCATACATCACCGACGAGTTCCCGGGCAACATCCTCCCCACCGGCAACTCATTCGACGTCGGCTTCGTGAAGCCCTTAGGAACCGGCCACATTTATCAATCGGCCGGTACCTATACCGTTACGCTGTACATCGTCGGGCCCAATGGAAGTGTCGTGGCACAAGGAACGCACACCGAGATCATCAACAACTGACAAAGACGCGATGCGCTTGATTATTTGAACTTTCCCAGCGCAGGGCCGCACTCTCAAAAGCTTGCGCCGATCTCCGCCGCGCAACCTCGGATGAGAATTCCAGCCTGAGGCCTTGAATTTGATCCGCGATGGGGAGACGGAGCTCCT